>JAZRPH010000029.1:0-23821 GCA_045649125.1 Acutalibacteraceae bacterium | reverse complement strand
GGCTCTATAATAAATGTTGGGGTAACCAAGTAGAGCCTACGGAGAAAAATAAGAAAAAATAAAAAAAGTAGAGCATATTTGGAGAAAATCCGTTAAAATGGAAATGACGAGTAACCATGAACGGAGGCTCCAATATGCTCTATAATCATTTTACAGAAGAATTGCTCGGATTGCAAGGGGTAAAAGTAACAAATGTTGAAAAAGAAGATAATAGTATAATTATTTATCTCGAAATGGAAAGAAAAAGTCACAGCTGTCCTTGTTGCGGTACCGACACAGAAACAATACACGATTACAGACTGCAAAAAATAAAAGATATTCCTTCATTCGGAAAAAATGTTATTTTAAAACTCCGAAAAAGACGATACCGCTGTCCGCATTGCGGTAAAAGATTTTGTGAAAACAACTCTTTTCTGCCACGATACCACCGTATGACTAACAGGCTGGTAGAATTTGTATTAAACCGCCTGACAGATGAACGCTCTTTTACAAGTGTAGCAAGAGAAGTGAATTTGTCTGTGTCAACGGTAATCCGGGTATTTGACCTTGTAAATTATCCTAAAGCCGAACTGCCACGAGTACTGTCTATTGATGAATTCAAGGGTAACACTTGGGGAGAAAAATACCAAAGTATATTAACCGACCCCGAAAACAAAATTGTTTTAGATATACTTCCCGAAAGATACAAACCGTATTTAACAACATATTTCAGCAAATATTCAAAGGAAGAACGGGAAAAAGTAAAATACTTTATTTCGGATATGTGGCGAACTTATTATGATACTTCAGGTATATGGTTTAAAAACGCAACACGGATAGTGGATAAATACCATTGGATAAGACAGGTAATATGGGCTTTTGAAAATGTTAGAAAAGAAGAACAAAAGAAATTTTCCAAAACCCATAGGAGATACTTTAAAAATTCTAAAAAACTATTGCTTAAAAGATTTAATAAATTAGAAAACGAACAGCAACAGCAAGTTTTGGTTATGTTAGAGGCATCGGCCAATCTTAGCAGATCTCATTGGTACAAAGAAAAATTCCTTGAAATACTCGACTGCAATGACCGTAAAACCGCAAAAGAAAAAATGAGCGAATGGATAACTAATGCCTCAAACTGCGGTATACCGCAGTTTGAGAAATGTGCTGACACTATGCAAAATTGGCTCGCCGGCATACTAAATTCTTTTTCATCACCTTATACCAACGGTTTTACCGAAGGTTGTAACAACAAAATTAAAGTTCTTAAAAGAAACGCATACGGTTACAAAAATTTTAGAAGATTCAGAAACCGTATTTTACATATTTTTTCTCATAAACAACTAAATAAAGAACAAGCAGCTGCCTAATAGCAACTGCTTGCACTAAAATTTTCATTTTATCTCTTTACCCCAACTATTGACAAAGAGCCCCTTAAATTACGGTTTAATTATTTAACTTCAACCAATCTGTCTTTACCGCATGTTGTAACAATGCAGTCGTTGAATATGGGATAGTATTTTTCGATAAGTTGGTTAATGTCGTTACCGTGTTTAGTAGCGGTGACGATGTTGTTTGACCAGGTCGCGTCGGTATTGGTGGTGTTATTGGAAGCAGAGCCGTGACGAACGGGGAGGGTGTTTCCTGCTTGAAGTTTTTCAACCAAAGCCAGGTTGTCACCGGTAAGTTCATACTTACTCTTAACGGGTGATTCGTAACTTTTGCTGAAGTCTGCCCAGAGAACGGCTACTGTGGGGTCAGAGCCCTTACCGGAAGCGATAGCAGTGTACCAACCGGTGGGATATGCCTTAGAAGTGTTTTCAGCGGGCAGCGGAATGGGAACGATACCTACATTGTCCACACTTTTACCGCAAAGTGCCGACTTAGCGGCAGCCGCGGCAAATGAAGGATACTTAGAATGTTCCTCAATCATTATATAGAAAAGACCGTTCTTAAATCCATCGATAAAGTCCTGGCTGGAGGTGGACATACTGCCGATGGCATCGTTACCGACATATATCTTTCTGAGAAGTTCGAGACCTTTACGAATATTAGCACTTCTGATGTTATTATAGAACTTACCGTCTTTCAAATAGTAAGCGTTTTCACCGTAGAGGTTAACAACTTCGTTCTGGTGACCGAAGAATATTTCGCCTGCCTTGGTAACCTGAGTACCCTGCTCGAAGATTTTATCCCAAGTCCATTGACCTTTTTCATAAAGTTCTCTGGGATCTTCAAGACCTGCAGACTGGAATTTATACTTATTATAATACATAAGATGAACGAAGCAGGAGTTATCTGAAACCACGCCGTAAAGTTTGCCGTCCCAAGAGAAGAGGTCTTTACTGCGGTTGGTGTTTATAACACTTGATTTAACCAAATTAGTAGCCTCGGTTAAATCATTGTAAAGCACGCTTCCGCCTACAACGCATCCGGGGAACATAGAACCGTGGATGTAGCAAATGTCATAAGAAGTACCGGTTGCCATCTTCTGGCTTACCATCTTATTGTAATCATTGAATACCAACTTGGTAGTCTTGATTTTGAGATTATACTTCTTCTCAAATGCGGCTTTCATCTGTTTGAAAGATGTAGTGTTATACTGCTCCTCGTCGGTGATAGCCATAGTGTAGGTCTTACCGCCGAAGTCGTATTTTCCGTCTACGGGTTTTGTAGCGGAGGCATTACCGCCACTGTTACCTGAACCATTGCTTGAACCATTACCATTGCTTTTGCCGGATGAGGTACTTCCACTTGCGGTGGCGTCGTTGTCTCCGTCAGCATCGGTGTTATCGCCGTTGGTAACGGGGTTTCCTTCTTCATCAACCCAAACGGATATCATAGAAACTTCATCTCCGTTTTTCTTACAACCGCTTAACGGTACAATGGCAATAACTAATGCCAACATGACCATTAAAATCTTTTTCATAGAAAAAATCTTCCTTTCTTGCAGTTTCAACTGCTAATTTAAAATATACCTAAAAGGGCGTGCACGCTTACTTATAATGAATATAGTATGAACGCCCTTTGAAGCCAAATTAAACCTTGGGTTTCTTAATACGGGGTTTGAAAATCTTTTTGCGGAAGATAATCAAGAGTGCCCCGCCGGATACTGCAACAACAGAACCTGCCACAATACCTACTATTGCACCGGTGCTTAAACCGCCGCCTTTCTTGATGACTTTATAATACTTCTTACGCTTAGGATTAGAGGTATCATCATCTTCCTCCTCTTCTTCCTCGTCGTCGTAATCGTCATCATAGTCTTCCTCGTCGTAGTAGTCTTCGTCTTCGTCTTCGTAATCGTCCTCGAATTCCTCTTCTTCGAACTCGGGTACAAAGTCCTCGTCTATGTTACCCCTTGCGAATACGAGACCTACGGGGTCATCGAAGAAAACGGTTATATAGTATTTATCATTGATATCGCGGAGTTCGTGTTCCATAAGAACAACTTCGTCGCCCAAAATGGTTGCCATAAAGGAAGTATCCATATCCTCGCCCTCATCTAAGGGAACGGAAACTCTGATTTCTCTGCCTTCCACATCGGTAACAGGATCGCCTCGGTAGTTAAGAAGTGTTACGGTGTAGAACCAGTCTCTGAAGACAAATCCGAAATCGCCTGCCTGCTGGGTTTCGGCGGCGGTGGGCTTACGCTTGGTAAGTTTCATACCCTGAACGGTTTCGTAAATATCACCCTCGTTAAATTTGAGGATATCAACAATAATTCCGGTTTCCGCATCTGTGAAGGACTTAACGGCGTCGCTCTTGGAAGCGTTAAGGCTAAGACCGTTAATCTGAATATCCCTGGCAACCGCTAAGAGACTGTCACCGTAGCGGCCGTCGTCACTGACAGCACCGTCTTCAATTAACTCAATACGTACATAGGCGGCGTTTTGTGCCAGGAATTTAGCCTCATAGAGACCGTTTTCGTCGGTCGTTGCCCCGTTGAATTCTGCAACGCAGACAGTTGCCTTGTTGCTATTGTCCAAAATATTCATTTGGTCATTGCCGATATAGAATTTCATCTTGCGGGGGAAGTATTCCGAATTACTTCCGGCATAGTATTTAATGTTATCCACAGCGGACAAACCGTTAAGGTCAAAGACAATGTTATAAGTTTGGTTCTCGCTGCGTGAACCGCCGCAGAAGTCCACAATAGTATCCAAATATCCGTCGTGGGCTACGTTGGCATCTTTGAATTGGAAGAGACTGTCGCCGAACTTGTTACTATCAAATCGGATGAACTGTGATTTTTTGGTATCGTAGTTAACATTTGCATAGGACATAACGTCGGTTTTACCCTCAATTATGTTGGAATATGCCAACTGCTGAATACCCTTACCTATACATTTAATTTCTGTCAGTTTAAGGGTATCTCCGTCAACCTCGTTAAAGGAGAAACGAACATACTGGTTTTCGATAGGTGTTGAGAAAGATCTGCCTATGTTCAAAGTGGAGGAATCTGTTCCGTCATACTGGTAAACCAGTCCGCTTTCGTCCCAGATAGCCTCACGAACGGGAGCGGTATAAATCTTCATATCCTTTACGTTATTTTCGGCAAGGTATGCTCTGATGTCATACAACTTCATCTTATCGTTAAGGTTGAAGATAATATCAAGTTTCTTATTCTTAACATCTAACTCAACAGGATTATTTACAGTGTCGCCGTCGTAAAGTTTGGCCTGTTCATCATAACCGAATTTATCCTCGCCGAGTTTCGTCCGCTTACCCGAAGCGTCGGTTTCGTAAACCTCAACGGGAACGTGCTCGGTTAAGTTAACATCCAAATTATTGAGCAACTGAATTCCGCGGGAAACTGCGTTTTGGAACATAGTTTTGTCGGCATTGTCAACATAGTCGTCCATATTGAGTTCGCCGGCTTCTCTGATAATAGCAGAAAGGGCGGTAATATTTTCCAACTTTCTCGGAAGAGTTTCGTATGCTTCGTTGCCGATTGAACCTATTTCAAGGAAGTCGGTGTCTGTGGGAGTGTGCTCATAATTATACGCATTAAAAGCGGTATGATGCATATTCTTCATTTTTGTGTCAATCTTATTGTCAACAAGAAGTTTCTTAATGTCAATCTTGTTTAATCCCTTTTCAATGTTGAAGGAAATCAGATCGGCACCCCAGTCATCGTATTTACCGTTGCCGTTAGAGTCTTCGCTTCTAAAATACCAAATACACATTTTAACGGACATCTTCATAGATGAATTCACATACATATAAATAGCGTTGGAGCCGGAAACATCAATAAGGTTTTGGGGCTTATCATCGGCACCCAAGGTAATAACAACGATTTCTTCACCAAGATAGGGTATATCTTGATCGGTGGTTGCTGCGGCACTCGGGTTGGTTTTGGTGGTGGTCAGTTTGTAATAACGGTTACCGTATATTTTGTTGAGGTCACCACTAGCCCACGTACCCCAAACCAAGCCGGAAGCATTGGAACCGGTACCCGCAGGTGCGTCTGAACCGGTTAGGTTATATCGGTAGTCAATCGCTGAATTTTTACCGGTACTGTTATAGTATCTGAATTCCTTTGTGAAGGCAACTTTCCTGGTGAGTTTTGGCCAAAGTTGGTTTTTGATTGCAAGAGCCAATCTGTCTTGGTCGTTATAAATCTCTTCCCATTCCTGCTCAGAGAAAATCTTAGCGGCCTCCGTTGCAAAAATGAAGTTTTCTTTGGCTTCGCCGTCATTATACTCATCCAAATTGAGTTTCTGCATAGCATCATACAGTTTAATGGCATTGACATCGCTCTTCAGTTCATCAGGCAGAACTGCGTTGAATCTACCGCGAACATTACCGATTTCGAGATAGTCGCCGCTGTCGGGTGTTTCCGCCATTGACTTGATACCTATTGCTACATAGATAATATCGGTAATTTTTGCAGTGCCGTCTGTGGTCGATGCATCCAACTGTGCCTGCTTCTTTTCGAGAGAAGCCATTAAGTCGATGGTAGTGTAACCCGCCTTAATACTCTTCTCTTCCATATCGGTTGTGGCCCAATTTTCAGAAGTCGTGCCATCATTTTTTGTGCTTTTAACTCTAACCCATATCCTGTAACCTAGGGTCATAGGCATTGAAGAATTAACCGTAACATCCAAGGAAATGATCCCTTCGGTTGGATAATAACCGAATTGTGTGACAACAACGGAATGTTTTGTATCAAGATAAGGAATATCGTTATCTTTATTGTCGTTTAATTCGGTTGCACCGTTTTCAAATCTCTGGGTTGTTAAGCGAACATAATTATTGCCGAACTTTTCCTGCTGTTCCTCATTGGAATTAAGCAAAACGGTATTACCGGAGTCTGCAGCGGCTGAATTTTGGGAATTATTGCCACTGTCCGGAGTCCAGGTCTCAGAATAATTGGGCTGATCTCCGCTGCTGTTGTATCTCTCAAAGTATTTAATATCAAGGGGTTCTTTTTTAACGAGGGAAGGCCAAATCTCGGTGGTTACAACGTCAATGAGTTCTTCCTTGGTTTTAAATTTCTGCAACAACTCAGCACGGATTAACTCTTGAGCAGAGTTGAGAAGTTCTTGGAATCTTGTCTTGGCGACATTATCTACATACTGTGTGAAATCAAGACTTGAAGCCTTGTTATAGATGGTTGCCAAAGAAACATCGCCTGTAAGCGGACACTGGTCAAAGGGATTGCTGAGAACAGAACCGATTTTAAGCCAATCGCCGTCAGTAACAGTTCCGTCAATCTCAGAAATATAGAATGCCATACCCTTAATATTGCCAACTGTCTTACCGTAGGTTATGGTCTGGTCGTTAAGCGTAGCCTTAAGGTCAATGGTTGTTAAGGTGTTTGCAGGAACGTCCACATACTGCGTTTTTGTAGCAGCATATCCGCCGCCAACGGGATCAAACCAAACTCTGTATCCGATTTTTAATTCTTTTGTGGAAAGGAAGTTAATAAAGAGGGATGTAATATCCTCTCTGTAACTAACGGTGGTTCGACTAGCTAAAATTACATCGCCCACGGTCAAGGAAGGAATATCCTCCTCAACATTGTCGTCTTTCTTGCGGAGTTCGGCGTATGAATTTCCGAAGTTGGCAATGTCCTCTTCGGTTGTGCATACCTTGGTTGCTATAACGCCGGAATGTGCCGCATCATTCAAGGGGTTGTCATTACTGTCCTTAATATAGTTGCTATCCGTAGGGGTTTGGTTAATATCAAGACTTAATTGACCCGGATTGAGACCTGTTTTGTTATAAGCCGCCATGGGCGAAATTGTTTCCTGGTTTTTAACAAGGTCATTCCAACCGTTCTGCAATGCTTTAACTAAAAGTTCTTTGTCACCCTTAACAACCCTCCAAGCGTTGTTTACGGCGGTCTTTAACGGCGCTTTGCTATCGTCAGTGTAAGCACTGTCGGCAATAGCGTCCTCAGCAATGGAAATTGCCTCTAACAAATCGGTTGTATTAAGTTCATCAGGAACCGTAACAGTGGTTCCGTTTACTGTTTGCAACTCATTCCACGCAGACTTAATTTCAGAAATTGCGTTGGCTTTATCGGCGTTAACGCTTAACTGCAGGCAGGGAATAATTGCAGAAGCAAGCAAAACAACCGAAAGAAAGAGGGATAATATTCTGCCTCGTTTCATTATCTTTTCTCCTTTCAAATTCGTGTGATAACTTTAAGTTTTAATACCCTTTGTTCTTTTGTGAAACCTTTGTTATGCCACAATCTTAATAATGGCAACTGCATAAACATCGGTATCATAAACCTGGAGTTTGTTTGTTCCATTATTTACCGAACTCAAAAGGCGTGTATCACCCGCAATTTTCACCCTAACGGCAATAGTATCGCCGACTTTGGCGTTGGCATCACATTTGTAGGTAGCAGATATACCGTCTGAATTTGCAGTAACGGTACCTGCACGCTTATTAAGTGTTGTGCCGTTTATACTCTTATATTCGCTGCAATTTGTGTTAAGATATGCTTTTTTAAGAGTATCGCTTTCTAAGTAATTTTTAGGATATCCGGCATCATTTTCGTCATAACCGTCAACCATACCTCGGTAAACATCAAACTCGAATGTTTCGGTGGAAGCAATGTTTTCGCAAGCACTGCGGTCAACCTTAATCTCAACGCCGGTGGTCTTTTTGGTTGCCAAACTGTATTCGATTTCACGGGAACCGTCTGCCAATGCAATCTGCTGAGCGGGTGCTATGGTAGAATAGATTACCAAGCAGTGGTTAGCGGAAATTGTATCTTCTATATAGTAATTGCCCGGTGTACCTTTTACCTCAAGCCGCTTGCCGTCGGGGAGGATAGCATTACCGTCAAACATATTCTGTGACTCCTTTGAATCAACGAAACTGTTTTCAGGATATTCATGAACATATTTGTAATATGTTCCGTTTCTGTTACCAAGGTTAATGCGAACGGTGCGTGTATTATAATTTTCTTTATTCTTATATTTACTATAACTAAAATCCGGAGTGCTGCCGTCTTTTTCCATACCGCCGAAATAATCAAATTCAGCAACAACGGCAGTATCATTGTCCTTCATATATGTAGCCAAGCGAACGCTGTCCTCATTACCTTCATTAACGGTAGATTTTGCAACCGTAGAATATGACGGAACATATCTTGTAAATATTTGTTCACCGAAGGTTGAGTTAACTCCCTCAAGACCTAAAGCCTTTGAACCTTGTTTTTTACCGGTCATGGAAGCATAAGCCCAAGCATGTAGGGCAGAACTGTTTCTGAAGTTTGCTTCTCGTACAAAGTAACTGTCGTGACAGAACCAGCTAAGTGCAGAATGGGCTCCGCCCAATGACATAGCGATTGCCATGGAAACAGCCGTTCCGTCAAAAGGAGTTGCAACACCGCTATAGTCCGACTTACCGTCAGCAGATGCTGTATAGGGCGGAACGCTTTCATTCGGGCCAATTTCTGCTATAAAGACATTGTAAGAACCATCTCCGTCCATATTCCATCTGTTATTAGACCAAGATGCAATATCTGTACACTGTGTTGCTCTGGCGAAAGCATTTGTCGGATTGCTTGCCCAATTCATGTAATTGTGGTAATCCAACAGATCGCAATAGCCTTTTTTATAGGCGTTTTCATATACGTAATCATTAAACTGAACATAGCCTGTTGGCATAACAGGAGTCACACTGCCATGTTCCGTACCGATTATGGCGATTGTGTGTTTAGATCGATCTGACGCATGGCGGTAACCTGCTTTTACTAATGCATTGTGAACATACTCCAACATCTTGCACCAATATGTACGCTTATCACCAAATGTGGTAAATTCAGAGTTACTGTTGTAAACCTCATTATAGAAGCCTACATACTTAATGGTGGATGCATCTCTGTTCCCTGCAACGATAAAACCTCTCTTTGCGCACTCATCAAGCAATTTAACAAAGTTATTGGCGAAAGCCTGAAGGTCACGTGGAGCAGAACGCTTTGTCATACCGAAAGTTCGAATATCGTCTGCAGAAGAAGGAACATCCTTAATTCCGAACCAGTCTGCCATGGGTTTCATACTCATATAGCCCCAGTTGAGTTGAACTGCGGTACCGGCAGCCTGGAAAACCTCAAGATAACGCCAGAAGTTATACATGAAGGCTGAATTGAAATTCAATTCTCCATCCGTCCATCTTTTTTCGCCGCCATCAGCGTCGTCCATATAGCAAAGATAATAAGGTGCAATTATAATACGGACCGTTTTGGGTTTGATTTTGATTATACGCTGAGCGTTAATCTCGAAATATGCATCAGACATTCCGGCGTTTACTATGGCGTCGGGTCCCAATGCCATATCCCACTCGTTAATACCGAGTCCGGCAAAGATTGCATCTTCTTCACTGCCCTCATACTTTTTAACAGTATCTTGAGGATTAACATTGATAACAATGTTAGCATTGCCACTGGTTTCGGCGGCAATAGCGCCCGTTCCGAACGCTACAGCAACGCAAAGTAACATTGCCATGACCGGAACTAAGAATTTCTTGCTGAATACCTTTTTCATTTTTTACCTCCAATGTGAATATCAGCCGCAAATCCACATAAGAATGCCGATTTGCGGACGAAAAATTTCCAAAGTAAATATAACATATTTAATTATAAAAATCAACCCACAATTTGCGTTTTTTTATGGAATATTTTATTATTTTAATAACTATGTGAAGAAAAATAGGGCATAATTTATAAAAAGAAACGGTTAAAATTGTAAGATTTGCTTTTTATGGTTTTATTTGGAAATCAATTCTTGTGTTTAACTCTGTTTTAGTAAACAGATTTCGATGTTAGCAGTAACTTAAAATTTGTGCAAAACTGCCTCTCTTGTGTAAAATGCCTCCCTTGTTTGAACTGCCTCCCTTGTGTAAAGGGTGCGGGCCCGCAGTGGCAACCTCTAAACGAAGTTTAGAAGCACCGACCGAGGCGGGAGCCGAGACGGTGCCGAGGTACGAGGCGGAGGGGTTTAATGTCATTCTGAGGAACGAAGTGACGAGAATCTAAATGCGTAATTGTAATGCATAATTAGGGATTCTTACGCTTGCACAGAATGACATTGTAGGGGTCGGCGGTTTCCCACGACCTGATATCTGTCGTCTGCTATCTGTAATCTGCCGTCTGTATTGTCACCCTTAGTGAAGCGAAGGGTCTAATTGCAATTTAGATTTTTGAGATTCTTCGCTTCGCTCAGAATGACAACTGTTTTTCCCTGTCATTCTGAGGAACGAAGTGACGAAGAATCTAATTCATTTTTTTGAAATTCTTCGCTTACGCTCAGAATGACATTGTAGGGGTCGGCGGTTTCCGACGACCCGATATCTGTCGTCTGCTATCTGCAATCTGCCGTCTGAATTGTCACCCTGAGCAATGCGAAGGGTCTGGTTGCAATTTAGATTTTGAGATTCTTACGCTTGCTCAGAATAACATACACTGCGTTTTTACAATACCTAAATTTTACAACCCCTACTTGTAAGGTGACCGCTTGCGATGGAGGGGTTAAGAAAAGTAAATCAGATAAAAACGCCAAGTCTCAAATTAAGACTTGGCATTTTAGTGATTATCTTATCCAACCAAACCTGTTCTTTCGATACTTTCGGTAAAGTATTTTTGAGTAAACATATATAGAACAAGGGGAGGTGCCACGCAGAGGAACGCACCTGCCTGGATATAAATACGAAGTGCCTTTTCACTGGTTGTGATAGAGGAATCGCCGCGGGCAAGGTTTGCCTTAAGGTTGTTGAGCATTACCGTCAAAGGTCTAACCTCTTGTGTGAAGTAGGTTGCGGCACTTTGGAAATCTGTCCAATGCCATACCAATGAGAAAAGTAATACTGTAATGAAAGAAGGAACTGCCAAAGGCAACATTACTCTGATATAGGTGGTGAAAATTCCGCAACCGTCAATCTTTGCGGCTTCTTCCATCTCAACGGGAAGACCCTTGAAGAAGGAGTAGAAAATGAATATGAATATTCCGTTTCTTAGACCCGATGCAAAAATCGAAGGCAAGGTGAATACCCAGTGGGTGTCCAGCAGGTTGAAACTTACTCCGAAAATTGAAAGCAATCCGCCGAAATCGAAAAAGCGGTATAAAAGATATGTAGAACTGTAAATAACCTGAGGTGGGATTACGATGGTTAAAATAACAGCGATCATAGCAACGCTTTTTCCGGGGAAGTTAAATCTTGCTAAACCGTAACCTGCCAAGGAGCAGGAAACCAAGGCACACAAAGTTGAGAAAACCGTTATTACCAAGGTCAGCGGTGCAGACTTACCGAAGTTCAGCATTTCCATTGAGGTTTTGATACCCTCTAAGGAAAGACCCTTGGGTATCCACACAATCGTGGGGTCGTCTGCGGTGGCAAGACTCCTAAAGGAGGTTATAATCATATTTAAAACGGGGAACAAAAACAAATAACAAATTCCCACAATAAATACAAACTTGAACAAACCTATGCCTAATTTCACTAACTTTTTCTGTCTGGCAGGGGTGAGAAGTGTGCTGCTTGTCATATTTTAACCTCCTATCTTACTTTTTTAGGCTTGGATGCCCTTGTTGAAATCAAGAATACTGCGCCGATTATCAAGCCGATTATCAAGAAGTATACCCAAGCCATTGCCGAAGCAGTACCGAAACGGTTGTTGGAAATTGCGGTGATTACTATTCCGATAACACCGTTTGACGTGGAAGAGTAACTGTCAACAATGGTATAAATAATATTAAGCAAAATCATTGGCGAAAGCATAGGCACGGTAATCTTACAGAAGGTTTCCCAACCCGAAGCACCTTCAACCGAAGCCGCTTCATAAAGTGAGGGAGAAATACTCTGCAAACCGGAAAGGAATATCAGCATCTGAACGCCGGAATTCCAAACCAAGGAGAAGAAACTGTCGGTCACCATGGTGGTGAAATCAATAATCTCCTCGGCAAAGCCTGCTTGAAGCAAAAGTTCGCTAAGACCTTGAGTTTGGCTGGCTGCCGCACCCGAATCCAACACAGAGGTTGCACTAACTGCACTTTGAACAACCGTGTCGTTCTGAATAATATCCAGCAAAACACCGTTGGAGAAGATAACCGGCAGGAAGAACACCGCACGAACAAATAATCTACCCTTAAACTTCTTGTTAATAAGCAAGGCTAAGCAAAGGGAAAGAATTATAATAACCGGGGTCTTCCAAATCAAATTCAAGAGGTCGCCCATTAAAGCGGTGGTGTATGAAGCGTCCTCAGTGAAGGCATATTTAAAATTATCAAAAGCGATAAACTTGGACGTGTAACCGTCAAGGTCAACCGTAACCTTTGAAAAGGCGAATGTGAGCGATGAAATGATCGGCTCGATATAGAAAAAGAGGAAGCCGAGGAGGAAGGGTATCATGAAATACAAACCCTTTATATTATGCCTTTGTGTAACCGAAAGTTTACTTGGCTTTTTCATTGTGCGGTTCCTCCTTTTGTGAATTCAAAACTTCTCGCTTTTATGGTTCCTGTATCCAGACTTACATCCTCGTGGTTGTAGTTAACGGTAACTGTAACACCGTTCTCGAATACGGTTCTCATAACGTTTGAAGCAACTTCGCTGTTACTTACAATGGTTTTACCCTTAACGCTGTTGTAAAGTGGCGCATACTCCTTATACTGAGCAACTGCCGTATCTTTCCAGAGTTGGTAATCGGCACTGTAAAGATACTGTTCACGGAGTCTTCTAACCTCTGTTGCGTTCTCGTAAATTCCATTGAAGAGCAAAGCACTGCCGACTTCAACCGCCTTCAAATATTCGTCGCCTATTCTGTCCTCAGTTTGGCGGGGAGCGGATGTTAAGGATATAACGCCCTTCAATGCCATTTGATAGAACATAACATCGCTGTCGAACAATGAGTTACTGCTGCTGGAAGTAGGAGCATTGTAAATCCTGGAGAGATACGGGAATGTATATGCGTTTGCATTATCACCGGAAATCTCATAGCCCGCATCCTTATAACTCTTAAGGATTTTAACGGTGAGTTCGGGGAAATCACTGCGGTGATAAGACTTATCATCCTTAAAGTTGGAATAAAGAGTATTAGTTATTGTGGAAAGAGAAATATTCTTAACACTCTTGTTAATGCTGCCTAAGTAGGACTCTGCATTTTTAACAACTTTATCTTGAAGAAGTAAATAGTAAGGATCGATTGTTATACTCTTGGTATAGGTGGAACGCTGACGAATGTACTGTACAGCCTTTTTGTTAAACGCGGTGGAAACCGAATTGTTTAAAGTGCTCTTTCTGTATGTAAGCAGGTCTGCGTCATAAGAGGCTTCGATGCTATTCTCCTCCACGTAAGACTGAAGATTTTTCCAACCCTTATTGCCGCCCAAAGTGCCAATAAGTTTATTCTTTTTCAATTGCTTTTTATTGGTGATACCGTCATTCTGCCAGCCGATGTATCTGAATGAAAGACTGTCAATTCCGCCGTCCTTTAAAGAACCTAAAATTTCGGTTAAATCTTCATAGGAAGTCATTGGAATAAGTTTGGTATACTTAAAGCCCAGAAAGTTTGCGGCAACTTCCAAAGCACCGTAAGCATCAACATTGATAAGTGCTATATTATCATTCTGTTTAACGCCCATTTCACCTATAAGATACTCTCTGTAGGCAGTGGCTAAAGCGGAATAATCCGATTTATCCGCACCTAAAAGTGTATACTGAACGGTGAATTTATCCAAATTGTACTTAGCGTTACCAATTCGGTAGAAAGCAACCAATTGGCCGTTTGCGTTATTGAATTTCTCCTCAGCGACAGTACGCATTGAAAGTTTAGCGGAGCAAACATTTTGACCGAAAGTGTCGTTACCTGCCATTGCACTGATATACGCAGAACCGTCACCCTCGATTATGTTTCCTAAAAATGCCTTTTTGCCGGGCTGACACATACCGAAAACAGGCATACGGATTTCTCCTAATTCATCCGTATGGTGGTCTTCGGTAGGCATTGCCAACTCACCGCCGTAAACAAGTTTATTGTATTCGTTAAACTCTTTGCCGGTATTGAAGTTAATCAACGCACCGCAACCGTCAGGAACGAATATATATCCCGTGTCCTGAGCGGAAGCAGCGGAAAATCCGGGCAACAGGTTAATGGTAAGAATTTCTGAATCTTTGCTTTCTTTGATATCCTTAGTTATGATGGAAGCATTAAGTTTACCGTCAACCAAAACATATTCCACCGGAATAACTGTTTCGATTATCGAGAAATCGTATTCCACACGGATACCGTTTTCAATTTCTTCAACCGTTTTCATACAGCCGATACCGCTGTTTGTGGTGTTAATAAGTCCGCCGAGTCCGAAACCGTCAACAACGGCATAGTCGACAATCAACTGAGAAGCGTATGCCATCCTGTTTTTACCCACGGTTATTTCGTCATTTTCCATACTGTCGGAAACACTGTTATAAACATTTCCGTCGGCAGTGACGAGTTTGAACAAACCGGTGCTCATATCTGCGAACATTTTAGTACCCTTGGATTCGGCTACCAATTCGTAACCCTCAAGTGCGGTTTCGCCGGAAGTATTGTTATCTGCAGCGTCAACTGTGGGTTCAGCAGACACAGTAAACAGTGAGAAAGTCATAAGCAGTGCCAAGCACAAACAAACGATTTTTCTCAAAGAAAAAAGTTTTTTCATATTTATCCTCCTTACCGAAACCGATTACCGTAACTGGTACTCGTCCCAAATTGATCTTATGAAGTACAATACCTGCTGAATAAGTGAGAAGAACAGGAACATCATAAGTGCCAAAACAATCATTGCAAAGAATGTGAGCAATATTGTTCCGAAGTTTTTGCCGGCATAATACTGGTTAACTGCACCCAAACCAACAAATATCAGCATTGCCGACCAAATAACGCCGATGGCGGTTATAATTGTTAATGTGATACCCTCCGAGCCTGCGAGGAAGTTGGAGAGAACTACGCAAATCAACTGGCTTACAATATAGGGTATTAAAGAATATGCCGTAACCGAAGCGATTTCCTTTAATTTACCGTTACCGTCAAGAAGTGAACATACTGCCCAGTTGCCCACAACAAAGAGTACATAAAGAACAACGGTTGCAAGCAAGGTTGAGAATATCGAATAATCAGCAGCAGTATTATCATTGAAACAATATCCTGTTCCAAAGTACTGAATAACATTCGTAAAGAACAATACAACCACTATAATCGCTGAAATTCCCCAAGAGGGAAGGTAGGTTCTGTATTTAAACTGACCGAAACCGTCCGAAGGATGAGTTAATGTGTATATCGGGAAGGTATATTTATTTTCCAAAACAGAGTATGCAGCATTTGAAGAAGCATTAATTTTCTTCTTTATAAACTTGGTTGCAACCGTTATTACAACTGCAAGAACAACCACACCGGCAAGCAAATACCAAAGGTTATCTGCGATAAACTGCTTCCTGTATTCACGGAAAGCATCGGAATACTCCGCCTTTGAATTTGAAAGTTTGAAGTTTTCCATGGCGGTTTTATAATCGCCTAACTTTTCGTATGCCATTCCCAAACCGTAATAAGGATAAAGGCTGTTGGTGTTAAGTTCCAAAACCTTATTCCAAGCATTGATAGCCTTTTGAGGGTCGCTGGTATCAAGGTCAAGGAATGCTTCTCTCAGGTATGTGGCATATTCTGTGGGCTTATACTCAACAATATTACCATTGCTCTCCAAAACATAAACCTGAGTACCGGCAGTCTCTATAGCAACAGGAGACTGAAGCAAACCGTACTTCTTACCTGAACCTGCAAAGGTACCTATCAACTGACCGTCGGCAGAATACTGGAATACACGGTTTCTTCCCACATCAAGAAGGAAGATGAATCCCAAATCGTCAACATCCACATCGGTGAAGTTTGTAAAACGGTTATAGTTCCACCAGAGTCGGTCATACTCCAAGTCGCCGAAATCTTTAACAACGCCGTTAACTTCAAAAATATTTCCGCTTTTAAAGTTAAGTTTGCGAACGGCAGAAGACTTTTGAAGTTTGTCGGTTGCAGCAATGGTGTAAAGGAAACCTTTGTCGTCCATATCAAAGTTTGCAATACTGATAGGTGTTGAAGCCATTTGTTTTTGCAACTGCTCTCGGGTCAAAAATTTCTTTTTGAAGAAATTTAAAATTACGTCAACAGTTTTTGTGACGGTGTTTTTACCGAAGAAATGGAGAAATTCGCCGTCTTGAGTAAATGTGAACGCACCGTCGTTAACACTGGCAATGGTTACATATAAAAGATCTTGATTGTTGATTATAATCTTGTCAACATCAAATTCAAAATCAAAGCCAACCAAAGAGGTTTCAGGCTTTGTAATTGTTTTAACAAGGGTGTTATTGCCGTCAAAACCTAATATTCTTTGGTTTTCTTTGTCGGCAATGTAGATAATACCCTCTTTTGACATAGTGAAACCGGAGGCACCCTTAAAACTTACGGGCTGACCCTCACTGTCAACAAAAGTGTCTCTGACACCTTTAAGGGTTAAATCTAAGTTCAGTTCAATAATTCGTCCGTTACCGGAATCGAGAACATAGATAACATTTTCCCTACGCATAATATCGGTAGGAGTGGAAATTGCTGTTTCCAACCCTAAATCCTTATAGGAAACCGTTTTCTCATGAACATAGGTAATCGGAGCCGCAACCGACCTACTTTCGTTGTCATACTCGTAACCCAAATAAGGTGCATCATCGGTCTTTTTTGCCGATACAGGCAATACCAAAACCGAAGCAATTACTATTAACGATAATATGAGCGCTGAAATTTTCTTAATAGACATAATCTTTATGCACCTCCTTATTTAAGTCCCGAATGGGTCATGGTTTCCATAACCGAACTTTGTGACCAGAGGAAAACAGCAATCGGAGGAATCATCATTATAACAGCAACCGCTGCTGCCGCACCTGCACGTGCAATACCGCCCTGAGCGATTGTTGCCATTACCTGAGGTAATTCCTTCAAGTCTTCGCTGAAGATATATTGCCTTGTTCCGCCGCCGTTCCAGAAAGCCTGGAAGTTGAATATCATAACCGTCATAACAGCGGGTTTGATACCGGGAAGAACAATTTTTGAGAATATTGTGGTTTCGTTTGCACCGTCAATTCTCGCGGCCTCAAGGGTCGAATCGGGAATTGCGGAAATAACGAACTGACGGATTAGGAATACGCCCATTGTGGAACCCAATGAGGTTAAAATCATTGCCCAATAGGTATCAATAAGTCCCAATTTTGAAACTATGTAGTAAACCTGAACTGCCGTAACCTCGGGGCGGAAAAGCATTGCCAACACAACCAAGGTATAGAGCATTTTATTTGCTTTGAATTTGCCCTTTGCCAAGGAATAGCCGGCGAGGGCTGCGATTATGAGAGATGCCACAGTTGCAACAACCGTTACGAACACACTGTTAAACAAATAACGTGTGAAAGGTACTGCCAAGTTGCCCGAAAGGGTATAAACCATGGAAAAGTTTTCAAGGGTTGGTCTGCGTACATAAAATCTGGGGGGATAAATAAATATTTCGTCAATAGGCTTTAAGGATTGAACTACCGAATAGTAAAGGGGGAATACCATAAAGACGCAAACGATGAAAAGGAATATGAATATACCTAAGGTACCGCCTTTTGAACGGGAAAGAACAACCTGTTTATCACGTTTTTTAAATAATTTCTTCATTCTCCATTCACCTTCCTTACTAATCCATAAAGCGTCTTAAAACTTTGTTAATGAGCAGCCACGCCAATACCATTACGAAGAACAGCACAACTGCCATGGCACAGGCATAACCCATCTCATATCTTACGTTTGCATAGTCGTTAATATGCAACAGCCAGGTGTGGGTAGCGTATCCGCTACTGGGGTTACCTGTCAAGGTTGCGTTAACGGCACCTACTGCGAATGCAGAAGATATCGACTGAACCGCACCGAACATCAACTGGGGTCCCATTTGAGGGAATGTAACAAAGTAAAGTTCCTGCCAACGGTTGCGAAGTCCGTCCAAAGCGGCAGCCTCGTAATAAACGGGGTCTAAAGCCTGAAAACCTGCACGGAAAGAAAGGAAGCCGGAACTGAAACTCATCCAAACCGTTACGATAATTACGCAGGTCAGACTGTATTTAGCCTCGGTAAGCCAGGAAATAGGTTTTGAAATAAATCCCAATTCCATTGCGATGTTGTTAACCAGACCGTAACTGTCGGCAGAAAAGATATACTGCCAAATTACATATATACTGCCTGCCAGCGAAGGGGCATATATACAGAAAGTTGTGAGAGCACGGAGTTTTCTCGGAACCTCGTTAATAAGCCAAGCCAACACGAAACTCAGTATAAATCCCACAGGGCCTGTTATAACTGCCAAAACAAAGGTATTGCCTAACGCCTTTAGGAAAATCTTATCGGAGAGGAACATTCTTATATAATGGTCAACGCCGACAAAGTTATTGATGGTTACCATATTAAAGTCGGTGAAAGAGAAGATAACCGAAATAATAATAGGTATGATAGTGAACAACACAAAGAAAATCAGGAAAGGAACCTGCATCAATATAAGCGGTACTTGACCGGCTTGAGAAACACTTTTAACTTTTTTAGGTCTACTCATTATACTAATCCTCCAATCCAAATTCTCTACGCTTACGTGCGATTTCTTCGTTTATATCGGTGTTGTAAAGCAACAACGCACGACGGGGACGGCTCACATCAGCCACAACATCTCTCAATGCACTGGTAAGGTCACGGTTTACCGAATAGTTACCGATAACCGTGGGCTGATTTATAATAAACTTACGATGTGACTCGATGAGTTCATAGTCATCCTTAGCCCAGTCAACATTGGCGAATGCCTCAAGGTTGGCAGGTGAATAACGGCCTGCAATACCGAGAGCCACTTCAACGTCGGCACTGTAACTGGTTTGGGTTTCGGCACTAATCCACCACTTCATAAACTTATAAGCATCGTCTGCAACGCCCTTGTCCTTAGCGGCTTTAAGCATTACGCAGGAGGTAACGCCGCCGTCCTGTGCACGGGATATTGAACCGTCCTCCTGAACTGTTCCGGGGAATTTAGCCATACCCCAAAGTCCTCTGATTTCGGGAGCAGCCTGCTGAAGTTGTGTGTAGAATGTAAATCCGCTGAAACCGTAGGGAGCCTCGCCTGTTCTGAAACGGCTGTAGAAATCGAGAGAACGGTCAAGACCGTAGTCGGTGTAAAATTCACTCCACTTGGTGAAAGCATCGTATGCGATTTCAGTGTCAAACAAGGTCTTTGAAAGGTCCTCGGTGTAGTAACTTGTCTGTCCGTTCTGATACATCAAAGAGTTGAAAACATACAAACTGGCGGAAACACCCATCATAGCGGTGTTGATTTCAGCCATACCCATAGTCAAGTTCTTGCTTTGAAGAACAGACAAAACATCATAAACATCGTCCCAAGTATCGGGAACTTCAATTCCTAATTCTTCAAATATATCTTTTCTGTAGAACGCTACAATGAAGTTTTGAGATTCGGGCATTGCATAAATTCTGTCCTGATACTTAAGGGGTACCCAAGCAGACTTATGAACACCATTGTAAACTTCCTCATCAATATAGTCGGTGAGGTCAACCAAAGCACCGCGGGCAGCCAACTCAACAGGTTCCTGCTGACTAACCATCAAGGCAACGTCGGGTCCCTTGCCTGCCAATGCGGCCTTAATAAGGGTTCCGCCAACATCGGTAACCATATTGAGTTCAACCGGAATTCCTGTTTTAACCGAGAAGTCGGAGGTTATAAGGTTACTAATAACCTGAGCCTGGTCACGTCCGGTTGCAACCCATACGTTAACGGGAGTCTTATCACTGTCGCCCACGTTACTCATACTGCTGTAATCATTTATAAATGAATAAATGAACTGTTTAAATCCGTAAGAGAAGGACTTGAAGAAGCCAACCTTACCGGAGGGTTCCTCTGCCTTTTCGGGAACGAAAGCAATATAGTCAATTTCAAGGGGCTGACCGCTTAAAGAAAGAATCAAAGAACCTAAGGTTTCGGCAGCATTTTTAAATGTGCTTAACTTTTCGGAGATTTCATAAGGTCTCTTAGCAAAATATGCAACCTTTTCTCTGGCAAATCCGATTGAGGAAGCCATAGAACCGTCATTGCCGAGGATTTCTGCCAATCTCTCTTCGGTTTTGACGAGAAGGTCGGAAATTTCGCTAAGTTTGCCCTCTAAATGGGGAAGCCTCTTTTCAAGATTGTAATCCTGATAGGTATCGGGGTTAACCGATGTGATGGCTATTACTTCTCTATATAAACTGTTAAGGTCAGTTACAGCAGACTGAACATTACGGAGAATTTCAGATGTGTCACCTGTTGAGCAGGTAAGTGTAATAACGTCACCGGGTTCAAGATAAACTAACTGCTGACTATCTTCGCCCCAGGTATACATTTTCCAGTTTTGGCTATACTCAAAAGGAATATCCTTTGCCTCTGCAAAGGGAATTTCACCGTTGATATAAAGATTACGGTAAGAAATCATACCGGAATTTACATTTTGGCGTGCTCTGAATGTAAGTTTATACATTCCGGCCTTGGGAACGTTTGCTTTCCAAGAAACATAACTTCCTGCGGCAGACCAGTTTGAAGCACCGATAGTATTTAAAACGGTGTTTTGAGGATTGTTGGGAACGGTTGCAGGGTCCAACTTATCGTAAGTAGGATAAATAGAAGAACTGCTTGTTCTGTAACTGAGTTCTGCCTGCAGGTATGTAACCTCTTCGCCGTCGGCAATCTTTGAGGAATATTTTTTATAATAATCCTTATAAGAAATAATGCTTTCATTAAAAAGTTTAATCTTTCCGATAACCGCAGATGCATCATCTATGGAAAATCTCAAAGTATGGGTTCCTGCCTCAAGATAGAACATATAAGGTTCTTTATAAAGACCTTGAGGGTCACTGAGGAACATTTCGGTCCAAACGGTCTTTTGTTCCTGTTCGGGGCGAATTTCATTGCCCTGAACATCCTTTTTAAAGGGGCGACCGTTTTCACCTTCATACTCTACCCTTTCCCAAACTCTGTTAAGGCTCATATTTTTAGCCTCGGTGAAAGGATAATTACCGTCAATAGCAAGACCGACAATTATTTCACCGTCACGGTCGGTTAGGTGAGCATACTCAACTTCGGCGGTAACGGTACCGGAGGCAGGAACATCGAATGTCCATTCTACCCAACCGTTTTTTGCATCAAGCAGAACACCCTCTTTGCCGTCAACCGTCATAACAGCATTTTCGGAATTCTGCACACCACTCCTATCGGCAGCATTAAGTTCAATAACGCCCTCTGCTTTGGGCATGGCGGCGAGACTTTGATACTGGTCGAAGTAAGTGGTGCCGGTTTGTACCGTTTGATTTGCACTGTCAGTTGCGGTGTCTGCACCGTTTGCCTCGGCGGGTTCAGCAGAAACCGAGATGGCAGCCATGGCCGAAAATGCAGTTAAGGTTGCCAACACAGCGGCAACTATTCTTCGGCAATTAAAACGATTCTCGGAAAAAGTTTTTCTCATTGCAATTCTCCTTTAAAACTAAGATTTTGAAAATTTCAAATGTTTTCTGCTGTAAAAAACAAAATTGAAACATAATTTCACCTGCGATATTGTCGAAATATACAAAAAAATGCAGAAGAATCTCATTCACAATCCACCCAACAAAATGGTCTATAGATGTAAAAAGCCACAACATATAGCGTTTTTAAATAAAATGCCCAAATATGCTAATGGTCATATTTCCCTATTTTTTTGTTAGAAATCAACAAATATCACAAATGTTTCATATTCATATTAGCACTTTTTAAGCATAAAGTCAACTAAAATTCACAGAAAATACATAGTTTTTTTATAAAAAATACTCAAAAAGATTTTTTATCCCTTAAAAAATTAAAATAACGGACAAATTAAACAATTTCTTATAATATTCTCGAAATTTGTCACATATATTTTTGTTTCCTTTACCGATGTTTTGTCTAACTTGTCGGTAGACAGGTAAAAAAGTGGGCAAAAAGATGACATACTCACCCATTTGCCCAAAATCATTCATATTTTTTCGAAAATTTCTATTGCACCGTCAAGACTGTCAATTTCAGCAACAAGCAGTTTCCTTATATCTTCGGGAAATTCGGCGATATCGGGAAAACCGATGCATTTCATTCCCGCCGCTACGGCGGCTTTAACCCCGTTTACCGAGTCCTCAAAAACATAACAGTCTTGAGGCAAAACACCCATTTTCTCGGCGGTTAGCAGAAAAATATCGGGAGAGGGTTTTCCTTTTGTCACCTCATTGCCGGCAACGGTGGCGTCAAAATAATCCGAAATACCCACCTCTTTTAGGTGGTGGTCAACAGATTTCCTCGAGGAGCCTGATGCCAAGCCTGCCTTAATTCCTCTTTGCTTTAGGTAGGTAAGCAGTTCCCTGCCGCCCGTTCTGAAACGGACAACCAATTTTTCCTCGACATACGCACGGATTTCTTTATTAAATCTGTCCACATCAAGGGTTGGATAATGTTCCCTGAGGTATGCACTCCATCCGTTTATGTTCATTCCGCAAACATAGGGTATAGACTTACCGAGACCCTTAATCCCCTGATTTTCCCCTGCCCATTCCCAAGCGGGAATACAGATCTGTTGGGTATCCAAAAGGGTGCCGTCCATATCGAAAATAACGCTGAACATTCTGTATCACACCCTGCTGTAAAGCACTTGACCTTTCCCCGAAAGGCTGATTTTCATATTGGCGGGAATAAAAATGCTGTCACCTTTTTTAGCCTTTATAATTTCACCTTTATAATCAAGCACAACATTGCCGGACAAAACCAGTAAGGAAACAAAACTGTCTTTCTCGAAAACTTCGGTGTCCCCCGAAAGATTTATAAGTTTTACCTTAAAGAAATCACATTCCGCCAAATTTCTGATACTGCCGAAATCGGTATTTTCAACCGCTCCCACATTTCCGTAGGCTACGGTTGCAGGTTTTCTTTCGGTAACGTCAATGGCCTTTTCAATGTGCAGAGGTCTGGGTTTTCCGTCGGCACCTAATCTGCCGTAATCCGAAACACGGTAGGTGGTGTTGGAATTTTGCTGAACCTCGGCAATTAAAATGCCCTCGCCTATGGCGTGGAGGGTGCCGGCACCGATAAAGAACACATCCCCCTTTTTAACGGGAACATAGTTGCAAACCTCACCGAGAGTGTTATCCTTAATTTTGCTTGCAAATTCTTCCTTGGATATTTCCCTGTTGAAACCGTAAATCAGGCTTGCACCCTCATCACAGTCCACCACATACCACATCTCGGTTTTGCCG
>JAZRPH010000028.1:0-3573 GCA_045649125.1 Acutalibacteraceae bacterium | reverse complement strand
ATGTTGATTATGGAGAGTATTGGGAAATAACGGAGCATCCGCATCAGTTCCAGGATAGTTCTGTAAATTTCAGCGTTTATTCCGAATTTACGGTTATGGATGCCCACGGCGACCAATCAATTAACGGTACAGGAACATCACTTACAGTTAGCGGTATGACCTATGCACTTGATGAGGGTGTCGATGAAGTACTGCGAGCGGAATTTACAAACATATATAATCGAAGTGATTCGATTATCATTAAAAAGCAGGATAGTCTAACCGGTGTTTCAATTGGCGGTGCAACCTTTAAACTGTTGCAAAACGGTAAAGAACTTAAATTTAACTACAACAGCGAAACCGAAAGATATCAGTACGCTCCTACAAACGGAACGGTTACTCTGCTTGAAGGCACATCCAACGGATATTTTGAAATATCTGTCGAAAACTTTAGTTATGATCTCGGCCCCATAACCGTGCGTGAGGTTTCTCCGCCTACAGGATATTCTCCTATTGGGGATATTGAGATCGGTTATGTCGACCAAAACAACACCATAGGCATACTGGGAGGCAACAGTGAACTGATACGGTATGTCAGCGGCATTCTCATTATAGGCAACAGCACCGATTCTTCGTCGGTAACGGCGAAAAAGAACTGGGACTGCCCTGAGAGTGAGTGGCAGGATGTAACGGTTCAGCTGCTTGCAAATGACAAACTGGTGACCACAGTCATTGCCGGTGTTGAACCGCAGGTGATACTAAATGCAGATAATAACTGGCAGCACACATGGAAAAATCTTCCCGTTTATGTGAACGGCGAAAAAATCGTATGGTCGATCAAAGAAGTGCAGATCGGCAGTGAAGCCGCTAAGGCGGACGGTTCGTTTATCAACTGGTTGGTATCCTATGAATTACCCGTAAAATCTACCGATGAGGACGGTAACGAAAATACCTTGCTTACCGTTACAAATACCACAAAACGTGTTATGCTGAGGCTAACCAAAACCAATCTTGGCAAGAGTTTGCAGTTAAAAGGTGCTACCTTCTTACTGGAGGCGGTTGACAAAAACGGCAACCTGCTACCGCAGGAGATTGCTAAAACTGCAACTACAGGAGATTCAGGAACACTCATATTTGATAACCTGAAAAGTGCTGTTCGATATAGACTTACTGAGCTTGCAGCACCCGTAGGTTACTTAAAGTGTGATGAGTATATTTACTTTACCATAGGCGAAGATGGCTCGGTAACGGTGGAAGAAACCTATTATGCCGAAGCCGGAACCACCGCTTATAATATCATTGTCCGCAACGCACAGATCGTTGACCTGCCCGAATCGGGCGGTATTGGTACAAGTATGTTTTATGCACTCGGCTTGTTGTTTATGGCACTGGCCGCAAGCATTTACATAAGATATTTCCACAAAAGGAGGTATCACAATTAATACGCTTTCAATAAATTTAAAAAAATATATTAGTAAAGGAGTAAAAACTATGAAAGCAATCAAAAAGTCCCTCGCAATCCTCGTATGTCTTTGTCTGGTATTCAGTTGCATGGCTATGTCAGTTTTTGCAGAAGAAGCTACAGGCAGCATCACCATCCAAAATCCCGGCAACTCTGCAGCAACAGTTGTAGGAAAAACCTTCAAATTGTATAAGATATTTGATGCTAAAGTAAATGGCAACAATATTGCATACAGTTGGCACACTGAAGGCGATGTCGCTTTATTTGAAGAGTTCTTCTTTGGTGACGGAGATAGTTACAACTATTGCGGAAAAGCAAGCGGAACAGCACAGGAAGCTGTTGAAGAAATTTCAAAGATTACCGAAAGCTTGGCACTAAGCCAATTTGCAGAGCAGTTACACGCTTATATCGGCAGTAAGGGCCTCACCGCTTTGAAAACAGAAAACGGCGAAACAAATGATACCAGTGTTCAATTTACAGGCCTTTCTGTAGGTTATTATCTTGTGTATGATGCTACAGAACTTGAAGGCAGCTCGGTTCGTTCTGCGGTAATGCTAACCAATGTAAAGCCCGAAGCAGTAATTACCCTTAAGGCAAACCGCCCCCAGATTGAAAAGCAGGTTTTAGAAAATGACGAAACCACTTGGGGCAAGGCAACATCTTGCTACATTGGTGATGAGGTTAAATTTAAGATTACTACCCTCGTTCCTTCCCACACAATGTATACGAAATATTCATACTACATTGAAGATGTTCTCCCCGAAGGCTTGGAACTTAAAGCCGATTCTGTTAAGGTTTTCAGAAATGATGCCGAAGTGGATACCTCATATTACACCCTTAGCGGTGCAGGTGAAGGTCTTGATGGTGCTTATGATTTCAAAGTGGATTTCACAGGTCCTATTACCGAAAAATTTTTGGTAAATGATGTTATTACCATCGAATACATCGCGATTGTGGATGAAGACATCGCTCCTCATGTTGCCAACAAGAATGAGGCTAAGCTTTTCTACCACAATGACCCTACTGCCGAAACCCCCACTTTTGGTACCAGCTCAGCTACAGCAAATATATATACTTATATGTTTGTTATGACCAAGTTCTCTGAGGATGCTAATGGTAATTTCTCTAATCACACCCGTCTTGCAGGTGCAAAATTTAAATTCTATGAAAAAGGCTCAAGCGAACCTATTAAGTTTATTCTTAAAAATGTTGACGGTAAAGACCGCTATTTTGTAGCACCGGCTGATACTACCGAAACAACATATACCGAAATTGAAGTAATCAGCAGTGGACTTCCCGAAGGTGATATTGAAAACTCTACATATTATGGCGGAAATATGG
Source organism: Acutalibacteraceae bacterium (assembly GCA_045649125.1). Taxonomy (GTDB): domain Bacteria; phylum Bacillota; class Clostridia; order Oscillospirales; family Acutalibacteraceae; genus UBA737. The sequence continues at coordinate 791 of JAZRPH010000028.1, read as the reverse complement.
GTGATATTACTCTGTTTGGTCTTGCTGAGGGCGAATATGAAATAGAGGAAACAGTAGCTCCCGATGGTTATGTTCTTCCTGAAAACCGTTTTTCAATTAAAATTGAAGACGTTGTTGACGATTACGGCAATATTTCAACCTTAACCGTTACAGGCGAACACACCGGAAACGGTTCTTTGGGTAATGCAGGCGGCAACTACCGCAATTTGCTTACCTGGGTTGATATTGCTAACAAACCCGGTGCAGCACTTCCTGAAACCGGTGGTATGGGCACTACACTCTTTACCATTGTAGGTATTGTTCTTATGGCAGGTGCAGTAGCTTTTTTTACTTCAAGAAAAAGAAGTAGTGCTGTCTAAAAGAAATAGCGCTTTTTAACGGAGCGACTCTTTTTAGCCACCCCGCAAAGCTATTTCTTTTTCTAAACCAACAATAAAGATAATTTAAAGGAGGGAAAAACCAATGAGAAAACATATGTCAACGATTATCGTAGTTGTTATATTCATCTGCGGTCTTTCCCTCTTTTTATATCCAACAATTAGCAATTTGTATAACCAACATTTAAATAATAAGTTGATTGGTGATTACAAAGATACATTTGCGGATACTACTCCCAGCGAGTTAAACAAAGCATTGCAGGATGCAAAAACTTATAATGAAAACCGTGCAAATCCCGACAAATTAGAAGAGCTTGGTTTAACCTATGAAGAAGTTCTAGATGTTGCAGATAATGGTGTAATGGGATATATTGAAATTCCCAAAATCAGCGTATCACTCATTATTTATCACAC
>JAZRPH010000027.1:0-69979 GCA_045649125.1 Acutalibacteraceae bacterium | reverse complement strand
GTGGTATTATTATAGCACTTGGCCGGAAGCTCCCAATGATTATTACAAGCAACCATTTACAGGCCACTTTGACGGTAACGGTGCTACAATTGTTGGTCTTTACGGTAAGGGTGACTGGCATGCCCACCTCGGTTTTATACCGTATGTAGAAAACAGCGATGTAACTGTCGAGAATGTTAAGTTTGAAAACGCTTATATATACAGCGATGATGTAAGAGAGGAATTTGGTAGTGCTGTTGTTATTGGTAATTACTATACCAATGTACCGACAAATGTTAAGATTAACAATGTATCGGTAGTAGATTCTACAATAACAGACTTTAACGCAGCAGCAATTATGGGCTATTCTTCTATTACTAATAATGTTGCTCCTACAGTTAAAATCAGCAATGTAGTTACTGCTAACAACACAATAACTACTAATGCTACAGAAGCTAAATTACCGGCCGCAAGACATGGTATAGTTTTCGGTTATTATAGTTTATGGAACGGCGGAACAGTAACACAGCTGTCAAACATGGTTTTGGCAGACAATGTTCAGTTCGCATCCAACGCAGAATCACTTGGCAGATCAGAGGTTTATTCATTTGTATCATTTAGAAATGTATACACCTTAGGCACTAAACCCGCAGATTATGCGTACACAGGTGTAACCTTTGGCGTTAATGCTGACAACCTTAAGGGTAACGCAGCAAAGACAACTGCAAACGCACTTGCTTGGGGTTCAGACTTTGTTGCTGTAGAAAACAGCGTTCCTGACCTTGCATTATTCCACAATATGAAGAGTGTAGCTGACGGTGAACAGGGCCACTCTTATAAGTGTGCAGATGAAGACTGCGCAGTAATCGCAACAGATACAGTTGCACATAACTATGTGAACGGTTCTTGTAAAGACTGCGGATATACCCACGAACACGACTTCACAACCGTTCCCGAAACTCCCGCAACCTGCTTGACAGACGGCGTTAAGGCACACAGAGTTTGTTCTATTGACATCTGCGAAGGTCTCAAGTATGATGTGGAAGAAGCTGTTGTTGTAACTGACGCGGATCTTAAGATTGCAGCAGATGCAACGGTTATTGAAAACCACAGTTTTGGTGATAATCAGATCATAGTTTCCAATTGTGAAGAAAAAGCAAACATTACATATAAGGAATGTGACGAATGTGGAATTTTCCTTATAAGTGACGAACTTGTTGATGAACTTCCCGCAGCACCCGACCATGAATACGGCGAAGGTGGAGTTTGTGATTGCGGCGATGGAGAAGTGGTTGCTGACGGCTGGGTAAGAAATGATGACGGTACTTGGTCATACTATAAAGACGGAGTAATGAAGACCGGTTGGTTAAGCGATGGCGTATGGTACTACTTTGATAACAATGGCATAATGGTTACCGGTTGGAAGCAGGTAAGCGGCACATGGTACTACTTTGCATCAAGCGGTGCGATGCAGACTGGTTGGGTAAGTGACCGTGGCACATGGTATTACTGTGATGCAAGCGGCGCAATGCAGACTGGTTGGTTAAAAGACGGCGGCACATGGTACTACTTCACTTCAAGCGGCGCAATGCAGACCGGTTGGCAGCAGATAGGTGGCACTTGGTACTACTTTGCTTCAAGCGGTGCAATGTGTACCGGCTGGAAGCAGGTAAGCGGTACATGGTATTACTTTGCTTCAAGCGGTGCTATGCAGACCGGCTGGCAGCAGATAGGCGGTACATGGTACTACTTCGCTTCAAGCGGTGCTATGCACACTGGTTGGCTTAATCTCGGCGGCACATGGTACTATATGTACTCTAGCGGCGCTATGGCAACCAATATCTACATCAGCGGCGGATACATTAACGCTTCTGGTGTTTGGAGATAATGTTTTGAACGAATAATATTGAACGAATAATAAAAGAGATGTGATCTTCGGGTTACATCTCTTTTTATGTAAAATCAAATATGAAATTGATAGGATAATAGAAATTATCTAATATGTAAAAAAATATTGATTTTCATTGTGTGCGGTGGTATAATTATCGTGAAATAGATGCAATCAAACGGTTGTCGCTTTTTTGATTGCATTTTTTGTTTGGCGATAAATTTTCACCACCGTCGTCAATCCTATACCATAGGGAAAGGAATAGTTTTTATGAAAATCAATTTGTTAAAATGCGGAAAATCCATACTTACGATTATCTTGGCATTTTCCGTATTGGCAGTATCGCTTTTCACCGGCGCTTTCGCGGTTTCAGCTGGTACTGTTACAAGTGTATGGGACGGCAGTTCCGATACCGAATTTGCAGTAGCAGACACAGCTGCTGAAGCCGGTACCGCGACCAACCCCTACATAATCTCAACAGCGGCTGAGCTTCACGGTATGGTAGCAAGCGGCGGTAACGGTAAATACTATAAGGTAGCAGACGGCATGGATAAGTTTGTACTTAATGCTGTTGACGGTATGAGTAAGGAAGCTGCAGTGGCATACTTCACAAATTCTGCTAATACTCCTAACAAATGGTATCATTACAGCACTTGGCCTGAAGCTCCTACCGACTATAACAAACAGGCATTTTTAGGTCACTTTGACGGTAACGGTGCTACAATTGTCGGTCTTTACGGTAAAGGTGACTATCATGCTCATCTCGGCTTTATACCGTATGTAGAAAACGGCGATGTAACCGTCGAGAATGTTAAGTTCGAAAATGCTTATATGTACAGTGAAGATGAAAGAAATGATATGGGTAATGCTGTTGTTATCGGTAACTATAGGACAAACGCAGAAACCAATATTAAGGTAAATAATGTATCTGTTGTAAATTCTACTGTAAGAGATTATGATGCAGCATTAATTATTGGCTATTATAATGTTACTGCAAATGTTATCCCAACATGTGAAATCAGTAACATTGTAACTGCAAACAACACGATAACCTGTAATGCTAGCGGTCCTGGAGGAAGACATAGCGTTCTTTTCGGTTTATATAGTTCCAACAGCAGTGGTGCTATAACCAGACTGTCAAATATGATTTTGGCAGACAATTATCAGTTTGTAACCAACGCACAATATATTGGTAATACATCGTCTTATACAGGTGTATCATTCCAAAACATATACACCGCATTCGGTAAGCCCGAAAATGCAACTTATGCATACACAGGCGTAGAATTTAATGTTGCTGTTGAAACCCTTAAGGGTGCAACAGCAATGGAAACTGCAAATGCACTCGCTTGGGGTAAGGACTTTGTTGCAATGACAGACGCTCTGCCTGAACTTGCAATATTCCATAACATCGAGAGTGTATCGGTTGGCGCAGAAGGTCATGTTGTTAAGTGTACCGATGAGGGATGCGCAGTTATTGCATCAGAAATTGTTGCCCATACCACTGATGAAAGTGGCGCTTGTTCAGCATGCGGTTATGCAAGCAGCGCAAGCAATGTCGTAATATGGAACGGTGACAAGACGGATACTACCTTCTCTGGCGGTACTGGCGATAAGGACGATCCCTTTATCATAGGTAACGCATCTGAACTTTACAACATGGTAGCAAGCGGCGGTAACGGTGCTTATTACAGAGTAGCCGATGGTATAGATAAATTTGTACTCAGCACAGATGAAAATAAACACGAATGGTACTATTTCAGTACTTGGGCTGATGGTGACAATGATAAAAAACAGACATTTAGCGGACATTTTGACGGCAATGGTGTAATTATTGAGGGCCTTTACAGCACATCTCCAGATAATTTAAGACATCTTGGATTTATACCGTGTGTAAGAAACAGCGATGTAACCATTCAGAATGTTAAGTTTGACAACGCTTATATCAGCAGTCCTACTAATAACGATCCAGCAATGCCTTATGGTAGTGCGGTTGTTATTGGTACTTACGAAACAAATACGGCAAATGCCATTAAGATAAATAATGTATCTGTAGTAAACTCTTCGGTACAGGACTGTCATGTAGCTGTACTTATGGGTTATTCCAGGGTAACGCTACCTACTGTTGCTCCAACAACTCAAATCAGCAACATTGTTACCGCAAACAATACAGTAATCTGTAATGCCGCTAATCCTGTAGCAAGATACGGTGTGGTTTTCGGTTACTACAGTTTTTATAATGGTAACACAAAGACACAACTGTCAAATATGATTTTGGCAGATAATATTCGGTTTGCTCCAGACACACCATATCTTGGTAATGCAAGTACTTTCACTGCAGTATCATTCAACAATGTATACTCTGCAGGTGATAAGCCCAATGCAAGTTATGCATATCGAGGTGTAAACTTTGGTGTTACCGCTCAAAGCCTTACAGGTAATACTGCTATAACAACTGCGGATGCACTTGCTTGGGGTAAAGATTTTGTTGCAATGAAAAACGGATATCCCGACCTTGCAATATTCCACGATATGAAGAGTGTAGCTGACGGTGAACAGGGTCACTCTCATAAGTGCGCTGATGAAGACTGCGCAGTAATCGCAACAGAGACAGTTGCACACAACTTTGTGCGCGGCATTTGCTCAGACTGCGGTTATATTCACGAGCATAACTTTACAACCGTTCCCGAAATTCCTGCAACCTGTACAGAAGACGGTGTTAAGGCTTACAGAGTATGTTCTATTGACATCTGTGAAGGGCTCAAGTATGATATTGAAGAAGATGTTGTTGTAACTGATGTGGATCTTAAGATTGCAGCAGATGCAACGGTTGTTGAAAACCACAGCTTTGGTGAGAATCACACCTTAGTATCTAAATGTCAGAGTAAGGAAAATATTATATACAAAGAATGTATCGAATGCGGCATATTTGTTATAGGTGACGAGCTTGTTGATATTCTTCCCACAATTCCTAACCATGAATATGATGAAGATGGAATCTGCGACTGCGGCGATCAAATCGAAGTGGTTGCTGATAGTTGGGTACAGAATGATGACGGTACAAGGTACTACTTTGATGGCAACGGTGTAATGGTTACGGGCTGGCAGCAGATAGGCGGTAATAGGTACTACTTTGACGGCAACGGTGCAATGCAGACTGGTTGGTTAAATGACGGCGGTACTTTGTACTACCTCGATGAAAGCGGTGCAATGCAAACAGGTTGGTTAAATGACGGCGGTGTTTGGTACTACCTTAACGCAAGCGGTGCAATGCAGACTGGCTGGCAGCAGATAGGCGGTGCAAGGTACTACTTTGACGGCAACGGCGCAATGCAGACAGGCTGGCAGCAGATAGACGGTACATGGTACTACTTTGCTTCAAGCGGTGCAATGCAGACAGGTTGGCAGCAGATAGGCGGCAAAAAGTACTATTTTGATGACAACGGTGTAATGCAGACAGGTTGGCATATAATAAACGGTACATGGTACTACTTTGATGGCAACGGTGCAATGCAAAAAAGCAGCAATATAAAACCCCAAGCTATTGAAGAATTCACCATTTCACGTAATGATGAAATTATGGAAGGCTGGCCTGATATGATCAGGCTTAAGAGCGGCCGAATACTTGTGGTTTATAATGAGTGTACCGCACACGGCAACAGAAACGGCACACACATCACACTGCGCAAAAGTGATGATAACGGTTTAACCTGGTCTGAAAAACAGTACATAGGTGAAGAAACAAACCAAGGTGACCACTGGAACAGCATTAGATTCAGTCAACTTTCTGATGGCAAAATCATCCTTGTTTGTGACAAAGTTTCAGGCGCAGAATCATCTGTTAATACTAAACTCTATACGTTTGAGAGTACGGACGATGGTGATACCTGGTCTGAAAAATACGATATTGGTGTTTACGGTTATTGTTCGGACAAAATACGTGAACTTTCTGACGGAAGTCTTCTTTTGTGTGTAAGTCGTCATAATCATGAAATTTCAAAATCCGAAATTTTAGCTCATAAAAGTTATGATGGCGGCAAAACCTGGACTGGACCTGTAATCGTTGCAAGCAGCAGTAAATATACTTTTATAGAACCTGCTGCATTAGAACTTAGAAATGGAACGATTGCTGTATTCATTCGTGAGGATTCACAGCGCGGCTACAACGGATTTATTTCTTTCTCAAATGATAAAGGTGAGACATTCGCAAACTTGCAGGAACTTCCAATAATGGGTATGCACAGACCGACTGTAGGATTTTTGTCTGACGGAAGAATTCTTCTTTCATATCGTGAGCACATTGCCGCTGGCGAACTCTATCCTGATCTAAAAATGTGCATTTTCGAGGAAGAGGATCTCTTTAGACTTGATGAACTTGAACTAAAAAAATATCTGATTGATAGTGATAGAAGTTCAAAAGCTGATCAGGGATATTCTGCTTGGCTTCAGCTTCCTGATAATACGTTGCTTATGGCGAACTATATTGTTGATGACGCCCCGAAAGCGTATATCAGAGGTTATAGAATCGACCTTAGCGTAATGTTTGCCGGTTGGCAGCAAATAGACGGCGCTTGGTATTATATGAATACAAGCGGTGAAGCACTTACTGGCTGGTTGAATGATGGCGGCACATGGTACTACTTCGCTTCAAGCGGTGCAATGCTTACCGGTTGGCAGCAGATAGGTGGCACATGGTACTACTTCGATTCAAACGGCGCAATGCAGACCGGTTGGGTAAATGACCGTGGCACATGGTACTACTTAAATGCAAGCGGTGTAATGTGTACCGGCTGGAAGCAGGTAAGCGGTACTTGGTACTACTTCGTTTCAAGTGGCGCAATGCAGATCGGCTGGCAGCAGATAGGTGGTACATGGTACTACTTCGCTTCAAGCGGTGCTATGCAGACAGGCTGGCAGCAAGTAGGCGGTACATGGTATTACTTTGCTTCAAGCGGCGCAATGCAGACAGGCTGGCAGCAGATAGGTGGTACATGGTACTACTTCGCTTCAAGCGGTGCTATGCAGACAGGTTGGCAGCTAATAGGTGGCACATGGTACTACTTTGCTTCAAGCGGTGCTATGCACACAGGTTGGCTTAATCTCGGCGGCACATGGTACTATATGTACTCTAGCGGCGCTATGGCAACCAATATCTACATCAGCGGCGGATACATTAACGCTTCTGGTGTTTGGAGATAATGTTTTGAACGAATAATAAAAGAGATGTGACCTTCGGGTTACATCTCTTTTTATGTAAAATCAAATATGAAATTGATAGGATAATAAGAATAATCCAAATACGCCTGACAAACATTAATAAAAATTATCTAATATGTAAAAAAATATTGTTTTTTATTATGTACGGTGATATAATGAGTTTGCAAAGCAAACTCAATGAATTGCCTTCATGACAACGGAGTTGTCAATTCATTAAAATATATGCAATCAAACGGTTGTCATTTTTGTTTGGCTAAAAAGGAAAGGAATGGTTTTATGAAAATCAATTTGTTAAAATGCGGAAAATCCATACTCACCTTTGTTTTGGCATTTTCCGTATTGACAGCATCAATTTTTACAGGTGCTTTCGCAGTTTCGGCTGACACGGGTGCTTATATAAGCGACTCTGACCTTGCTGACAACGGTGCTGCGGATGTGGATGCATTCGGCGCGGTACCCTCCTTGTATCAATATGAATACAATAAGCAGGGGATAGCGGCATTCTTGCATTTCAGCATGAGTACCATGACCGAAAAAGAGGTTGCCGACGGAAATGAACTTCCTTCTCAGTTCACTCTGGACCAGAAGATTGATGCTGACGGATATGTTAAGGCTATGAAGGACGCCGGTTTTGGCAAGATTATTATTACCACCAAGCACCATGACGGCTTCTGTATCTGGGACAGCGCTTGGACCGAGCATGATATCGCCAGTACTAACTATCCAGGCGATGTTTTGGAAGACCTTTCCATAGCCTGCACTAAGTACGATATGGATATGGGTATATATATGTCACCCTGGGATCAGAATTCTAAGTACTACGGCAACTATGACGCAGCGGGCAACCCATGTGACTGGACACAGGATGCGCTTAATTACAACGATTACTTTGTCGGTCAGTTGACCGAAATTCTCGGCAACGACAAGTACGGTAACGACGGTCGCTTTGTCGAGGTTTGGTTAGACCCTGCAGTATATGCCGGCTATGAATATCAATGGTATGACTATGAGCGTTGGGTAAACACCATCCGTCAGTTAGAGGGTAAGGCTGCCGGCGCTGAGGATGACCCGCTTATATTCGGTGTGGGCAGTTATGACACAGGCGTTCACTGGATTGGTAACGAATCAGGTATTGCCAACGATGAGACATGGTCCAAGCTCAATCACGATGACAGCGGATACAGTGATGGCGGAACTACAAGTTACAAGGGTGCCAATGTTTTTATTGGCGAAAAATACGGAAATCTTTGGACGGTAATGGAAGCCGACGTCTCTATTACACCGGGCTGGTTCTGGGGTACAAATAAAACAACACCAAAGGACCTTGAGTATCTGCGTGAGATGTACTGTCACAGTGTAGGTCACGGCGCCACACTGTTGCTGAATGTTCCGCTTAATAATCAGGGTAAATTGGATGATGCTATTCGCACCCGTGTGGAAGAATGGAGCGAGAATATCCAGAAATCTTTCATTGACAACAATCTTGCAGCAGCCGAGGGCGTAACCATTTACGCTTCCGATGTGCAGGGAAATGATATTCGTTTTAAACCCTCTAATGTAGTCGACGGAAACGACAGCACCTATTGGACAGCAACACAGGGCACAAAGAATTCCAGTCTGCTTATCGATTTCGGTAAGGAAGTCACCTTTGATGCTGTTACTATTGAAGAGGAAATTTATCACGGTCAGCGTGTGGAAGCCTTTAGTGTGAAATATAAGGCGCCAAATGGGGCATGGATTGAGTATGCAAGCGGTACAACCATCGGCAGCCAGCGAGTAATTCTGGATGTACCCGTACGTGCCACCCAGGTAAAGATTGAATTTCAGGGATTAACCGATGACGGAGAGGTTGCTACTCCTGTTATCAGCCATGTAGGTGTGTATAAGGCAACTAAAGATTTCCAAATCGTTGACGGCTGGATAGAAAATGCTGACGGAACTTGGTCATACTATAAAGACGGCGCGTGGGCGACCGGTTGGCTCAACCTTGGTGCCTGGTACTACTTAGATGCAAATGGAGTAATGCAGACCGGTTGGGTAAAAGACAAAGGTATTTGGTACTATATGAATACAAGCGGCGCAATGCAGACCGGTTGGCAGAAAATTGGCGGCACTTGGTATTATATGGACGGCAACGGTACAATGCAGACAGGTTGGCAGCAGGTAGGCGGTACATGGTACTACTTCGCATCAAGCGGCGCAATGCAGACAGGTTGGGTAAATGACAAGGGTACTTGGTACTATATGAATACAAGCGGTGCAATGCAGACCGGTTGGCAGAAAGTAGGCGGTACTTGGTACTACTTCGCTTCAAGTGGCGCAATGCAGACCGGCTGGCAGCAAGTAAGCGGTACTTGGTACTACTTCGCTTCAAGCGGTGCAATGCACACAGGTTGGCTTAATCTCGGCGGTACATGGTACTATATGTACTCTAGCGGCGCTATGGCAACCAACATCTACATCAGCGGCGGATACATTAACGCTTCTGGTGTTTGGAGATAATATTTCGAGAAAATAATAAAAGGGATGTGACCTTCGGGTTACATTTCCTTTTATGTAAAATCAAATATGAAATCAATAGGATAATAAGAATAATCCAGATCCGCCTGACAAACATTAATAAAATTTATCTAATATGTAAAAATTTTTTTATTATGTACGGAGTTGTCAATTCATTAAAATATATGCAATCAAACGGTTGTCATTTTTGTTTGGCGAAATAGGAAAGGAAAGGTTTTATGAAAATCAATTTGTTAAAATGCGGAAAATCCATACTTACAATTATCTTGGCATTTTCTGTATTGGCAGTATCGCTTTTTACCGGCGCTTTTGTGGTTTCAGCCGGTACTGTTACAAGTGTATGGGACGGCAGTTCCGATACCGAGTTTGCAGTAGCAGATGAGACTGCTGAAGCAGGTACCGCGACCAACCCCTACATAATCTCAACAGCGGCCGAGCTTCACGGTATGGTAGCAAGCGGCGGTAACGGTAAATACTATAAGGTAGCAGACGGCATCGATAAGTTCGTACTTAACGCTGTTGACGGTATGAGTAAGGAAGATGCAGTGGCATACTTCACAAATTCTGCTAATACTCCTAACAAATGGTATCATTACAGCACTTGGCCTGAAGCTCCTACCGACTATAACAAGCAGGCATTTTCAGGTCACTTTGACGGTAACGGTGCTACAATTGTCGGTCTTTACGGTAAGGGTGACTATCACGCTCATCTCGGCTTTATACCGTATGTAAAAGACCAAAATGTAACGGTCGAGAATGTTAAGTTTGAAAACGCTTATATTTACAGCGACGATACAAGAGGCGAGTTTGGCAGTGCGGTCGTTATTGGTAATTACTATACAAATACAGCAAAAACCATTAAGGTAAGTAATGTATCTGTCTTAAATTCTACGGTAAAAGATCATAATGCTGCAGTGATTATGGGTTATTCCTATGTTACTGCTAATGTTGCACCGAGATGTGAAATAAGCAACATTATTACCGCAAACAATACAATAACCTGTAACGCTAACAGTGCTGATAGACACGGCGTAGTTTTCGGTTTCTATAGTTTTTGGAACGGTAATACAGTAACAAAACTATCTAATATGATTTTGGCAGACAGCGTTCAGTTCGCTTCCAACGCAGCAGCACTTGGCGATTCAGGTACTTATCCTTATGTGTTGTTCGAAAATGTGTACACTGTAGGCGCTAAACCTGCAGATTATGCGTACGCTGGGGTAAACTTTGGTGTTAATGCTAACAACCTTAAGGGTGCCGCTGCAATAACAACTGCAAACGCACTTGGTTGGGGCAGTGACTTTGTTGCTGTGACAAACAGCATTCCTGACCTTGCAGTGTTCCACAACATTAAGTGTGTAGCTGTTGGTGAACAGGGCCACTTTTATAAGTGTACAGATGAGGGATGCGCAGTAATCCCGATGGATACGGTTGCACACAACTTTGTTAATATCACTTGTGAGGACTGCGGATATACTCGCGGAGATGGCACCACAACCCTTATTGACAGTGCAGACACCGATTCGTTCAAGGCTGACGATTGGTCCACTGTTGCTGATGAAAGTGCTATAGGCGGAAGCTATTTAGTGGGCACTCCCGGTGATACATTGGAAGCCACTTTCGATGGCTCATACGCTTGGCTTACCGGCGGAATGTATTCAAGCAATACAGTGCTGTCTGTGAGTGTTGACGGTGGCACTGCGAAGACGGTTACATTTGATAATGACAATATAGCAGCAAGCAGTGAAGAAAACCTGAACTATTGGAACGGTAAAAAATCTGCCTTTTTAGGAGACTCAATAACAGAGGCGAAGTGCACGCATTTTTCTGGTGGCGGTGTGCTGATGGTGCCAAAATATTGTGATATGATAGGCAGAACATTAGGACTTGATGTTTACAATTATGGCATATCATCTACTGCCATTTCTCCTAAACTTATGTCTCCGGAGACTCTTGCTTTCTCAAAACGCTATGTCAATATGATTGATGACGCGGATTTAGTATGTGTTTTAGGCGGCACTAACGATTTTGGTGGCAATGTAGAGTTTGGCACACCCGATAGCACTGATGAAGATACATTTTATGGTGCGCTCAATATTTTGTGTGAAGGACTAAAACAGAAATATAACGGAAAAACAATTGTATTCATCACACCGATATACCGTGTTAAATCTGTAAATGAAAACGGTAACACTCTTCAAGAATACCGCGATGCAATAACCGAAATTGCAGGCAAAAAGTTTGGATTTTATGTAATAGACGGACTTAGTTTAGGTTTAGATGAAAATACCCCAAATTTGAAAGAACTTTTGCCTGATGCACTTCACCCAACGACAGCCGGCCACGAAATAATCGCTGAAAAATTGACTGAAATATTACTAAATAATATATCAACCAAAAAAGATGCCCGCATCTTTGAAACCGACACACTCAGTGATGGCGAACACACCATTAAAATTGAAGTTCTTTCCGGTACCGCACGAATAGACGGACTATATGCTCTTAGTAATGATAGCGAGGGAATACTTCAGTTTGAGAAGGGCACATATACCGTAGATGAAGATATGTACTTTGATGTCAAGGTGGTTCGTAAGGGTGGCAGCGAAGGCGCGCTTACAGCAATAGTTCAGGATAAACCCGGTTCGGCAGATCAGGCATGTTATGACACCGTCGAGAATACAGTAGTAAACTTTGCTGACGGTGAGACTGAAAAGACCGTAACGCTTCATATTAAAAGAAACATCGAAAAAACAGGCACACTTGATTTTGCTCTTGAGTTGGTAGCTAACGGTGATAACAAGTTTTTAACCAGCATTAATAATACTGCATTAGTCAATATTACCGATGCTGAAAGTTATTCAGGTAGCTATTTAAAATCAATTAATGTTCAAACACTTCCTGACAAGCAGGTATATGAAATAGGTGAAAAGCTTGATGTTGAGGGGCTTGTTGTAACAGGCGAATATATTACAGGTGATATCCGTAAACTCGATTCAGATCAGTATATAATAAGCTACGATGCTTTTTATGAGGGCGGCACACATACAATCACTGTAAGGTCTGTGTTTGATAACAGGGCAACAACATTTGAGGTTACCGTTAATTCAAAAGAACCTGTCGCTGACGGCTGGGTAAAAAATGCTGACGGCACTTGGTCATACTATAAAGACGGAGTAATGAAGACCGGTTGGTTAAGCGATGGCGTATGGTACTACTTTGATAACAATGGCATAATGGTTACCGGTTGGAAGCAGGTAAGCGGCACTTGGTACTACTTTGCTTCAAGCGGTGCGATGCAGACCGGCTGGAAACAGGTAAGCGGTACATGGTACTACTTCGCTTCAGGCGGCGCAATGCAGACCGGTTGGCAGCAGATAAGCGGTACATGGTACTACTTCGCATCAGGTGGCGCAATGCAGACCGGTTGGCAGCAGATAGGCGGCACATGGTACTACTTCGCTTCAAGCGGCGCAATGCTTACCGGTTGGCAGCTAATAGGTGGTACATGGTACTACTTCGCTTCAAGCGGTGCTATGCACACAGGTTGGCTTAATCTCGGCGGCACATGGTACTATATGTACTCTAGCGGCGCTATGGCAACCAACATCTACATCAGCGGCGGATACATTAATTCTTCGGGTATCTGGTCGTAGCTTAATAATCTATAACTAAAAGCCACACTAATGTGTGGCTTTTTTATACGCTAATTGACAATATAAGTTAGCAAAACTACCAAAAATTTTTACTTGACAAAATGAATAAAAAGGTTTATATTTAAAAATAGCAACCGTTGGTTGCTTGAGATGTCTTTTTTAGTTGGTTGATATTAAGTGAAGAGCAGCATATAATTAATCTGTAGCAAATACTTGGTATCATTAAATTAAATTATTGGAAACGAGGTCTATACTTATGACAATCGGTGAAAAAATTACTAAACTTAGAATGGCGGCAGACATATCGCAGGAACAGCTTGCTGAAAAGGTTTCTGTTTCAAGGCAGTCTGTCTCAAAATGGGAGATGGGGCAGGCACTGCCTCAGATTGACAAGGTGCTGCAGCTTTGCAGTCTGTTTGATGTGTCTGCGGATGAACTTTTGCATGATCAGATTGAAATAAGCCGTATTGTTGACAAAAAACGCGGTAATAAATATTTTGGTACGGACGGCTTCAGAGGTGAGGCAAACCTTAATCTTACCTCTATGCAGGCGTATAAGGTAGGTAGATTTTTAGGTTGGTATTATTCATCCGAACTTTCAGGCTGCAAAAAGGCAAATTACAGACCGCGAATAGTAATCGGTAAGGATACAAGACGTTCAAGCTATATGCTTGAATATTCAATCGTTGCAGGTATCACCGCTTCGGGTGCCGACGCATATATGCTGCACGTTACCACAACACCCAGTGTTTCTTTTGTTACCCGTCAGGATGAATTTGACTGCGGTATAATGATTACTGCTTCCCACAATCCTTTTTATGATAACGGAATTAAGGTAATAAACAGATACGGTGAAAAGCTTGACGATAATACAACAGCACTTATCGAAGCATATATTGACGGCGATTTAAAGGCGCTTGGTGTATCGGGCAGCGATTTACCACTGGCACACCGTGAAAATATCGGTTGCATAGTTGACTATGTTTCGGGCAGAAACAGATATGTGGCATATCTAATCTCATTAGCATCAAATTCATACAAGAATTTAAAAATCGGTATTGACTGTGCAAACGGTGCGTCATGGATGATTGCAAAATCGGTATTCGGCGCGTTGGGCGCACAGACCGTTGTTATCGGCGCAGAGCCTGACGGACTAAATGTAAATGAGAATTGTGGTTCTACACATATTGAAAACCTATGCCGCGTTGTTAAGGAACAGCATCTGGATTTAGGATTTGCCTTTGACGGCGATGCTGACCGCTGTATTGCGGTTGACGGCAACGGAAATGTTGTTGACGGCGATAAAATGCTTTATATTTTGGGTAAGCGCCTTAAATCAAGGGGTATGCTTAACAATAACACGGTAGTTGCCACCGTTATGTCCAACAGCGGATTTTTTGCAAGTCTTGAAAAGATTGGTATTAAGTGCGTACAAACCGCAGTTGGTGACCGTTTTGTTTACGAGAGTATGCAGAAAAATGACTATTCACTCGGCGGTGAGCAGTCAGGCCATATAATCATTAAAAAGTATGCTACGACAGGTGACGGTATACTGACCGCCATTATGATGACGGAGGAGATTTGTGATTCCAAGCAGTCCCTTGCCGAACTTGCCGAGCCGATTATGGTGTATCCACAGTATATGAAGAATATGAGGGTTAAGGATAAGGCTGCCGTACTTTCCGATGAGGATGTTTTAAAGGCGCGTGATGATGTTGAAGCGCTTATAAACGGCGAGGGCAGGGTACTGCTTCGTCAAAGCGGTACCGAACCTGTAATTCGTATAATGGTTGAGAGTGTGACCGAAGAAAAATGCATTGAGTATGCAGAAAAAATCGCTTGTGTTGTAGAACAAAAGGGACATTTAGCAAACTAAAAACAGCCGTCCGCAAGTTTAACTTGCGGACGGTTTGTTTGTTATTTACAATAATTACGATAATTCCTCAGTCTTAAGAAGCTTTATTTTAAATTCAGCTCCGCATTCGAGCGGTTTTTTTAGAGATAGTGAATATACATCGGTAGCCTTACATTCGGTTTCAAACACCTTTTGTGCATCACATTCAAGCTGTTTTATCTGTGTTGCTCTGGTTATTACGGGAATAAGACTTGTAGGCGGATTTAAATGTGCTTCACCCGATTTACTGAAGCCTAAGATGCGGACATAGGGCGGCGTTTTCATAAAAAATTCGTTGTCAAGTCCTAAAAACGCCGAAAGTACGAGCCGTCTTACACGCGCCATAGTGTAACGCTTTGTCTTTATCATATTACATAGCTCATCAAGACTTGTTGCCACCTGTGCTGAAAAATAAAGTTTGTTTTCAATGCCTTCGCTTATGTCGGGCAAATTTTTTAAATCCTCTGGCTTTTTCATTCTAAGCGTACAAAGGATAGCATTTTCTATTCGTTTTATATCGGAAATACAGTCGTCATTTATAATACCTTTTATCTGCCTTGGCATAAATCTTTCACAGTAACCGATATTACCTGAAACCATGCGCTCACGGATAAAGGAGGCAGAAACATACCCACCCGTGATGTCATCGCTGTCATGAGCGGCGCCCTGTCGCTTTACACAGTCAAACTCAATAGGTAGATTAAGGCGTTTTGCCGCAATTATATATTCAATACCTAAATTGTCATTGGGGTTTCTTAGTAACTTAAAATCCACACCCAACTGCATTGCCGCTTGCTCACGCGCTGCGGCAAAGGTGATACCGTCGCGTACTTTTTGGGCGGCAAGGACGGAAAACTCGTAACCGAAAAGAATGTCGGCAGCCGCTTTAAGTGCCGTAATATCACCGCTTTCACTGCCAAAAAGAATTTTGTCACAGCCCATATTATAAAGCTGCCACACACCGCCTAATGCAAAGTTTTGGGCGGTGCTCATACTCCAAAGGACAGGGAGCTCCACCACAATATCCGCGCCGCACAAAAGCGCACACTTGGTGCGCATCTGCTTTGGCAGAATTGCCGTGTCACCGCGCTGGACAAAGTTGCCGCTTATGGCACATATAACGGTGTTGCCGCCGCTTTTGGCACAGTCAATGATGTACTTGTGACCAAGGTGCAGGGGGTTAAACTCCGCAATTATTCCGACCGTTGCCAAAATTATACACTCCTTTTGCAAAAAGACTTGAAAAAAGGCGAGGAATAAAGTATTATATTAAATGTACGATAAGATGTGGGAATATGCTGTAATTTTACCATATTCTTGCACAGTATTCAATATTAAATTCTTTAAGGAGAGATAAATAATGAAGGTTTTCGTAGTTAATGCAGGCAGTTCTTCACTTAAGTACCAGCTTATTGATATGGATAATGAGCAGGTACTTGCAAAGGGTCTTTGCGAAAGAATCGGTGTTACCGGTGCTATTACACATAAGGCAGCCGACGGTAGAGTTTACACTGCAGAAACCGATATGCCCACTCACAGTGAAGCATTTGAGGCAGTAGTATATGCAATGACCAAGAGTGATGCTAAGGTTATTGATTCTTTGGATGAGGTTAGCGCTATCGGTCACCGTGTTGTTCACGGTGCAGAGGAGTTTAATAAATCTGCCCTTATTACTGATGAGATGATTGCAAAGGTTAAGGAGTGCAGCGTTATGGCACCGCTCCACAATCCTGCTAATATCTTGGGTATTGAAGCATGTACTAAGACTTTTGGTGATAAGATTCCGCAGGTTGGTGTGTTTGACACCTCTTTCCACCAGACCATGCCGGCAAAGGCTTATATGTACGCTATTCCTTATGAGTATTATGATAAATACCGTGTCCGTAAGTACGGCTTCCACGGTACATCACACAACTTTGTAAGCGACCGTGTGGCAGCGCTTGAGGGCAAGAATAAGGAAGACCTTAAAATAATTACCTGCCACCTTGGTAACGGTTGCTCTATTTCAGCAGTTAAAAACGGCGTTTGTGTTGATACCTCGATGGGCTTTACCCCCCTTGACGGCTTTATGATGGGAACCCGCTCAGGAACACTTGATCCTTCTGTTCTTACATATATTGCCGATAAGGAAAATCTTTCTTTTGCTGATATTGATTCTATCTGCAACAAAAAGTCAGGTATTCTTGGAATTTCAGGCATTTCTAACGACAACCGTGATGTATGCGCTGCTGCTAAAGAGGGTAACGAGCGCGCACAACTTGCTATTGATATGCAGCGCTATCAGATAATAAAGTTTATCGGCTCTTATGCTGCCGCAATGAACGGCGTTGACGCTATCGTATTTACAGGCGGCATCGGCGAAAACGACAAGGCACTTCGCAAGGATATTTGTGAAAGCCTTACATATCTCGGTATTACACTTGATGAAACTGCAAACAGCACCCGTGCTGACGAAATCAAGATTTCAACTGATGACAGCAAGGTTAATGTATGGGTTGTATCTACAAACGAAGAGTTAAAGATTGCAAGAGATACAAAGGCTATTGTTGAATCAATTTAAACTTAATACGCAGACAACTTAACATTTAAGTTTGAATAATTAAAACTGCCGCAACGGTACTCCGTTGCGGCAGTTTTGTCTTTTTATGTTCTGTTATTAATTTCTGTAGTAATCTTTTCTACAAACTCGTCAAGTGTCATTGTAACCGTCTGGTCGGTGTCGCGGTTTCTGATAGCAATTACATTGTTTTCTATCTCCTTAGCACCGATGATAATCATATGCGGTACGCGGTCAACCTGACGCGCTTCACGAATTTTATAACCGATTTTTTCATTGCGGTTATCAAATTCGCAGCGTATACCCTTTGAACGCAACACATTATAAACATTTTCGGCATAGGATTCATCAGTGCCGGGCAGTGTCATAACCTTTGCCTGAAGCGGTGAAAGCCAGGTGGGGAACTTACCTGCAAAATGTTCGGTAATAATACCGATAAAGCGTTCAATCGAGCCATAGCATACGCGATGAATCATAATCGGTCTTTGCTTTTCGCCGTTTTCATCAACGTATGTCAGGTCAAAGTTCTGCGGCATCTGGAAGTCAAGCTGAATTGTACCGCACTGCCAGGTACGGCCGATACTGTCACGAAGATGGAAGTCAATCTTAGGACCGTAGAACGCGCCGTCGCCCTCGTTAATGATATAGGGCAGACCAATCTGCTCAAGCGCTGTTTTAAGTCCGTTTGTTGCAGCCTCCCAATCCTCATCACTGCCCATACTATCCTGGGGTCTTGTGGAAAGCTCAACAAAGTAGTCAAAACCAAACTTAGTATAAACCTGATTTATAAGGTTTACAACACCGATAATTTCATCGGTAATCTGCTGTCTTGTCATAAAGATGTGCGCATCGTCCTGAGTGAAGCAACGCACACGGAAAAGACCGTGCAAAGCGCCTTTTAGTTCGTGACGGTGAACAAGACCGAGTTCGCCCACACGCATCGGCAATTCGCGGTAGCTGTGTGGCTTTGCGGCATAAACCATAACGCCGCCTGGACAGTTCATCGGCTTAATGCAGTATGTTTCATCATCAATGGTGGTTGAATACATATTATCCTTGTAGTGATCCCAGTGACCGCTTGTTTCCCAAAGGTGACGGTTCATAATAAGCGGTGTAGAAACCTCAACATAATCGGCGTCCGCGTGTATTTCGCGCCAATAGTCAACAAGCGCATTTTTAAGTTGCATACCGCGTGGCAGGAAGAAGGGGAAGCCCGGACCCTCGTCACAAAGCATAAACAACTCCATCTCTTTACCTATCTTGCGGTGGTCGCGGCGCTCAGCCTCTTCCAAAAGTTTTAAATGCTCATCAAGTTCGTCTTGTGTGCGGAACGCAATACCGTTAATACGGGTAAGCATTTTGTTTTCTTTGTCATTTTTCCAATATGCACCCGATTGACCTGTGATTTTGAAAGCCTTAAGTGCTTTGGTGTAGCAAAGATGCGGACCAACGCACATATCAACATATTCGCCCTGCTTGTAAAAGCTGATTTGGGCATCTTCGTCAAGGTCGCCAATATGCTCTACCTTGTATTTCTCACCGCGCTCCTGCATATGCTTTATTGCTTCTTCACGGGGAAGAATATACGGTTTAATGGGAAGGTTTTCCTTAACTATCTTGCGCATTTCTTTTTCAATTGCTTCAAGGTCTTCGTCGGTAAGTTTTCTGTCACCAAGGTCAATATCGTAGTAAAATCCCTTTTCTGTTGCCGGACCGTAGCCAAAGTCAGCTTCGGGGTAAAGACGCTTTACAGCCTGTGCCATAATGTGCGCGGCTGTGTGGCGAATAACCTCAAGCTCCTGCTCGGCAGCAGCCTCTGCAACGGTACCGTCTTTGTAGATGATTTTCATAATTCTTTATCCTTTCACATAATCTTTAAAATAAAAATAAAAAAACTCCGTCCTCAAAAACGAGGGACGAAGCAGTAAATATAACTCCGTGGTTCCACCCACATTCCGCATTAAAAATAATGCAGCACTTAAAATGCCTTAACGCAGCAATTACGTCCGCGGTTGTTACCCCGCAGCGCTCAAAGGTGGTTTTCGCCCTAATACCTTTGCATTCCTTACAGCAAACGGAACGCTCTCTGAAAAAGGCAGATTTAAGGTTACTGTCCTTATCATCGCTTTAATACATTATAATAATATTACCAAAAATCTTGTTTGTCAAGAAGATACTGATAAAAAATCGCAAAAAAATCGAAAATTTTTCAAATTTTTTATTGACTATAAAAAAAAATAGTAGTATTCTATTCATATATTTTTTTATTTCTGATAGGAGGAATTACAATGTTTAATTCAGAATATTTAAATCGTGTCTATGCAGATGTAGAGAAGAGAAATCCCGGAGAAAAGGAATTTTTGCAGGCTGTTAAGGAAGTTCTTATTTCACTTGAGCCCGTAATCGCTGCCGACCCTCGTTTTGAGGAAAACGGTATTATCGAGCGTATGGTTGAGCCTGAGCGCCAGATTTTCTTCCGTGTTTCTTGGGTTGATGATAACGGTCAGGTTCAGGTTAACCGCGGCTTCCGTGTACAGTTTAACTCTGCAATCGGTCCTTACAAGGGCGGTATTCGTCTTCACCCCTCAGTTAATGCATCGGTAATTAAGTTCCTTGGCTTTGAGCAGACATTTAAAAACAGTCTTACCGGTCTTCCTATGGGCGGCGGTAAGGGCGGTTCAGACTTTGACCCCCGCGGCAAGTCAAACGGTGAAATTATGCGTTTCTGCCAGAGCTTTATGACCGAACTTTCCAAGCATATCGGTGCTGATACCGACGTTCCCGCAGGTGACATCGGCACAGGCGCTCGCGAAATTGGTTATATGTACGGTCAGTATAAAAGACTTCGCAACGAATTTACAGGTGTTCTTACCGGCAAGGGCCTTACATACGGCGGTTCTCTTATTCGTCCTGAGGCTACAGGTTTCGGCGCAGTTTATTATGCAGAGGAGATGCTTAAGTCCTTCGGCGAGTCTGTAAAGGGCAAGACCTTTGCAATTTCCGGTTTCGGTAATGTTGCTTGGGGTACTGCTAAGAAGATTGCAGAACTTGGCGGTAAGGTTGTTACCATCTCAGGTCCTGACGGCTATGTATATGATGAAGACGGTGTTGTTACCGAAGAAAAACTCAACTTTATGCTTGAAATGCGCGATTCCGGTCGTGATAAGGTTGAAGACTACGCTAACAAGTTCGGTGTTCCTTTCTATGCAGGTCAAAAGCCTTGGAACACTAAGGTTGATGTTATTATGCCCTGCGCTACTCAGAACGAGGTTGATGTTGCTGAGGCTAAGCAGATTGTTGCTAACGGCATCAAGTATTATGTTGAAGTTTCCAATATGCCCACCACTAATGAGGCTATGGAATACCTGAAAGAAAACGGCGTTGTTATTGCTCCGTCTAAGGCAGTTAATGCAGGCGGTGTTGCGGTTTCAGGCCTTGAAATGAGCCAGAACTCTATGCGTTACAGCTGGACCGCTGAAGAGGTTGATGCTAAGCTTCACCAGATTATGAAGGGCATCTACAAGGCTTCCTACGACGCTGCTAAGAAGTACGGTATGGAAGGTGACCTTGTTGCAGGCGCTAATATTGCAGGCTTTGAAAAGGTTGCAGAGGCTATGATTGCTCAGGGTGTAGCATATTAATTTTAAATCAATGCTTCGAAAGCCGACACATCCGTGTCGGCTTTTAATTTAATTAAAAAATCAAATGATAAGTATTCTTTAATGATTTAAGGAAAAACTTAGAGTTGAAGGGAGAAATGTTTATGAAATTTGCTTTTTTTGACACTAAGTCATATGATATACCGTCTTTTGAAAAATACGGCAAAGAAAAGGGAATAGATTTCAAATTTTTTGAAACCAAACTTAATATTGACACTGCCGACCTTGCGCGCGGTTGCGATGGTGTATGCATATTTGTAAATGATACCGCAGATGCCGAGGTTATTGATAAACTGGTGTCCCTCGGTATAAAAATAGTTGCGCTTCGATGCGCCGGTTATAACAATGTTGACCTTAAGCACGCATACGGTAAAATTCGCGTGGTACATGTACCTGCCTATTCACCCTATGCCGTAGCAGAGCATACAATGGCAATGCTGCTTACTTCAATTCGCCGTATTCACAAGGCATATATACGCACTAAGGATTTCAATTTCAGCCTTAACGGACTTACGGGATTTGACCTTTACGGTAAAACTATTGGTGTTATAGGTACAGGAAAGATAGGCCGTGTGTTTATAAATATATGCCGTGGTTTTGGTATGCAGGTTATTGCCTATGACAAGTTTCCTGACCAAAACAGTGATATAGAATATGTTTCTTTGGATACGCTTTTTTCAAAGAGTGATATTATATCTATGCACTGCCCACTAACACCTGAAACACATCATATAATAAGTGGCGAATCTATAGACAAGATGAAAAGCGGAGTTGTCATCCTTAACACTTCTCGCGGGGCGCTGATTGACGCTGATGCTCTTCTTGAAGGTATCAAGGCGCGTAAAATCGGTGCTGCATGTCTTGATGTTTATGAAGAAGAATCGGATGTTTTCTTTGAAGACTTTTCTGGTCATATTGTGGATGACGATACACTGGCACGTCTTATTTCAATGCCGAATGTAATTGTCACCTCACATCAGGCATTTCTTACAGAGGAGGCGCTCAATAATATAGCCGAGACTACTGTGAATAATATATCTGAAATAGAGCACAGCGGAAAAAGCGAGAACGAAATTTGTTTTAAATGTAAAAACTCATAAAACAAAGCGCAAAAACAACTGCATAATATGCGGTTGTTTTTGCATATTTATCCAAAACCCTTGACATTGATAAAAAGGAAATATATAATAAGTAAATAGTTTAAAATAAAAGAGGTATTTTAGTTTATGGCAAAAATGTGGGCAGGTGTTACAAGCGGTGTAACCGACAGTATCGCCGACGATTTTAATTCATCAATACATTTTGACAGCAGAATGTACTCACAGGATATTAAGGGCAGTATGGCACATGCTTCCATGCTGAGCCTGTGCGGTATTATTTCACCTGACGAGGCAGATATAATAATTTCAGGTCTTGAGGGAATTTTAGCCGACCTTGAAAGCGGTAAACTTGACTTTGACTACACGGCTGAGGATATACATATGTTTATCGAGCAGGAGCTTACTTCGCGCATTGGTGATGTTGGCAAAAAACTTCATACAGCGCGTAGCCGTAATGATCAGGTAGCACTTGATATAAGAATGTATCTTCGTGATGAAATTGATGAAATTACAGCACTTTTAAAGGATTTAATTTCAGCTGTTACTGAAAAGTCTGAAAAATATAAGGGTGACATTATGCCTGGATACACCCATCTTCAACGTGCGCAGCCTATAACCTTTGGTCAGCATCTGATGGCTTACTGTATGATGCTGCTGCGTGATATTGACAGACTTGCCGATTGCAGAAAACGGATGAATGTTTCGCCCATCGGCTCGTGTGCTCTGGCAGGTACCACATACAGCACAGACCGTCGCTATGAAGCCGAAAAACTGGGCTTTGACGGTATCTGTATGAATTCCATAGACGGTGTTTCTGATAGGGATTTTTGTGTAGAACTTATGTCGGCAATATCTCTTATTATGATGCATCTTTCCCGTTTTTCTGAGGAAATAATACTTTGGTCAAGCTGGGAATTTAAGTTTGTTCAGCTTTCTGACAGTTATACTACAGGTTCATCCATAATGCCGCAGAAGAAAAATCCCGATATGGCAGAACTTGTGCGCGGAAAGACAGGCAGGGTATTCGGCGACCTTTTAGGTTTGCTTACCACACTTAAAGGACTGCCACTTGCATATAACAAGGATATGCAGGAGGATAAGGAGGGCGTTTTCGACGCGTGTGATACGGTGAAAATGTCGCTTCGGGTATTCATACCTATGATTGCTACCATGACTGCAGTCACCGAAAATATGAAAAAGGCAGCGCAAAAGGGCTTTATAAATGCAACCGACCTTGCCGATTATCTGGTTAAAAAGGGTATGCCTTTTAGAACGGCGTATAAAATATCGGGTGAAATTGTTGCATACTGTATTAAGAATGACACCGTGCTTGAGGATTTGCCGCTTAGTGAATATAAGCAATTCAGCGAGGTGTTTGATGAGCAGTTATACGATGCTGTAAATCTTGAAAACTGCGTGAAGCGCAGAATTTCCGAAGGCGGTACATCTGTACAGTCGGTTGAAAAACAGATTGAATATGTAAAGTCGCGCAATATATAATCTGAAAAATATCCAAAGATTAATTCTTTGGATATTTTAAATTTATTTGCTATCTATATTTGATTTATTTATAAATTTGTGTTAATATTAATTTTAGATAAATGAGAGGGGTGATGTAAATGAAGCCAAAAGTAAAGAACAAGCGTGGTATACCGTTTCCTACACATATTATTTTTTCTGCAGTTTCTTTGCTGTTGCAGATAAGTTTTCTGTTTGCATTAGTGTACGGAATTTCTGAAGATAACTTCAAGATTTACATCATTTCTGAGATAATAGCCATAATAACTTCGGTTTATATCATAAACAGGCGCGGCAACTCGAGCTATAAATTTGCGTGGATTGTCTTTATTCTACTGTTTCCCATTTTCGGCATACTTATTTTTACGCTCATCGGCGGCGGACGTGTTTTTCCCCATTTGAAGAAAAAAATGAATGCCTGTGAGAAAAAGTATAAAAGATATCTACCCGACGATAGTGCAGAGTGTGAGAATCTTCGCTACTTTGATAATTTGCATTCCCGACAGGCAGAGTTTCTTAAACGCGAGTCGGGATTTCCGATTTATAAAAATTCTTCGGTTGAATTTTTGGCTCCGGGGGAGGAGTTTTTACCACGATTCCTTGAAGAACTTCAGATGGCACAGAAATACATTTACATTGAATTTTTCATAATTGCAGAGGGCAAGATGTGGAACAGTGTAAGTGAAATTCTTGAACGCAAGGTTCGTGATGGGGTAGAGGTAAAGGTTTTATTTGATGACTTTGGCTCAATAAAAAGACAGCACAAGGGTTTTATTAGAAGACTGCAGAAAAAGGGCATAGAGGTTGCGGTTTTCAATAAAATTAAACCTTCGTTTGATGTGTTTATGAACAACCGCAATCACCGTAAAATCGTGGTTATTGACGGTAAGGTTGCAATAACCGGCGGACTAAATCTTGCCGATGAGTATATAAATGAAATGAAACGATTCGGCTATTGGATGGACTGTGCGGTAATTGTCAAGGGTGAGGCGGTAAAGAGCTTTCTTGCAATGTTTTGCAGCACATGGGAAATTACAACCAAAAAAAGTATAGATATGATTTCCCATATGTCTGAGGAAAATGCACTTGACAAGGGTTTTGTTCTGCCCTATGCGGATGGACCTTTAGATTTTAAAAATCCTGCCGAGGGCATTTATATGCAGATTTTGAACACAGCGCAGCGTTATGTGTATATCGCAACACCCTACCTGATTATTGACAGTACAATGAGCACGGCTTTAAAACTTGCGGCAAAGTCGGGGGTGGATGTCCGCATTATAACACCGCATATACCTGATAAATGGTATGTGCACCCTGTAACGCAGTATAATTATTACGAGTTGCTTGAATCGGGTGTGAAAATTTACGAATATACACCAGGTTTCATTCATTCGAAAATTTTTGTATCTGATGATATTGTCGCTACGGTTGGTACAGTTAATATGGACTATCGCAGCTTTAATCTTCACTTTGAATGCGGTGTGTGGATGTGTGGCAACAGCGCCGTTGCCGATATTAAAGACCATTATAATTGTCTGCTTGACGCCTGTCAGGAGATTACCCTTAAAAGTTGGAAAAAAACACCTTGGTATACAAGGCTGAAACGCACAATATTACACTTATTTGCACCTTTTATGTAGAAAGAAGGAGGAGAAAAATATGAAAGGCTTTTTAAAATTTTTGGCGACAGTGACTGCTGTGTTTTCGGCGGTGCTTGGCGCACTTGCGGTTTTCGATAAGCTGAGCAATAAAAATCGCATTAAGGGCGAGTACTTAGTCTGTGATGTTACAGCAGATGAAGACCAACAATAGTTTCAAAATCGGTTTGGGTTAATCACTCAGACCGATTTTATTTTTGTCATAAAACATTCTGCAAACGAATATATTTAAGTAAAAAGTCATTGTGGAGTGTGTATGATATATGGAGCAAAAAAATGTTAAAACCGGTGTTTTTTCAACTCAAAACATATTTAACGAATCGGCAGAACTACCTATTGATATTGATTTTACATTACCTGATTATTGTCCTGATATATCTAAGATTTTAAAGTGTCGCGGCGTGTCGCGGATTTCATCAAAGGGTATAAACGGCAGAAGCGTCACTGTTGAAGGGTGCGTTACAATCACAGTTATATATGCAGACGAGGATAACTGCATTAACTCTTATGAGTATCAGTATCCCTTTTCAAAAACCTTTGATACAGGTGTGGACACCGACGGTACTTCGCTTACTGCAACGGCAAAGTGCGAATACATAAACTGCCGCGCGGTAACGGGCAGGAAAATTGATATTCACGGCGCTGTGGGGGTTTATGTAAATCTTAAACGAAACTGTATTACTGATGTAATATCTGATGTCGACGACCAAAACATTGAACTTCTGCGGGGTAGTATTCCTGCTACAATCCCTATGGGAAACAGCGACAAATACCTAATTATTGAGGAAGAAATTGAAATTGGCTCGGGGCAGCCTGATGTGCGCTGTCTTATAAGATATGATGCAGCACCAGCCGTCAGGGAAAGTAAAATTCTGGCAGGTAAATCTATGGTAAAAGGTGAAATGGTTGTAAACATTCTCTATTCGCCCGAGAATGCAGCGCCGCAAATAGTCAGAAGCACCATACCCTTTAGCCAACTTCTTGAGATTGACGGTATAACACAAGAGTGCACCTGTGAATCAAATGCGGTAATTGCTCATCTTGAAATCAAACCGCGTGCGTCGGCTTCGGGTGAATGTCGGTCGTTTATATTAAATGCAAAGTTGCTGATAACCTCTCAATGCTATTGTAATAATGATATTGATGCAATACTTGACGCATATTCCCGTAAATATGAAGCTGAAATTTCTAAGAACGAGGTATGCTTCAATAAGATTTGTGAAAATATAAATGAAACCTTTAATTGCAAGAAAAATCTTGATTTTGCCGATGGCGCATTATCGGTTATATATGATATGTGGTGTGAAACGCGTGTCGGCGGAGTAAGATTTGATAATAATGCAGTTCAGATTAGCGGTACGGTTATAGCGTATATAATAGCATCCGATACGGAAGGTACACCTGCTTTTTATGAAAAGCCGATTGAATTTGAATACAGTCATCCGATAAACTGTACGGGCAAAGAACTTAGGTGCTCACCCGAGATAACGGTACTGACCACCAACTATACGCTGACCGGTTCGGGTAAAATGGAACTTCGGGTAGACCTTAATATTTGCGCCGCTGTTTATGAGTGTAGCAAACTGCCGTTGATTGTTGATATAAAGATTAATGAAAATAAGCCTATTAGTAAAAACTGCTGCAGTGCGATGACAATTTATTTCGCGTCAAGCGGGGAAAGTGTGTGGGATATTGCACATCGCTATCTTGCTGATGTACAGGAAATAAGACAGATAAATGATATAACAGAAGATATATTGCCTTTTGATCGTATGGTTCTAGTACCTACAAACTAATACAAACCGCCAACTAAAATGGGTAATGTCGGTAGCGAAATTTTGTCAAAACAAAATATGATTTTTGGTAAGAACCATCATTGTATTTGTACACACAAATACTTTAGGCATAAGTCCAAATCTATTTACAACAGACAAAAAGAAGGCTCAACAGTGAGCCTTCTTTTTGTCTATATAGTGATATTCCGACCAGAGTCGGAGTGATATTTTTGCTATGCAAAAGTGATATTGAAACCAAAGGGTTTCAGTGTTATTTTATTCGCCGCGAAAACTCGCGAAGCGAATAACACTCGGCATTAGCCGAATACCACTGCGAAGCAATAGAACTCGCCGCAAGGCGAATAAAACTTTTGAGAAATGTTTGCTAAGAACATTTCTCAAAATAGTTGGCGGTTTTTTGTGAAAAACGTAAAAAAACAATGGAAAGTATTGTAAGTTTTATTAGTGTTGACTAAAATATGCAGTTGTGATATAATTAATACTGTATTATTGCGTTTCCGAATAACTTTTAGGTTTGAGGTAAAGTATGAGTTTTAAATCAAAACAAAAAAAAGCATTTGGCTTCAGGTTTAGCCGCAGCAGTCTGGCAGTATTATTATTGTTTTTTTATGACGCGTTTATTGTAAACGCATCATACTTTTTTGCACTTTGGTTAAGGTTTGACTGCCAGATAAATACTATAGATCCTGTATATTTAAAGGCATATGCAATATTTTCACCTTTTTATTTGGTCTTTTGTCTTATTGTTTTCAGACTTTCAAAACTTTATCGCAGTGTTTGGAGTTTTGCCGGTCATAAGGAATTTTTGAATGTTGCCTTTACTTCGGTTATAACCTGCGCTTTTCACGCTGTGGGTATAACTGTAGTCTGCAGACTTTTATCTTTTGATAGAATGCCTGTTACATACTATTTCTTTGGTGCGCTTATTCAGTTT
The DNA here is from genome assembly GCA_045649125.1 of Acutalibacteraceae bacterium. Lineage (GTDB taxonomy): Bacteria > Bacillota > Clostridia > Oscillospirales > Acutalibacteraceae > UBA737. The sequence continues at coordinate 41,606 of JAZRPH010000027.1, read as the reverse complement.
GTTTTGGTCCTTGCAGTCAGATTTTCTTACCGTTTTATACTGCTTGAAAGAAGCCGCCGAGCAGCCTACAGAGCAGGAAAGGTAAACCGTGTTATGTTGGTGGGCGCGGGTAGTGCAGGAACAATGATACTCCGCGATATGTCAGTGCTTACCGATACGAACGAAAGGGTTGTCTGTCTTATCGATGATAACCCAAATAAATGGGGCAGATATATTGATAATATCCCCATAGTAGGCGGCCGTCATGAGATAATTGAAAATGTAAAAAAATATGATGTCGGTAAAATTTATATTGCAATTCCGTCCCTTTCTGCGTCAAATAAAAGTGCAATACTTAATATTTGTAAGGAAACGGAATGTGAACTTAAAATTCTTCCTGATTTACACAATTTGTCGGACGGTAATGTAACAAAACAAAAACTTACCGATATTGCCATCGAAGACCTGCTTGGTAGGGAACAGATTTCCATTAATATGGACGAAATTTTTAATTTCGTCAAGAATAAGGTTATACTTGTCACCGGTGGCGGTGGCTCAATAGGCAGTGAACTTTGCCGACAGATTGCGGCACACAATCCGCGTCAGCTTATAATTTTCGATATATATGAAAACAATGCTTATGATATACAACAGGAATTAAAGTATTTGCATCCTGAACTTAAACTTGAGGTGTTAATCGGCTCTATCAGGGACAGCCGAAAGATATTTGATGTATTTGAAAAATACAAGCCCGATGTTGTATATCACGCTGCGGCGCATAAGCATGTTCCGCTTATGGAGGACAGTCCCTGTGAAGCCATAAAAAATAATGTTATCGGCACATACAAAACGGCCTATGCTGCTGCTATGAACGGTTGCAAACGGTTTGTTCTTATAAGTACCGATAAGGCTGTAAACCCAACTAACATTATGGGCGCATCTAAGCGCTTGTGTGAGATGATTGTACAATCATTTGACAAGCTTGTTAAAGAGGGGAATGTTTCAAAGCTTCGTCCTTTGTACGAGCACGATGACAGCACCGGTCATTCTTCGGTTAATTTTATAAAAACACCCAAAACCGTATCTACAGAATATGTAGCGGTAAGATTCGGTAATGTTCTGGGCTCTAACGGTTCTGTTATTCCTGTATTTAAAAAACAGATTGCAAACGGCGGACCTGTTACAGTAACTCACCCTGATATAATAAGATACTTTATGACCATTCCCGAAGCGGTAGGTCTGGTACTTCAGGCGGGTACATACGCTGCCGGCGGTGAAATATTTGTACTTGATATGGGTGTACCGGTTAAAATTGATACCCTTGCGCGAAATCTCATAAGACTTTCGGGACTTAAGCCCGATGTGGATATTAAGGTTGAGTATTCGGGCCTTCGCCCCGGTGAAAAGCTTTATGAGGAAAAACTTATGGCGGAGGAGGGACTTCGCACCACCCCGAATAAGCTTATAAACATCTGCAATCCGCTTGATTTTGATACAGACAAGTTGTTTGATAACATTGAAAAGTTGATGCACCTGTGTTATGAAAATCCCGATGATGTAAAGCGTTTTGTTATGTCAATAGTTCCTACATATCGTCCTGCGGGTGAACACGGTAGTACCGAAAAACCCGAAGCTTATGAGGAGCAAATTAAGGCAATGGCAACTGCTAATAAATAATTAAAAAGCGTATCGTTATAAATAAACATAACGATACGCTTTTTCTTTTAATTAATCGAAAAAGTCCTTAACCTTATCGATAAAGCCTTTGCGTTTTTTGTAGTTTTTATCATCGGTTATACCGTCAAACTCACGCAACTTTTCCTTTTGCTCTTTAGACAGTTCACGGGGAACCTCCACAGTAATTTTAACATACTGGTCACCCTTGCCTGAATAGTTGAGCCGTTGTATACCCTTGCCGCGAAGCTTGAATTCATCACCGGGCTGAGTGCCCTCGTGAATAGTGAATTTAACCTTACCGTCAAGGGTGGGTACGGTAATTTCAGCGCCTAAAGCCGCCTGTGCGAAGGTAATGGGTATTTCGCAATAAACATCATAACCGTCGCGGATAAAGATAGCGTGTGGACGAACATTAACCATAATTCTAAGGTCGCCCGAGGGACCGCCGTTCACACCCGAATCACCGCCACCACGAAGGGTAATTACCTGTCCGTCATCAATACCTGCAGGTATTTCCACAGTTCTTTCTACCGTATGGCGTATTCTGCCTTTACCTGCACATGTGCGGCAAGGCTTGTCGATTATCTTGCCTGAGCCATGGCAGTTATTACAAACAGTTTGCGTTTGTATTTGACCGAAGGGCGTTCTTTGTACCGATGCTACCTGTCCGCTGCCGTGACATACGGGGCAGGATTTTGCAGTTGTGCCTTTTTCGCAACCGCTGCCGCCGCAATCATCGCAGCTGTCGATTTTGGTCACCTTAATCGTCTTTTTACATCCCTTGGCAGCCTCTTCAAAAGAAAGGTTAACCGAAGCAGAGGTATCGTTTCCGCGCCGTGGAGCATTTGGGTTTCGTCTGCTGCCGCCGAAGCCGCCGCCAAACATACTGCCCAAAATGTCGCCAAGGTCGCCGAAATCGCCAAATCCGCCGAAGCCGCCGCCATAAGAACCGCCGCCTGCGCCGAAATTTGGGTCGACACCCGCGTGTCCAAACTGGTCGTACCGTGCGCGTTTTTCCTTGTCTGATAGGATTTCGTACGCTTCGTTGACCTGCTTGAAACTTTTTTCAGCCTCAGTATCGCCTGGATTTAGGTCTGGGTGATATTTTTTTGCTAATTTTCTGTAAGCCTTTTTCAGTTCGTCGTCAGATGCCGATTTATCGACACCTAAGACTTCATAATAATCTCTTTTTTCCTCTGACACGAGTAGTTATCTCCCACAAACAAAATGTATGTAGGGGCGGATTATATCCGCCCGCTATCAACTGTAATTACTGTTTATTGCTGTCGTCAACGTCTGTGAAATCTGCTTCATAAACGTTGTCGTCTGCAGCGGCATTTCCTGCATCAGCGCCAGCAGCCTGCTGTGCTTCGGCAGCAGCCTTATAAACCTTTTCGCTTACTGCATAAATTTCTTTTTGAAGTTCTTCCTGTTTAGCCTTGATAGCATCTATATCTTCGCCCTTAAGTGCTTCTTTAAGTGCTTCCTTAGCTGTCTCAATCTTAGACTTTTCTTCATCGGAAAGTTTGTCGCCGAATTCGGTAACGGTCTTTTCGGTCTGATAAATCATCTGGTCTGCATTATTGCGTATATCAACAGCCTCACGGCGCTTTTTATCCTCGGCAGCATAAGCCTCAGCTTCCTTAACTGCCTTGTCGATATCTTCCTTAGACATATTGGTGTTAGAGGTAATTGTAATATCGTTTTCCTTACCTGTACCAAGGTCTTTTGCAGAAACATGAACAATGCCGTTTGCATCTATGTCAAAAGTAACTTCAATCTGGGGTATGCCGCGCGGAGCGGGTGCAATACCGTCAAGGTGGAATACACCGAGTGTCTTGTTATCCTTAGCAAATTCACGCTCACCCTGAAGCACGTGGACTTCAACCGAGGTCTGACCGTCAGCAGCAGTTGAAAAAATCTGGCTCTTTTTGGTGGGTATTGTGGTGTTGCGCTCAATTACCTTTGTTGAAACGCCGCCCATGGTTTCAATACCAAGTGAAAGGGGAGTAACATCAAGAAGAAGAAGTCCCTTAACATCACCGCCAAGTACACCTGCTTGTAAAGATGCGCCTAAAGCAACACATTCATCGGGGTTGATACCCTTGAAGGGTTCCTTGCCCATAAAGCTTTTAACAGCCTCCTGAACGGCGGGGATTCTTGAAGAACCGCCAACCATAAGAACCTTGTTGATCTCACTTTTGTCAAGACCTGAGTCTGCAAGTGCCTGACGAACAGGTGCCATTGTAGCCTCAACCAAGTCTGCTGTAAGTTCGTTGAACTTAGCGCGGGTAAGTGTGGTTTCAAAGTGCTTAGGACCTGTTGAGTCGGCTGTAATAAAGGGAAGATTGATGTCGGCAGTTGTCATACCCGAAAGGTCAATCTTTGCCTTTTCAGCGGCTTCCTTAACGCGCTGCATTGCCATCTTGTCTGCTGAAAGGTCGATACCCTGTTCAGCCTTAAAGGTAGCAACGATAAAGTCCATTACGCGCTTGTCGAAATCGTCACCGCCGAGCTTGTTATTACCTGCAGTAGCAAGAACTTCCTGTACACCGTCGCCCATTTCAATAATTGAAACGTCGAAGGTACCACCGCCAAGGTCATATACCATAACCTTCTGGTCGTCTTCCTTGTCAATGCTGTAAGCGAGCGCTGCTGCGGTGGGCTCATTGATGATACGCTTAACCTCAAGACCTGCAATTTTACCTGCATCCTTGGTTGCCTGACGCTGTGCGTCGGTAAAGTATGCGGGAACAGTAATTACCGCTTCGGTAACCGTCTGTCCAAGATAACTTTCTGCATCAGCCTTAAGCTTCTGCAAAATGATGGCAGAAACTTCCTGTGGGGTATACTTCTTATCGTCAATTTGAACGGTGTAGTTTGTGCCCATTTCGCGTTTAATGGAACTGATGGTTCTGTCGGGGTTGGTGATAGCCTGTCGCTTTGCAACCTGACCTACCATACGCTCACCGGTCTTTGAAAAAGCAACAACAGATGGTGTAGTTCTGGCGCCTTCTGCATTTGCTATAACAACCGGTTCGCCGCCTTCCATAACGGCAACACAAGAGTTTGTTGTACCTAAGTCAATACCAATAATTTTTCCCATAATAAAAATCCTCCTAAGAATTTATGTTAATTTAATTTTTTAATTTGCAACCTTAACCATAGCGGCACGAATGACCGTATCACCGAGCTTATAGCCCTTTTGAAGCACCTCGGCAATTACATTTTCGCCTAAAGTTTCGTCCTCGATATGCATAACTGCCTCGTGGAAATTTGGGTCAAACTCATCGCCGACTGCGGCAATGGATTCTATACCAAGATTGCCTGAAAGTGTTTCAAACTGTTTTACTATCATTTCGACACCTTTAATATAATCGGCACTGTCGTGGTCTGCGGCAGATGCGCGGTCTATATTATCAAGTATCGGCAAAAGTTGTTTGATTAAACCAGCCTTAGCAAATTCGGCAACAGCAGCCCGTTCGCGTTCGGTGCGTTTTTTGAAGTTGTCAAATTCGGCCGCTGTACGAACAAGCAAATCGTTCTTAGCATCAAGCTCTGCCTTAAGTAAGTCGAGTTCACAGTCTTTTTTTGATTTTTTCTTTTCCTTTTTTTCTGCAGCCTTATCCTGCACGGGTTCTTCTTTTTTAATTTCTTCTGACACGGTTAATCCTCCATATCGTTTACCGCCTCGGTCATAAGGTCGGTAAGTTTATTAGCAATATACTGTATACTCGGTATTATTCGGTCATAGGACATCCTGTCAGGACCGATTATACCGATTTTACCGCAAAAACTGCCTTTGCAGTTATAATTTGAAATCACCAGAACTTTATCGCGAAGTTCGTCAAAGTCGGTGTCGTTTCCAAAAATCACATTGGTTTCCTTGTCGCTTGACTGCAAAATATCAATCATCGGTGTTGCGCGGTTTGCAAGTGACATTATTTTACGGGCCTGTTCCTCGTTACAGAAATTGTACAGCGAAGCGCTGCCACTTATTTCTACACTTGAAGCCGCCGCCTCGGTTGCCATATCTGTTAAATTTGTAATCAGCGGAGCAACCGACAGGGCATTCAGTCCAGCCGATGTTATTATACTTTGCAAATAAGCCTTATTAAACCTATCGAGCGGCTGATTTAAAAATCGTGAACGGACAATCTTCAAAAAAAGCTCGTTTGTTTCGGCTGTAAGACCTTCAGGTATGTGACAAATAGAACTTTTTGTCCTTCCGTCCGAAAAAATCAAAAGCATTACCGCAGTTTTTCGGCTTACTGGTAAAAGTCTTACCTGGCTTAAACATACATCTTCTTTTACAATGTAACAAGAAATTGCAGGATAGCCCGTAAGCGCCGCAAGGGCATTTGCCGCCGCTTTAGGAATGCTTTGTGTGTCGCAGCCTACATCGGCAAACTGTGAGTTAATATACTCCTTAGCGCTGTCTATCAGCGCCGTCGGGCGCATCATAGTGTCGATGTAAAGTCTGTAACCTAAGCTTGTCGGTATGCGACCTGCTGATGTATGCGGCTGTGTCAAATAACCCAATGTGCACAGCGCGTTCATTTCATTTCGCAGCGTGGCAGAGGAGGGGGCATTTCTCATAAGATAGCTCAGATTTTTCGAGCCTACAGGCTCACCCGTTTCAATGTAAGCCTTAACTATTGCGGAAAGCACAGCAAGTTTTCTTTCGGAAAGTTCCGTAATCCTCACCACCAAGCATATTTTGTATAAGTTAGCACTCTGCACTGTCGAGTGCTAACAAACTATATTATAACCAAAATTTTCAAAAAGTCAACAGTTTTTGCAAAAATTCTTTGACTTTCCCTGACTTTTACAATTTGTTAATATTTGCATAAAAAAGCACGGGCAGAAAAATCTGTCCGTGCTGTGTTTTGAATATTAACTAAAGACCTGTAGCTTTAAGATAATCGGCATAAGCTTTTTCCCAAGCCTCGTTATCACATGGGGTGTAGGTCTTAATTTCGGTTGAGTTAGAAACAACCTTTCTGACCTCTGCAAAGTCAGCAATTTCACCAAGGGCGCTGAATGCAACAGAAATGTTGCCCATAACGGTAGCCTCGGTAGGTCCTGCCAGAACATTTACATTACAAGCATCACTTGTCATCTGGCAAAGCAGCTTATCTTTAATACCGCCGCCAAGAATGTTAATGCTGTGGTACTCTTTATCACCAAGAGCATTAAGTGTATTAAATGTGTATTTATACTTCATTGCAAGGCTTTGGTAGATACAACGGATAACCTCGCCGCGTGTCTGGGGTACATACTGACCTGTCTTTTGGCAGTATTCTTTGACTCTGCGTGGCAGATTGCCCGAAGGCTCAAATGTGGGGTCATCAACATTTATGAAACACTTGAACGGCTCGGCTGCAAGGGCTTCTTTTTCAAGAACATCAAATCCAACCTCTTCACCCTCGCGTCTGAACTGGCGGCGTGATTCCTGAATAAGCCAAAGGCCCATAATGTTTTTAAGGAAGCGTGTGGTATCTTCAAAACCGCCCTCGTTTGTAAAGTCTGCAGCAGCAGCTTCGGGGGTGAGGATAGGTGTCTTACTTTCAATGCCGAAAAGACTCCAAGTGCCACAGCTTATGTAAACAAAGTCATCACGGTCGGTGGGGGTAGCAGCAACGGCAGAGGCTGTATCGTGGGAAGCGACTGCAATTACCGGAACCTTGTCACAGCCAAGTTCTTCACAAATTTCGTCTGCAAGATAGCCGTAAACACTGCCAGGCTTGGTAATGGGTGCAAATATTGATTTTGGAAGTCCTAATTTTTCAATCAGTTCAAAATTCCAATCCTTTGTGTATGGGTCAAGCAGGTTTGAGGTAGAAGCAATTGTTGCCTCCTCCTTTTTCTCACCTGTAAGCATATAGGCAAAAAGGTCAGGCATCATAAGCATCTTGTCTGCGCGTTCAAGCATTTCGGGCTCCTCAAGCTTGAGATACATAAGCTGGTATATGGTATTAAAGTGGATGCACTGCAGACCTGCCTTGGAATAGAGTTCATCCTTAGAAATGATTTCGAAAACTTTTTCGGGAATGCTGTGTGTTCTGCTGTCACGGTAGTGAACAGGGTTTCCGAGAAGTCTGCCGTTTTTGTCAAGCAGACCGAAGTCAACGCCCCAGGTATCAATACCGATAGCGTCAAATCCACCCTCATTTACAGCCTTGGTAATGCCTGTCTTTATTTCAAAGAAAAGACGGAGCACATCCCAATACATTGTTCCCCTTACAATTACGGGGTCATTTGAAAAACGGTGGATTTCCTTCATATTGATTTTGCCGTTTTCTAAAGTGGCAAGCATAGCTCTGCCACTGGAAGCGCCAAAGTCGAAAGAGAGTACCTTTTTCATAAAACTACCTCCAAAAAAATATTTATATTATACATAATGAGTATACCAAATAAAAAACGATTTGTCTACAACTTACTTGTAAAATTTTCTTGTAGGCAGTATAATTAAGTTATGAAAGATTTATGGAATTACTTAAAAGACACAACAAAGCCCATATTACTTTACGGTATGGGCGACGGTGCGGATAAAATTCTTTCCGTACTGCAAAAATATTCAATAAAGGTATCGGGCGTTTTTGCGTCGGACGGTTTTGTGCGCAATAAAACATTTCACGGCTTTGAGGTGACCGATTACAGTACAGCTAAGGCTCGTTTTGGAAGTATGATAGTGTTGCTGTGCTTCGGCACGTCTTTGCCTGATGTTATCGCAAATATCCGCCGTATTGCCGATGAGTGTGAACTCTATGCACCCGATGTTGCGGTGTACGGGGATACATTGTTTAATAGGGAATATGTAATAAAAAACAGACAAATTCTTGAAGACACATATAATCTACTTGTGGACGATGTGTCAAAAAAAGTATTCAAAAATACAGTGATGTACAAACTTACAGGGGATATAAATTATCTGTTTGAATGTGAAACACCTTCAAGTGAGGTGTATCAGAACATACTGCGCTTTAATGATAGCGAAATATATTTAGACCTTGGCGCATACCGCGGTGATACAGTGCTTGAATTTTTAAACAATACCGATAAATATAATAAAATAATTGCGGTTGAACCTGACCTTAAAACCTTTAAAAAATTAACTGAAGCCACAAAAGACATAAAAAACATACAAAATATCAATGCTTGTGTTTGCGATACTGTCGGTACAAGACTTTTTAATATGAACGGCTCACGTGGCTCCAGTACGGGCAGCGGCACCCAAATATCATCAGTCACAGTAGATGCCATACTTAAAGGCGAACCCGCAACATATATAAAGATGGATATCGAGGGTGAGGAGGCTGCTGCAATAAAAGGCGCTGCCCACACAATAATTAAATACAAACCCAAAATGCAGATTGCCGCCTACCACAGAAGTGAAGATTTAATTTCAATTCCAAAGGCAGTTCTGTCACTTCACAGTGATTACAGGGTGTATTTAAGACACTTTCCCTGTCTGCCTTCTTGGGATATGTCCTATTTTTTCCTATAAATACCATATATAAGTGTTTTTTGCTTGACAGTATGTAAATATGGTGGTAAAATTATAAAGATAAATTTGGTATATGCATAGGTTTGGCGAAGCTATGTTTAATACTTACTATTTATTATCACGGGGTACAATCAGCGGTCCCCGACAGATCCTTTACAATTTAATAATCTGTGAAACCGCTTTATTATATAAGGAGGGAATTTGATGCCCGATAATATCATCACTTATGTTATTTTCGGTGCGGTCGCACTTGTTCTTGCATTACTTGGCTTTGCGCTTGGTTCTGTCTTCCGCCGCAAGTCTGCGGAAAAGACCATCGGCTCGGCTGAGGATGAGGCAAAGCGTATCTTAAGTGACGCTATGAAGACCGCCGAAACTCGCAAAAAAGAAACTCTTCTTGAAGCTAAAGAGGAAATTCACCAACTCCGTCAGGATACAGAGCGCGAACTCCGTGAAAGAAGAACCGAAGTTCAGCGTCAGGAGCACAGAATTCAGCAGAAGGAAGAAACCCTTGATCGCAAGATGGATAATCTTGAAAAAAAGGAAGAAAAACTTGCTGAAAGGGCTAAGGAAATCGACGCTCGCATTGAAGAATGCGACCAGTTAAAGCGCAGTCAGCTTGAAATGCTGGAAAAAATCTCCGGACTTTCTAAAGAACAGGCGAAGGCAAACCTTCTGCAGATGCTTGAGGGTGAGCTTTCACATGAAAAGGCGCTTAAGATTATGGAGTACGAACAGCAGACTAAGGATGAGTCTGATAAACTTGCCCGCGAAGTAATTGCTCACGCAATTCAGCGTTGCGCTGCTGACCATTCTTCCGAAATCACAGTTTCTGTAGTGCCGCTGCCCAACGACGAAATGAAGGGTAGAATAATCGGCCGTGAGGGTAGAAATATCCGTGCTATTGAAAATGCCACCGGCGTTGATCTTATTATCGACGATACGCCTGAGGCAATTACAGTATCAAGTTTTGAGCCGATACGCCGTGAAATTGCAAGGGTAACCCTTGAAAAGCTTATTATTGATGGCCGTATCCATCCCGCAAGAATTGAAGAAACCGTTGCCAAGGCCACTGCCGAGGTTAACGCAATCATCAAGCAGCAGGGTGAACGTGCTATGGTTGATGCAGGGGTACATAATCTGCATCCCGAGCTTGTAAAGCTTTTAGGCCGTTTGCATTTCCGTACCAGCTACGGTCAGAATGTGCTTAATCATTCGCTTGAGGTTTGTTATCTTTCAGGCCTTATTGCCGCAGAACTTGGTGTTGATGTAACACTTGCTAAGCGTGCAGGTCTGCTTCACGATATCGGTAAGGCAATCGATCACGAGCAGGAGGGTTCACACATTCAGCTCGGTGTTGAGGCTGCTAAAAAGTATCACGAAAGCGAAACCGTTATACATGCTATTCATGCTCACCACGGTGATGTTGAGGCTAAGACGGTTATCGCCTGTATCGTTCAGGCTGCTGACGCTATATCCGCAGCCCGTCCAGGTGCTCGTCGTGAGAATATTGAAAATTATATTAAGCGTCTTGAAAAGTTGGAGGAAATCGCCAATTCCTTTAACGGTGTAGAAGATTCTTATGCAATTCAGGCAGGCCGTGAGGTACGAATTATAGTTAAGCCTGAGGTTGTCAGTGACGACCAGATGGTTATCATCGCACACGATATTGTTCAAAAAATCGAGAGCGAACTTGAGTATCCGGGTCAGGTTAAGGTCAATATCATACGCGAAAGCCGTGCTGTTGACTACGCAAAATAACATTTAAAACAAAACCCAAGTACAATTAGTACTTGGGTTTTATTTTTTTATATAATTTCAAGCAGTTTTAAAAGATTAGGTGTTTCCGCTTCAAAATTTACACCGTATGTCATTTCGGGGTGTAATTCCTTTGTGCGTTTGATACATCCCGCTGTGTATTTTGCGGCAATAAGTGCAGAGTCCTTAAGCGACTTGCCGTTTAATACACCGCAGGTCAGTGTACTTGTAAATACATCACCCGTACCGTGATAAGCGGCGTCGATATGCTCGGTAAAAATATATTCTATACTGTCGCCTTCACAACATGCAGCGCCGATTTCACCCGACTTAAAACATACACCCGTAAGAACAATTTTACCATTTGTAATCTTTTTAAGTGCGGCAATCAAATCCTCAATGTATTCTTTTGTATGAGGCGCTTCCAGATACGGCATATCGGTCATAAATGCAGCCTCAGTAATGTTTGGGGTGATTATATCCGCTTTTGCGCAAAGGCGGCACATCTGCTTGGGGAAATCTTGCGGAAAACCGCCGTAAAGTTTGCCGTGGTCCGCCATAACGGGATCAACGATAAGCAGGGTGTTATCATCACCAAATTTATCAACGGCGGCGCATACAAGGTCTATCTGCTCAATAGAGCCAAGGTAACCTGTATATACAGCATCAAATTTAAGATTTTCTTTCTTCCAGTGTTCAGCCACAGGCATAATATCTTCGGTGAGGTCGCGGAAGGTGTAGCCTGAAAAACCGCCCGTATGGGTTGAAAGTACCGCAGTGGGTATTGCGGCGCATTCTATTCCTGCGGCAGATATTATCGGCAGTGCCACTGTAAGTGAGCACTTACCAAAGCAGGAAATATCGTGTATTGCTGCAACTCTTTTTTGCATATAACATTACTTCTTTCTTGAAATTTATTTGAATAGAGTATATAATGATTTTGATATTATTAAAATAATCAGAATAGGAGTTTTTTATAATACCAGATGAAGTATGTAATAGACAAGCAGGGGAGCACACCCATATATCTGCAGTTGTACGAGCAATTAAAGGAAGATATTGTAACGGGCGTTTACCGATACAATACAAAAATGCCCTCAAAAAGAATTATGGCTGAGGAATTAGGAATAAGTGTCATTACGGTAGAGCATACATACTCACTTTTACTTGATGAGGGATATATTGATTCCCGTCAGCGAAGCGGATATTTTGTGTGTTATGATACCTTTGGCGCATTTTTTTCTACCCCAAAGGCAGTAAGTCCATCACCTGTTTTACAACATAATATCGAAATTGATGATACTTTTCCTTTTTCGGTCTATGCTAAAACAATGCGTAGGGTGTTAAGCCTTTACGGTGATGATATTTTCACAAAATGTGACGGCAGCGGCAGCAGTGAACTTAAAAGCGCTATATGTGAATACCTAGCGCGAAGCCGCGGTATAAATGTGAAAGAAAGCCAGATAGTAATAGGTGCAGGTGCCGAGTACCTTTACGGTATCATTGTTCAGATGCTCGGTAAAACACGCATATACGCTGTAGAAAAGCCCTCATACGAAAAAATTGAGCAGGTGTATAATTCCAACGGTGTAAAAACACTACCGCTTGCCTTGGGCGAAAACGGTATAAAGACAGACGAACTTAACAAGACAACAGCGTCAGTATTGCACATAACACCATATCGCAGTTATCCAAGCCGTGTTACAGCAAACACCTTAAAAAAACGTGAATATATACGCTGGGTAATGGCTGAAAACCACCGCATTATAGTTGAGGATGATTTTGAATCAGAATTCACCCTTTCAACCAAGGCAGAGGAAACGGTATTTTCGCTGTCAAAGGGAAAACGCGTCATCTATGTAAACACCTTTTCTAAAACCATTTCACCCGCTGTCCGCATAGCGTATATGATACTGCCTGAAGATATGCTTGAATTATATAATAGGACTGTCGGCTTTTATTCCTGTTCGGTACCGTATTATAATCAGCTTGTTTTAGCGGAGTTTATAAAAAACGGTGATTTTGAGCGCTCAATAAACCGCGCGCGTAGAAAATTACGAAAACACCGCAGCTAATAAAATACAGCATCTACCTCATGATAGATGCTGTATTTTTATTTTTTGTTTAGTTTTTTAGGACAAAAGTCATTCATCGGGCAGTTTTCGCAATATGCCTTTCGTGCTGTGCATATATCCCTGCCGAAAAGTACGGTGCGGTGACAAAAATCGTTTGATTTATCACTTGGCAACAGTTTTCTCATAGCATTTTCAACCTTCAACGGATCGGTAGTGTTAACCAAACCTAAACGGTTGCAAAGCCTTATAAAATGCGTGTCCGTAACTACTGCAGGTTTGCCGTACACATCACCGCAGACAAGGTTAGCAGTCTTTCTGCCCACACCGGGAAGCCGTGTCAACTGTTCAATAGTATCGGGTACAACACCGCCGAAATCGGTGATTATCATATTTGCAATACCCACAAGGTCGCGCGCCTTTGTTTTATAAAGTCCGCAGGTTTTAATAAGCTGCTCAACATCCTCAACAGGCGCTGCCGCCATACTTTTTGCATCGGGGTACTTTGCAAAAAGGTCAGGGGTTACTAAATTGACACGCGCATCGGTACACTGCGCCGAAAGCCTTGTCGCTATAAGCAGCTGAAAGGCATCGGTATAATTAAGCGAGCATATAGCGTCGGGATAAAGCACTTCAAGTGCCTCTACCGCTTTTAGCGCAATCTCATTCTTACGCATGGGCAATATCCTGTAGTTTAAGGTCACCGCTCTTTATAAGACCAAGTTTACGCATACCCTCGGCAATAGCAAGGCAAAGTGCTGCAGGTAAAACAAACTGCATCAATACAATTTCAAGCAGCGCTACAACGGGGGAGAAGCCTGCCTCAACCATAGAGCTATAACTCATAAACTGACCTACAAGACCTGCAGAGCCCATACCGGAGCCTACGGGATTGCTTACCATTTTAAGCACAGCCGATGAAACGGGACCTAAAATTGCGCTTGATATAATAGCGGGAAGCCAAATTATCGGCTTTCTTACGATGTTGGGCATCTGCAGCATAGAGGTACCGATACCCTGCGCGATAAGGCCGCCGAATTTATTTTCGCGGTAACTGATAACGGCAAAGCCAACCATATTACAGCAGCAGCCAATAGTAGCAGCGCCTGCCGCAAGTCCCGAAAGTCCCATAGAAATGCCAATAGCGGCAGAGGATATAGGTAAGGTCAGCAGTATACCCATTACAACCGATACAATCATACCGCCTATAATCGGGCTTTTTTCAACATTAATATTTACAAGCTCACCAATCCAACGCATTGCGGTGGAAATATAAGGGCCAACTAAATAGCCTGCCGCAGCACCTGCAAGAATGCAGCAAAGAGGGGTAAGAATAATTTCAAGCTTGGTTTTACCTGAAACAAGACCGCCCACTTCAATTGCAACATAAGCAGCAATAAAAGCGCCAAGCGGCTCACCGGGTGTGCCGATAGTAAAGGCTTCAAGCGCTAAATTGGGGAAAGCGCCTACCATACCGGCGACAGCCGCCGAAATGGTTGTCAACGGTGAAGCTTTAAGTTTAACCGCAACACCTACACCAATACCAGCACCTGTTATTGTTTTTGCAACATTGCCCATAGCGGTAATATATGTACCGATTATATTGTCACCGATAAGTGAACCAATCTGGCAAATGATAGTACCGATAATCAGCGTTGAAAACAGTCCGTAAGCCATTCCTGAGAGTCCGTCAATAAAAAGACGGTTTAAATACTTTTTAATCATAAATTACACTCCTTGTGGGTAGATTAAATATTTAAGAACAATTATATTACAAAAGTTTTTTTCAGTCAAGTAATGTTGAAAAAGAAATTATTTTATGATATATTATTATATATTAGAAATTGGGAGATTTAATATGACATATATTTATCTTATACGACATTGTGAGGCTTTGGGAAATAAGCAGCGTATTTTTCAAGGCTCCACCGACTGTGATATAAGCGAAACGGGCGCTAAACAGCTTGAATATCTAACCCGTCGATTTAAAAATATAAAGCTTGATGCAGTATTTTCAAGTCCGCTTATACGTACGCAAAAAACTGCCCACGCGGTCGCTGATGATAAGAATCTACCTGTAATTTTACGACAGGGACTTGTCGAACTTCACGGCGGCGTGGTTGAGGGAAAACCTTTTGCTGAGGCATTTAACTCGATTGAAGGCCTTGCAGACGCTTGGAACAATCATCCGCAGGACTTTGCACCCGAGGGCGGCGAGCCTATGCGTAATGCTTATGAGCGTATTTGGGAAGAAATTAAGGCAATAGTCCGTGAAAACAGCGGTAAGACGGTTGCAGTGTCTACCCATGGCGGTGTAACACGCTGTCTTATGTGCCGTCTGCTTTACGGTGATATCAGGCGTCTTAAAGATGTGCCTTGGTGCGAGAATACGGCAATCACACTGCTTGCTGTTGACGATAACTTTAATGTCAGTATACGCGCATTTAATGACCATACGCATGTTCCCGAAAAATATATGCCAAAATGCAGCCGTATTGTCGGCAAACTTTGAGGTGACGGATATGATAATTATGTCGGTGGACTTGGGTAAAGCGCGTACGGGTGTTGCCGTTTCAGATGCTAGTTGCAAGTTTGCTTTTCCAAAAACCGTTATAACAGAATATAATACACAAAGGCTTGTTGACAAACTGTGTGCTCTTGCGGTCGAATACGGGGCAGAGCGTATAGTTGTGGGACTGCCCAAGAATATGGACGGAAGCCTTGGCGAACGCGCACAGGAATGTACCGAGATTGCGAAAAAACTGCAAGAAAACAGCGGTATCGAAACGGTGCTTTGGGACGAGCGGTGCACAACCGTTACCGCGCACAACTATCTTAATATGAATGATGTCCGCGGTAAGCGTCGCAAACAAACGGTGGATGCCGTTGCCGCGGTTATAATACTTGAAGATTATCTTAGAAGTCTGTAAAAGCAAAGCCACTCAAGAATCACTTGAGTGGCTTAAATATTTCTGCTTATTATTTGCGGTCACGCTTTTTAAAACCGCGGCGGTCGCGGTTACCGTTTTTGCGGGGGGCTTCTTCATCAGCGCCCTCCTCAACAACAGCACCGTTTATTTCAACAAGTGCGTCGCGGCGGGAGAGGTTAATTCTACCCTGATCGTCGATTTCGGTAACCTTAACAAGTACCTGATCGCCAACAGCAACTACATCCTCAACCTTTTCAACACGCTTAACATCAAGCTTTGAAATGTGAACAAGGCCTTCCTTACCGGGTGCAATTTCAACAAATGCGCCAAAGGTCATAAGTCTTGTTACCTTACCTGAATAAACAGCACCGATTTCGGGGTCGTTAGCGATAAGGTTTATGATTTCAATAGCCTGCTGAGCCTTCTCGATATCAAGACCTGCAACAAATACATGTCCGTCTTCTTCGATATTGATTGTGCAGTCACACTGCTCTTGAATGGACTGAATAACCTTACCTTGCTTACCGATAACATCACCGATTTTATCGGGACTGATTGTTGTGGTAAGCATTTTGGGTGCGTAGGGAGAAAGTTCCTTACGGTATTCGGGGATACACTTAAGCATTACATCATCAAGGATGTACTTACGCGCCTTGTTTGTCTTAGCAAATGCTTCCTTAATAATTTCGGGTGTAAGACCGTGCACCTTAAGGTCCATCTGGATTGCGGTGATACCCTTGTGAGTACCGGCAACCTTAAAGTCCATATCTCCGTAGAAGTCCTCAAGGCCCTGAATATCAACCATAGTCATAAAGTCGCCGTAAACGCCTTGGTCACCTGTGATAAGGCCACAGGAAATACCTGCAACGGGCGCCTTAATCGGAACACCGGCAGCCATAAGCGCTAAGGTCGAACCGCAGATAGAACCCTGTGATGTTGAGCCGTTAGAGGAAAGAACCTCACTTACTACACGAATGGCATAGGGGAACTCTTCAACAGAGGGGATAACGGGCAGAAGCGCACGCTCTGCCAAAGCGCCGTGACCAATCTCACGACGGCCGGGGCCGCGTGAAGGCTTGGTTTCACCGACTGAATAGGAGGGGAAGTTATAGTGATGCATATAACGCTTTTCGGTATCCTCGTCAAGACCGTCAAGCTTCTGAGCCTCACTTACGGGTGCTAAGGTAGCAACTGAAAGCACCTGTGTCTGACCGCGGGTAAACATACCCGAACCGTGTGCGCGGGGCAGAAGGTCAACCTGAGCATCAAGCGGACGGATATCATCAATACCTCTGCCGTCAACACGCTTGCCTTCATCCTTAAGCCAAGCACGAACAACATGCTTTTGAACAAGATACATAATCTCATCAAGCTTTGCCTCATTACCCTCAAAACGCTCGTCAAACTTTTCGTGAACTGCGTCATAGATGGGAAGAAGAGCAGCATCGCGGACATTCTTATCGTCGGTGTCAAGCGCACGCTTAACATCCTCAATACAGAATGCTTCGATTTCTGCCATAATTTCAGGATCGG
This sequence comes from Acutalibacteraceae bacterium, assembly GCA_045649125.1. GTDB lineage: Bacteria > Bacillota > Clostridia > Oscillospirales > Acutalibacteraceae > UBA737. Next base: position 24,147 of record JAZRPH010000027.1, on the reverse strand, counting down.
GGTTGCTTGATTCAAATGCGAACTTTTCTTTACCAATTTCAGCAACAATGCCGTTGATAAATTTAACGATTTCCTTATTTACCTCGTGACCTGCCATAATGCAGTCAAACATAAGGTCATCGGGGATTTCGTTAGCACCTGCCTCAATCATAGCTACCAAATCAGCGGTAGAAGAAACGGTAAGATTAAGGTCGGTCTTAGCGCGCTGTTCAAGTGTAGGATTGATTACGATTTCACCGTCAACCAAGCCGACGCTTGTACTGGCAATAGGACCGTCCCAAGGGATGTCCGATACTGCGATAGCAGCCGATACACCGATAGCAGCGGTGATTTCGGGTGAGCAGTCGGGGTCAACCGACATAACCGTTGCAACAACAGAGCAGTCGTTTCTCATATCCTTCGGGAACAGCGGACGGATAGGTCTGTCAATGCAGCGTGAAGAAAGCACTGCCTTTTCACTTGCCTTACCCTCGCGGCGCTGAAAAGAGCCGGGGATACGGCCAACTGCATACATCTTTTCCTCATAATCAACAGAAAGAGGGAAGAAGTCGATACCCTCACGGGGTTTTGCAGATGCGGTTACGGTACAAAGAACGCTTGTGTCACCGTAGGATGCCATAAATGCTGCGTTTGCAAGTCCTGCCATTTTGCCGGTTTCCAGTTTAAAGGGACGACCTGCAATGGTGGTTTCATAAACCTTGTAGTTTTCAAACATTGTTTTTATCTCCTTTTTTATTCATTCAGAGATTTTCCGTTTAGCAATAAATCCAACACCTGCGTGGGAAGGCGCTCGATTTACCGCTAAACCACAAAAAACCTCTGTTTTTAAAGTTGTAATTAACAAAATCAAACCGGACAAAAATTTGCCCGGTTTGTTTGTTACTGAATTACTTACGCAATCCGAGCTTCTTAACGATAGCACGGTATCTTTCGATATCCTTCTTCTGAAGGTATGCAAGAAGGTTTCTTCTGTGACCTACCATCTTAAGAAGACCGCGGCGTGAGTGATGGTCCTTCTTATGAGTATCAAGGTGGGCATTAAGCTCATTGATACGATAGGTAAGAACGGCAATCTGAACTTCAGGAGAACCGGTGTCACCCTCATGCATTGCGTAGTCAGCCATAATTTGCTGCTTTACTTCGTTAGTCATCTTTTTCACTCCTTTTAAAAATTATATGCCATATTCCGAGCCAAAGGCCGTTGAGTGTTCCGCATACGGCAGACGCCCAAAGCACAGAATAAGGTAACCGCTGACCGCAGTCAGCCTTAGCATTATATCACACCTTTTTAAAAATGTAAAGACTTTTTTATTTTATGCTAAAAATGATAAATTTACGGTATATTAACAAATTCAGCAGACAAATGTAATAAAATATTTTTAGAATTACTACTAATGGAAGGAAAGTAGTTATTATGAATGAATTTGAGAACAGTAATATACCATACCAAAAACCACAGGTACAAAAAGCCAAACACAGTACTGCCGTTGTAATTTTATGCTGTGTGTTGTCGGCGGTCATCGGTGTGGTAAGTTCAACCGTGATATTTAACCTTACTGATAAAGATGATAATATAGAAATTCCGTCACAGCAAAATACCGAAACCACCTCTAATGTTAATATAAGCATTGATGAGACGGCATCATCTATTGCAGAGGCGGTGGCGATTAAAGCAAGTGACAGTGTTGTCGGCATCAGAACTACAACCGCAGTGACAAGCTTTTTCGGCGGCAGCGGTGAGAGCACAGGTACGGGTTCAGGTGTCATTTACTCATCCGACGGTTACATTATAACCAATTATCATGTTATCGAGAAGGCTGCTAACGCACGTAATTCCAAGATAGAAGTTTTTGTTGAAAATGAGGCTGAGAATTCCTATCAGGCTACGGTTGTCGGATATAACATTTCAACCGACCTTGCGGTTTTAAAAATTGATGCTCACGGACTTCAGGCGGTAGAAATCGGCAACTCTGATGAACTTAAGGTTGGTCAATATGTTATTACAATAGGCGCTCCCGGCGGTCTTGAATTTATGGACAGCGTAACATACGGTATAATAAGCGGTCTTGACCGCGTGGTTTCGACCGATTCAAGCCTTAAACTAATACAAACAGATGCCGCAATAAACCCCGGTAATTCGGGTGGTGCACTGCTTGACTCGCAGGGCAGACTTATAGGAATAAACAGTTCAAAAATTGTTGCTGAAGAGTTTGAGGGTATGGGCTTTGCTATACCCGTGGGTACAGTTGTTGAAAAATGTGATAAAATAATAGCACGTGAAAACGAGCCTACGCCATATATCGGCATCAGTGTCAGCGAAAAATACACTTCACAGGTACTTACTTATTACGGTTATCCCTCGGGCGCAGTAGTTCTTAGCGTTGCAGACGACAGTCCCGCGCAGAAAGCAGGTATCTCAAGGGGAGACATAATAACCAAATTTAACGGTATAGAAATAGAGGAATACACACAGCTTGACGATATAATAAATGACCTTGATCCCGGTTCTAAGGTCGAGGTAGAAATTTATCGTTCGGGTAAATACTACAAAACAAATATTGAAGTTATTTCTAATGCAGAATAGGAAAAAGTTCCTGCGAATTTTCGCAGGAACTTTTTTAATACAGTTTAATATCTATCCAAAGATTTTCATAGTATTTGCGGATTTCGGGGTCGATATCGTGGTAGTATTCGACCTTTGGCATATCCTCAGTCTTAGGATATAAAATTTCGTTTTGATAGTAATAATAGTCGGGGTTATTCATTACCGCTGTATTAGGTGACGCGTATCCAATATACTCAGCATTTGCAAGTGCAATTTCAGGCTCAAGCAAAAAGTCGATGTACATAAGCGCTGCCTCATAATTTTTAACACATTCGGGTATGCATATCGAATCCACAAAAATATTTGTACCCTCTTTCGGATAGAAGAAGCGCAGGTCGGGGTTTACTTCGTACATACACAGATAATCACCTGCATAATACGGGCCAATTGCTGCCTCTCCCGTTTCCATTTTTCCATATATGTCATCCATTACATAGGACTGCAAAACATCCTTGCCTTGTTTTAATAGCTCGGCAGCCTCATCCCATTCGCTTTTATTGGTAGAGTTGACACTGTAACCCAAAAGCATTTGAGCTGTCATAAAACCGTCACGGGGATTGTTAAAGTTAAGGGACATATTTTTATATTTTTTGTCCCAAAGCGCACCCCAGGAATGTTGCGGATTTTCAATAAGGGCGCTGTTGTAAATAATGCCAACCATACCAACATTGTATGCAACGCTGTACTTGTTTTCCTCGTCAAAAAACAGCCCCTTATAAGCGTCGTCTATGTATTTGTAGTTTTGAAGCGCACCGGTATCTATTTCAGAAAGCATATTTTCAGCTTTAAGTCGGGCAATCATATAGTCAGACGGTATAATAATGTCGTAGGTAACACCGCCGCTTTTAAGCTGTGAATACATCGTTTCATTGCTTTCAAAGGTGGTATAATTAACCTTTATTCCCGTCAGCCTTTCAAATTCACGGTTGACATCAATCATACCGTCACTACCGTCAGAAATATATTCGCCCCAGTTATAGACATTAAGTTCGGTCCCTGCAAGAGCCTTTGAATATTCAGCCGAATACTCAATATCCGCATACTTGTATCCGCAGCCGCAAAGCAGACTGCAAATAAGGGTGAAAATCAAGGTGAATACAGTCAGTTTTTTAAACATCTATGCCCCTCCTTTGATCACTTTTTGTTTGAATGGTGTTGTAAAGAATAAGCAAAACAAACACCACAACAAATATAATTGTAGAGAGAGCGTATACATCAGGTGTTACCGTTTTCTTTGTCATATTGTATATTACAATAGGTAAGGTCTGATAGTGACCGCAGGTAAAATAACTTATTACAAAATCATCGAGGGAGAGGGTAAATGCCATTATAAGACCTGTAAAAATACCTGTGGATATAGACGGCAAAACCACCTTAAAAAATGCCTGAACAGGTGTGCAGCCTAAATCAAGAGCGGCTTCCTGTAAGTTTTTATCGGTTGCTTTAAGGCGCGGCAGTACCGATAAAATTACATACGGCAGGTTAAAGGTAATATGCGCTATAAGAACCGTGAAAAAACCCAAAGATTCGGTAAGACCGAATAGTTTTCCCACAAACACAAATAACAGCATAAGCGATACACCGGTAACTATGTCCGCGTTCATCATAGGAAGATTTGTAACGGTCATAATTGCGCTTCTGGTGATACGCTTTTTAAGTGCGGTAATTCCTACCGCGGCAGCGGTGCCCAAAACGGTGGATATTACAGCAGAAAGCACTGCGATAATAAGGGTGTGCTTTAATGCATCAAGCATCGTTCGGTTAGAAATCAGTCCCTTGTACCAATCAAAAGAAACACCCTCAAACACCCATACGCTACCACCCGAGTTGAATGAAAAGAAGATCATAACAGCAACGGGTGCATATAAAAACATAATGATTAAAGCGACATAGAGTCTTGATAATGTCTTCATAGAACAATACCCTCCCCATCGTCACTGAATCGGTTCATAACGGCAAGACAAATAAGTATCATCACCATAAGAACAAGAGAAAGGGTAGAAGCCACATTATAGTAGCTGGGACCTGCGCCAAACAGGTATTCAATGGCATCGCCGATAAGCATCGTCTTGTTGCCGCCGAGTTTTTGTGAAATGTAAAATGTGCTGACCGACGGTACAAAAACCATTGTAATACCAGAAATAACACCGGGCAGGGAAAGGGGTAATATAACCCTGCGAAGTCTGGAAAGGCTGTTTGAACCAAGGTCAGAAGCAGCCTCCAGTAAAGAATTATCAATCTTTGACATAACAGTATATATCGGTAAAATCATATATGGTATAAAATCATACACCATACCAAGAATTACCGCACCCGGTGTGTTGATAAGCCTTAGTGGGCCGATGCCTAAAAGCCCTAAAAACTTATTTATAAGGCCGGTATTTGCAAGAATTGTTATCCAGGAATATGTGCGTATAAGGAAGTTCATCCACATCGGCAGCATAACTATCATCATTATCATACGCTGTGAACTTACCCTCATTTTAGTCATACAATAGGCCATAGGGTAGGCAAGTATGAGGGTTATAATAGTGGCGATAAAAGCGTACAGAATGGATAGCGAAAATGCTTTTTTATATTTGCCGATTTGCGCAAGATTTGCAAGTGTAAATACACCCGCTTCATCGGTTAAGGCAAAATATACCATTATAAGCAGAGGAACGATAACAAAGATTGCCGACCATACAATATACGGTGCCGCAGTAATACGGCTTCCAAAGCTTTTTTTGTTCATTCTTCATCCTCCGGCTCAACATCCGAAAGATGTTCCATTTCGTCACTGTAGGTGCTGTAATCGCCGTAAAGTCCCGAATATTCGGATTTTTTCATAATATGTATAGCATCCGGCTCAATATAAAGACCTACATTATCTCCTACAAAGCGCTCGTCGGTGGTTTGTATCATCCACTTAAAGCCGCCTATGTCAACAATTATTTCATAGTGAACACCTAAGAAATCTACAGAGGTAACAACACCTCTTAGCATACCTTTTTCAGTATCAACAATATCAACATCCTCAGGTCTTACAACAACATCCACAGATTCATTAACTTCAAAGCCACTGTCAAGGCACTCAAAGATATGACCTGAAAAATCGACCGAAAAGTCAGAAAGCATAACACCGTCTAATATGTTAGACTCGCCGATAAAATCGGCAACAAATGCATTTTTAGGCTCATTATAAATATCCTGAGGTGTACCCACTTGCTGTATTTTACCCTTATCCATAACTACAACACGGTCAGACATGGTAAGCGCTTCTTCTTGGTCGTGGGTAACAAATATAAATGTAATTCCAAGCTGACGCTGAATAAGACGCAGCTCCTTTTGCATATCCTTGCGAAGCTTTAGGTCGAGAGCGGCAAGCGGCTCGTCAAGAAGCAAAACCTTCGGTCTGTTCGCAATAGCGCGCGCTATTGCGACACGCTGCTGCTGACCGCCAGAAAGGGTGTGTATTCTGCGCTTTTCAAAGCCCTCAAGATTTACCAGTTTCAACATCTCAGCGACCTGCTGTTTAATTTCCTGCTCGGGCAGTTTTTTAACCCTTAAGCCGAACGCAATGTTTTCGTACACATTGAGGTGTGGAAAAAGCGCGTAACGCTGAAAAATGGTGTTAACCTGTCGCTTATAAGCAGGAACACCATTAAACCTTTTTCCATCAAAGAGTATTTCGCCCTCGTCCGGATCAAGAAAACCTGCAATAATTCTAAGTGTTGTAGTTTTACCGCAGCCTGATGGTCCCAAAAAGGTTATAAATTCCTTGTTCTCAATATCAAGACTAAGACCGTCAAGCACCTTTTCTCCGTCAAATGAAACGAAAATGTCTTTAAGTTCAACTATTTTCTGTTTTTCCATTTAAGCATCCCCCTTTGTCAAACACCCCAAGTGTCGACAGTAGTAAAGTTTTACGTTTACCCTGCGCGATACCCCAGCCGTTTGTTTGTATGCCCTGACAAAGGGTTTTTCATAGTTCTGCAAAATGCGAACTACGGCATACATTAGTACCGACCGTCTTTCTACACAGATGCGTTAAATGCCGAATGTATATTATATATGTATCAGCAATAATTAGATTAAGACACAAGCGGTAAAAAGTCAAGTAAAATTTGCAAAAATTGTAGAAAATTCAATAGGAATTTTGAACCAATTTGCAAAGCCTTCCAAATACTTGCTTTTTGTCTTGTTTTCTCTTCTTTACTGATTTTTTGTTTTGCAAAAGAAGACCTCCCGTGTGGGAGGTCTTCTTTTGCAGAATAAAATTAGTTTTTATCACTGAAAATGCGATTGCTATTGTTGTTGTCGTCTTTCTTCTGCTTGTTCTGCTGATTGTTGCTGTTATTATTGCTGTTGTTGCTGTTATTGCTGTTGCTGTTGCTGTTGTTCTTATTGCTGTTACTATTGTTATTGTTGTTGTAATTTCTGTTCTTTTCGTTTTCCATTTGAAATTCACCCCGCTTTCACAAATATTATCTGCAAAAGCGGGGTGTTTATACTAAATTCCAAATAGTTTTTGCGCATTTTGCGCAGTGATTTTTAAAATTTTTTCGGCAGAAGTTTCTTTAATTTGCGCCACTTTTTGAGCGGTAAGCGTTATCATACCCGAATGACAGAGTCTGCCGCGGTAAGGCTCCGGTGCCAAGTACGGACAATCGGTTTCAATGAGCAGTTGTTCATTCGGAATCTCACAAACAACATCGGGCAGTTTCTTAGCGTTTTTAAAGGTTATCACACCGCCAACACCAATATACATACCAAGCTTAATAATTTCCCTTGCCATCTCTACGCTTCCTGAAAAGCAATGAACGACACCTTTTGGTTTGTATTTTTTTAGTATTTCCAGAGTGTCGGCGTGTGCATCGCGATCGTGAACAATTATTGGTAAATCAAGTTCTTTTGCGAGTACTATCTGTTTTTCAAAAATATCGATTTGCTCATTTCGTTTTTCAGGCGTCCAGTAATAATCAAGACCAATTTCACCAATAGCAACACATTTTTTATTTTTTGCAAGAGCTTTAATTTCGTCTATCGATGTATTACTGTCTATATTACCGGGATGAATACCAACCGCTGCATAAACAAAATTATGCTTTTCTGCAATTTTTAATGCCTCTTGTGAGGACTCACCGTCACAGCCGCAGGTTATAATACCTGCAACACCGTTTTTCGCCATAGTATCGAGCAACTCATCCCGAATACCGTCAAAACGTGCATCGTCATAATGTGAATGGCTGTCAAAAATAAGCGGCTTATTTAGTAATAAATCGTTCGGGTAATCAATCATCGTATTTTTGAACCTGCAGGGATATCGTCAGCAAAAATAACCTTGACATCGCCACCTTCACAGTCGGCAGCCAAAATCATACCGTTTGATTCGACACCGCAAAGCACAGCGGGTTTAAGGTTTGATACCACAATAACAGTGTGACCGATAAGGTCATCCGGTGCATACCATTTTGCAATACCCGAGGCTACAATTCTTTCCTTTCCGCTGCCGTCATCAAGGGTGAGTTTTAAAAGTTTTTTGGCTTTTGGTATTGGCTCACAGTTTACAATTTTAGCAGTTTTAAGTTCAATTTTGGCAAAATCATCAATTGAAATTTCAGCCATTTTAACAACATTTTCACAAGCCGCTTGCGCTGCTGCTTTTTTCTCTGCCTCTGCTGCAATTTCAGCAAGTGTTTTTTCCATATCAATTCTTGCAAACAATGGCGTTGCCTGACCTACACAAAATTCCTTAACCTCACCAAAGGTAAGCGATGTGTTGTCGGTACAAAGCTGTTCGGAAATGCTTTGTGAACTTGTAGGAATAACAGGCTTTAGCATAATGCCAAGCATTCTGATGCCCTCAAGAAGATTATAAAGAACGGCGTTAAGGCGGGGCAAGGTAGACTCATCCTTTGCAAGTATCCAAGGCGCTGTTTCATCAATATATTTATTGCAACGCTTTGCAAAATTCATTATGCATTCGCATGCATCTGCATTGCGGTACGAGTCCATAAGTGAATAATATTTATCGACAGTTTTAGCCGCACAATCAATAAGTTCAGAATCTAATGCTTCAATACAATCGGGGGCATAGACTTTGCCGTCAAAGTATTTATTTGTCATTGTAATAGTTCTGTTAACAAGATTACCGAGTGTGTTAGCAAGGTCCGCATTAAACTTTGTAATAAAGCTTTCGTAGGTGATGGTGCCGTCTTGGGTAAATGGAATTTCGGAAAGCAGGTAATAACGTACAGCATCAATGCCGAAACGGGCGGCAAGCTCGTCGGCATAAATAACATTACCCTTTGATTTAGACATCTTATCCTCGCCTACAAGCACCCAAGGATGACCGAGCACCTGCTTTGGCAAAGGCTCACCAAGCGCCATAAGGATAATAGGCCAGTAGATTGTATGGAAACGAACAATATCTTTACCTATTACATGCAGGTCGGCAGGCCATAACTTTTTGTATTGGTCACTGCTTTCATCGGTATCATAACCGATACCTGTAATGTAGTTTGAAAGTGCATCAATCCAAACATAAATTACATGCTTATCATCAAAACTGACGGGAACGCCCCACTTGAATGATGAGCGTGACACACAAAGATCCTGAAGTCCCGGTTTTATGAAGTTATTAATCATCTCGTTTTTACGGGATTCGGGCTGTATAAACGCAGGGTTTTGCTCAAAATATTCTACCAGTCTATCCTGATATTTTGAGAGCTTCAGAAAATACGCTTCTTCCTTAGAATCAATTACATCTCTGCCACAGTCGGGGCACTTGCCGTCAATAAGCTGTGATTCGGTGTAAAAAGATTCGCAGGGAACACAGTATTTACCCTCGTAGGTGCTTTTGTAAATATCGCCCTGATCATAAAGCTTTTTAAATATTTTTTGCACTGTTTTTTCGTGGTAATCATCGGTAGTGCGGATGAACTTATCATAGCTTGTGTTAAGACTGTCCCACACCGATTTAATGGCCGACGCCGCATTATCAACAAATTCTTTAGGTGTAATACCGTCCGCCTTTGCGTATTCCTCAATCTTTTGTCCATGCTCGTCAGAACCGGTCATAAGATATACATCATAACCCATCATTTTTTTGTAACGCGCAATCATATCGGCAAGTACTATGTCGTATGCATTTCCAATATGCGGCTTACGAGAAGCATAGGCAATAGCGGTTGTAATATAAAACTTTTTCTTATCACACATTATTCAAATTTTCCTCCTGAAATCATGGCTTTTTTATAAGAAATATAATTAATGATAAAATTGTAGTCGAAAGTCCGTAAATAAGCAGGGTAGTCGCATCCGGCAGGGAAGCCACGCCTGAAAACGACGCATATATAAAGTATGCGGCGCCAAATACTGCAAACAAAACATAAAGGACGGTAAGAATAAGATTTGATTTCTTTATCCTTGATGCACAGTTCATAATGCTTACAAAGGACATAGCATTTCCCATAAACGATGCCGGTGCAGAACAACTTTCTGACGGAAGGGTAGCGCTTTTGTACATATGCACACCCGCGTTGGTCATTATTTTAATTGAATCTGCGTACAATCCGAAATAGTCACAAATCATTTCTTCATTTACATTGGGGTCACAGTTGTTTATAAGCAATGTTACGCCAAGTTCTGTAATCCTTCTTAGTTCGCGGGCTATGTCGCGTCTTACTTCATATCTGATTACAAGTAAAGCGCATGCCTTACTGCCGGTAGCAACATAAACGGGGAAAAATCCGCGACGCAGAATTTTTTTGTCAACCTCAATATTGGGAACGGCTATTCCGTGGGCTTCCATTAAGGAACGGTTGCCTATAAACAGTAGTTCGTTGTCAACCCAACCCGAAATACCCAGCCGCTTTTCATACTTAACCGTATCGGAATCGGGTATTGAATAGGATTTATTGCTTCCTGCAATCTGTTTAAAAATAGGCGATAGAGGACTGTTTACAGCGTATGTAAGGGATGCTGCCCTTACAAGTATTTCGTCGATGTTGTTATCTGAAAGCACCTTGATACTGTTCATTGTGATGGTACCTGCGGGGAATATATCGGTGGTCGAAACTACCGCTGCGTTAGCAAGTTCAATGGTTTCTGCCGCGGTTTTTCCTGCTATCATAGCGCCTTTAGCGTTAAGGCGTTTTGCAGCGCACGAAAGGGGTAATGAATCGATTAAAAATAAGGTGGGCACAGCCGCAATACACGATATTGCCGCTGCACAGTAAAAGGCAGAAAAAGAACTGTCATAATAAAAGTATGCTACAACTGCGCTTATAACAGAGAGCGCTAGCGATACATAAAAGACAAATGAGGTTCTGCCGGAAAACTTTGTACCGAATTCAGAATATTTCATAAAATCGTTAACAAAATCGGTGCTTTTTGGCGCTGCAATCAATACATCACCGTCAACGGCACCTTTTGCCATAGCAAAGGTGGCTGCGCCGTCATCAATAAGTTTTACCGCGTATTTAGGCTTAGTATTTACAATTTGCCTCAAATTACTGAGTGTTGTTGAAGCGTCCTTAAAAACGAACAGTGATCTTATAAATACTATGAACGAGCAAAGCAGTATCATATAATACGCGTTTGAAGCGGTAATTGCCGCGTTAACGGTAAGTATAAGTGTTGAAACGGCAGCAAGGGAAGCCAAAACATCTGATGAGCATTTTTTCTTAAACAACTTTAAGAAATCTGCAAACATAAAAACATTCGCTAAAACCGAAATACAAAGGAATGAACCGCATATTATCATTGCGGCTGTAGGATTGCTAATTATAAAGTCAGAAATAGGGGATATAGTGAAAACTGAAATTGCCAGCATCATTACAGCAGAAACTACAGTTCGCAGAAAACCGTTTCTCTTTTTTATGGCAAATTTACGCATAATTTTTTTGCCGCTGTCAAGGTCGGTTATCTCCTGCATTGGTTTATACATTTCAAATTCAGTTTTTTCAAGTGCAGTGGTACGGCTTTCCTCTACAGAAAAATCGGAGGAAAGTTCTGAGTTTACATCAACAACCCGTGTTATGCTTATGTGGTCGGTGTTACCGCGGCTGTCCTTTATCGGTGTAAAGCGAACGGTAGCAGTATCACTGGAAACACTGCCTTTTGATATACCTACTGCGATATTATCAATGTCCGAAATATCGGGAAGGTCAATATCATTAGGTGTATCATCCTTTTCTTCCTTTGGAAAAAGCTCTTCAAAGAGCTGCTTTTCCTCGCGCGCAACCGCTTCTGTAACCATTTCCTCAAAAGCGGGGGTAATGGTAGGAGCATCAGCATTCGGGGACTTTGAAGAAGTTTTTACATCAGCCTTTTCGGGTTTTGTTTCCTTTTTTATACCTCTGCCTAAATCATCGACAGAGATTTCATATTTTTTTGAAAGTGATTCAAGCGCTTTTTCACCGTTTGTCTTAAGAATTTCCGCAACGCTTTCAAGTCGGTAAAGCGGAAGCTCGTTTTTTGATAGATCCTGTCCTTCTTCATCAACGGTGTAGGGTTGAAGTTTTTCAAGCAGGGTTTTTTCTGTCACAGGAGGGGTGTCCTGTACCGTTTGAACCTTATTTTCAATCGGCGGCAGGTCTTCGTTTTGATTTGTGGTCGCTTGTATCCTTTTTCTAAGCGAATCTAGTGGACTCGGTGCATCTGCACTGTTAACCGTTTTGGTTAATGTCTGCTTAGCCGTTATCTCCTCCGCAGTAATTGAGTGCGGTGCCACGGTCTTTTTAACGGTTTTGTTTTCGTCAAGAATGTCAGGTTCTAACATAAAACCGTCGTTTTTATCTTTTGAAAATAAATTCATAAAAATTGTCCCACCAATTATTTCATCGATTTACTTTGCGGAATGTCGTTTTCTGACGACCTCATACATCAGTACACCTGCTGCAACCGAAGCGTTGAGAGAATTGGTCTTGCCATACATCGGCAGACTGATAATACCGTCACACTTTTTTGCAACCAATGTGCCAATGCCCTTACCCTCGTTGCCGATTACTATCGCACAGGGTATATCAAAATCAGTAAGGGTGTAATTATTGCCGTCCATATCGGCGCCGAATACCCAAACACCCTTTTCCTTAAGGCTGTCGATTGTGTTAGCAATATTTGTAACACGCGCAACCCGCATATACTCGAGCGCACCTGCAGAGGTTTTTTCCACAGTAGCATTAAGCGAAGCCGAGCGGCGCTTGGGTATAATAATTCCGTGCACACCGCAAGCCTCGGCCGAGCGGATAATTGCGCCAAGATTATGAGGGTCCTCTATTTCATCACAGATAACGATAAATGGTTTTTCATCTCTTTCCTCTGCTACGGCAAGAATATCCTCAACTGTTGAGTACTGTTGTGACGCAATCATAACCGCAACACCTTGATGGTTGCCACCGCCACAGTAGTAGTCCAATTTCTGCGGACTGATCTCCTTTATCAAGATACCCTTTTGAGAGCACTTTGCAATAATAGCTGAAACAGAACCGCCAGAAACGCCGTGACTTACAAGCAGACGGTCAATTTCGCGGCCTGAACGCAAAGCCTCTAAAACAGGGTTTCTGCCAAAAATGATATTCCCTAGTTTGCTGTCTAAATTTTCTTTGTTGTTATAATCCATAATTTCACCCAAATATACAAGTACAGAATAAATTATAACACACATATTTAAAAAAATAAAGGGTAAAATAACAAAAAAGAAAGGGAAGTTTTAATTATGAATATCAAGGAAATTCACGGGTTTGAATTAATAGATTCACGCGGCAACCCAACGGTGGGTGCAAAGGTTGTTTTATCGGATGGCAGCAGCGGTATGGCGCTCAGTCCCTCAGGTGCGTCTACGGGACAGCACGAAGCACACGAACTTCGTGACGGCGACACATCAAGATATAACGGCAAGGGCGTTGCAAAAGCGGTGGAAAATATAAACGGGCAGATTGCTGCAGCGCTTTGCGGTAAGAATGCCCTTTGTCAGCGGGCGATTGATGAGACTATGCTAAAACTTGACGGAACACAAAACAAGTCAAAGTTAGGTGCTAATGCAACCCTTGCGGTGTCACTTGCCGTAGCAAAGGCTGCCGCCGCTTCGTTAAAACTGCCGCTTTACAGGTATTTAGGCGGCGCAAATGCCAATACTCTGCCGCGCCCTATGATGAACATTTTAAACGGCGGCGCACATGCGGCAAACAATATTGATATACAGGAATTTATGATAGTGCCCGTGGGCGCCGAAAACTTCTCTGAAGGCATTAGACAATGCTGTGAAGTCTATCATTGCCTTGGTAAAATTTTAAAGGAGAAAAATCTGCTTTCGGGTGTGGGCGATGAGGGCGGATATGCACCCAACCTGAGTTCAGACGAGGAAGCTTTTGAACTTATAATCGAGGCAATACAAAAGGCTGGATACACAACAGAAAAAATAAAACTTGCTGTGGATGTGGCGTCAAGTGAATGGTACAGTGAGGGCTGTTACACATTACCTAAGCGTAATGTCAGAATGACGGCTAATGCGTTGATTGAATATTATGAAACCCTTATTACAAAATATCCGATAATATCTATCGAAGACGGTGTCGCCGAAGATGATTGGAAGGGTTGGGAAGACCTGACCTCACGCTTCTCCAGACGCATTCAGCTTGTGGGTGACGACCTTTTTGTTACTAATAAAACAAGACTTGCTATGGGACTTGAAAAAAGTGCTGCAAACTCGATTCTCGTAAAGCCTAATCAAATTGGAACCCTTACCGAAACTCTTGATGTGGTGCGTATGGCACAGCAGAATGGTTATACCGCTGTAATATCACATCGTTCGGGGGAAACAGAGGACACATCAATTTCCGATATTGCCGTTGCAACCAACGCAGGTCAAATAAAGACGGGTGCGCCTTGCCGCACAGACCGTGTTGCGAAGTATAACCGACTTTTAATAATTGAAAACGAATTAGCAACAGGTTGACTTTTTTTATCATTTAATATAAAATAATTTAATGTAAAATAAGTAAGCAGTACGGGCTGCAAACATTTCGGTTGCAGCCCATTAATTTTGGAGATGAGTTTTATGAAAAAATTCGATACTGTTATAATCGGCGGCGGCATAGGCGGTCTTATGGCAGCTTATCGTTTGCGTAAAAATTCCCCTGAAATGAAAATTGCGGTCACGGAACGCGGAAACACACTCGAAACCAGAAAATGCCCCGCGGGTAAAGACAACACTTGTGTGCACTGTAAAATTTGCAGTATAACCAGCGGATTTGCAGGGGCAGGTGCCTTTTCCGATGGTAAATTTAACTTAGGTACTGCTTACGGCGGAACATTGGGTGAGGAACTCGGTGACGATGTGGCAAACCTTTACATAGATGAGGTAGATAAAATACTCAATGAGTATTGCACATCGGGAATACCTCAGGTTTATAAATCCAATGATGAATTAAGACTTAAATGTATACAGAACAATCTTCGTTTGCTTGATATGAATGTAAAGCATTTGGGCACTGATAACAATTATGTTACAATGCAAAATCTTATAAATGCTATTGCTGCTTCCAGCACCGAACTTTACAGTTTTTATGACTGTACCCGTGTTGAGCGTGACGGCAGTGAATATAAGGTTTTTTATGAAAACGGTGAATGTTTTACAACTAAAAATATAATCATTGCGACAGGTCGTTCAGGTGCTAACTTTGTTTCTGACTTCTGCAAGTCTAACAGTGTGAAGATGCACTCTAACCATATAGATATAGGTGTCAGGGTTGAAATGAAGGATATTATCTGGCGTGAATTTTCTTCAAGGATTTATGAGCCGAAGATTCTTTATAAAACCAAAACGTTTGAAGACCGTTGCCGTATGTTCTGTTTTAATCAGGGCGGTCTTGTGTCGGCTGAGAATAATCACGGCATAATTACTGCCAACGGCCATTCCTATGCCCAAGCCGACAAGAAAACCGATAATTGTAATTTTGCTATCCTTTCAAGCATTCGGTTTACCGAGCCGTTTAATCAGCCTACGGAATATGCAGAAAACATTTCACGACTTGCTAATATGATTGGTAACGGCAATGTGCTTGTTCAGCGTTTTGGCGACCTTGTTCGTGGCAGAAGAACTAATGACCATCGCCTGTCACAAAACACCGTTACTCCCACACTTAAGGCAACGGCAGGTGATATTTCACTGGTATTGCCTCACAGAATACTTACAAATATTATTGAAACAATTTATGCGCTTGATAAGGTCGCACCGGGTACCGCTAACGACGATACTCTGCTTTACGGTTGCGAGAGCAAGTATTATTCCATCAGGCCCGAATTTATGAATAATAAGTTCGAACTTATAGACGGTGTGTATATAATAGGTGACGGTTCGGGTATCTGCCGCGGTCTTTCACAGTCGGGTGCAATGGGCATTTATGTTGCCGATTGTATTACGGACAATGTAATGTGAGAAAATCAAACAACATTGAATGTTTGATTCGATATTTAGTGACAAAATTTGTTGACAAACACATTTTGTTGTGGTAGGATATGTTTATCAATAAGATATATTGTGTTTTTGAAAGTTAAGGGGGCTTGATTTTAATGATATCTCTTGAAGAAAAGATACTCAAAGAGGGTACTGTTCTTGAGGGTAATATCCTTAAAGTCGGCTCTTTTTTAAATCAACAACTTGATGTTGATTTTCTTATGGAAATGGGCGCAGAAATCAAGCGTATTTATAAGGACAGTAATGTCACCAAAATTTTAACGATTGAATCGTCTGGCATTGCTATCGCTGTTGCGGCAGGGGCAGTTATGCATTTGCCTGTTGTTTTTGCGAAGAAAAATAAAAGTGCCAATGTTTCAGGCGGTGTTTTAAGTACCGTTGTCCATTCATATACACATAACACAGATTATAATATTGTTGTTGCATCTGAGTACATAAAGCCGCAGGACAGAATTGTTATCGTTGACGATTTTCTTGCTAACGGCAAGGCTTTGGAAGGACTTATCGATATAATTAATCAGGCAGGTGCCACATTGGTGGGTGCTACCTGCGCTATTGAAAAAGGATTTCAGGGCGGCGGGGACAAGCTCCGCGAAAAAGGCATAAGGATTGAATCACTTGCAATAGTAGATGCAATGAGTCCATCGGGAATTACCTTCAGGAAGTAATTTGTATGTAATAAAATTTACATAAATTAAAAAAAGAGGAGATTTTCAAAATGAAAAAGTTAATCGCACTTCTTTTGGCAGTAGCATTACTTTTCTGCTTTGCAGGCTGCGGTCCAAAAGACGCATCATCCGATGCTGATGCACCCAAAGCTCTTACAATCGACGAGGTTGAAAAAACCGTTGCCGATAAAATTGAGGGTGTAGGTAAAGAAAACTTTAAAATCGGTCTTATTTGTCTGCACGATGAAAACTCGACCTATGACAACAACTTCATACAGGCTATGAAGGCTGCTCAGGCTGAGATGGGTCTTACAGACGATCAGGTTCTTATTAAGACCAACATCGGCGAGGATGAGGCTTGCTACAATGCAGCTGCTGAACTTGTTGAGGCAGGTTGTAACGTAATCTTTGCTGACTCTTTCGGTCACGAATCATATATGATTCAGGCTGCTAAAGAGTTTAAGGATGTTCAGTTCTGCCACGCTACAGGTACAAGAGCTCAGACAGAATTGGTATCTAACTATCACAATGCATTTGCTTCCATCTATGAAGGCCGCTATCTTGCAGGTGTTGCTGCAGGTATGAAGCTCAACGAAATGATTGAAAAGGGCGACATCACTGCTGAACAGGCTGTTATCGGTTATGTTGGCGCATTCAACTATGCTGAAGTTGTTTCTGGTATGACTTCATTCTTCCTTGGTGCACGTTCCATTTGCGAAAGCGCTACAATGAAGGTAACATACACTAACTCTTGGTTTGATATCGCTCTTGAAAGAGAGGCTGCGCTTAACCTTATCAACTCGGGTTGTGTTCTTATCAGTCAGCACGCTGACTCTGAAGGCGCACCCAAGGCTTGTGAAGAAAAGGGTGTTCCCAATGTTGCTTACAACATAAGCACAATTTCCATGGGCCCCAACACCGCAATCATTTCTTCAAAGATTGACTGGACACCCTATTTCAAGATGATTATCGACAAGGGTATCAACGGCGGCGAAATCCCTGTAGATTTCTGCGGAACAATGGAGGGTGGCTCTGTTGCTTTGACCGAGCTTAACACCAAGGTTGCTGCTGAAGGCACACAGGCTAAGATTGATGACATTAAGCAAAAGTTAATTGACGGTGAAATTAAGGTATTCGATACCGAGAAGTTCACAGTTGATGGCAAGAAGCTTACAACCTACACTGCTGACATCGTTGACGCTGGTGACTTTGTTCCCGAAAGCGAAGCTATTAAAGAGGGCGTGTTTGCAGAATCTTCTGACAGATCAGCTCCTTACTTTGATATCAAGTACATTGACGGTATAAGCGAATAATTTAATCTAATATTCAGGCGGAGTGAATCCCACTCCGCCTTGAATTCTATTTATCAAATTTGAAAAGAGGACGCAACAAGTGTTGCTTTTTCTTTTGAAATTTGATGTGAAAGGATGTTGTTTAGATGAGCACTGTTGCACTTGAACTGAAAAATATTACAAAAAAGTTCGGTAATGTAATTGCAAACAGAAATGTAAATCTGACGGTTAATAACGGTGAAATACTGTCGTTATTGGGTGAAAACGGTAGCGGTAAAACCACATTGATGAATATGATTTCGGGCATTTATTATCCCGATGAGGGTCAAATTTATATCGGCGGTGAGGAAGTAATTATACGCTCACCTAAGGATGCCTTTGATTATAAAATAGGTATGATTCATCAGCATTTTAAACTTGTTGATGTATTTTCTGCTACGGAAAATATTATTCTGGGACTTAAAGAAAAGGGAAAATATGATATTAAGGTAGCAGCTGACAAAGTTAAGGAAATAAGTGACAAATACGGTTTTGAAATCGATCCTATGAAAAAAATTCATGAGATGTCGGTTTCTGAGAAGCAAACGGTAGAGATTATAAAGGTGCTTTACCGTGGGGCAGACATACTTATTTTGGACGAGCCTACCGCTGTGCTTACTCCACAGGAAACACAGAAGTTGTTTGCAGTACTCAGGCGTATGCGTGATGATGGTAAGGCAATTATAATCATTACCCATAAGCTTCACGAAGTACTTTCCCTTTCTGACAGAGTTGCAGTTCTTCGCAAGGGTGAATATATCGGCACTGTTGAGACTGCAAATACAACCGAATCAGAACTTACTGAGATGATGGTAGGTAAAAAGATTTCGCTTAATATAGCAAGGAGCAAGCCGGAAAACTCACAAGACAGACTGGTCGTTAAAAATTTAGACTGCATAAATCGTGAGGGTGTAAAGGTGCTTGACGATGTATCCTTTACAGCGCGTTCCGGTGAAATTCTGGGTATTGCGGGTATTGCGGGAAGCGGTCAGCGAGAGTTGCTTGAGGCTATTGCAGGTCTGCAGAAGGTTGATTGCGGCGAGATAATATACAATAATCCTAAAACAGGTAAGACTGAAGACCTTAAAGATAAGACACCGCTTCAGATTCGTGAGATGGGTGTCAGACTTTCATTTGTACCCGAAGACCGTTTAGGAATGGGCCTTGTGGGGAATATGGATATTGTAGATAATATGATGTTGCGTTCCTACAAGAAGGGAAAATCAGTATTTCTTGAAAGAAGCGGACCAAAAGACCTTGCGATGCATATCATTAAGGATCTAGAGGTGGTAACTCCCAGCGCATCAACACCTGTAAGAAGACTTTCGGGCGGTAATGTACAAAAGGTGCTTGTTGGGCGTGAGATTGCCGCATCGCCCACCGTACTTATGGCGGCATATCCGGTTCGTGGGCTTGATATTAATTCATCATACACTATATACAATCTTCTTAACGAACAGAAGAAAAAGGGTGTAGCGGTTATTTTTGTTGGCGAAGACTTAGATGTTTTGATAGAACTGTGCGATCGCATACTTGTTATCGGTTCGGGCTCTGTTACAGGTATCGTTGACGGCAGGACTGCTAAAAAAGAAGAAATCGGACTTTTGATGACTAAGACACATGGGGGTGCAGAGAATGAATAATAACGAAAAACATATTAGTGAACCTCTTTTTCATATCACTAAACGCTCCTCAATGATTTGGTGGAAATCATGGATTATACGTGCAGTTGCAATTATCGCAGCGCTCATAGTTTGCGCTTTAGTAATTGTTATTCTTACCAGTTATAATCCTATTGAAGTATATAAGGCTATGTTTGACGGCGGTTTTGGTTCTAAAACCAAGGCATTGGTACTGTTTCAAAACCTTGCCATGTTGCTTTGCATTTCTTTGGCGGTAACCCCTGCATTTAAGATGCGGTTTTGGAATTTGGGCGCCGAAGGTCAGGTGCTTGTAGGTGGTCTTGCTTCTGCTGCTTGTATGTTCTATTTTAAAGATTCAATACCAAACGGTCTTTTAATACCGTTTATGCTCGTTATGAGTATAGTGGCAGGTATTGTATGGGGACTTGTCCCTGCCATATTCAAGGCTAAGTGGAATACCAACGAAAGTTTGTTTACTCTGATGATGAACTATGTTGCTATACAGCTTGTAAGTTTTGCAATTATGGTGTGGGTGCCGAGCGGTTCAAGCGTTATGGGTATTATAAACCAAAGAACCGAAGCGGGTTGGCTGCCAACTATATTCGGTGAGAAATATCTGCTTAACATTATAATTGTTGCAATACTGACAGTGGTAATGTTTATTTACCTTAAGTTCAGCAAACAGGGTTATGAGATTTCGGTAGTGGGCGAGAGTGAAAACACAGCCCGTTATATAGGAATTAATGTAAAAAAGGTTATTATAAGAACGATGGCAATTTCGGGCGGTATTTGCGGTCTTGCAGGATTTTTGTTGGTGTCAGGCACAAACCACACCATTTCAAAGGATATCGCAGGCGGTATGGGATTTACAGCAATAATGGTTTCATGGCTTGCTAAATTTAATCCTATTCTTATGGTTATAACCTCATTCCTTATCGTATTTTTACAAAAGGGTGCAGGGGAAATTGCTACTGTATTCCGTCTTAACGAGAGTGTATCGGATATTCTTACAGGTATAATACTGTTCTTTATTATCGGCTGTGAGTTCTTTATTAACTATAAGATAAACATTCGCAGTAAGCATAAGGAGGTAAGGTAATGATTGGTACAATTTTTGCATTTATTAATGCTGCAATTATTCAGGGTATTCCTTTGCTTTACGGCTCAACAGGTGAAATCATAACCGAAAAATCGGGCAACCTTAATCTCGGTATACCGGGTATTATGTATGTAGGCGGAATATCGGGTATTATAGGTGGATATCTTTACGAAAGATCTACTGAAAATCCGTCGGCATTCTGGTGCATAGTCATACCTTTTCTTTCGTGTATAATTGCTTCGGCATTTTTAGCATTTATCTATAGTTTTTTAACAATAACATTGCGTGCCAACCAAAATGTTACAGGTCTGGCTCTTACAACTTTCGGTATCGGTATCGGTAACTTTTTCGGTGGTTCTTTGCTTAGCTTTTTCGGTGAAACAGGCTCTATATCACTGCTTACGACCGGTAGTTATTATAAAGCATCACTTCCTTTTGCAAGTAAGCTTGGTATCTTTGGCGAAACCTTTTTATCATTCGGCTTTTTGGCATATCTTGCAATTGCGGTATCGCTTGTAGCCTCGTTTGTTTTAAACCGTACCCGTGTGGGTATTAATCTGCGCGCTGTCGGCGAAAACCCTGCCACAGCGGATGCTGCAGGTATTAATGTAAGTCTTTATAAATATCTGGCAACCTGCATTGGCGGCGCCATCGCAGGACTTGGCGGCCTTTACTTTGTAATGGACTATACCGCAGGTGCTTGGACCAATAATGGTTTTGGTGACCGTGGTTGGCTTGCTATTGCCATTGTAATTTTCGCTATGTGGAAGCCTAAATCTGCGATATTCAGCTCTTTCCTTTTTGGCGGTCTTTATATACTTTGTGTATATATTCCCGGTCTTTCAAGCAGCACAAAGGAAGTTATTAAAATGCTGCCGTACATCGTGACAATCGTGGTATTGATTGTTATAAGTATGCGCGATAAAAAGGAAAATCAGCCGCCTCAAAGTCTGGGCCTTTCGTATTTCAGAGAAGAGCGATAAAAATTGATTAAATCGGATGTGCGAACTTGCGCATCCGATTTTCTGTTTCTTTTGACTTTGAGGGGAAAATGTGCTATATTGTTATATGTATGGTTACAAAATAGTTTTGGGGTGAATTTAATGAAGTATAATTTTGCTATACTTGGAACCTTTGATTATGAAAATTTTGGTGATTTAATGTTTCCCATTGTTTTCAAAAAACAAATGCAAAAAAGGAAGAAAATAGATAAACTTTTTCTTTTTTCACCAAATTCATGTGATATGCCGCTTAATCCTGAAATCACAAAGGTTTATTCTATAGACCAACTAGAAAATATTCATAATGAATATGGTATCGACGCTATTGTTTTTGGCGGCGGTGATTTAGCGCGCTTTGATACCGAGTTTGCTCCAGAAGAAAATTATATACCTCAAAACACGGCATTTGATATGATGGTGTATTCTGCAGTTATAGCAAATAAATATAACATACCGTATCTGTGGAATTGTCCCGGAGCGCCTTTTGAGTTTTCCCACGATAATGCAAAGATACTGAAGTGCCTTTTAGATGATTTTACAGATTACATAACCGTAAGAGATGCGCGTTCTGCAGAGATGATAAAAAGTTGCGGTTGCGAAAGTGAAGTTGTTGTTTCACCCGATACCGTTTTATCAATAAGTAAATTGATAGATAAAAATGAAAATAATATTTTTGATGAGTTAAAAAAGGAATTTTCTTTTCTTGATAATGGATACATTGTTTTTCAATCAATGGTAAACAATATTGAAAATTTTGAGAAAAATATTAATGAGCAGTTATCTGAAATATGCAATAAAACCGAAAAAAAGATTGTGTTTTTGCCAATTGGTAATGTTCATAACGACGATCAGCATATTAAAGAAATGTTAATAAAATTTTCGAATGATAATTTTGTTACTTTTGACAGAAAATTAAATATTTATGAAACTAACGCTGTTCTGGCAAATGCGATAGGCTTTGTAGGAACTAGTTTGCACGGTAATATTGTGTCAAATTCTTATGGAGTGCCAAGTGTTGGACTTAATCTTTACGATTTGGTTAAATTAAAAAATTATTTTAAACTTGTTGACCGCGATGAATACTGCATTAAGGATCTGACAAAAATTTCTGATACATTTTTTGATATGCTTTCAAAAGATACGGTTAAAACAATTGATAGTGCTATAGATAATATTGATGTACATTTTAACAATATTGCTGATACAACAAAAAAGAAAAAGCAAAGAAACAACGGTGTAAAAAATCTCCTTAAATTGTGTTACGATTGTAGCAATGAGGGAAAATCAAACAACGTTACGATTTATTATGACTTAGGACAAGGGTATAGCGAAGGCAATTCAATTAAGTATAAATTTTCAAAAATATCAGAAGACATAAAAATAACGCTGAATGTTCCAAAAAACACAAAATCGGTGCGTATTGACCCCACCGATAATTCATTTTGTATTGTTAAGAATTTAAAAATCACCTGTAACGGTAAACGGATGAATTTTACGGGTAATTATATTGCAGATGATGACTGTATGGACACATTATTCTTTTTGAATTATGATCCGCAAATATGTGTTTTAACAGACTGTGATGATAAAAAAATTGATATAGAAT
The DNA here is from genome assembly GCA_045649125.1 of Acutalibacteraceae bacterium. Lineage (GTDB taxonomy): Bacteria > Bacillota > Clostridia > Oscillospirales > Acutalibacteraceae > UBA737. The sequence continues at coordinate 732 of JAZRPH010000027.1, read as the reverse complement.
TCAATGTGATTACGCTGTTTACAGGTGTCGAACTTGAAAATGCATGGCCCGCTTTTGAAAACGTCTTTTGTGAAATGACAGATGCATTAGCTAAGAAAGGCAATGCAATAATCCAAAAAGAAAAGATAATAGACGAACAAAAAAGGATAATAGAACTAAAGAACGAGGATATTAAAAATAAAGATGATATTATAAAAAATAAAGATGATGCTCTTAAAAATAAGGATTCAATAATAGCTGATTTTAATGTTAGATATACAAATTTAACCAATCTGTATACAGACCTTATAAATAGTTTTTTCTGGCGTTTGACATCACCTGCAAGGCGAGTGTCACATTCCGTGAAGATTTTTTTAACAAAACATACAAGGTTGCTTGAGATTGCCATATTCACAAAAGGCTTTTTAAGACATGGCGTTCGTGGCGGAAAAAGATCGCTTTCAAATTATCGAAATCTAGTATCAGATATCGATGATGACAAATTGACTCTTGAAATTCCTAAGTGTGTGCGAAAATATCAAAGTAAAGTTAAATTTTCGAAGGATGTAACCTTCAGTATTTTAGTTCCGCTTTATAATACGCCGATGGATTTTCTTGAACAAATGATAGAGTCTGTTCAAAAGCAGACATATTCAAAGTGGGAATTATGTCTTGCGGACGGTAGCGATGATGAGCATAGTTATGTAAAAGAATACTGTCTTGGTATTTCAAAGAAGGACGCACGTATAAAAT
>JAZRPH010000026.1:0-58236 GCA_045649125.1 Acutalibacteraceae bacterium | reverse complement strand
AGCAAAAAATAACCAACCGCTTTAGCGGTAGCTAAGAGTCCGCTTGCGGTTGGCAGATTATTCGGTGGACTTTCAGTCCCGCCAGTAACAGCGGCTTATAGCCGCAGAGCAAACTACCGGCTTAGCCGGTAGTTATGATTAAAAATCAATAAATTTTAAATTACTCAGCAGTTTCAGCCGATTCTGTCTGTTCAGCCGCCTTTGCCTCTTCAACTGCGGGAGAATCAAGCGTTCTGCCCGTATGGTTAGTACAAACTTCTGGTATACCGTTTTTACGATACCAACCTACAGCCTTTGAAGGACAGGTATCGGTCGCAAGAAGTCCCGTTTCGGTACAATAGTATCTATCGGCGGCATAACTGCTGACGGCAAATTCCTTAGCCTCTAAACCTGTATGAACCTTTGACATAACAGCGCCCCAGAGTCTCATAGCAATTCCACTGTCAGTGACTGCCTGCTGTGCATCATAGCCGCACCAACAAGAAGCCACATAATAGGGCGAACCGCCAACAAACCAAAGGTCATTTGAGTTGTTTGAGGTACCTGTCTTAGCGTATATCTTCATATTGGGTATATAACCGCCTGCGCCCTTACCGGTGCCGTTTGTACCGTAAACAACATTTTGAAGCAGCTTATTCATAACCGTTGCAGTATCCTCACTGATAGCAACTCTTGGCTCTGCCTCCTCATTTGAAAGCACAATTTCATTATGCTGATCATACACCGCATAATAAAGCGTCGGCTCATAGTACACACCGCCGTTACCGAATGCCGCATAGGCAGCAGCAGATTCAATGGTAGTAATACCGCCGTTGGTGCCGCCCATTCCAAGCGGAGACAAATCAATATCATTTTCATTCAAGGTGGTAATTCCAAGTTTACTTGTCAAAAAGTCATAGCAGAATTGCGGCGTAAGCTTGTTAACAAGCTGTACAGGTATTGTGTTAATCGAACGCTCCAGCGCATACTGTACAGAAACAGGTCCCCAATATGAGTTATACCAGTTTTTAGGAGTCCAGCCGTTATATACAGTTGCGGTATCGTTTACAAGCGAGGAATAATTAATAATATTTTCCTCAATGGCAGGAGCGTATGCCGCAATAGGTTTCATCGTAGAACCGGGCTGACGAACAGCATCGGTAGCACGGTTAAAGCCTGACAGACCGAGGTTTACCGTCTTTGTACCGATTCCACCGGCAAGGCCTAACACCCTGCCGTTATAATCCATAACAGTAAAGGCACCCTGTAATTGCTTACCATCTTTGCCGATAATACCGTATTTTTCGGAGTTAGAAAAAACCTCATCGACCGTCTGCTGAATTTCGGGATCAATGGTAGCGTAGATTTTGTAGCCACCGTTATAGAAATTGGTAGCGGCGTGGGCTTCTTCCCAACCGTATTTTTCAGCAAGGTCCTCCGTTACCTGAACTATAAGCGCATCAACAAAGTAGTTGTTTACTTCACTCTCGTTTAACTGTTCTTTTGATGCAACCAGATTAAGTTCATCTTTTAGCGCATCATCATGTTCCTGTTGGGTTATATATTCACCCTCCAGCATAAGAGCAAGGACCGTTTCGCGTCTTGTTTTATTATTTTCGGGTTGGTCATCGGGCGCGTAATTAGTGGGCGCTTTTGTAATAGAGGCAAGTGAGGCACATTCAAGCAGCGTCAGTTCACTAACACTCTTTCCAAAATAGTAATTTGCTGCAACCTCAACACCATAAATGCCGTGTCCCATAGGTATGGTGTTAAGATAACACTCAATTATTGTATCCTTTGAATAGTTGCTTTCAAGATAACGTGCACGCATTATCTCGCGCACCTTACGACTTGCCTTATCGTCCCTGTCGTCTGTCAAATTTTTTACAAGCTGCTGTGTAATGGTAGAACCGCCCTGCTTTGACGAATAAATCGGTATAAACAGATTAACAAGCGAACCGAATGTACGCTTCCAGTCGACGCCGTAGTGGGTATAAAAGCGCTTGTCCTCGACCGCTACAAAGGCATCAACAAGTTGTTGCGGAATGCCTGTGTATGACGTGTTTGTGTCGTCCTTTGCGGCAACGGCATCATACGGCACCCAAATTCGATTGAATTCGCCGTGCAACCGCTGATATTCGGTCCATTGATTATTATCACCCTCAACATAGATAGTTGTTGTGAAGTTTAATTTAAGATCGTTTAAATCCTCTTCCATTGTGCCGTCAATCATAGTAAATGCGTATACTATAAAAGCACCTGCAACCATACTTACTGTTATAATGCCGACCAGTGCGACAGTAAGGATTGTCTTTATAAGACGTTCCTTACCGATCTTCTTTCTTTTACGCTCATTGCGGGCACTGTCAACAGCGCCTGTAGAAAAACTGTTAAGGTCGAGGGCTTTCTCCTCGAAACCGTCATTTGAACTATTGCTGAAAATATCATTATTATCCAATAGTAGCACCTCCATACAAGAAACACATATATCCCCATATTATACTTTAGAGATTATATACCATAACTTGAGAATTTGGTAGTTACAATTTTTTAACCAATCACAATTGCATAATTTTAATATCCACCGACAACACTACAAAAAAGGAGGAATATTATGCTGTTTTCCACTAAAACGGTAACTATTTTGATTATAGTAAGCTTCATAATAATTATTGCCCTTTTAGTCTTTGGATTATCCGCGAAACCACAAGAAGCGCCTATACTGACCGTGAAGGCTTATAAAAACACCGTTGCTCTTTACAACGACCAAGAAATAGTAACAGTATATGATGATATCGTATTAAACACACTTCCCCCCGCAGATATCAACCGTTTAAGTAGCGGAATTACTGTTGAAAACCGCGCTGCCGCAGAAAAGTTGCTTGAAGATTATGACGGTTAGAAATAATACTTGAAAGTTTTTTGTTTTAGTCTTATAATTAAAGATAGTATTTTTTAAGGAGAATGTCTTTTGGAAAATAATGCTTCCTCCGCAGGTGTAAGACGGGGCGGTCTTTTTAACACAGCCGAAATTAAAATTTTAATATGCTATATTTTAAATGCCATTAACGAGCCCGTGCCCGTAAATATGTTGGCTAATCTGCTTCATTATGAGGGTATCGCAAATGGTTTTGAAGTAAGCGATGCTGTTGTATCACTTTCTGACAGTGGACATATTGTTCAGTCTGACGCAAAAGAGGATACATACATTATTACGGATGACGGACGTGAAATTGCAGATACCCTTAACTCATCACTTTCTATGACCGTTAAGGAACGAGCATATATCGCCGCTGTAAAAATGTTTGCTAAGTTTAAGAACGCTAAGGATAATACTTTTGAAATTACTAAGGAGAATGGTTGCACCTACATCACCTGTTCTGCCTTGGATGGTGGCAAGCCATTTATAAGCGTTAAGATGCAGATTACAGATGAGCATCAGGGAAACTGCATTAAAGAAAAATTTTTGGAAAACCCGTCACGTATTTATTTACAAATAATAGAATCACTTACAGAATGAGAAAACGGCTGACAGTTTGTCAGCCGTTTTTTAGATATATTTTTTGTTTTTTCCCTTGTTAACCCCTAATATTCCACCAACTGTGGATGATAGCAGAATTATTACAAAATGAAAGGCGGTATTTGCTGAAAAGCCAGAGCGGTTAATAATAAGCGATAGTACGGTAATCAGCACAAAAACCACGATGCCAACCAGAATACCGATAAGGTATCCCCTGTCACCTATCTTTTTTGCAGCATAGTAGGATGCCGCAAGGCTACCTGACGCAATACTTATCGTAGAAAGCGGTGTAGCATACGCGCGGTCAAGGTCTAAAAACAGCACAGCAGCGGAAAATAACAACATAAAAATAAATGTAATAATTAATCCCCAAATGGTAGCTTTAATAAAAATTCCCAATTTACTTTTGTTATCGCTCTTTGAAAAATCATTAGCCATAAAAAATCCCTCCGCTTAAATTATACGAGCGTGAGGGATTTTTATTACAAAATATTATTAATTATTTGCTTGCAACATCGTCATGTACGGTAAGATTCTGCTGCATAGCCCAACGAGCGATTGTCATTTTGCTATGGTCGCTTTTTGATTCGATTACGATGGAATCTTCTTTAAGAGAAATTACTCTGCCGTAAATACCGCCGATGGTAAGAATTTCATCACCAACCTGCAAATTTTCACGCATCTGCTTGTCAGCCTTTTCCTTCTTTTTCTGTGGGCGGATGATAAAGAAATACATCGCTACTACAAAAATAACGAGGGGTAATGCCATTGAAAGTATTGAACCAGCACCGCCTTGGGTATTTGCTGTGCCGGTTGTTGCAGCGGCTTCCAAAGTTAACCAATTAAAATTCATAAGATTTAAACCTCCAAATTTTTTAACAAATCAATTATACTTAAAAACAAATATAATTGCAAGGAAAATATTTGCAAAAAAGTTTTTAAATTCGATTTCCCAGAACTTTTTCCTTTTCTGCCTTAAACTGCGCAAAGCGTCCTTCGTCAAGTGCAGTTCTGATGTCTTCTAAAAGATGATTGTAAAACCAAAGATTATGAATAACCAAAAGCCGTTGAGAGAGCATCTCGGTGCTTTTCAACAGATGTCGAATGTACGCCTTGCTGTAACGCTGACAAACAGGACAACCACATTCATCATCAATCGGTGACATATCGTATTCGTATTTTTTATTGTTTATATTTATAATACCCTCTGAGGTAAATAAATGACCGTGACGCGCATTTCTGCTAGGCATTACGCAGTCAAACAGGTCCACACCGCGTTCGACTGCGTTAAGAATATTAAGCGGTGTGCCAACACCCATAAGATACCGAATTTTATTCTGTGGCATATGGGGTGTTACATGCTCAATGACATCATACATTACCTCGGCAGGCTCGCCAACGGCAAGACCGCCGATAGCATATCCGTCTAAATCAAGATCGGCAATTTCTTTCATATGATTTATTCTAAGGTCATTGTATGTGCAGCCCTGATTAATGCCAAAAAGCATCTGTTCTTTGTTTATGGTGTTCTCAAGCGAATTAAGTTCGGCCATCTTATTTTTGCATCTTTTAAGCCATCGTGTAGTTCTTTCACAAGAAGACTTCGCATAATCATATTGTGCGGGATTTTCAACGCACTCATCAAACGCCATAGCGATTGTCGAGCCCAAATTCGACTGAATTTGCATACTTTCTTCAGGGCCCATAAAAATGCGTCTTCCGTCAACATGACTTGCAAAGGTTACACCCTCCTCCTCAATGTGTCGCAGAGATGCTAGGGAAAACACCTGAAAACCACCGCTGTCGGTTAAAATCGGTCCGTCCCAAGTTGTAAACTTATGAAGTCCGCCGCAATCCCTTATAACCTCATCACCGGGACGCACATGAAGATGATAGGTGTTGCTAAGCATTACCTGACAGCCAATTTTTGACAAATCTTCTGCGGATACAGCACCCTTTATAGCACCCGCCGTAGCCACATTCATAAATGCAGGAGTTTGGACCACACCGCGATTTGTGTGAAATTCGCCGCGCCTTGCACCATTTTCCTCTTTAAGTAACTTGAACATAAATACTCCTTTAAGAAATAAACAATGAATAGTGAATGATGAATTTTGAATAATGAATAATTTCGGTGTCGGCTTTGCCGACGATTTATAATTCGTGCCGAAGGCACTCCTTAATTCTTCATTTTTCATTATTCATTCTTCATTTGCTCATCCTTTATAGGATGAGCATAGCATCGCCAAAGCTGAAAAAACGGTATTTTTCATCAACGGCGGTTTTATACGCGCTCATCGTATTTTCATAACCCGCAAAAGCCGAAACAAGCATAATCAGAGTGCTTTCAGGCAGGTGGAAATTGGTAACAAGTGCATCCATACATTTAAACTTATAGCCCGGATAGATAAAAATCCCCGTATCATCAGAACATTCGCAAATTTCGCCGTACTTGTTAGCAACACTTTCAACCGTACGACAGCTTGTTGTGCCGACACAAATTACTCTGCCGCCTAAGCGTTTGGTTTCATTAATCACATCAGCGGTTTCTTTTGGCATAACATAATGTTCTGTATGCATTTTGTGTTCGGTAATGTCATCGACCTTAACAGGTCTGAAAGTGCCAAGTCCCACATGAAGTGTTACATAAACAACCTTTACGCCAAGATTTTTAATTTCACTTAAAAGTTCATCGGTGAAATGAAGACCGGCAGTTGGCGCTGCTGCAGAACCAAGTTCTTTTGAGTAGACCGTTTGATAACGCTCACGATCAGTTAGTTTTTCTTTTATGTACGGTGGCAGTGGCATTTGTCCCACCTCATCCAGCACGGAGAAAAACTCACCGTCACAGGCAAATTCAATAATTCTGTTGCCATCCGCAAGTATATCAATTACAGTGGCTTTAAGTTTATCGCTGAATATAAACTCGCGTCCTATTTTCGCCTTTTTACCGGGACCTGCAAGTACTTCCCAAACATACAGATTCTGCTGTTTTAAAAGCACAAATTCCACAACCGCGCCTGTATCTACAGCAGTACCGTAAAGCCGCGCAGGTAATACACGCGTATTATTAAGCACAAGACAGTCACCCGCCTTTAAAAACTGCGGCAGATTATGAAAACTTTCGTGTGTGACCTTACCTGTTTCCTTAGACAAACAAAGCAGTCGTGACGAATCACGCGGATGCACAGGTGTCTGTGCAATGAGTTCTTCAGGCAGGTTGTAATAAAAATCGCTTTTTTTCATATCATTTCACCAATAATTCCCCAGACAAAAACGGCATAAAAAGTTGACAAATAAATGCCGTAGTGATATATTATATTAATAAATATTATTATATTGCAAATCACTGCATATATCAACTAAAATTTTTATTCCCAAAATGGAGGAGTCCAAAATGAAAAATTACAATGTAGGAATAATCGGCGCTACCGGTATGGTTGGTCAGCGTTTTGCTTTGCTTCTTGCCGACCATCCTTGGTTTAAGGTGACTGCACTTGCCGCAAGTTCACGCAGTGCAGGAAAAACTTATGAAGATGCCGTGGGCAACCGTTGGGCAATGACATCACCGATGCCTGAGAATCTAAAGAACACAGTCGTTTATGACGCAGTTAAAGATATTGAAACCGTTGTATCAAAGGTTGACTTTGTTTTCTGCGCAGTTGATATGAAAAAGGATGAAATCAAGGCTTTAGAGGAGCTTTATGCTAAACATGAATGTCCTGTCGTTTCAAACAACAGTGCCCACCGTTTCACCCCTGATGTGCCGATGGTAATTCCCGAACTTAATCCTGAGCACATTGAGGTAATCGAAGCACAGCGAAAGCGCCTTGGTACCAAAAAAGGCTTTGTTGCCGTTAAATCAAACTGCTCTCTTCAAAGTTATGTTCCCGCCATTCATCCGCTTGATAAAAAATTCGGCGTTGATAAATGTCTTGTGTGCACCTATCAGGCAATTTCGGGTGCGGGTAAAACATTTGAACGCTGGCCCGAAATGGTTGATAATGTTATCCCATTTATCGGCGGCGAAGAGGAAAAGAGTGAGCGTGAGCCTTTGAAAATTTGGGGTAAAGTTGAAGACGGCGAAATCAAACTTGCCGACTCACCCAAATTCACAGCACAGTGTTTGCGCGTTCCCGTTTCTGACGGTCATATGGCTGCGGTGTTTGTATCATTTAAAAACAAGCCCACGAAAGAGGAAATCCTTAAAGTTTGGGAAGATTTTTCCGGCGTTCCGCAGGAGCTTCAGCTCCCCCACGCGCCTAAAAAATTTCTCAATTACTTTGTTGAGGACAATATGCCCCAAACCAAAACACACCGTGACCTTGAGGGCGGTATGGCTGTATCTGTCGGCAGACTCAGAGAAGACAGCCAGTATGATTACAAATTTGTTTGTCTGTCACATAATACCCTTCGCGGTGCCGCAGGCGGTGCTGTTCTTCTTGCAGAGCTTCTTTGCGCCAAGGGATTTATGGATTAATTTATTTGAGGTGTTGCTATTATGAAAAACAGAATTTTTACGGGTGCCGCAACAGCGCTTGTTACCCCGATGAATAATGACGGCAGTGTTAATTTTGACCGCTTGAAAACCCTTGTTAATGAACAGATTGACGGTGGTATTGATGCTCTTGTTATCTGCGGAACTACGGGTGAAAAATCTACCCTCAGATACGATGAACACCTGAAGGTTATTGAGGAAGCCGCAAAGGCTGCAAATCACCGCGTTCCGATTATTGCGGGTACCGGTAGTAATGACACGGTTTACTCGGTTGAACTTTGTGATGACGCAGAAAGTGTCGGCGCTGATGCATTCTTAATGGTTACCCCTTATTATAATAAAACTTCACAGGCAGGTCTTGTAGCGCACTACAATTACATAGCTGATCGTGTTAACAAGCCGATAATCCTGTATAATGTTCCTTCAAGAACAGGTGTTAACATTACGCCTGAAACCTACAAAGAACTTTCAAAGCACCAGAATATCGTTGCAACTAAGGAAGCCAGTGGTGACCTGTCTTTAATTGCAGAAATTAAATATCTTTGCGGCGATGATTTGGATATCTATTCAGGAAATGATGATCAGACTGTTCCGATTATGTCGCTTGGCGGTATCGGTATTATTTCTGTGCTCTCGAATATTCTTCCCACTGTTATGCACAACATCTGTGACCTCTATTTAAAGGGTGAAACAGCGGCTGCTGCCGAACTACAGCTTAAACACATTGGTCTTATGAATGCTATGTTCTGCGATGTTAACCCCATTCCCGTAAAAGAGGCTATGAATATGCTTGGTATGCAGGTAGGTCCTTGCAGACTGCCGCTTTATCCTATGAATGATGAACTTAAGGCAAAAGTTCGCCAAAAGTTAATTGAATGCGGTATACAACTTTAATATTTTGGATGTGAAAAAGAAATGATTAATATATTACTTTCAGGCGCATGCGGAAAGATGGGAAACGCGGTTGCTAATTGCTGTGCCGATGATGAGAATGTTAATATTATTGCCGGTGTCGACAGACTTGAAAAGCTCTGTAATTTCCCTATTTTCAAGTGCTTTGACGATGTCAACGTTATTCCCGATGTAATTATTGATTTTTCGAATGTTTCGGTGCTTGATGATTTACTGAAATTTGCGAAGAAAAACCGCGTACCGATCGTTCTTGCAACTACCGGTTACAGCAAAAGTCAAATTGATGATATTAAGGATGCCGCAAGTTACATCCCTGTATTTTTTACTGCTAATATGTCACTTGGTGTCAATTTACTGTCCTGCCTTGCAAAGTATGCCGCAACTATTTTAGGAAATGATTTTGATGTTGAAATCGTTGAAAAGCATCATAATCAAAAGTTAGATGCACCATCGGGTACTGCATTAATGCTTGCAAACGCAATTAATTCAACTTTTGATGATAAATACAACTATGAATATGACCGTCATTCCAAACGTCAAAAACGCAGCAGGAATGAAATAGGTATACATGCTGTTCGCGGCGGCACAATTGTCGGTGACCATGATATTATCTTTGCAGGTCATGACGAGGTTATAACACTCTCCCACAGCGCTCAATCAAAGGAAGTTTTTGCTGCAGGTTCAGTTAAGGCAGCAAAATTTATGATGGGCAAACAAAACGGTTTGTATGATATGAACGATGTTTTAAAATTGAATTAGACTAATCAAAAAGCACCTGACGCCATGGCGTCAGTTGCTTTTTTTACGTTTATTAAACTATTATTAGAACAATCCGGAAATCTTGCCTTTTTCGTCAACATCAATTTTTTCTGCTGCCGGTGATTTCGGAAGTCCGGGCATAGTAAGTATATCACCCGTCAGAACTACTATAAATCCTGCACCCGCTGATACCTTTACATTCTTAACCGTAACGGTGAAGTTATCGGGAGCGCCGAGTTTAGTAGGATCATCGGAAAAACTATACTGTGTTTTAGCAATACAAACCGGAAGCTTGTCAAAGCCAAGTCCAGTAAGCTGAGCAATCTGCTTTTTGGCATTGGGCATAACGGTAATACCGTCACCGCCGTAAACCTTTTTAACAACAGACTCAATCTTATCCTCAATGCTGCCGTCAAGCTCGTATGAGAAAGTGAAATCACCCTGCTCCTCATCGCAAAGGCGAACAACCTCACGCGCAAGTTCCTCGCCGCCCTTGCCGCCTTCTGCCCAAACGGTTGAAAGAACGGTATTTACACCAAGTTCCTTACACTTATCAATAATGAAATTAATTTCATTATCGGTATCGGTCGGAAAAAGGTTAACAGCAACAACACAAGGCAGTTTATATACATTTTTAATGTTTGAAACATGACGGAGAAGATTAGGAATGCCCTTTTCAAGTGCAGCAATATCCTCAACATCAAGTTGCTTCTTATCAAGACCGCCATGCATTTTAAGCGCTCTTACTGTAGCAACGACGACAACCGCATCGGGTGTAAGACCTGCCATACGGCACTTAATGTCTAAAAACTTCTCAGCACCAAGATCAGCACCAAATCCTGCCTCTGTAATAGTGTAGTCACCCATCTTAAGCGCAAGTTTGGTTGCCATAACAGAGTTACATCCGTGCGCTATATTTGCAAACGGACCGCCGTGAACAAACGCAGGTGTGCCCTCAAGAGTCTGAACAAGATTGGGCTTAATTGCATCTTTAAGAAGAGCGGTCATAGCGCCCACTGCCTTTAGGTCACCAGCTGTAACCGGCTTATCATCATAAGTATAACCTACGATAATACGGGAAAGACGCTCTTTAAGATCAGTGATAGAGTTTGCCAGACAGAAAACAGCCATAATTTCACTTGCAACAGTAATATCGAAGCCGTCCTCACGCGGAACACCGTTTGCCTTACCACCCATACCGTCAACAATAAAGCGAAGCTGACGGTCGTTCATATCAACACAACGCTTCCATGTAATACGACGAACATCAATTCCCAGAGCATTACCCTGCTGAATATGGTTATCAAGCATAGCGGCAAGAAGGTTATTTGCCGCACCGATTGCGTGGAAGTCGCCCGTAAAATGAAGGTTAATGTCCTCCATCGGTACAACCTGTGCATATCCGCCGCCTGCAGCGCCGCCCTTTACACCAAAAACAGGGCCTAAAGATGGCTCGCGAAGCGCTACGGTTACATCCTTACCAATCCTTGACAGACCGTCTGCAAGACCGATTGTAGTGGTGGTTTTTCCCTCGCCCGCGGGGGTGGGTGTGATTGCTGTTACAAGAATCAGCTTACCATCCTTACGCTCAGTATCGTTAAGTAGTGATAAATCAATTTTTGCCTTATACTTGCCGTATTGCTCAATATATTTTTCATCAAGATGAGCTTTCTTAGCAATTTCGGTGATAGGCTTCATTTCACACTGTTGTGCAATTTCAATATCGGATAAATAAGACATTGTTATCCTCCTAAAAATTATTTAAAGTAGCGAACTGCGGCCTCAAACATACGAATATCATAATTACCTGGAACGTTTTTATAAAGACCGTCGCCGATACGCTCACTATGGCCCATTTTACCAAACACTCTGCCGTCGGGTGAAGTAATACCTTCAATCGCGTACATAGAATCATTCGGATTAAAGTGGACATCGCTTGTAGCATTACCGTCAAGATCAACATACTGTGTTGCAATCTGTCCGTTTGCAGCAAGCTGCTTAATAAGGTCCTCACTAGCAAGGAAACGGCCCTCACCGTGAGATATCGGCACACTGTAAATATCGCCCACATCAGTAAGGCTAAGCCAGGGTGATTTATTCGATGCGACACGGGTTCTAACAATTCGCGACTGGTGACGTGCGATTGTATTAAAGGTAAGTGTGGGACAGTTTTCATCGGTATCAATAATCTTACCGTAAGGCACAAGACCAAGTTTAATGAGTGCTTGGAAACCGTTACAGATACCGCACATTAAACCATCACGGTTATCAAGAAGGTCGGTTACACCCTCTTTAATCGCAGCGTTGCGGAAGAATGCAGTTATGAATTTACCGCTGCCGTCCGGCTCATCGCCGCCCGAAAAACCGCCCGGAATAAATACCATTTGTGCAGTTTTAAGTTCATTGGCAAACTTTTCTATACTTGCCTGAATACCTGATGCTGTAAGGTTGTTGATGACAATTATCTCAGGCTGTGCACCCGCTTCGCGAACGGCTTTTGCACTGTCAAATTCACAGTTAGTGCCGGGAAATGCAGGAATAAGGATTTTCGGTTTTGCAACCTTTATAGCCGGTGCAGGATAGGAATCCGCTTTGAAACTGAAGTTTTCCATCGGAGTCTTTCTATCCTCAATATTGCAGCTATATACACCCTCAAGTTTATCTTCGTAAATGCCGAGAAGCTCGTCAATATTAACACTTTGATCACCTAAAGAAATTGTATTATCTTCGGTGACGGTACCGATAAGAATAGCATCTTCAACATCTTCAACAACTTCAAGAATAAATGAGCCGTAGGAATAATCAAACATACGGGATACGCTGATAAAATCTTCATACTTAAAGCCAAGGCCGTTACCAAAGCACATCTTCATAACAGCCTCTGCCATACCGCCGAGTCCCATTGTATAGCAGGATACAGCTTTACCTGAGCGTATAAGTGCGGTAACCTTGTCAAAGGTTGCCAAAAGTGACTTTGTATTAGGCAGATTCGTATCTTCGTCGTAAACAGGACAGAGCATTACTACCTTATTTCCCGCCTTTTTGAATTCAGGCGAAACAATATCTTTAATCTTTTCGGTAGTAACTGCAAAGGATACCAAGGTGGGTGGAACATCGATGTTTTCAAATGAACCACTCATCGAATCTTTTCCGCCGATAGAGCCGATTTCAAGTTCCTTTTGCGCCTTAAAAGCACCGAGGAGCGCTGCCAAGGGTTTGCCCCAACGCTTGCCGTCAGTACCGGGCTTTTCAAAATATTCCTGGAAAGTAAGATATACATCCTCAAATTTAGCACCGGTAGCGATAAGTTTAGAAACCGATTCAACAACCGCAAGGTATGCACCGTGGTAGGGACTTTGCTCGGTAATAAAGGGATTATAACCCCACGACATAAGTGAACAATCGTCGGTATGCTTTTTCTCAACAGAAATTTTTTGTACCATCGCCTGAATCGGTGTAAGCTGATTCTTACCGCCGAAAGGCATAAGAACGGTACCTGCGCCGATGGTTGAGTCAAAACGCTCTGAAAGTCCGCGTTTTGAGCAGATATTAAGGTCTGCCGCAATCTTTTTATAATTATCTGTAAAGCTACCGTCAACAGCACCGCCAAAGTTTTTAGGTGCTTCAGGTGTAATGGTAATATGCTTATCAGCGCCGTTTGAATTTAAAAACTCACGGCTGATATCAACTATTTTTTCGCCGTTCCAATTCATAACTAGGCGAGGCTCTGCCCTTACGACTGCAACGGGACAAGCTTGCAGATTTTCCTGTGCTGCAAGTTCTAAGAATTTATCAACATTATGGGGCTCAACAACTACCGCCATACGCTCTTGTGATTCACTGATTGCAAGTTCGGTACCATCAAGGCCGTCGTACTTTTTAGGAACTGCATTAAGGTCAATTTCAAGACCGTCGGCAAGTTCACCGATAGCAACCGAAACGCCGCCCGCACCAAAGTCGTTGCAACGCTTAATCATTTGTGTTGCCGTTTTGTTGCGGAACAGACGCTGAAGTTTTCGCTCTTCTGGCGCGTTACCCTTTTGTACCTCAGCACCGCAGGTTTCAACGGAATGTGCATTATGAGCCTTTGAAGAACCGGTCGCACCGCCAATACCGTCACGTCCTGTAGAGCCGCCTAAAAGGATTACAATATCGTCTGGTGCAGGAACTTCACGGCGTACATTTTCAGCGGGTGCTGCAGCGATTACAGCACCGATTTCCATACGCTTTGCAGCATATCCTGGGTGATATATTTCATCAACTATACCTGTAGCAAGACCAATTTGGTTACCGTAGGACGAATAACCTGCAGCTGCAGTCGTAACTATCTTGCGTTGCGGCAGTTTTCCGGGAATAGTCTCGGATACTGGAACGGTTGGGTCAGCAGCACCTGTAACACGCATAGCGCCGTATACATAGGATCTGCCCGAAAGCGGATCACGGATAGCACCGCCGATACAGGTAGCGGCACCGCCAAACGGTTCTATTTCGGTAGGATGGTTATGTGTCTCGTTTTTAAAGAGCAGCAGCCAAGGCTCACGAACTCCGTCAACATCGACATCAATCTTTACTGTACAAGCATTAATTTCTTCTGACTCATCAAGCTTATCAAGCTTTCCATGAGTTTTAAGATATTTAACGGCAACAGTTGCAAGGTCCATAAGGCATATTGGTTTTGTTCTGCCAAGTTCCTTACGAACAGCAATATATTCTTCATAAGCCGACTGTAAAAGTTCGTCCTCAAACTGAACATCATCAATTACCGTCAAAAATGTTGTATGACGGCAGTGGTCAGACCAATATGTATCTATCATACGAATTTCGGTGATAGTGGGATCTCTGTCTTCGGACTTAAAGTAATCCTGACAAAAAGCAATATCATCGGCATCCATTGCAAGACCGTAATCAGCAACAAACTTTTCAAGACCTGCACGGTCAAGCTTTAAAAATCCGTCAAGTGTTTTTACCGTTGTAGGAATCTCATAGTTAGTCTTCAAGGTTTCAGGCTTTTCAAGTTCCGCCTCACGAGCTTCTACAGGGTTTATGACATACTTTTTAATTTCGGCAACCTCTGCATCGGTGAGCGCGCCGTACAGAGCATATACCTTTGCAGAACGAACCAATGGACGCTCGCCCTGAGATATTATCTGTATACACTGCGCTGCAGAATCTGCGCGTTGGTCAAACTGACCGGGCAAATATTCTACCGCAAATACAGTACAATCACCAAGTGCTAAATCCACAGTCGCAATATCAAGCTGAGGCTCTGAAAACACCGTTTTTATAGCATAATCAAAAAGTTCTTCCGTGATATTTTCTGCATCATAACGGTTAATAATTCTTACATCTGTAAGATTAGTTATACCCAGTAAACCTCTAGCATCATTAAGCAGTGCCTTAGCTTCATTAGCAAGGTCTTTTTTCTTTTCAACAAAAATTCTGTATACCAACTACTTTTCCTCCCTTGCCTTTATTGCCTTTGCACCAATATCGGTGCGGAAATATTTATTATCGAAATCAATTGTTTTAACAAGCCCGTACGCATCTTTGATTGCAACATCCAAAGTGTCTGCTACAGCAGTAACACCCAGCACCCTGCCGCCGTTTGTAAGCAATCTGCCTTCCGACAGACTTGCACCTGCAACATAGGTATGTTCTAAAGTGGCTTCCGGTATAGTAATTTCAAATCCCTTTTTATATGATGACGGGTAACCGTCAGATGCCATAATTACACAGCATGCATTTTTGTTGCTGAATTTAACGGGTGTTTGTGCTAAGGTTTCGTTACTTACAGCCTGCATAATGGTTAATAGATCGCTGTCAAGAAGAGGTAATACAACCTGTGTTTCAGGGTCGCCGAAACGACAGTTGTATTCAATTACCTTTGGTCCGTTTTCGGTCAGCATAAGACCGAAGTAAAGACAGCCTTTAAAGGTTCTGCCTTCGGCTTTCATAGCGCGGATGGTTGGCAGAAAAATTTTCTCCATACATTCGTCGGCAATACTCTCTGTATAATAGGGGTTAGGTGCTACTGTACCCATACCTCCGGTATTAAGTCCGGTATCATTATCCCCTGCTCTTTTATGGTCCATTGAAGAAATCATAGGCACCACAACATTACCGTCAGTAAAAGAAAGCACAGAAACCTCAGGACCGGTTAAAAATTCTTCAATAACGATATGGTCACCGCTTGAACCGAACTGTTTGTCCTG
This sequence comes from Acutalibacteraceae bacterium, assembly GCA_045649125.1. Lineage (GTDB taxonomy): Bacteria > Bacillota > Clostridia > Oscillospirales > Acutalibacteraceae > UBA737. The sequence continues at coordinate 42,356 of JAZRPH010000026.1, read as the reverse complement.
CATTATGGAAATTACTGCCTGCTTTGCTTCGTCACGCGTCATAGCAATAATAACGCCCTTACCGAGAGCAAGGCCATCAGCCTTAATAACAGTAGGAATTGGTGCGGTTTTAAGATACTCAAGTGCACAATCCATATCATCAAATACTTCATATGCAGCGGTAGGAATACCATATTTTTTCATCAAGTTCTTAGAAAATACCTTGCTGCCCTCTATAATAGCAGCAGCCTTATTTGGTCCAAAGCAGGATATTCCCTTTTGAGTTAAAGCATCAACACAACCAAGCACCAACGGATCATCAGGTGCCACCACCGCATAGTCAATTTTATTGCAAACGGCAAACTCAACGATTTTTTCAATATCGGTAGCAGCAATATTTACACATATAGCATCTTTTGCTATACCGCCGTTACCCGGAAGTGCATAGATTTCTTCTACAGACTTATTTTCCTTAATCTTTTTGATGATGGCGTGTTCTCTACCACCGCCACCGACAACTAATATTTTCATATTTTCTCCTAAAAAGAAATTATTAATGGTGGAATAAACGCATTCCTGTGAAAGCCGCTACCATACCGTACTTATTGCAGCAGTTAATAACAACATCATCACGGATTGAGCCACCGGGTTCGGCAATATATTTAACGCCGCTGCGCTTTGCACGTTCAATATTATCATCAAACGGGAAAAACGCGTCAGAGCCCAGTGCAACACCGTCAATTGTTGCAAGGTATGCCTTCTGTTCATCAACAGTAAAACGCTCAGGCTGCTGTGTAAAATACTTTTGCCAATTACCGTCAGCGCACACATCCTCTTCATTCTGATTGATGTAACCGTCGATAACATTATCTCTGTCAGGACGGCCAAGTTCTGCCTTAAAGGGCAGATTTAAAACCTTATCGTGCTGACGAAGGAACCAAGTATCAGCCTTAGTACCTGCAAGTCGTGTGCAGTGGATACGGGACTGCTGACCGGCACCTACACCGATAGCCTGACCGTCAACTGCATAGCACACAGAGTTAGATTGTGTGTATTTCAGTGTAATAAGCGCAATTATAAGGTCACGAACAGCGCTTTCAGGCAGATTTTTATTATCGGTCACAATATTGGAAAGTAATTCTCTGTTTATCTCAAAGTTGTTTCTTCCCTGCTCAAATGTAATACCGAACACCTGCTTGGTTTCCTGCTGCTCGGGAACATAATCAGGATCAATTTTAATAATATTATAGTTACCGTTTCTCTTTGATTTTAAGATATCGAGCGCTTCAGGCTCATAGCCGGGTGCGATAACGCCGTCAGAAACCTCACGCTTAATCATCTTAGCGGTAGTAACATCACAAACGTCGGAAAGAGCTACAAAGTCACCGAAAGAGCACATACGGTCAGTACCTCTGGCTCTTGCATATGCACAAGCAAGAGGTGAATCGTCAAGTCCCTCAATATCATCAACGAAGCACGCCTTTTTAAGCTTATCAGAAAGCGGAATACCAACTGCCGCAGATGTAGGACTTACATGCTTAAATGAAGTAACCGCAGGAAGACCTAAGGCTTCTTTAAGTTCCTTTACTAACTGCCATGAATTAAAGGCATCAAGGAAGTTAATATAGCCTGGGCGACCGCACAAAATTTCGATAGGCAGTTCACTGCCGTCTTTCATATAAATCTTAGATGGCTTTTGATTTGGGTTACAGCCGTATTTAAGTTCAAATTCTTTCATTTAAATCACCTTATACATTTTTATTTACAATTCTTGATTCAAACTCACCGGTAGCAAGGTCAATATATCTTACAAACAAAGATACCTTGTTATCGTTATTTAAGTTGTTCCAGATAATATTGGTCATATCATCTATATTAACATCCGGTAAATTCAGTGTCTTAGGCTCACCCTCAAAGCTTGGAAGCGGATTGCCGTCTGAATTGTAGGTGTGAATAAACTTTGCTTTACCTGCTATGGGGTTTGAATATGCATATGTATATCTCTGGCAAGAAGCGGCGTCACCGTCAGCAGATTTAAGGATGGACATAGCGTAATTCATACCGTCCTTTTCAAGACGGACAATTCCTGAAATTCGCGGTGTATAGTTTGGAGCATCATCCTCAAATTCACGGGTGCGCAGCGCCTGTTCAAAGGTCATCTGCTTATCCATAAGTTCATAAATTGTATCGGTTTGATCGCCATTTGTTACAATAGTTTTATTTCCTAAAACTTTTACAGGAGCATAGATAATAAGATGAGGATCGGTCATTTTAGACTCGTCGAACGCCTGTGTTCTGATGCCATCACCATCTTCAATAAATACTCTGTTTCTGCTGTTTTCGCTTCTGCCCATAATAAAATAAGCAATTATTGCCTGCTTCGCATCTGCACTTTTTCCTATAATAATTCCTCGGCCGTGATAACTGAGTGAATTAAGTTCAGTTTCGAGTGTTTTAACTTCCATTTATAAAAACCTCCGTTACTAAGAATATAATTTTCCGCTGCAAAACAGTTCTATGGCTTTGGGTAAAATCACCCATTCTGCCTGTTGCATTACACGTTTTTGTAGTTTTTCGGGCGTGTCACCTACGTGAACATTTACTGCCTTTTGCATTATAATTTCACCGCCGTCGGGAATTTCGTTTACAAAATGAACAGTAGCGCCCGTTACCTTAACACCTTTAGCGAGAGCGGCTTCATGCACCTTAAGACCATAAAATCCCGCGCCGCAAAATGACGGTATAAGCGACGGATGCACATTAATAATCCGTCTTTCAAAATGAGTGGTAAACTTTTCACTTAGTATAGACATAAAGCCAGCGAGGACAATAAGGTCCGCACCCTCTTTATCAAGAGCGTCTATTATTTTATCCTCAAATACTTCCTGAGAGCCGCAATCCTTTTTGGTTATAACAAGAGTTGCGATACCCGCACTGCGAGCGCGCTCTAAAGCGAAAGCATCCGCTTTATTGGAAATAACAAGTGAAACCTCACCGCTTTTAATTATTCCGCTGTTTTGCGCATCAATAATGGCCTGCAGATTTGTGCCGCCGCCAGATACCAAAACTGCGATTTTTTTAGTATTATTCAATGATAACACCCTCATCACTTTCTATAACTGTACCGATGATATATGCATCTTCACCGTTAGCATTAAGGATTTCAAGCGCCTTTTCGGCATCTTCAGGGGCTACAACAATGCTCATACCAACACCCATATTATAGGTATTAAACATATCGCGCTCGGAAATGCCGCCAACCTTTTGAATAAGGTCGAATATTGGCAGAATTTTGAGTGAGGATTTATCTACTTTTACAGAATAACCCTTTGGCAAACTTCTCGGAATATTTTCATAGAATCCGCCGCCGGTAATATGAGAAATTGCGTGAACATTCACCTGCTCAAGTAATGCAAGTACAGATTTAACATAAATCTTAGTAGGTGTTAACAATGTTTCACCGAGTGTTTTGCCACCAAGTTCTTGCGTATATGCAGTAAGATCACAATTCTCAATATCAAACACTTTACGGACAAGTGAAAAACCGTTCGAATGAACACCGCTTGAAGCAAGTGCAATTACGACATCACCGTCTGATACGGTTTTATTATCAAGAATTTTTTTCTTGTCAACAATACCTACTGCAAAACCTGCCAAGTCATAGTCGTCCTGTGGCATCATACCCGGATGTTCAGCAGTTTCGCCACCAATGAGTGCAGCGCCTGATTGAACACAACCCTCACAAACACCACTGACTATCGAGGCGATTTTTTCAGGAATATTCTTACCACAAGCAATATAATCAAGAAAGAAAAGCGGCTTAGCACCACAGCAGATAATATCATTGACACACATAGCAACTGCATCAATACCGATAGTGTCATGCATGTCCATAAGTATTGCAAGTTTAACCTTTGTTCCGCAACCGTCAGTGCCGCTAACTAACACGGGTTCTTCATATCCCGTAGGCAAACCAAAGCAACCGCCAAAGCCGCCAACATCATCAAGACAACCCGAATTTTTAGTTCTTGCAATATGCTGCTTCATTAACTCAACAGATTTATAACCTGCAGTAATATCAACGCCGGCAGCAGCGTATGCTTCCGATTTAGAATTGTTATGCATAATATATTATTCCTTTCCGTTCCAGCAATAGGTGCAAAGGTCACATTCATCAAGACCGATTGCTTTAATAATACCCTCTAATGTCTGGAACTCAAGCGATGCAAAATTGAATTTTTCACAGATAGTGTTTCTTAACTTCCTACCACGCTCGGTTTCACCATTGCTATATTCATCAATATATTTAAAACCTTCCTCGCCTTCAAGTTCCATTATGACTCTACGGGCAATAAGTTCCATATCATTGGTGGAACGCGAAAAATTAAGATATTTACAGCCATACATAATAGGTGGACAGGCAGAACGCATATGCACCGCCTTCGCGCCGTTTTCGTATAAGAAATCAACCGTTTCTTTCAGCTGTGTACCACGAACGATAGAATCATCAACAAAAAGTAGATTTTTATCAACAATAAAATCGTGTACGGGAATTTGCTTCATTTTTGCAACCTTGTTGCGATCGGACTGTTTTGCGGGTGTAAAACTACGCGCCCAAGTAGGAGTATATTTAATGAACGCTCTGGCATATTTTTTGCCGCTTCGGTTTGAATAACCGATAGCGTGAGGAATTCCTGAATCGGGAACTCCACCCACATAATCAACATCCTGCGCTATGCCGTTTTTGATATCGCGTTCGGCCATTATTTCGCCGTTGTGACATCTCATAGCTTCAACATTTACACCCTCATAAGTTGAGGTGGGATAACCGTAATAACTCCACAGAAATGAGCAAATTCTTTTCTTTTTGCCCGCAGGGACAAGCTGTTTTATACCATCGGGCGTGATTTTAACAATTTCACCGGGACCCAACTCTTTTTCATCTGTAAAGCCTAATTTTTGATAAGCAAAAGACTCAAAGGTAACAGCATAGCCGTCATCATTTTTGCCGATAAGCACAGGTATTCTGCCAAATCTGTCTCTTGCGGCAATTATGGCACCCTTACTTGTAAGAATCAAAACAGAGCATGTGCCGTCAATTTGCTCTTGAGCGTGCTTAATACCCTCGGCAAATGTATCTTTTTGGTTTACAAGAGCTGCAACAAGTTCGGTGGTGTTAACCTTACCACCTGTCATAGCATCGAAGTATACACCCCTTTGCGCCAGACATTTATCAATAAGCTCATCAGCATTATTAATAATTCCAACTGTGCATATAGCATAAGTACCGAATTTAGAACGAATGAGCATAGGCTGCGGATCGCTGTCGCTTATACAACCGATGGCAGCACTTCCCCGCATTTCATCAAAAATATGTTCAAACTTGGTACGAAACGGTGAGTTTTCAATATTATGGATTTTTCTTTGTAATCCGATTTCTTTATCATATGCAGCAAGACCGCCACGACGGGTTCCCAGATGTGAATGGTAATCCACACCGAAAAAAACATCCATCATACAGTCGTGCTTTGAGGTAATTCCAAAAAATCCTCCCATAATGACCTACTTTCTAAGCAAAAAAGAGTTTTGAAAGTGTCATAGGATCGATATATTCGCCGTCCTTATAAACACGCATATTACCTGAAGCAATTTCGTCAATAAGTATTACATTACCGTCAGCATCGTAACCGAATTCAAATTTAATATCGTAAAGCACAAGGCCCTTTTCCTTTAAATCATCAGCAACGATTTGGGTGATTTTCTGTGTCATTTCCTTAATATCGTCATACTGCTGGGCTGTCATAACACCAAGGTCAACAAGTCCGTCCTTTGTTACAAGCGGATCGCCCTTTTCATCGTTTTTGAAGGTGGTTTCAACATATGCAGGAAGGTCAGCACCCTCTTCAATATAATCACTGTAACGACGGAAAAAGCTGCCAACAGCTTTATGGCGGCAGATAACTTCAAGTCCCTTACCGAATGCCTTGCAAGGAACAACTTCCATTGTTGTATCATCAATATTGGCATTTATGTAGTGTGTTTTAATTCCTGCTGCATTAACCTTTTCAAAGAAGTAGATAGACATACGAAGATTAACATCGCCAACACCGTCAATTGTAAGTCCAACTGAGTTCTCGCCGGGATCAAAGACACCATCTTTACCGGTACAGTCGTCCTTAAATTTTAAAAGATAATTTCCGTTATCGAGTGCGTAAACATTTTTTGTTTTGCCGGTGTACACAAGTTTGTTTTCCATAATAATTACTCCTTTTATGTAAATAAAATTATAAACTAAAGTTTTGCCATTACAGTACTGTCCTTCTCAAGAACAGCCTGTGCGTCAGACACACGTTTTGCATCAAGTTTTGCTGCAAGTTCTGCATCCTCAACAGCCAAAATTTGTGCCGCTAACAACGCAGCATTTGCGCCGCCGTTTATTGCAACTGTTGCAACCGGTATTCCCGAAGGCATTTGAACTGTTGATAAAAGTGCGTCCATACCATCAAGGGTTGTTGATTTACAGGGTATACCAATAACCGGTAAAGTGGTGTTTGCCGCGATAGCGCCAGCAAGATGCGCTGCCATACCTGCAGCGGCGATAAGTGCGCCAAATTCGTTAGCACGGGCATTTTGCGCAAAATCACGAGCCTGCTCAGGAGTTCTGTGTGCAGAATAGATATGGACCTCAAAAGGAATTTCAAGGCTTTTTAATGTGTCAGTTGCTTTTTGAATGATGGGTAAATCACTGTCGCTACCCATAATAATTCCGACTTTTTTCATACCGTTCAACCTCCTAAAAAACAAAAAGGCACACTTGTACACATGCGGTTCAAGTGTGCCCAGACGGTCGGCATTAATATTTTTTCTTTGTTCCTCGGTGGTGCTCCACCATCATTCCGTCAGTCACAAAGAACAGTGCTTTCAAGCACTTTTAAAGTATATCACTTTATCATTTTTGTGTCAAGGCACAAAGTCAAATTTATCGACAAAAAAGTACACAAATTTTGAAACAAAATTATGCTTTCGTTTCGCAATAGATACAACGATAAATTTTATTATCCGCATCGGTTAATTTAAATATGTGGTCAAGTTCCTGTTCGCAAGAAGTGATACATCTTGGATTTTTGCATTTAATCACATTTGTGAGCGTTTTTGGCATATCAATGCTTCTTTTTTCCACCAAGACGCCATCTTTAATAATATTAACTGTAGCACATGGATCAACATAGCCTATAACATCAAAATCGAGTGCTATATCAGCGTCAATTTTGATTATGTCCTTTTTGCCCATTTTTTTGCTAGTAACATTTTTTATAATGGCAACCGAAGCATCGAGTTCGGACAACTTTAACAGTTCATAAAGCCGCATTCCGCAACCGGAGGAAATATGGTCAATTACAATACCGTTTTGAATAGAATCTATATTCATATTGTACCTACCTCCCTCAAAAGCTTAAGAATAAGCGCCATTCGCATATATTTACCGTTAAGCACCTGTTTAAAATAGCAGGCTCTGCTATCATTATCAATCTCAACGCTTATCTCGTTAACTCTGGGCAGCGGATGAAGTATTGAAAGATCGGATTTTGCATTTTTAAGCTTATCCGGTGTAAGTATATAACTGTCCTTAAGACGCAGATAATCTTCTTCATTAAAGAATCGCTCACGCTGTACCCTTGTCATATAAAGTATATCGAGTTCAGGCATTACCGCTTCAAGATCGGTAGTTTGCTCATAGGGAATGTTATTCTTCGCAAGTATTCCCTTTTTCACATAACTGGGAAGTTTTAGTTCCTCAGGTGAGATGAGAACAAACTTAATATTCTTATACCTGCTTAAAGCATTGATAAGAGAATGCACAGTTCTGCCAAATTTAAGGTCACCGCAAAGGCCCACCGTAAGATTTTCAAAACAGCCCTTTTCACGCCGTATTGTAAGCAGGTCGGCAAGTGTCTGTGTAGGATGACAGTGACCACCGTCACCGCCGTTAATAACAGGTACTGTTGCATTATTAGCAGCAACTAATGCCGCGCCTTCTTTTGGGTGGCGCATTGCAATTATATCGGCATAGCAGCTAACCGTTTTTGCAGTATCCGCAATACTTTCGCCCTTTGCAGATGAAGAACTGTTGGATTCGGAAAAGCCTAAAACATTTCCGCCAAGTTCATACATAGCCGCTTCAAAACTTAGTCTTGTTCGAGTAGACGGCTCAAAAAACAGCGTTGCGAGTTTCTTTCCCTGACAAATATGAGCATACTTATCGGGGTTTTCAATTATGTCTAAGGCTGTGCCGATAAGTTCATCAATTTCCTCAACCGTTAAATCAATAACGTCGATAACACTTCTCATCATAATCTCCTTTTTAAGAAAACAAATTATGCTTTTGCACCGTTGACTGCCAGATAATTCTTAATTCTTTCAACATTTTCAAAATTTGCGGGATCTTCCTCAAGATATTCTATTATATCATATACATCGACAACAGAATACACGGGGAATCCGTATTCCTCCCCGACCTCTGCCATAGCAGATTTTTCAGTTTGTCCCTTTTCCTTGCGGTCTACCATAACGAATGTAGCAGCAACCTTAGTATCCTTTAGTCCTGACAGAATAGCCATACTCTCTCTTATAGCAGTACCTGCGGTTATAACATCCTCTACAATTACTATTTCTTCGCTTTCTTTAGGTGTATAGCCTACAAAAACACCGCCCTCGCCGTGATCTTTTTCTTCTTTTCTGTTAAAGAAGAAGGGTACGTCAAGACCTTGTTTAGAAAGGGCAACTGCAACAGATACAGCAATAGGGATACCCTTGTATGCAGGACCGTAAAGAACAGTCTTCTTATTACCAATCTTTTCAAAATAAGCCTTGGCATAAAATTCACCAAGTTTTGAAATCTGGTCCCCTGTTTTAATATCTCCGGCGTTAATAAAATAGGGAATCTTTCTGCCGCTTTTAGCAGTAAAATCACCGAATTTTAAAACGCCTGCGCTTTCTAAAAACTGTATGAACTCTTTTTTATAACTTTCCATTTTTATTTCTCCTTAATAGAATAACAATAATACAACAATTGTTCCTATCGCTGTGACTGCAAGGGATACAATACTCAAAATTCCACCCCAAATAGTGCTTTTTGTTTTTATTCCTTTTTTTATAGAAAAGTGTGCAAACATCAATGAAAGTAATGAAGCAATTAAATTTAAAAATACTGCAAAAAAGTGAAAAAAACCGTATTCGATTACTTCGGGATTTGGAACCAGAAGAAATGCTATCTTCGTTAATACAATAGAAAAAGCGAAGGTAAAAGCATAAAAACAGGATAGTATCCCAAAAATTAAACAAAGTATATTGTATTTATTTGATTGTTTACTCAATGCGTTCACTACCTTTTAGTTATTTAGCATTGTCCTATAAATTCTGCTACGCAACGCTCGTAAGCTGCAACGGGGTCTTGTGCTGCAGTAATCGGTCTGCCGACTACAATATAGTCAGAGCCAATTTTGTTTGCCTGTTCAGGCGTCATAACGCGTTTTTGGTCGCCGACATCGCCGTCCGCAAAGCGAACACCGGGTGTTACGGTTAAGAAATCATCACCGCAGACCTCATGCACCTTGCCTGCCTCAAGCGGTGAGCAAACAACGCCGTCAAGCCCCGCTTTTTTAGCATTCGCTGCATAGTGCATAACCACTTTGTCAATTGGCTCTTTAATAAGCAGGTCGTTTTCCATACTCTCCTGATTAGTCGAAGTAAGTTGGGTAACAGCAATAAGAAGCGGTCTTGTACCGTCAGGTCGGGTAAGACCTTCAATAGCAGCCTCCATCATTGCAACCGTACCGCCGGCATGAAGATTGCAAATATCAACATCAAGATTTGATAAAACCGACATTGCCTTTTTAACGGTATTAGGAATATCGTGAAGTTTAAGGTCGAGGAATATCTTGTGTCCCCTTTTCTTTATTTCCTTGACAATTGACGGTCCTTCAGCATAAAAAAGTTCCATACCAATCTTTACAAAGGGTTTTTTACCTGTGAACTTATCAAGAAATTCAAAGGTTTTTTCCGCACTTGCGAAATCGCAGGCTATAATTACATCCTTACCCATTATTTTACTCCTCCTATTATTTCACTTAAATTATCTATACCGTATTTCTTCATAACTGCCGGTAAATCATTGATGATATCACGACAGGCATAAGGGTTAATAAGGTTTGCGGCGCCAACTTCAACTGCGGTAGCACCTGCAAGCATCATTTCAATTACATCCTCAGCAGTGGAAACACCGCCCATACCTATTACGGGGATATTCACGGCATTTGCCACCTGATATACCATTCGTACTGCTACAGGGAAAATTGCGGGGCCTGAAAATCCGCCCATTTTATTGGCAATAACGGGTTTTCTTGTTTTAAGGTCAATTCTCATACCAAGCATTGTGTTAATAAGGCTTATGCCGTCAGCCCCCGCTTGTTCACAAGCCTTTGCAATAGCGACAATGTCTGTGACATTCGGGGAAAGTTTAACAATAACGGGCTTGGTTGTTACCTTTTTTACAGCAGTCACAACCTGCGCAGCGGCTTCGGGACTTGTTCCAAAACTCATACCGCCGCCGTGAACATTCGGACAGCTTACATTAACCTCAAGCCAACCAATCTGTTCAATTTTGTCAAGTTTTTCACAGGTGTAAGCGTAATCATCAACCGCAAAACCACTGACATTCGCCATTACCTTTTTATTAAAGCATTTAGCAAGTTTTGGCAGTTCTTCATTTATTACCTTTTCCACACCTGGATTTTGAAGACCTACGGCATTAATCATACCTGCCGTACACTCAGCAATACGCGGTGTGGGGTTGCCAAATCTCGCGTCCTTAGTAGTGCCTTTAAAAGAAAAAGTTCCAAGACAGTTTATATCGTAAAGTTCGGCAAATTCGTATCCAAATCCAAATGTGCCGGAAGCAGGAATTATTGGATTGTCAAGTTCTAATCCGCAAAGATTTACACTTAAAGCTCCCATAAAATTTCCTCCTTCATCATTACAGGGCCGTCCTTACATATACGCTTATATCCTGTAATGGTTTTACAACTACAACCCATACATGCACCAAATCCGCAACCCATACGCTCCTCAAAGCTCATTTGACCGCTGGTCATAGCCGTCTTATAAATTGCTTTAAGCATAGGCTCCGGTCCACAGGTGAAAAAGTGCGAATAATTTTCGGGGTAAGCATCGGTAACAAAGCCCTTCACACCGTAACTTCCATCAACTGTGGTAACAGTAACATTGCAACCAAGCGCTTTAAACTCATCCTCGTAAAAAACTTCATCTTTGGTATTAAAGCCCAAAATTACAGATACACTCTTCCCCTCTTTAATCAGGGTTTTAGCAAGCATATACAGTGGCGGCACACCAACACCTCCGCCAAGTAAAAGCGGAAATTCACCCGAAAGGGATGTGTTATACCCGTTTCCAAGACCTGTAAGCACATCAAGTTTTTCACCGATGTTCATACGGCTCATTTGCTCTGTGCCATGTCCCACCACCTTGTAAATGATGGTCACAGTATCATTACCTACATCACAAACAGAAATCGGTCGGCGAAGATACAGTCCGTCAAGTTTGATATTTATAAACTGACCGCAGGCTGTGATATCGCTCACATCACCCTTTAAAATCATTTTATAAATACTGCTGTTAAGGGGCTTGTTTTCTAAAATTTCAAAAATACTTTGTTTCATATTCTTATTACCCTAAGCATCAATTGTTGAAATTGTAAGGGTGGTTTCTTCGAGTACATCCAAAAGCACCCTAACAGTATCAAGCGAAGTAAAGATTGTAACGTTGTTTTCTGTAGCAAGGCGGCGAATTTGATGACCGTCGTTTGCAGGACTTGTAGCATCAATATCGCGTGTATTGATTACATAAGCAATATGACCTTGACGAATAGCATCAGGTATCTCCTCGCTGTTTTCACTAATCTTTTTAAGCGCATGGGTGCGTATTCCGTTTTCCCTAAGGAATTTAGCCGTACCCTCGGTCGCCTGAATGTTAAAGCCAAGATTATAAAAACGGCGAATAAGCGGCAATGCTTCCGACTTATCGTTATCTGCCACTGTAACAAACACCGTGCCATAGTTTTGAAGATGTGTTCCCGAAGCCTGCAGTGCCTTATAAAGCGCACGGTTAAGCTTATCGTCATAACCAATTGCTTCACCAGTTGACTTCATTTCGGGAGACAGGTACGCATCAAGTCCCTTAATCTTATTAAAGGAGAATACCGGTACCTTTACATAATAACGGTCTTTTTCGTTGGGATAAAGAGAGAATATTCCCTGCTCTTTAAGTGATTTGCCTAAGATAACCTCGGTCGCAATATCGGCTAAAGAATAACCTGTTGATTTAGACAGGAACGGTACTGTTCTGGAAGAACGCGGATTAACCTCGATAATATAAACATCATCATTCTTATCAACAATAAACTGAATATTATAAAGACCGATAATACCTATTCCAAGACCTAGTTTCTTAGCATACTGCAATATAATACCCCTGACCTTGTCGGAAATGCTGAAGGTGGGATATACGCTGATTGAGTCGCCCGAGTGAATACCCGTACGCTCAACCAACTCCATAATACCAGGTACAAATACGTCCTTGCCGTCGCAAATTGCATCAACCTCAACCTCTTTGCCCTGAATGTATTTATCAACCAGAACGGGCTTGTCCGCATCAATTTCAACCGCTGTCTTAAGGTAGTGACGAAGCTGTTCTTCATTTGATACTATTTGCATTGCCCTGCCGCCTAAGACGAAGCTTGGACGAACAAGTACAGGGTAACCAATTTCACTGGCAGCCTTTACACCGTCTTCAATTTTTGTAACCGCACGGCCCTTAGGCTGAGGAATATTGAGTTCCTGCAAAATCTTTTCAAAGCTATCACGGTTTTCGGCGCGCTCGATAGCAGCACAATCTGTGCCAATAATCTTGACACCTCTATCCATAAGCGGTTGAGCAAGATTAATCGCAGTTTGTCCGCCAAGTGATGCAATTACACCTTCGGGTTGCTCAAAATCAATAATAGCCATAACATCTTCGGGTGTAAGCGGCTCAAAATAAAGCTTATCTGCGGTAGTATAATCGGTAGAAACGGTTTCGGGGTTGTTATTAATAATAATAGCCTCATAACCCGCGCGCTTGATTGTCTGAACGGCATGAACGGTTGAGTAGTCAAATTCTACACCCTGACCTATACGTATGGGACCTGCGCCCAAAACAACAATCTTCTTTTTATCGGTAAGGCGGGAAGCATTTTCACCGATGTAGGATGAATAAAGATATGCGATATATTTGCCAGTATGCAGTGTATCCACCATTTTAAAGATGGGTACAATGCCATTTTCTTTACGCATTTTATAAATTTCAACTTCATTTACTTTCCAAACAGATGAGATGTATTCGTCCGAAAAGCCCATCTTCTTTGCATTGCGCAGCACTTCAATATCGCCCTTGTTATGCTGTAAAGAAACTTCCATTTCAACAATACGTTTAAATGACTCAAGGAAAAGAGGGGTTATCTTTGTTGTCTCGTGAAGTTTTTCAACCGAAATACCGCGACGCAGAAGTTCAAATACGGCGTAAATATTATCGTCCTTAAACTCGGCAAGATAGTCGAACAATTGGTCATCACTCATAGAGTCAAACTTTGATATATGGAAGTGACAAACACCGATTTCCAAAGAACGAACAGATTTTAAAAGGCATTCTTCAAGGGTAGAGCCGATTCCCATAACCTCACCCGTTGCTTTCATCTGGGTGCCCAAGGTGTTGGGTGCATCAGCAAACTTGTCAAACGGGAAACGCGGGAATTTTGCAACAATATAATCAAGCCTTGGCTCAATTGCAGCAGTACCGCCGGCAACCGGAATTTCTTCAAGTGCCATACCAAGCGCAATCTTTGCCGTAACACGCGCAATCGGGTATCCGCTTGCCTTTGATGCAAGGGCTGACGAACGGGAAACTCGCGGATTTACCTCGATAAGATAATATTCGCTTGAATACGGATTGAGAGCAAACTGCACATTACAACCACCCTCAATTTTAAGTTCTCGGATAATCTTAATGGCGCTGTCATTAAGCATCTTCAAATCGTGGTCATTAAGCGAAAGGATAGGTGCAACAACTGCCGAGTCACCGGTATGAACACCAACAGGGTCAATATTTTCCATACCGCATATAGTGATAGCGTGGTCGTTAGAGTCACGCATAACCTCAAATTCAATTTCCTTGTAACCCTTAACACTCTTTTCAATAAGCACCTGATGTACAGGCGATAATTTAAAGGCATTAAGACCGATTTCTATAAGTTCTTCCTCATTATTGGCAAAGCCGCCGCCTGTACCGCCTAAAGTAAATGCAGGGCGAAGCACGACAGGATATCCAATTTTTTCGGCAGCAATTTTTGCTTCATCAATACTATAGGTAATTTCAGACGGAATTACAGGCTCGCCGATAGATTCGCACATTTCCTTAAATAGTTCGCGGTCCTCTGCGCGCTCAATACTCTCACTCGATGTTCCAAGCAGTTCCACGCCGCATTCCTTTAAAATTCCCTTTTTTTCGAGCTGCATAGCAAGGTTCAGACCTGTCTGTCCACCAATACCGGGTACGATTGCGTCAGGTCTTTCATAACGCAGTATCTTTGCAATATATTCAAGAGTAAGCGGCTCCATATATACCTTATCTGCTATCGTGGTGTCGGTCATAATGGTTGCTGGATTTGAGTTGCAGAGTATTACCTGATAACCTTCCTCTTTAAGTGCTAAGCAAGCCTGAGTACCTGCATAGTCAAACTCTGCTGCCTGACCGATAACAATCGGACCTGAGCCTATTATCAATACCTTTTTTATATCTGTTCTCTTTGCCATCTTAAAAAGCCTCCTGAATATATGTTAAATAAATTAATTACTTTTTGTATGCTGCTTTGCCGTTACAAACTGTAAGATAACATTTACCGTAAAGTTTCATATTCTCAAAGGGCATTGATTTGCCCATTGAAATAAACTCATCACTTTTGATTGTGACCTGTTCATTTAAATTCCATACAGTATAGTCGTTATTAATCGGAATATTAAACCGCTTACGCGGATTTATAGCCATAAGTTCAATCAGTCTATCAAGACTGATAATACCCTCTCGCACCATTTTTGTATACATAATTTGAAAAGCGGTTTCTATGCCAACTATTCCAAATGCGCTTTTTTCAAGCCCTTTTGACTTTTCTTCAGCGCTGTGGGGTGCGTGGTCTGTGGCTATCATATCAATTGTGCCGTCCCTTAGTCCCTCAATAAGCGCAAGTCTGTCCTCAGTTGAACGCAGAGGCGGATTCATCTTAAAATTACCGCTTTCTTTTAAATCATTCTCGTCAAGTACAAGATAATGCGGTGCGGTTTCGCAGGTTACATTAACACCCTGCGCTTTAGCCTTGCGTATAAGCTCAACACTCTCTTTACAGGAAATGTGGCAGACATGATAAGCACAGCCCGTTTCCTTTGCTAATTTTAAATCACGCTCAATCGGCTTCCATTCACTTTCGCTGCAAATCCCACGGTGACCGTGCGCTTTAGCATAAACCCCGTCATGTATATAACCGCCGTGAAGAAGTGAATTATCCTCACAATGCGCTACAATAATTTTACCAAGCGATTTTGCCTTAAGCATTGCAGCACGCATTAACTCTTTCGACTGTACGCCCTTACCGTCATCAGAAAAAGCGATAACGCTGTCGCTCATTTTATCCATTTCAGACAACCGTTCGCCCAGTTGTCCTACTGTAATAGCGCCGTAGGGATAAACATTTATAACGGCACCGTTTTCAATAATTTTTAATTGCTCTGCCAAATGCTCGACACTATCAGGCACGGGATTTAAATTTGGCATTGTGCAAACTGCAGTGTAACCGCCGTGAGCCGCAGCACGCGAGCCTGATAAAACTGTCTCTTTATAAGAAAAACCCGGTTCGCGAAAATGCACATGCACATCGCAAAAACCGGGAAAAACAATATATTCGTCATCTTGTGCGGGGACAGTAACTTTAGGCAACAATTCCTTGGAAATAATTGGAGAAAAGGTCATATCAGATTTCGCTTCATAAATTTTAAAATTCATTTCTGATTTCATTTCAATTCTCCTTTATAAAGATAAAAGCCCCGCTGATATCAGCAAGGCTTGGTTACACAAAGTCACACGGGTGCAGAGATACCCTGCCGCCGCCTATTAAGGTTTAACACAATCTTACCGATATCACAGTATCGTCTTAAAGATATATCTTATGTATATTATCACAAAACAAATTGCTTGTCAATGAAAAACACAAATATTTATTATAAATTTTTTAATTATAAATCACATATATAAACTGCTGTCTCGCGATCCACATCCTCCATCATCACAGCAACCTTTTCATTAAGCGATGTAGGAACATTCTTACAAACATAATCCGCCCTTATCGGCACTTCACGGTGTCCTCTGTCTACCAAAACCGCAAACTGTAAAGAATCAGGTCTGCCATAGGCAAACACCGCCTCCATAGCGGCACGAGCAGTTCTGCCTGTAAAGAGAACATCATCAACAATAATTACACACTTTCCCGTAATATCACAAGGAAAGTGGCAGTCCCCTGCAAGTTCTGCTTTATCAGCGTCAGAAAGGTCGTCGCGGTGTCGGGTAATATCAAGGTATCCTACCGGTACCCTTACACCCTCAAAACGATTAATGTTTTCCGAAAGCATATTTGCCAGCGGTATACCGCGGCGCTTAATACCAAGCAGACAGACATTATCTACACCCTGATTATGCTCGATAATTTCGTGGGTAATTCTCGCCATAGCACGACTAATGGCAAGTTCATCCATAATTTTGGCTTTGATTTTCATAAAAAACTCCAAAACAAAAAAGTCTTGTCGATAAAACGGCAAGACTTAGTATAACACTATCTGTTATTTTCATGTGTATCTTGCCGATATCTCTGTATCGTCTTAAAGAACGGCATAATGATAACACAGGAAAAATTTTTTGTCAAGTAAGAAGCAGTTTACTAACCTATTTTAAGTTGCAACCTTATTTTATCGCTAATCATAGCAATAAACTCGGAATTGGTGGGTTTGCCGCGATCATTTTGAATGGTATAACCAAAGTAGGAATTAAGCACATCTAAATCACCCCTATCCCAAGCGACCTCAATCGCGTGACGGATGGCTCGTTCTACACGGGATGATGTTGTATTATGCTTCTTTGCAACAGTGGGATATAAAAGTTTGGTAACCGAATTAATAATTTCACTGTTCTTTACAGACAGCATTATTGCTTCACGCAAATAATGATAACCCTTTATATGCGCAGGAACACCGATTTGATGTATTATTTCTGTTATAAGCATTTCAAGCTGAGGGTCGCTCACAACATTGTCCTTGACTACAATCGGTGAAATTTCATTGCGCCAACCTGAAAGCTGAATTATACGCTGCGCCATTGTATTAACATCAAATGGTCTTAGAAAATAGTAACCCGCGCCTGCATCAAGCGTTTCTTTTTCAAGACGTTGATTGTCAAAGCTGGACATTGCCATTATCATTGGTCTGTCCTTTTCACTCATATCCTTAATGCTGTTAAGTACACCTAGTATATCAAGGTTAGGCATAAATACATCCGCCAAAATCACATCGGGTTTTCTTGTCTTGGCAATCTCGACCACCTTAAGCCCATCCTTTTCACATAATGTGACATCCATACCGTAACTTTTCAATGCTTTGGCACAATTCTGTCCCATTTCGGTTGAATCGTCGGCAATTACCACTTTTAGCTTCTTTTCCATTAAAAATACCTCCATTTAGTTTTTTCATCCATATATTACCATAATATTCTGTAAATTGCAAGAGGAAAATCTAAATTTTACAGGTTTTTCGTCGCACGAATTTCTTTTTATTTACATTTTTTTACATTATTTTTCAAAAAAGAAGCAAATATTTAATTTTTTAAATAAAAAAACTCTTTCACTTTTTTGGAAATTATGATATTATTTTTAAGGTATGACCAAAGTCTTCGACAATAAATTTTAATAAGGAGCGTATTATGAAAAAGTTTTTAAATGAATTTAAGACATTCGCCTTTAAAGGCAACATTGTAGACTTGGCAATCGGTATGATTATAGGTGCCGCTTTTACAAGCATTGTTACCGCTCTTACCGAAAATTTTATCAAGCCGATTCTCGATTTTATCACAAGAGCGCGGGTAAGTTTTTATTCTTGGAGTGAAATTGCAGCCTATACATCAAATTTCATTACCGCAGTTATCAATTTTATAATCACAGCACTTGTTCTCTTCCTTATTATGAAAGGAATTAATTCACTTATGACAATTGGGCACCGCAAAAAAACCGATGAAGTTGCGGAACCGACCACAAAGGTTTGTCCTTTCTGCAAAAGTGAAATTTCAATCGAGGCTACACGCTGCGCACACTGCACATCAGAACTTTCAGAATAATTCATCTACATAATTAAAACCGCTGATTCGATGAATCAGCGGTTTTTTAGTTTAACAGATACACGCCAAGGTTGAGATATCCTGCAAAGGTTAACCAAATCAGATACGGTATTTGAAGCAGCGCTGCAGGTTTTGAAATTCTATAAAACGATATTATCATAGCCAGAGTTGAAATCCACATAAGAACAAGAATTATAAATGCCAATAAATACTGTTGCGCACTAAAGAAGATCGGTGACCAAATGAAATTAAAAAAGAGTTGCAAAGCAAACCAAAAAAATGCCGTATTTTTATCTTGATACGAATCCTGTTTGTTCCAAACTAAATATAGAGATATACCCATCAGGATATAAAGAATAGTCCAAACTATTGGAAAAACTATTGCCGGTGGAGAAAGTGGCGGTTTTATAAAATCTGAATATCTTTGCATATCGCCACCTGTAATAAGTGTTGATATCCCTCCTGCTGTCAGTGGTATCAAAAGACTGATTATAAATTTTCCTAAATTAAAACTGAATATCATATTAACACCCCATATTATAATTTTATGTGTGTAAATTTAGTTTTATAAGAAAAATTTAAAGACATCTGTTCTTTTTTAAGGACAGATGTCTTTTGCTGATTTTATTTTGTCATTACTTCACGGAATGCATCACCGGAGATTTTTTCATTCTCAAACAGCAACTTTGCAACCTCGTGCAGTTTTGGCATATTTGTCTTTAAAAGTTCAAGCGCCTTACCGTATTGCGTCATAACAACGTTTTCGATTTCCTCATCAATAGCAGCAGATGTCTTTTCAGAGTAATTAGGTGTAGATGAAAAATCTCTGCCTAAGAACACCTCGTTATTATCGGTTCCGTAGGTAACAAGTCCCAGTTTATCACTCATACCGAACTTTGTAACCATCTTACGAGCAAGTTCGGTAGCGCGCTGGATATCGTTAGAAGCACCCGTACATACATCATCCTGTGTAAGTTGTTCTGCAGCGCGGCCGCCAAGAAGCGAACAAATTTGTTCCAGAATCTGATTTCTTGATGTATGTCCCTTTTCATCGGTAGGAATATACATTGTATATCCTGCCGCCATACCGCGCGGTATAATTGAAATCTGATGAACGGGGTCCTGAGTGGGTAGGAAATAGGAAACTATCGCATGACCTGCTTCGTGATAGGATGTAATGAGCTTATCCTTATCACGAACAACATGGGATTTTTTCTCAGTACCCATAACAACCTTGATAGTAGCTTCCTCTATTTCTTCCTGAGTGATTGCCTTTTTGCCGTGACGCACTGCAAGAAGTGCCGATTCGTTAAGAAGATTTTCAAGGTCAGCACCGGTAAAGCCAGAGGTTGATTTTGCAATGGTTGCAAGTTCGACATCGGGGCCTAATGGTTTACCGCGGGAGTGTACCTTAAGTATCTCCTCTCTACCCTTTACATCGGGATAGTTAACTGTAATTTGACGGTCAAAGCGTCCCGGACGAAGCAGCGCCTTGTCAAGAATGTCAGGACGGTTTGTTGCCGCCATCACAATTACACCCTCGTTAGCGCCAAAGCCGTCCATTTCAACGAGCAACTGGTTAAGGGTCTGCTCACGCTCATCGTGACCGCCGCCCAAACCTGCGCCACGCTGACGACCTACAGCGTCAATCTCATCAATAAAGACAATCGCAGGGGCATTTTTCTTGGCTTCACCAAACAAGTCACGCACTCTTGAAGCGCCGACACCTACAAACATTTCAACAAAATCAGAGCCTGAAATTGAAAAGAAAGGAACATCAGCCTCACCTGCAACTGCACGTGCAAGCAGGGTTTTACCCGTACCGGGAGGGCCGACAAGCAGCACACCCTTAGGAATTCGAGCGCCCAATTCGTTGAATTTTTTAGGATCTTTTAGGAAGTCAACAATTTCAGCCATTTCTTCCTTTTCTTCGTCTGCACCTGCAACATCGGCAAAGGTAGTCTTTTTACGGCCATCCGCCTTCTTAACCTTTGCTTTGCCAAAGCCCATAGTTTTATCAGCGCCGCCCATTGTATTCATTCGGCGCATAATAAATATCCAGAAGATAACCATAACACCAACAAGTAACAGAGTCGGCAGCATACTTAAAAGCCAAGAGTTCTCGCCGCCCTTGTCATAGTCATAGACAATTTTCATATCCTCATTGTCGGCATTTTCTGTGTTAATAGTATTCAGTGCTTCGTAAATATCATTGTAAAAAATAGAAACATCTGCTACGTTAAAATGATAGGTCTTTCCATCCTCGCGAAGCACATAGGTCAGGTCACCGTTATATCTGTTAAGGGTGAATTCCGAAATTTCATTGTCGCGAATCATTTCAACAATTTCAGAATACTTAGTTTCATTTGTGGTCTTAGCGACCTGTGACACCACAAAAAAAGATAAAATCAGTATGACCGGTATACCGATATACAAAAGGATGTTCTTAATATTCTTGTTCAAAAGGGTTATGCTCCTTTCCTGTTTGTGAGTTTAATCTTTTTCGTAAACTGATGGTGAAAGAACTCCCACAAAAGGTAAATTTCTGTATTTTTCATCATAATCAAGACCGTAGCCGATAACAAATTTATCGGGTACAACCTTGCCTATGTAATCAGCAGTTATATCTGCCCTGCGGTTTTCAGGCTTGTCAAGCAGTGTGCACACCTTAATACTGGAAGCGTTTCTGCCCTTCAAAACCTCTGTAAGATAAGCAAGTGTAATTCCCGAATCAAGAATATCCTCAACCAACAGTATATCCATACCATCGGGATTGATATCAAGATCTTTTTTAAACTTTACAACACCCGTTGTCTTTGCGCCGCTATACGACGAAACCGCAATAAAATCAATTATACAATCGCACTTTATTTCGCGTAAAAGGTCTGCCATAAAAACAACAGCACCCTTTAAAACCGAAACCACCAAAAGCTTTTTGCCTTGATAATCCCGTGTTATCTCCTCACCAAGACGCTTACAAATGGACTTTAACTCCTCTTCGGAAATTAAAACCTCTGCTATATCTTCCTTATTCATTTTTAAAGTTCCCCCATAAAAGAAGTTTTAACATTAATTTTATATAATTTTTTACTGTCCTCATCTGCAGCGCATCTGTCAGCCACGCCGATTTTATGCACCCAGACAACGCCCTCATCATCCGCAAGAACGGGCCACACCTGCCGCAAATCAACGGGGATTTTATATTCGGTAAACAATTTTTTCAACTGTTTAGTACCGTTTTTGTTTTTAAGCCGCAAACTGTCCCCCGCCTGTCGTGTGCGACAAACTAAGTTACCTATTATTCTATCATAATCTAATGTGTTTTTTAATAACAAATTATGAACTTTTTTATTTTCTTTAAATAAATCATTATCACTTACGGATATATCCACTTTAAAATCGGGTATAACAACATTTTTGTGCGTGTCAACAATCTTTAATTTTCCATCTCTTACAATGGCGGATTTGTTTCCGCAAACGCTGGTTGTACCGCCGTTCAGGGAAATTTCATATATATTATTTATATGCAGACTATCCGCTTGACCGCATTCGCGGTTATAATATTCGGCAATCAGCCTTTTTGCCACAGCGGGATGTATTTCTTCAAAATTTTTGACATCTATACAACCGTCATAATATCTTTTATTATATTCATTTAAAACGGCAGACTTAATGAAGTCCTCATCTTCACGTAAAGATAATGTCATTCGCGAAACACAGTTTTCTGCAGCCGAATTTATTGATTTTAAGACGGGTACGACATTGTGCCGTATTTTATTTCTGGTATAATCATCACAAAAATTACTGCTGTCATTTATAAATTCAATATCATTTAAACTGCAATAATCTTCGACATCCTGACGGGTACAGAAAATAAGAGGACGGATAAACCTGCCGCGTTTAGCGGGTATACCGCAAAGGCCGTTTAATGCAGTGCCGCGGGTTAGGTTGTGGATAACGGTTTCTAAATTATCACTTGCGGTATGCGCTGTCGCAATTACATCTGTATCAAGACCTTCAAAAAATCTATACCGAAGTTCTCTTGCAGCAAGTTCGATACTTAAATGGTTTTCTTTTGCATACAAAGGCACATCGCCGCTGTCCTCAAAAAGTTGTACACCTAAAAGTTCACAACAGTCCCGAACAAAATGTTGGTCACGCTCGGCCTCTTCGCCGCGAATCTTATGATTAAAATGTGCTGCAGTTACAGTTATACCTAAACTATCACGCATTTTGAGTAAGGCATACAAAAGTGCTACCGAATCTGCACCGCCCGAAACAGCGACAGTTACGCGCTTGACACCGTCAAGCATAGCAAAGCGTGAAAGGGCATCAGATATCTTTTTTAACATTATCTAAACACATCCACAGACATAAATCTTGTATGCTGACCATCCCAATGAAGCGGTATTGTACCGGTTTCACCATGCCTGTTTTTAGCCACAATACATTCCGACTTATTGATATCGCTTTTATCCTCGTCAGCAGCCTTTTCACTGTCATAATACGAATCGCGGTAAAGGAATAAAACAATATCTGCATCCTGCTCAATCGAACCCGAATCGCGCAAATCCGCAAGGGCTGGTTTGTGTGACTTACCCTTTGTCTCTGTACCACGGGAAAGCTGAGCACAGGCAATTACCGGAATCTTTAAGTCCTTAGCCATAATCTTAAGGCTACGCGTGATTTCAGAAATCTGTTGAACACGGTTGTCGGTAAACTTTGAAGATTGCATAAGACCGAGATAGTCAATAACCACAAGGTCAACGCGCTTCATTCGAAGTAACTTTGCCTTCATCTGAGAAACTGTTATATTTGATGTTTCATCAAAGTAAATTTCAGCCTTGGAAAGATTTTCACCGGCTTGCGTAAGTCTTGTCCATTCGTCAGTATCAAGCTCACCTGTGCGAAGCTTTTCGCTTTTAATAGCGGCTTCACTTGAAAGCATACGCTGCGCCAACTGGTCGCGTGTCATTTCAAGCGAGAAAAAGCATACCGTTTTACCCGAATTGACCGCAACATTTCGCGCAATATTAAGGGCAAAAGAGGTTTTACCCATACCGGGACGGGCACCTAAAATAATTAGATCCGACTTATTAAGACCGGTAATCATTTTATCAAGTTCACCGATACCGCTGGGTATACCGATATAATCATTACGGGTTTCAGGGTCAGCAATCTTAGAAAGACGGTCATATGTTTCACCCGAAATTACATCTTTAATATGGGTAAGGCCGCCCATTTCCCTACCCTCGCGTATTTCATAAATACGCTGCTCAGCAGAATCAAGAAGCTTATCCGAATCCATAAGGTTTTCGTTGATGTCCTTAATAATGCTTTGCGCCGCACCCATTAAAGCACGGGAATAGTAGTGTTCACGTATAATTGAAACATATGTAAGTACACTTGCTGCAGAGGGAACGGCTTCGACCAACTTTGTAATATATGCCTTGCCGTCAGCTTCGTTAAAAACACCGTTTTTAATAAGTCTGTCAAGCAAAGAAACAAAGTCGATTGTCTGGCTGAGTTCATACATAGAGGCAATGGCGGAATAAATTTCCCTGTGTTGAGGAATGTAAAAATAATCTGCCTTGGTCTGAACAGCAACCTCATTTATGCACTTGGGGTCGCGTATAAGCGAACCCAAGACCGCCTGCTCTGCAGAAACAGAATACGGCACCTTGCCGCCGTCAAGGTCGAAAATAAGCTTTTCGTTGTCCATAAAATTACTCCGTTACCTTTACTGTTATTTTTGCTGTAACACCTGTGTGAAGTTTAATTTCAGCCTCATATTCACCGAAGCTCTTAATATCTGCAACGCTCATCTTTTTACGGTCAAGTTGTATGTTCAAAGACTTTTTTACTTCCTCGACAATTTCTTTGGATGTGACACTGCCGAAAAGACGTCCCGCAGAACCTGCCTTTGCCTTAATTACAACAGTTTTACCGTTAAGCTGCGCGGCCAACGCTTTTGCAGCCTCAAGCTCCTCTTTTTTATGATGAGCAACTGCTGCTTCACGGCTTTTTAGTTCAGACATAGCCGCATTGTCAGCCTCGATAGCTAAATTTTTCGGAAAAAGAAAGTTTCTTGCATATCCGTCGGAAACGTTACACAATTCACCCTTTTTACCCTTTCCTTTAACATCAGCAAGTAAAATTACCTTCATAATATGTAAATCCTTTCTCGAAAGGTCTGCCGCAATAAAGCGGCAGACAAAGTGTATTTATACTTCCATAATAACCGGTAAAACCATAGGACTTCTGTGCGTCTTGGAGTACAAGAATTTTGCAACACCATCCTTAATTTTGGCTTTTATGGTATTCCAATCCCTAATATTGTGAATATAACAGTTTTCAAGCACATCGCAGACAACATTGTTAAGTTGTGACATAAGTTCGTCTGACTCTTTCACATAAACAAATCCGCGGGAGACCACATCAGGACCTGAAACAACCTCACGACTAAAGCCGTCTATTGCAACCGTTACGACGATTATTCCGTCTTCAGCAAGATGCTTACGGTCGCGAAGAACGATGCTGCCGACATCACCCACACCCAATCCGTCAACTAACACTCTGCCGGCGGGTACGGTCTCAACACACTTTGCTTCCTTGTTTGAAAGTTCAATAACATTACCGTTTGCGGCAATTATTACATTTCGTTCATCCATACCCATACCGTAAGCGAGTTGCGCATGCTTATATAAATGCTTTAATTCGCCGTGAACGGGAATAAAGTATTTTGGCTTAACGGCACTTAACATTAATTTAAGTTCTTCTTTACAAGCGTGACCTGAAACATGTACATCATACATCTTTTCATAGACAACATTTGCTCCCCGCTTCATAAGCTCGTTAATTACCTTGCTGACAAGCTTTTCATTACCCGGAATGGGCGTAGCAGAAATAATTATCATATCACCCGGTATAATTTCAACCTGACGGTGATCAGAAAATGCCATTCTGTGAAGTGCGGAAAGCGGCTCACCCTGACTTCCTGTGGTAACCACAACAATTTCTTCAGGGTTATAATTTTTAATGGTGTCAATGTCTATAAGAACGCCTTCGGGCAGATTAAGATACCCGAGTTCCGCCGCAACATTTACGACATTTATCATACTTCTTCCCGATACCGCAACCTTACGTTTGCAGTGGACAGCCTCATCAATAATCTGCTGAATACGGTGTATGTTAGAAGAAAATGTCGCAACGATTATACGGTGTCCCTCTGCTTTCTTAAAAAGATTTGCAAAGGATTCACCAACCAAGCGCTCAGAAGAAGTGTAGCCAGGGCGTTCTGCATTAGTTGAATCCGAAAGCAGTGCCAAAACACCCTTCTGACCAAGCTGAGCAAAGCGGGCAAGGTCAATTACAAAATCATCAATGGGCGTTGTGTCTATCTTAAAGTCACCTGTTTGTATAACAGTCCCCGCACCGCATGTAATTGCAAAACCTACAGCATCAGGAATAGAATGGTTAACATGTATAAATTCAACCTTAAATTTACCTAAGTCAACCGATTGACCGGGCTCAATCTCGTGTAGGTGCGCATCCGACAGCAGTTTATGTTCCTTAAGTTTGCCCGAAATAAGACCGATTGTAAGCCGTGTTGCAAAAATAGGCAGATTAAGATTTCTAAGCAAGTAAGGAATTGCGCCGATATGATCCTCATGACCGTGGGTAACTACCAAACCCTTTATTTTATCCTTGTTTTCAAGAATGTAACTAAAGTCGGGGATTACAATGTCAATACCTGGGGTATCCTCATCGGGAAAACTCATACCGCAGTCAACCAAAATCATATCACCATCATACTCATAAAGGGTGATGTTTTTTCCAACCTCACCCAAACCGCCAAGCGGTATTATTCTGACACTCTTTTTCGGTGTTTGTTTAGTCTTAGACTGTTGCTTGTTTGCGGACTGGTGAAAGGAATTACCCTGTGTACGCTTTTTGTTGCTTTGTGACGGTTTATTTTGATTAGCCTTTGTAGTCTTTGCGGCAGTTTTTGAGTTCTTTGCCGAGTGTGACCTCGTTTTCTTTTGTGTTGAAGCAGTACCGCTTACAACACTTTGAACGGCGCTTTTTGCAGCATTAGAATAACCCTTGCCACCGTTGGCAGAGTTATATCTTTTATTTTGATTTTTAGGTTCGTTCATTAAATAAAGTTTCCTCCGTATTTTTAGAAAAAGTTTATGGTTATGTAATCTGTATCCTTCCGACACAGAATGAATTTATAGAATAAAACAATAATTACCCAATTTAATATCCTATATATTTTACATTCCCTATATATATATTGTCAAGGATAAATATTATTAATCACAATATTAACTAAAAAAATCAAGCGGTGACTCGTGCCACCGCTTTGTTTTTATTTTGTACCCGTTGAGCCGAAGCCGCCTGCTGCACGTTCGGTTTGCTCTAAAGTTTCGCTTTCTATGAAATCCGCCCTTAAGTATGGCATTATGACAAGCTGTGCTACACGCTCACCGCTTGCAATTTTCTGAACGGTATTTGAGTGATTGTAAAGTGCAACCATAATTTCACCGCGGTAATCACTGTCGATTACCCCAACTTTATTTGCAGGCGCCAGACCGCGCTTTGTTGCAATTCCGCTGCGGGCAAATATCATACCCGCGAAGCCCTCGGGTATTTCCATTGCAATACCCGTATGAATGAGAACTGTTTCACCTGGGTTTATCCTTGTAGCCTCTCCTTTCGGCAATGAATATAAATCTGCGCCTGCAGCACATTCAGAGCCGTAGGTAGGTACTATTGCATCCTTATCAAGTTTTATAAATCTTACAGCAGCCATAAAGCACCTCGCGTTTTTATTTAATAATAACCTTACATACAAGATTTTTCAAGTTTTATTTAATTTTCCAGTAATATCGCCTGTTCGATGTCGGGAAATCGTCAAGCATACCGTATTCAGGGTCATAAAATATACCGTCAAAATACAGCGACCAATGCCAACATTTCGGTGTTTCAAGGCTAAGCAGTGCGATTTTCGGCAATTCCGTTTTATCGGTCACCTCTATCCTTTGGTCGACAAAGTTTATATTTAAGTTTTTAAGGGCTGTTTTCATATCCTTAAGTGTGGTCTCCCTCTCGGTGCCGACCAATGCAAAAATTTCGCATACATCAAGTCCGGAAAGCATAGCAAGCACCGCCTGACCGCAGGCCAAAGGATTCGGTTCAAAAATGTGTTTAGGTTTCTTTACTAAAGGCATAATATCCTCATTCCAAATTAGTTATCAAGGATATTATAATATCAAATGTTAAAAATGGCAATCCTATTTTACTAAAGTTCCGCCGTCGGTCTTAAGCAATATATAAATTTGTTCCTCCTCTAAAGTTTGCACATTTATATAAACTAAAATTTCACTTTCAGATTCTGTTCGGCATAAAAACTCATAACATCGGACTTCGCCGCCGCTATCGGTGGGAATAAGCGTTATTGCGGTTTTTTCGACCATAAGGTCGCTACTGATTTTTGCCATCGCATCTTCGGCAGTTTGTGTTGGAATTTCAAATGCCCTGCTTGTGTGATTTGTGAGATAACCTGCAGTTTCAAGCAGCATAATCTCACCCGTATCCATAGCAACACCAACCTTAATTAAATCAGTATAGCAAATAGTTTGACCGTCAAGATAGGCAAAATTAATTACACAAACACCCTCATCCGTGTAATAATAGGTGTCAACCATATTTGTAATTTCCATATCCTCTAAAAACTTACGCGCCTTTGTAAGCACCTGCTCATAGGAATATCTTGTTTCACTGACGACTCGGTTTTTTCGCATATAAACAACATATCCGCCGTTTTTACTAACTGTAACAGTAGCCAAATCACTGATAAAACGGTAGGCTTCAATTTTACCAAGCTGCATATCATCAAATTGCAGTGTGTCGTCACCCGAACACTTCTTTGCTTTCTCAAGCGCCTGTTGCTGTGAAAACAAGGGCGCATTTGCAGTCATTAAAGGTGTCTTTTCAAGAATATGGTCAGAATACGGTCCGTCATATATGAGCGTTGGATAATCCGACATATCCTCTTCAAGTTGAGTCAGTGAGGCAGCAAGGCTTTCTTCATCTAATGAATCTACAAGGCGGTCTTCAACGGTTTTTGCCCAGTATTCCGCATTATTAAAACTGACATCTGAATCATTTATCACCTGTGTTACGGTTTTTGCGGTGTCACTTAAAAGTTTTAACTCTTCACGTTGTTTATCGTTTAGTGTGTTCCCTGAAATAACATCTTTCGAGGTTGAAATGACATAATTGCCCACCTGTGACAAAAAACGATATATAGTTGAAAGCCCGTTATCTCCTGTAGGCAGCTTTGAAAGTGCAATTTTTGCAAGTTCTGCCTCACTGAAAATCTCCACCGCAAAGGAACTCATCTGCTTAGCGGATGAAGCATACAAAACCTTTTCAAGCGCCAAGGATATATTGTTAAGACTGGAATTAAGCGCATTAAAGGACTCGGAATACTGATTTTGTATCATTTGCATATAATGATTGCTTTTAATTCTTTCCTTTATAAAAAGACCGCCCACTACCAAAACCAATGCTGACATAAAAGACACAATGCGTACAACTGTCAACTTTTTCATAAATTAAAACACTCCTTTCTTCCTATTTTTTCCGCAAATTTGTTTTTTAAACAAATTGTTTTTTTAGGGGGCCTTATCATAGTACTTGAAAATTAAAATCTTGTATGATAAAATATCAGTGTATACAAGGAGGAATTTATAATGCGTCTACAAGAATCTGCTGAAATGTATCTTGAAACAATTTATGTTCTCTCTCAAAAATCCGGCTCGGTTCGAAGCATCGATGTTGCTGAGCATATGGGTTATTCAAAGCCCAGTGTAAGCCGTGCTGTCGGATTGTTAAAAAACGACGGGTATTTAGTAATGGCTGCTGACGGATACCTTACCCTCACGGATAAAGGGCGTAGCACTGCAAAAAAAATATTTGACCGTCACAATGTTTTGTCCAAATTTTTAGGTCAAATTGGCGTAAGTGAGGAAACCGCTGCAAAAGATGCGTGTAAAATTGAACACGTCATCAGCGATGAAACCATTCTTGCTATAGAACGCTTTCTTGAAAAATAGGTCTTAAAAACGGTCGGCATTTGCCGACCGTTTTCTTATCGCAAAATAATATTTTTAAAGACCGTTTCCTTAGGGTAATAATATTTATAAACAACCTAAGAAATGGAGACGGATTTATGTCAGACGAATATGTTATTCGTCACTGTGCACCTACATTAGCGGGAATTAAAACAGGAACTATTTTTCGCTGCAATTATGTATCTAAAGACGAATTAATCAACGATATTCGCAATTTAAACAAACGATTAGTATGCAAGGGATTGCGCATTTTGCCGCTGAAATTTTCAAAAAAACGAGTATTAATATATATTTTCAGACCGAAAAAACTTTCAATTGATTTAACCCATAAAGATGCTGTGGCGCTTTTGCAAAAGTACGGTTATAATACTGAAAACTGTGATGATTGTGTTGTCCGACTGATACAACGACTGCATTATGAAAAAGAATTTCCGCACGAAATCGGTCTGTTTTTGGGTTATCCGCCTGAGGATGTTTATGGATTTATTAAAAACCGCGCTTGTGACTGTAAATGCGTAGGATATTGGAAGGTATACGGTGATGTAGAAGCGGCAAAGAAAAAATTTGCACAGTACAATAAGTGCTCAAGACTGTATTATGAGCAGTGGACAAAAGGTAAAGATATTGAGCGGCTTACTGTGGTATGCTAAAAAGTCAGGGCTGATTATTCAGCCCTGACTTTTTACATTTCTTCGGGAGTAAATCCTAAATATTCAAGTGTGGTTAGTGCGGTTTTAAGACAGTGTTCGCAACCGTCAACCTCAACAAGTTTTTGGTCAAGTTTTACCCTAAAGTTAATTCCGCTTTCAAAAAGCGCTTTTTGAATTCTTTCAACACATTTTTCACAATGCATATCGGGTACTGATATTTTATTTAACATATATTTGCACTTCCTTTTTTATATCATAAATTTTTTCTTCTTAATCTAAGTGCGTTACCCACCACAAAAACTGAACTTAGTGACATAGCAAGTCCCGCAAGCATAGGATTGAGCAATAGTCCTAACGGATATAACACTCCTGCCGCAATTGGAATTAAAATTGTGTTATAGCAAAATGCCCAAAAAAGATTTTGCTTTATATTTTTAATGGTCATACGACTAAGATTTACTGCACGCGCAGCATCATAGGGATTGCTTTTCATAAGAACTATATCAGCGGACTCTATGGCAATATCACTGCCGTTTCCAATTGCGCAGCCAACATCAGCCTCTGTCAAAGCGGGTGCATCATTAATACCGTCGCCAATCATCATAACACTGCCGTGTTTTTCCCTGATAGCCGAAATTATATCAGCCTTATCTTGTGGCAAAACCTCCGAATAAATTTCATCAGCCTTTAGTATGCCGCCGATATGCTCGGCACAAAACCTGTTGTCCCCCGAAAGAAGAACCGTTTTTATACCCATTTCCTTAAAGAGTTCAAATGTTCTTTGTGATTCATTCTTTAGCTTGTCTGCCACCGCAATTATACCAAGTAATTTTCCTGATGCCGCAACATACATAACCGATTTACCTTGTGAAGAAAGTTCATCCGCTTTAGAGGAAAACTCATCAACCGAAATCCCCAATTCCTCTAAAAAATCAGCCTTACCCAGCACAATTTCGCTTTCACTCGCAGAGCATATAATTCCCTTACCTGATACATTCTTATATTCACTGGGTTTTTCGGTTAATGTAATGCCCTTTTGCTCAGCATACTCCTTTACCGCGGAAGCCAACGGATGCTGTGAACCGCTTTCGGCAATAAGCGCAAGGCTAATTATCCCGTTAGCATCTTCACCGATAATATCGGTAACTATGGGCTTACCCGTTGTTACAGTTCCCGTTTTATCAAAAACTGCCGCCTTAATTTTATGGCAGCTTTCAAGCACCTCGCCGTTGCGTATTAAAATTCCGTTTTCGGCGCCAAGACCTGTCCCCACCATAATTGCTGTAGGTGTAGCAAGTCCCAGTGCGCAAGGACACGCAACTACAAGAATACCTGTAAATATTTTAAGCACAAACGCAATATCTTTACCGAAAGCAAACCAAACAACAGCCGAAAGTATTGCAATTATAATAACTATCGGCACGAAAATTCCGGCAACCTTATCCGCCATTTTAGAAATCGGCGCCTTTTTACTCTGAGCATCTTCAACAAATTTAATAATTTTAGAAAGTGTTGTATCAGCACCCGTGTGTGTTACTTCAATATATAAAATTCCGTCATTATTTATACTTCCACCGGTGACGGTGTCGCCAACCACCTTTTCTACGGGCAGACTTTCACCGGTAAGCATTGATTCATCGACGGTTGAAAAGCCTTCTGTTACAACGCCGTCAAGCGGAACTTTAGCACCGGGTTTTACAACAAGAATATGCCCTACCCTAACCTCATCAGTGGGGACTGTATATTCATTTCCGTCGCTTACTACGATAGCCGTATCGGGTGACAGCTGCATAAGTTTTTTTATAGCATCGGCAGTTTTTCTTCGGCTTTTACCCTCAAAATATTTTCCAAGCATAACAAGCGTTATTACAACCGCAACACTTTCATAATACAGATTGTGAACAGCATGCGGATTAATGCTTACCGTATAGGTCATTACGATACTGTAAATAAGTGAGGCACCCGCACCTATTGCAACAAGAGAATCCATATTGGGATGTCCCTTAAACAGCAGCGGTATACCTTTAGTAAAAAATTTTCTGCCTGTAAATAAGGCAGGTAGAGTAAGCAAAAATTGTGTTAAAGCAAAATTATACGGTTGAATTTCAGGATTAATAAACTGTGGCAAGGGTAAATTTTCAAAGAGCATATACCCCATAGAAACATACAATAACAATCCGCTAAATATTAACGATATAAACAGCGGTAAAAAAGAGTTGTTTTCCTTTTTGTCCACGGTCTCGCGCTTTTCCGCTACTGCAACAGGTGTTATACCAAAGCCAGCCTTTTGAACCACCCTTATAAAGTCAGCGCTGCCCGTAACATTTTCATCAAAAGTAACGGTCATTTTTTCGGTTATAAGGTTAACATCACAGTCCTTTACGCCGTCCAGTCTTGAAACAACTCGGTTTACCGTTGCAGAACACGCGGCACAAGCCATACCGCTTATATTAAACTGTTCCGTTTTCATAAACATCAATTCCTTTCACACGGTAATAGGACTACTAGATTTGAAACAAGTTAGATACTGCTAACCTACTATTATTTATTATAATATCTTGCCATAATTTTGTCAATAATCTAAAATATTCTTTATGTTGAAAGAAGTTGCCTTGTATGATATACTATCTATATCAAAGGTCTTGAGGTGATATATAATGTCTCAAAAAAAGGATAGTGAAACGCTCGCGCAGCAACGTAAGGCAAGGCAGGATTTCCTTGAACTTAAAATGATGCAGCAAGGTAAAATGAACTCAGAGCCAAAACCAAGCGATGTTGCAATTTTACCTAAAACACCAAAAGAAAAATTTGATAACTTTTGGTTTCATAACAAATGGTATGTTATAATAATATCCATAGTTGTTGCGGCAATTATTTTTGTTTTGGCACAATGTGCAACAAAGACGAAATATGACGCGACGGTTGTTTTGTTCACCTACACTGTAACGGGTGACGATAACTGCAAACTTATGGGCAAATACCTTGAGCCGTACTGTGAAGATATAAACGGTGACGGTGAGGTAAATGTTAATGTAATTAACTGTTCGCTAAAGAACGGCGATACCAATTCAGAGTTTAATTTTGCTGCACGAACCCGTGCGCAAACCCTACTTTCAACCGATGCAAGTGCACTGCTTTTTATAACAGATGCCAAGTCTTATGAATTTTTAAACAACGCTTCAAGTGACGGTGCTTTGTTTGAAGGCGACCCCCTACCATTTGCCGATGACTTTTACGAATTTTGCGTAACCGACAGCATTTATGAAACCCCCGATAATCTGCAAATTTCCTGTAGACGTATTGAGGGTACAATAATTGAAAGTGATAAGAATATTGATATTTACTACAATCAAGCACAGCATATACTCGAAAACTTAAAGTAATGAGGAACAAAAAACCGCCATATCGGCGGTTTTTTTGTTTCTTTATTTAAACATTAAAAACAAATTCATCGTTTTTGAAATCACAGAGCACTTTGTCACCGTTTTTAATACTTCCGTCAAGTATTTTTTCGCTTAAAGCGTCCTCAACAGAATTTTGAATTTCGCGTCTTAACGGACGGGCGCCGTAAATTGCGTCAAAGCCTTTTTCGGAAAGTTTTTCAATAACTGCATCTGTAAACTCAATTTGTATATTAAGATTTTTAAGTCGCTGTTTAAGATTATTAAGCATTTTTTCAGCAATAACCTTAATTTCGTTATGGCTGAGTTTTGTAAATACAATAATATCATCAACACGGTTTAAGAATTCGGGACGGAAAGCTTCTTTAAGTTCACCCAAAACCTTTGATTTAATGTCAGTATTTTCTGTATTTTCGTCTTCGCCGCCGCCAAATCCAAAGGAAACGCGCTTTTCGGTTATAAGACGTGCGCCAACATTAGATGTCATTATTATTACTGTGTTTTTAAAGTCGACCTTTCTGCCCTGTGAGTCGGTTAAAATGCCGTCTTCAAGAATTTGCAGCAGCATATTAAACACATCAGGATGCGCCTTTTCAATCTCATCAAAAAGCACCACGGAATATGGATTACGGCGTACCTTTTCGGTAAGCTGTCCGCCCTCCTCAAAACCGACATATCCAGGGGGTGAGCCGACAAGACGGGATACTGTATGCTTTTCCATATACTCGGACATATCCAGCCTTATCATCATATTTTCACTGCCGAACATCGCTTCTGCCAACGCCTTACAAAGCTCGGTTTTGCCGACACCAGTCGGTCCTAAGAAGACAAATGAACCAATAGGTCTTTTTGGGTCTTTTAGTCCTACTCTTCCGCGTCTTATAGCCTTGGAAACGGCAGTTACCGCCTCCTGCTGACCGACAAGGCGGTTATGAAGAACAGACTCAAGATTAAGCAAGCGGGCGCTCTCCTCTTCGGTAAGTTGAGCAACGGGTACCCCCGACCAAGAGGAAACTATTTCAGCAATATTCTCAGCCGTTACCTCACCTGAAGCATGAGCATTTTTATCGCGCCATTTGGATTTCATATCAGCAATTTCTGCTGAAAGTCGGTTTTCCTCATCACGAAGCGTTGCTGCGCGTTCAAATTCTTCGGAATTTATAGCATCATCCTTTTCAGCCGACACCGCCGCTAATCTTTCCTCAGCTAAACGCAGCTCATCCGGGGCAGCAGTTGCTGAAAGTCTTACGCGTGATGCCGCTTCATCGATAAGGTCAATTGCCTTATCGGGAAGAAATCTGTCATTGATATATCTTGAAGAAAGCTTAACCGCAGCCGAGATTGCATCATCGCTTATTATTACTTTATGATGAGCTTCATATTTATCCTTAAGCCCTTTTAAAATAAGCTCGGCATCTTCTTCGGAAGGCTCAGCCACATTTACCGTTTGGAAACGGCGCTCAAGCGCAGAGTCTTTTTCAATATTTTTTCTGTACTCACTTATTGTAGTAGCGCCGATAAGTTGAAAATCGCCCCTTGCGAGTGAGGGCTTTAAAATATTTGCAGCATCTGTAGAGCCCTCAGCAGAACCCGCACCGATTATTGTATGCACCTCATCAATGAACAAAATTATATCGTCAGTCTTTACTACCTCATCAATTACGGATTTTATACGCTCTTCAAAATCGCCTCGATATTTAGTTCCTGCCACCATACCTGTAAGGTCAAGCGAAAATACCCTTTTATCAAGTAATATTTCAGGCACGCTTCCGTCAACAATTTTTTGTGCCAAGCCCTCGATTATTGCGGTTTTACCCACACCTGGTTCACCTATAAGGCAGGGATTGTTTTTTGTGCGGCGGCAAAGAATTTGTATTATACGCTCGATTTCGTGATTTCTGCCGATAACGGGGTCAATCTTACCCTTTTTCGCCTCTGCGGTTAAATCCCTTCCGTATTTTTCTAAATTTTTAGAATTTGAATTTTTAGACTTGGCATTACCGCTTTCATTAGTCTGTGTATCCTTAAAGTTTTGAGACTGTATACCTGCGGCATTCATTGCCTGAGCGGCAATTGCAGTAACATCGATGCCGAGTTCTTTTATAAATCTTATTGCGAAATTGTCGTTTTCACTTAAAATCCCTATAAGCAAATGTTCTGTGCCAACATATTTCTTTCCAAGGCTGTTACATCCCGAAAGCGCAACCTCGATAACACGCTTTGCACGGGGTGTAAAATGATCGGGCGACAGTTTTGTGGGAGTACCTGTGCCGATACCCGTACGCATTAATTCCTCAATATTTTCGGCAGTTACACCGTTATTATTAAGGACCGAGGCGGCTACTCCGCTGCCCACACGTAGCAGTCCTAAAAGCAAATGCTCACTTCCGACATAGGTGTGGCCCATCTGTCCTGCAGCATTTATCGCCTGATTTAGCGCCTCGTTGGCTTTTTCCGTAAAACCCGAGAAATTATATTTCAAAGTTAAAAACCTCCTACAAAAGCTCTTTACGCATCATATTTGCCCTATAAATATCGCGTTCGTCGGGTTGCATTGTTCCGAATTTTCGCATAATCATATAGGGTTGGCCCTCTATTAATAATTTTATGGGCGAAACTTCCATATTTAGTATACCAAGACTAATACCAAGCTTAATCTCACTAAGATGTTTCATCATTTCGCTGCTTGAAAGTATTCTTGCGTTTTTCAACAAGCCCACAGCGCGCATACACATATCTTCCATTTTAATTCGGTTAATCTGTTCACGGTGACTGCGTTCCTTATCCATAAGCTGAGTTGCAATAATTTTTAAATTATCGATTGCAGTTTTTTCACTTATACCAAGTGTTACCTGATTAGAAATTTGATAAAGCGATGCTGCCGCCTTTGAGCCCTCACCGTACATACCGCGCACCGTAAACCCAATCTTATTCACCGAATCTGCAAGGCTGTTTATCTCACCGCCGTCTTCCAAAACAGGCAGATGCATCATTACCGACGCACGAAGACCTGTACCCAGATTTGTCGGGCATTCGGTAAGAAAGCCAAGCTGTGAATCAAAGGCTAAATCAAGACTTCCACATAAAAGCGAATCAATGCTTTCAGCGATATCATACGCCTTTTCAAGCTGAAGTCCTGCCAAAATCACCTGAATACGAATGTGGTCCTCTTCACCAATCATAATACAAATGCTTTCATCTTCAGAAATAATTATTGCCCTGTCTTCACAATTTAATGCAAATTCACGGCTTATTATATGGCGTTCCACCATAGAAAAGCGCTCGTTTT
The DNA here is from genome assembly GCA_045649125.1 of Acutalibacteraceae bacterium. Classification (GTDB taxonomy): domain Bacteria; phylum Bacillota; class Clostridia; order Oscillospirales; family Acutalibacteraceae; genus UBA737. Next base: position 5,359 of record JAZRPH010000026.1, on the reverse strand, counting down.
CGGGGATGTCCTTCATAAGTATGAATTTAAGAGATTTCGAAAACGGGGTATTACTGTTTGCAATTGCCCCACGCACACTTTCATTAACTGCGCTCAACTGCTCACCGCTTAGTTTAGAGGGGAATGGAATACCGTTTAAATTGCGTGCTAAACGAATTCGCGTGCTGACAACAATATCATCCTGAGGTGCTTTTTGACAATACCAACAACTCATTTTCCTTCCCCCTCAAGCTTCTTGATTTTATCCCTTATAACAGCCGCTTCCTCGTAATTTTCCTCACGCACAAGCTGATTTAGTTTAAGACGAAGCGACTCAACGGTGTCTTCACTTACAGTAACAGCCAGTGGTGCGCGATTAGGAATTTTTCCTGCGTGTTTTGTGCTTCCATGCACCCTTTTAAGATATGGTAACAATTCGTTGTAAAAGGTCTTATAGCATTCAGGACAACCCACCTTACCGCTTTCTGCAATATCCGAAAAGGTTGCGTTACAACAACTGCAACGCACTGCAGCCGCTTTTGAATTAACGGCTAAAACATCACCGAACATTGAAGAAAGCATTTGTGCAAGGCTGTTATTTTGTAAATTAGTGTACCCCTCACTTGCGGCACAGTATCCGCAGAGATTTTTTTCAGTAACTACACCGTTTACTACCGAGCGTATATGCGTAGTAGCATTATTTTTACCGCACTTTTCACAAAGCATAGTATCATTCCTTTCAAATCTGTACCAAAAGCATTTCTTTTAGTATTGCCGCGCGCAAATTATCCTGCAAACTGACAGGCACTGTGCGCATAACATTGTTTGACATTGCAGCATACATTAACCGAGCATGATTTTTATCAATAAGCCTAGACTCAAGACAGTTTTCAATAACTATTCGTGCGCTCATACGGTCAATGCTGTCCCCGATGGAGTTAATAATATGCATTATTGCCGAAGAATGATTCATTATAACTCGGCTAATTTTAATATACCCACCGCCCCCGCGACGGCTTTCAATAATATAACCGTGTTCAGGTGTAAAACGCGAAGATAAAACATAGTTTATCTGGCTGGGAGCACAACCAATATCATTTGCAAACTCGTTACGCTGTATTTCGGCTGTGTTTTCCTGAGATTCGTTTAACATTCTTAGAATTTCTGCAGTTATTAAATCGCTGATTTTCATATCATCACCACTTTTTGACTTTTCCTGACTTTAATTATACACGAAAGTCAGGAAAAGTCAATATATTTTTTTGAAATATAAATGTAACACACTGATACCTATTGGCATAGTATGTGATGAAAGACAAAAAGGAGGTCTTGTTTATGTGTAACAACGGTTTTGGTGGAAATTGTACTTGGATCATCATCCTTATTCTCTTGTTCTGCTGCTGTGGCGGTAACAACGACAATAACGGCTGTGGCTGCAACAACTGCGGTTGCTAATTGCTAATCCATACAGTTCCTAAAAAAATAACCGCCATTCGTGGCGGTTATTTTTTATACAAAATCCCCACGGTAAAAACCGTGGGGATTACAATTAAACTATGTAGTTGATATTAGTCGTTATTAAAGAAACGCATTACATCACCAAGCGCCTCGTCATCGTCATCCAAAGACTTTCCGATAAGTGAAGTAAGGTCATTTTCCTTATCGTTCTTAGTATCTTCACCAAGACCAGTTGCAACAACAGTAACACGAATGGTGTCCTCAATGCTTTCGTCAAGCTGAGCGCCCCAGATAATTGTTGCATCGGGATGTGCCATCTCAGCGATAATTGTAGAAGCCTGCTCAACCTCTTCAAGACCGATATCGTCAGAACCGGTAATGCTGATGATTACGCCACGTGCGTTATCCATAGAGGTTTCGATAAGCGGACTTGTAATAGCCATACGTGCTGCCTGCTCAGCCTTATCACGACCGGTAGCAATACCAACGCCCATATGTGCGTAGCCTGCATTTGCCATAATAGACTTAACGTCAGCAAAGTCAAGGTTAACAAGTGCGGTAACATTGATAAGTTCAGAAATGCTCTGAACACCCTGACGAAGAACGTCGTCAGCAATATTAAAGGCATTCTTGAATGTAATCTTCTGGTCAGAAACGAACTTAAGTCTTTCGTTGGGGATAACAACAAGGCTGTCAACCTGTTCGCCAAGAGCAGCAATACCTGCCTCAGCCTGAGCCATACGCTTCTTACCCTCAAAAGCAAAGGGCTTTGTTACAATACCAACGGTAAGGATACCAAGTTCCTTAGCAATAGCCGCAACAACGGGAGCAGCGCCTGTACCTGTGCCGCCGCCCATACCGGCAGTAATGAATATCATATCAGCACTGCGAAGAACAGCTGCGATTTCATCGCGTGATTCTTCAGCAGCAGCGCGGCCGTTTTCGGGGTTACCGCCTGCGCCCATACCGTTAGATGACTTCTCACCTATCTGAATTTTCTGGTCAGCTTTTGAAAGGAAGAGGGCTGCTTTATCGGTATTAATAGCGATGAATTCAACACCGCGAACACCGGCTGCAACCATGCGGTTAACGGCATTACCGCCGCCGCCGCCAACGCCGACAACCTTTATTTGAACTACATTTTCCATTTCATCTGCAACTTCGAATGGCATTTAAAATTCCTCCATCTTTATACTTAATTATAGAACTACGCATTTTTATACATATAGATAATAACACAGTTCATTTTAAATTTCAATAGTTTTTATTACAGTTTTGTAATATTTTTTTATTTTTCCTCAACAACCTTCGTTTCAACAAAGCTGCCTTGGCTTTTTTTCTCGGTCCACATACTCAAATCAATGCTTCCGCTGCGGTCACCAATGCTCTCAATCATACCCGAAAGATGAGCAATTTTTTTATCAATATTCTCATGCGTACCAAAATACACATCAAATCGATTTTCAACCTTAGCCTTAATTTGAATTGTATTTGTTATATCAATTTCGTCAATGGATATATCCTGTTTTGAGAAAGCATCGGTTAAAGTATCAATCAACTCTTGGGCTTCTTCATCTTCAAAAGTCACCTGAGCGCCTATTTCACAACCGACGCCGCCGCATATTATTTCAAAAATATTTTCAGGTTTTTCGCCGTTTTCTGACAGTACATATCCTTTTTTACTTACCACATAATATTTTCCGTCAACATTATAGCAAACATATTCTTCGGCATCTTTAACGGTAAGCTTTATTCCGTCAGGAAATTCTCTTTTAATCGTCACGGCATCGACATAGGGCAACGATTTACGAATTGAATTTTCTACGGTCTTTTTTGAAACTGCAAACAGTTTATCGCCAACATCAATTCCGCTTGCAGCAACTATTTGCTCACTTGTATATAACTTGCTACCCTTTGCGCCGATGCTTTTTATTGGAAAGAAAAGTGTAAAGCACATAATTGCTAAAGTAATTATAGCAATTATAATGAAGAATATTAAGGATATAAAAAGTCTTCTTCGGCGTATTTTCCGACGCCTTTCTTTTCTGCGGTTTTGTACGTCCTCGAGCATATTCATCTCCCTTTACTATTCTTCATATACTTCGGCTCCCAAAGCGGAAAGCCGTTCTGTTATCTTTTCATAGCCGCGTTTTATATGGCAAATTTTATCAATTACAGTAGTTCCTTTAGCCGCTAATGCCGCTACAACTAAAGCGGCTCCGCCGCGAAGGTCAGTGCATTCGCAAGGTGCAGCTGACAATGACGGCACACCCTCTACAACAGCAACCTTTCCTTCGGTTTTAATTTTTGCGCCAAAGCGCTTTAGTTCATCAATATATCTGAAACGGTTTTCAAATATATTTTCAACAAAAACCGATGTTCCCTGTGCTAAAGAAAGCATTGCCAAAATAATCGGTCCCGCATCGGTAGGAAATCCCGGATACACCAATGTTCTCACAGTAGGCACCCGTAATAACTTTTTTGGCGCAGTAAGGTTGAGACCGTCATTTATCGGTGTTATTTGGCAGCCTGCTTCTTCAAAGACATTAGTTACCGCCACCATATGTGACATCATTATATCGGTTACCGTTATACTGCCGCCTGTAACAGCGGCTGCCGCCATATATGTAGCTGCCGCAATTCTATCAGGAATTATTGTATGTTCGCTAAAACCCAATCGCTTTACGCCGTGAATTGTTACTGTATCAGAGCCGCAACCGTAAATTTTAGCACCGCAACCGTTTAAAAAGTCGGCAAGGTCGCTGATTTCAGGCTCACGGGCAGCATTGTGTATAACCGTTACGCCCTTTGCAGTAGCAGCCGCTAAGATAATATTTTCAGTAGCCCCCACGCTTGGAAAAGAAAGGTTAATTTCACTTCCCGCTAATCCATTAGGTGCAGTAAATTCTATAAAACCGTGATTTTCCTGCACTAAGACACCTAATTTTTTCAAAGATGAAATATGCAGGTCAATAGGTCGAGGGCCCAATTCGCAACCACCCGGGCTGCTTATGACAGCGCTGCCGCATTTTCCTAAAATTGCGCCCAAAAACATCACAGACGAACGCATTTCACGCATTAATTCATCTGGTATACGGTTACACACAAGCGATTTTGTATCTACCGTAACCGTATTCCCCTTAATTTTGCATTCACAACCTAAATGCCTTAATATTTTTATAGATGCATCTACATCAGAAAGAAGCGGACAATTATGTATTGTAGATTTACCGTTACAAAGCACAGTTGCCGAAAGAATGGGAAGTACGCTGTTTTTTGCACCGTGTATTCTTACCTCACCCGAAAGTGTATTTCCGCCATTTATAATTAATTTCGACATTTTGTCTGCCCCCCACACAGAATGACTGTTACAATTTCATACTATGTGAAAAACAGAAATTTGCTATTTTTTATTATACTTGGGTATAAAGTTGCATTATAACTTCATAAATTCGCTCATTTGCATCAATTATTGCACTTTTACTCGCTGCAGCAGACATCTTTTCAAGGCGCGATTTATTCTCGATTAAATTAGAAACAAGTTTAATAAGACTTTCGCCGCTTAAATCCTTTTCTTCAATTATCTCTGCAGCACCGTGCCGTTTAAGTGTCATAGCATTATGAAACTGATGGTTTTCTGCAACATAAGGCGAAGGAATAAGCACAGCAGGCTTTCCGCATGCTTGAAGTTCGCTTAAAGTAATGGCTCCCGCACGGCAAATAATAAGGTCTGCCGCCGCCATCTGAAGGGGCATATCATAGATATACTCCACAAGTTTTATATTCTGGAATTCGTCAAGTCCCGCTTCTTTGAAAGCTCGGGTTGTGGCTTCGTGTTCTATAGAGCCAGTTGCATGAAGATGATATACTTCGGGATGCTTGGAAGTAAATTCAAGTCGGATCGTAGCCATGTCGTTCTGTG
>JAZRPH010000025.1:0-3461 GCA_045649125.1 Acutalibacteraceae bacterium | reverse complement strand
GGGCGCAGAACCCGCAATATCGCCCGATTCCCTTACAGGCGGCTTAACCTTTAGGGTGAATGAATCGGTACGCGAAATTTCAACCTGAGATGCCTTGCGAACGGGACCTAACACACGAACATTTTCGATAGGACGAAGTGACGGTCCTACAATGGTAAGTGTTTCTTTACAAGCAAACTGTCCCGGCTGAGAAAGGTCTTTAATGGGAGTAAGCTCATACCCTGAACCGAAAAGGGTTTCAAGGTCAGCGGTTGACAGATGTATGTGACGGTTTGAAACACCGACGGGAACGGTATCGTTAGTACCGCCGTTTTCCCCAAGTTCTGCCATAACTCTGCCGACTATTTCGGCGACTATATTATTATCGTAAGCCATAATACTACTCCTTATTACCCTTAGATTATACGGAAGTTTTCTGCCATTACGCAGCGGCGCTGACGGGTAAAGCTACGGGCAGAGGTTATGCCCTCACCTGTAGGACCTGCGATTGTAAAGGTTGCGTGGCCCTCACCGCCGAAGCCGATACCCGCATAAGAGGGTGCGTTCTTAACAAAGATTGTGGTTTCAACCTCTCTTGCAAAACGGGAAAGGTTGTCAACATTCTTAGAATGCATATGCGCGGTGTGGCGGTTGCCGTGCTCTGCCTTAACGGCAAGGTCGATAGCCTCATCAATATTGTCAACACGAACTATCGGCAGAATGGGCATCATAAGCTCTTCCTGAACAAAGGGATGGTTAAAGTCGGTTTCACAAATGATGCAACGGATATCGTCACTTACATTTACGCCGATTTTTTCGAGTATAACCTTTGCATCACGGCCGACACAGTCACGGTTAACGATTTTGTGTACATTACCTTTTTTATCCTTCTTATCAACAAGAACGATTTCAGCAAGGCGCTGTGCCTGAGCAGAATCAATCTTATATGCGCCGTTTTTAAGCATTACGGAAATGAGTTCGTCGGCGATGTTTCTGAAAGCAAAAACTTCCTTTTCTGCAATACAGGGAAGATTGTTATCAAAGGTACAACCGTCGATTATATCCTTACCTGCCTTATTAATGTCGGCAGTATCATCAACTATTACAGGGGGGTTACCTGCACCCGCGCCGATAGCCTTTTTACCTGACGAAAGCACAGCGCGAACAACACCTGGACCGCCTGTGCAGACGAGAAGTCTGATAAGCGGATGTGACTGCATTACTGCAGCCGATTCCATTGTCGGCTTCTTCATAGAGCAAACAAGAACTTCGGGACCGCCCATTGCCTTACTTGCACGGTTTACAAGGTCAACCGCATAGTTTGAAGCTGAAATAGCATTAGGATGCGGATTAAATACAACACCGTTACCTGCGGCAATCATACCGATGCTGTTGCAGATTACGGTTTCACTGGGGTTGGTACTGGGTGTGATTGCGCCCACAACACCAAACGGAGCCATTTCAACAAGTGTAAGACCGTGGTCACCCGTTTTAGCGGCTGAAACAATATCCTCAGTACCTGGGGTTTTGTCGGCTACAAGCAGATGCTTTGCACGCTTGTGGTCTACCCTACCCATACCTGTTTCTTTAACACCGATTTCTGCCATAACCTGTGCTTCCTCACGGGTAAGACGGCGGATTTCGGTGATAATTTTTTCTCTTTCCTCAACCGACATTGCGCGAACTGCCTTATATGCTGTCTGCGCAGCAGCGATTGCGTCATTCATATCGTCATAAATGCCGATGAACTTCTTGCCGCCGTACTGTGTGCTGTCAAAGGAGGCCACGGGAGCCGCCTGCACCTTATTTAAAACCTGACTTACTACCTCACGGATTTCAGCCTCAGTAATTGCTCTTGACATTTTAATCCACTCCTTAACCGATTAATATAACAATTCAACATTAACGCTTTTCAGATATTCCTTCCACACGGGTGACGGCTCACAGTCGGTGACCACCATACTGACATCGCTTATTTCAGCCACGTGAACGAAGGATATTTTATCAAATTTTGTGCTGTCTATTGCAAGAATTTTATGCTCAGCCGAGGCGAAAACCGCCCGTTTAATCTCAGAATCCTTTTCGTTTGAATCGGTAATTCCCATATTCAAATCAATTCCTTTTGACGAGCATATCGCATAGTCAACATGGAATCCGCGAATCATCTTTTCAGCCGACGGCCCCACCAATGACAGTGAACGGCGTTTTAAAGCACCGCCTGTCGAAAGGATATGCCAATCGTCCTTATCGGCAAGTTCGATAAGCGCCTCGACCGAGTTTGTGATAAGCGTGATATTCTTAAGATTTTTTATAAAGTTCAGTACATACAGCGCTGTCGAGCTTGAATCAAGCATAATGCAGTCGCCGTCGTGTATCAAGCCTGAAATTTTTTCGGCAATTATTTGCTTTTGTTCAACATTTGCGCGTTTTCTTACGGTGTACGGCAGGTCGGTATTAAAGTTCTGTACTACCACCGCGCCGCCGTAGGTCTTTTTAGCAAGACCGTCTTTATCCAGTTTTTCAAGGTCACGGCGAATGGTTTCCTCGGTTACATCGAATTCCACGCTAAGCTCGGAAACGATGACCTTGCCGTCTGTAAACAGTTTTGAAAGAATTGCGTTGCGTCTTTCAATTGCAAGCATTTCAAATTTCTCACTTTCTTAAAGAATACTCTGCCACATTTTTTCATCGGGATGCGGAATAACCGCACTATCAAGGAACATTCCGCCTTCTCCCGCGCCCTGCTTTGCACGGTCGATAGCCGCCTGAACAGCCGCGATTTCACCCGTAAGCAAAAGATACGATTTGCCGCACATACCGCGTGACAGGCGAAGTTCAATCAAATCGACCTGAGAGGTTTTAGCGGCTATATCCGCTGCGACTATGGCAGCAGATGATGAAAAGGTTTCAAGAACGCCCAGCGCATCGGGACTGCCGATATCGGCGGTGCCGTACAACGCTGTAAATATGCTTTCGTGCGGATTACCCAGCACAAACTTATCAATAAGCATATCGGGGAAACGGACAGCCGCCGCATCAACCGACGCGCGAACAGCGCTTAAATCCCCGCTTATAAGTACCATATATTTACCCGGACATACCGTGGTGGCTTCAATTATATCAACCTCCGCAGTTTTTACCATAATATCCGCCGCCTGCATACCGGTGGAAACGGTTTTATATTCAACCATTGCAAGTGCTTTACCCACGATATAACCTCCTATCTGCTGATTAAAATTGCTGTTTTCCCGACCGCCTTAACGGTGCCTGATATTGATGAATGAATATCTACGCTAAGACCGTCAGCGGCCTTAGCAATAAGTTGATTTTGTGTTACTGTGTCGCCCTTTTTTACAACCGCCTTAGCGGGTGCGCCGATGTGCTGTGACAAAAGTATTGAAACCGTCTTAGCATCTACCGTGTCGCTTACTATGGGGGCGGTTATGTTATATTTTTTAAGACCGAGTCTTGCCATAAGCCGA
>JAZRPH010000024.1:0-1570 GCA_045649125.1 Acutalibacteraceae bacterium | reverse complement strand
TCTTGTCTTAAAAAGAATTGCCGGTAGTTATGTTTATTGGTATAATTGGAAATATCGCCGTTGTGGGCATTTATTTCAAGACCGATTTAAGAGTGAGCCGGTTGAGGATGATGCATACTTTTTGACCGTTATTCGCTACATGGGAGACAAGGGGACGGTTCTCCTGTCTCCTAACACAAACTAATTTCATCCTTTCTAAAAAAGGCCGGTCAGCGAAAGCTGACCGCATTTTCCATTTTTATGCTTAATATGATAAAAAATTGGAAAATTTTTCATTTACCTCTTGACAAAATAAAAAATATAGCATATAATGTTTACAAATCAGCGAACAAGCGAACTTGTGAACACAGTATAGTTTATTAAACTTACTGATAAATTTGAAAGGGGTACTCGCTGTGGATAAAATTAATTTACCGTTCGGTGAATTTGTTAAGCAAAGACGCGAAGCTTTAGGAAAAACCATAAGAGCCTTTGCTGCAGAAGTGAAAATGTCTCCGGCATATTTGTGCGATATTGAAAATGGTAATAGAAGAGCACCTGAAAGATATTTAGAAAACTTTGCTAATGCTCTTGGTATTACCAAAACGGAGGAATTAAATAGTTTTTATGACCTTGCAGGTGTGAGCAAGAACGGACAGCATAGCGATATTAATGGTTATATCGAAACGCTCCCGTCAGCCAGAATGGCTCTCCGTACCGCAAAGGATCATAATTTTACCGATGAAGATTGGTTGGAATTGATAAAATACATAAAATCAAAAAAGCAAGGGTGACTTGGCGGTGCAATTAGATTATAAGCAAAAGTATAATGGGCAGTATATTTTATCAAAAATTGATATTGAAAAAATTGCAACAGATGTGTTGAAAGAGTTTTCACCAAGCAATTTAGTTATTCCAACGCAACTGGATACTATTAGCTTTTTACAGGATTATCTGGGTTTGGAGATTAAGCGAAAATATATAGGAACATTTGAGTCGGGTATTTTGGGCTCCATAGTAATGTGTGATGAAATGGAAATACCTTCTTATGATGAAATGTTTCGTCCAACGATACTCATAGAAACATACGGTAATGTTTTGATTAGTCCGAACCTTAGCGGTAAAGATACTGCACCACGCCGTCGTTATACTGAAATGCATGAGGGTTCACATTTTATCCTACATAAAGACTATTACAAGTGTTTAGAAAGAGAATCCATTAATCAACACAAACTTATAGCATGCCGTAAAATGGAACTTCTTAATGATAATCCAAAAACACCTACGGATTGGGTTGAATGGCAAGCGGATTATTTGGCAGCAGCATTGCTTATGCCACGAGATGTGTTTTATGATTACGCCCGTTCGATAATTAGAACATTCGGAGTTCCTCGTGGATATTTAACAGTTTCTTCGGGCACTGATAAAAGACAAGCTTTTGAGATTATCAGTAAGATCGCTGAAAGATTTTATGTTTCTTATAGAGCGGCGCAGATAAGAATGATAAAGTTAGGCCTTATAAGAGAAAACCCCTATTATTAAATTCAATATATAACCCCATATTACGGTGGGAGAGGTCCCACCGTAATAT
>JAZRPH010000023.1:0-16339 GCA_045649125.1 Acutalibacteraceae bacterium | reverse complement strand
ACCTTGGCAGAGTCGTGCTTTTAGGGTGGAACGAGACTTGATTTGAGCAAATCAATAAATTCCGAAAACCCGCATAAATACTGGGTTTTTGGCACATTTTAGAGTAGAGAAAAGGAGTAAATATATGAAAGCCACTGGAATTGTTAGAAGAATCGACGACCTTGGTCGTGTGGTTATACCAAAAGAGATTAGAAGAACTATGCGGATTCGAGAGGGTGATCCGCTGGAGATTTATACGGGAAGTGCGGGGGAGGTTATACTGAAAAAATATTCGCCAATGGGGGAACTTGCGTCCTTTGTGGGTGAGTATGCTGAGGCGCTGAGTATGGGTACTGAGTTGGGAGTTCTGATTTGTGACCGTGACCGCTGTATTGCGGCGGCGGGTGTATCAAAAAAAGAGGTGATTGAACACCCCGTTACAGTCGAGCTTGAAAAAATTATGGAAAATCGCAGCACCTATAAAGCGGTGGGTGATAATGCGGTATATGCGACAGAGGGTAGCGAAAGAAAAATCAGTCTTGCAGTGCCGATAATTTCGGCGGGGGATATTACGGGTGCTGTTGTGCTTGTTGAGAATGAAGGACACAATATCACCGAATCTGATATGAAACTTGCGACAGTTGCAGCAAAATTTTTAGGTTCCAGAACAGAATAGATATAAAAAAGCACCTGCTATGCTCAGCAGGTGCTTACGCTTTAATAATATTAGTTCATATTTTCCTGAATGTACTCAACAACATTGCCGACGGTTTTAAGGTTTTCGATTTGGTCGTCGGGGATTTCAACCTCAAACTCATCCTCAATAGACATAAGCATTTCAACAACATCAAGGCTGTCGGCGCCTAAATCATCGGCGATGTCGGTTTCCATTGTTATGCTGTCGATGTCGGCATCAAGTTGATCTGCCAAAATTTGTTTCATCTTTTCAAATACCATTGAATGTGTCCTCCCATAAATGTCTGCGGCAAAGCCGAGGTAAAAAGATAAATCTTATATAAAAATAATATGTTTAATTGCGCGGTTTGTCAATACTTTTTTTACATTTAAATAAAAACTTTTTAATATAGCAAAAATATCCTTGACAACTTAAAAAAATGAGGTATAATATATATTGCTTGATTTTTCAGCACAACTGAATATTGGGGAATTGTGTAACGGTAGCACGACAGACTCTGACTCTGTTTGTTGGGGTTCGAATCCCTATTCCCCAGCCAAAAATAAGACAGTCTTTGGACTGTCTTATTTTTATCCAAGCCGAAGGCTTGGTATGTAATCTGCGTTAGCGGAATGTAATCAGTTTGCAAAGCAAACTGTATGTCATCAAGGCGTTAGCCTTGTATATTCTTTCTTCGGCTTGATTACATACGCAACTATCGTTGCAATTACATACAATGCTTCGCATTGATTACATCCACGGCTTTGCCGTGATTTAATATGTAGGGATTTGAACACATAGGTCAAAGGCAAGGTGTGTAAGCGCTGAGCGCACCAATTCATATTTTGCGTCATAGCATAATATAAAAGGGGGTAGCGCTATGCGAGAAGTACCTTATAACAGAGATGCGGCGGTGGCGTATGCGCGCAGGTGGGCGCTGGACCGAAACCGCGCTTATTATGATTTTGAGAGTATTGGCGGCGACTGCACCAATTTTGCTTCCCAAAGTATTTACGCAGGGGCACGGGTAATGAATTTTACAAAGGTTTTGGGTTGGTATTATCGCTCGGCATCTGACCGCACGGCTTCGTGGACGGGTGTAGAATACCTTTATAGATTCCTTGTAAACAATCAATCGGTAGGACCGTATGGGCATATAGTATCTCAGGCCGAAGCGGAACGCGGTGATATTGTACAGTTTGGGACGCGCAGCGGCGATTTTTATCATTCGCCCGTTATAACTGCAGTAGAACCTGCCATACTGGTGGCGGCGCATACCTATGATGCGTTAGACAGACCGCTGTCCTCTTATATTTATGATGTTGCCCGATTTATTCATATAGACGGTGTGCGCGCATGGTAGAAATAGTTTATATTGTCCGCTGATTATCTAAAAATGATAAAGATATAATAACCACCCGTTTGCAAATAAACGGGTGGTTATTATTTTACAAAAGTTCAAAATGCTTTCTGTGGCTTTTAATAATACCCTCTTGCCGAAGTTTGCTTATTTCTGCAGACAGACCGCTTCTGTCAACCTTAAGATAATCTGCCAGTTCCTGACGGTCAAAGGGGATATCAAAGCTGTTGCTTTCCATCTGTTTTGCCTGAAGCATCAGATATGACATAAGCTTCTCTCTGGTGGAACGCTTTGAAATGATTTCAATTTTTTGGTGGAACATTATAGTTTTTGCGGCAAGACTTTTCATCAGGTTAAATATAAGCTGCTGATGAAAACCGCAGTTGTTAGTGCAGGTGTGAAGTATGTGACTGCAATCTATAAGCATAATCTCAGAAGGCTCGTTTGCTATTACGGTTACAGGTAATGAACCGACCTCGGCACAGGCAAAGGCTTCTGAAAAAACCTGAGACGGTTGAACGATGCTTAAAAGACTTCTGTTGCCATAATAATCAATCTGTATAATCTGTGCGGAACCCGATAGCACAATACCGATATACTTTGCCGGACCGCCCTCACCTAATACGGTGTATTTTTTATCAAAATTTACAACCCTTGCGCCAAGGCAACCGAGCATTTTTATCAGGTCGTCATCCTGTATGTTATCAAAAAGCGCACATTTTTTTAAAATTTTAAGATATTTTTTCATTTTTTATCTCCGTTTGTTGAAATTTCAACATACTTATTGTGTTTATTATAATATAATTAGTTTGTAAAAGCAAGGAGGAAACAAAAATGATTAGAAAAATCATAAAGATAGATGAAGATAAATGTAACGGATGCGGCGCGTGTGCCGCCGCTTGTCACGAAGGCGCAATCCAGATGATAGACGGAAAGGCAAGGCTTACGCGTGAGGATTATTGCGACGGACTTGGAGACTGTCTGCCCGCGTGCCCGACAAATGCGATATCGTTTGAAGAGCGGGAGGCTGCCGCTTATGATGAGGAAGCTGTCCGTCAGGCAAAGATGAAGCAGTTCGGTGTAAAACTGCCCTGCGGTTGCCCCGGTACACAGTCAAAGTCTATAAAAAGGGAAGTTTCGGTAAATACTAATAAAACAAGTGTTGCAAGTCAACTGTCACAGTGGCCATGTCAGATAAAACTGGTGCCGCCAAACGCACCTTATTTTGAGGACGCCAACCTGTTGATTGCTGCCGACTGTACTGCGTTTGCTTACGGCAACTTTCACAACGATTTTATCCGCAACCACATCACGCTGATTGGCTGTCCCAAGCTTGATGAGGGCGATTATGCTGAAAAGCTTACACAGATTATTGCGAATAATAACATAAAGAGTGTAAAAATCGTGCGTATGGAAGTACCCTGCTGCGCAGGTATTGAAAATGCTGTTAAGCGTGCTTTGCAGGCGAGCGGTAAATTTATTCCGTGGCAGGTTGTCACCATTTCGACAGACGGAAAAATTCTTGAATGATTATTAAATTTTTAGAGGTGTAGCGTTATGATTATTACAAACGACATAAAATATATAGGTGTCAACGACCATAAGGTCGACCTATTTGAAGGGCAGTATGAAGTACCTAACGGTATGGCATATAATTCCTACGCAATTATAGACGAAAAAATTGCCATTATGGATACAGTTGATGCCGCCTTTACACACGAATGGCTGGATAACATTCAGAACGCGCTTGAAGGCAGAAAGCCCGATTATCTTATTGTTCAGCATATGGAGCCTGACCATTCCGCAAATATTATGAATTTTGTAAAGATTTATCCTCAGGCAAAGATTGTTTCTTCTGCGAAAGCGTTTCAGATGATGAAAAACTTTTTTGGCACCGACTTTGATGAAAACCGGATTGTTGTAGGTGAGGGTGACACACTTTGTCTTGGTAAGCATAATCTGACCTTTGTAACGGCACCCATGGTACACTGGCCTGAGGTTATTGTAACCTATGACAGCACCGATAAGGTTCTGTTTTCGGCTGACGGGTTTGGTAAATTCGGCGCATTGGATGTGCAGGAGGATTGGGCTTGTGAGGCAAGACGCTACTACATCGGCATTGTAGGAAAATACGGCGCTCAGGTGCAGAATCTGCTTAAAAAAGCGGTAGGCTTGGATATTGAAATAATATGCCCACTGCATGGTCCTGTGCTTTCAGAAAATTTAGGATATTATCTTAATTTGTATAACACATGGTCGAGCTATCAACCCGAAGAAGAGGGCATAGTAATCGCATACACCAGCGTTTACGGAAACACCAAAAAGGCGGTTGTGCAGCTTGCGGAAAAGTTACGGGCAAACGGTTGTCCCAAGGTGGTTGTCAATGACCTTGCAAGATGCGATATGGCGGAGGCGGTAGAGGATGCGTTCCGTTACAGTAAAATAGTTCTTGCTACCACCACCTACAATGCAGAGATTTTCCCCTTTATGCGCGAGTTTATAACCAATTTGACCGAGCGCAATTTCAGCAACCGTACTGTAGCGCTTATTGAAAACGGAAGTTGGGCGCCCCTTGCGGCAAAGGTTATGAGGGAAATGTTTGAAAAGAGCAAAAACATAACCTTTACCGATACAACGGTGAAAATACTGTCTGCTTTAAACGAGGAAAGCTCGGCACAGCTTGACGCACTTGCTGACGAACTTTGCAGGGACTATCTTGCTCAGCAGGATTCCACCGCAAACAAGAACGACCTTAGCGCGTTATTTAATATAGGATATGGCTTATATGTTGTTACCTCAAACGACGGTAAGAAGGATAATGGACTTATAGTAAATACGGTCACTCAGGTCACCAACACACCTAACAGAATTGCCGTTACAATAAATAAGGAAAATTATTCACATCATGTTATCAAGCAGACGGGTAAGATGAATATTAATTGTCTTACGGTGGATGCGCCCTTTACGGTGTTTGAAAAGTTTGGTTTTGTAAGCGGCAGAAATATCGATAAGTTTGCTGAATGTGAGCCGCTGCGGTCGGATAACGGTCTTATCTTCCTGCCTCGTCACATAAATTCCTTTATGTCGCTTAAGGTGGAACAGTATGTAGACCTTGACACCCACGGAATGTTTATATGCTCTGTGACCGAGGCAAGAGTGCTTTCTGACAAAGAAACGATGACCTACACCTATTATCAGGATAATGTAAAGCCAAAGCCCGAAACTGAGGGTAAAAAGGGTTTTGTCTGCAAGGTGTGCGGATATGTTTATGAGGGGGACACCCTTCCAGAAGATTTCATTTGTCCGCTGTGCAAACACGGCGCAGCCGATTTTGAAGAAATAAAGTAACAAATTTTTGGAGGTAGTAGAAATGAAAAAGTATGTATGCGATGTATGCGGTTGGGTTTACGATGAAGCGGTTGGCGATGCCGATAACGGTATGGCGCCCGGAACTAAATTCGAAGACCTTCCCGATGATTTTGTCTGCCCACTCTGCGGTGTAGGCAAGGAAAGTTTTAGCGAGGAATAAAGATAAAAATTCCGCATGTAAAATGCGGAATTTTTATTTCTTGAAGTTTTGACTTTATGCGCATTAGATGTTATAATAGAAAAAATTGATGCGCATCCACAAAGATGTTTAATAAAAAATTTAATCTTGAGGTGTATTATGAAGCTTGATAACTGCGTTTTGGGAATTGAATTCGGCTCTACCAGAATAAAGGCTGTTTTATTGGACCAAGACCGCAAGGTTGCGGTAACGGGCAGTCATACTTGGGAAAACCGTCTTGTAGACGGCATCTGGACATACGATATTGATGAAATACATCGCGGTATGCAGTGTTGCTACGCTGACTTAAGGGTGAATTTTGAAAATAAGTATAACCAGAAGCTTACGCATGTAGGCGCTATAGGAATATCGGGTATGATGCACGGATATCTGCCGTTTGACAGCAATATGCGGCTGATTACAAGATTCAGAACCTGGCGAAACACAATTACAGAAAAAGCGGCGGAAGAACTCTCCGAAAATTTCGGTTTTAATATACCTCAGCGTTGGAGCATAGCCCATCTTTACCAGGATATATTAGATAAAAAGCCTTATTTGAATGATATTGATTTCCTTACAACCCTTTCGGGATACATACATTGGTTGCTTACGGGCGAAAAGGCTATGGGAATAGGTGAGGCATCGGGAATGTTCCCGATAGATAGTGATATCAACAATTATTGCAAGGATTATGTCGATAAATTCAACACACTTGCAGCAACTCATAATTTCTCCCGCAAGATAGAGGATATTCTGCCTAAGGTTTTATGCGCGGGTCAGCTAGCGGGCCATTTGACCGAGCAGGGCGCAAAGTTGCTTGACCCTACAGGCAATCTAAAAGCGGGAATACCCTTTGCAGCGCCTGAGGGTGATGCCGGAACGGGAATGACAGCGACAAATTCGGTAAAAACCTATACAGGAAATGTTTCTGCAGGTACCTCGATTTTTGCAATGGTTGTTGTCGACCATATGCCAAATATGTATAAGGAAATAGATATGGTAACCACACCGTCGGGTAAGCCGGTTGCAATGGTGCATTGCAACAACTGCACGTCAGACCTTAATGGCTGGGTGGGCTTGTTCAGAGAGTTTGCCGACGCTATCGGAAGCGATATTAAGACCGATAAAATATATGAAATGCTTTTCAAAAAGGCGTTAGAGGCAGATACCGATTGCGGCGGACTTATGTCATATAATTATCTGTCGGGAGAGGGTATTACCGATTTGAACGAGGGCGTACCCGTGTTTATGCGTATGCCTGACGGAAATATGAATCTTGCGAACTTTATGCGTACACATTTGTTTTCTTGTATCGCTACTTTAAAAATCGGACTGGATTTGCTGATTAAAAAGGAGAACATAAGAATCGACAAGATTTACGGACACGGCGGCTTGTTTAAAACCGAGGCTGTCGGACAAAGGTTTATGTCGGCTGCGGTTTCAGCGCCTGTATCGGTGCTTGAAACGGCGGGTGAGGGCGGTCCGTACGGTATGGCGCTGCTTGCGGCATACCTGCTTGATCGACAGGGCGAAACTCTGGAGGAGTATCTTGAAAATAAGATATTCTCTGAGTATGATGTTAATACCGCTATGGCGCAGGAAAGCGACATAGCAAGCTTTAACAACTTTATGGAAAAATACATTAAAGGTTTTGCAGTTGAAAAGACGGCAATCGAAGCGTTTCTTGCATAGTATTAAAAGGGTTAAGCAGAGTGAATTTCTCTGCTTAACCCTTTTGTTTTATTATAATGATTATAGTGTGTTGAAATGCTTTGCATTTCAACGGAAAGCCGATTTTTCGGCTTTCAATCAAATAAATTTAAAAGAATTTATTTGATTGCCTACATCATTGAAATGACTATTGTCAAATTTTCATCGAAAATTTGTTACCAAATCTACCAATTTGGTGTGGAAACAGTACCTTAGGTACTGTTTCCACATCCAATAGTCATTATTACAATCGCTGTTGAAAACAGACAGAATATGTGTTAAAATAATATGATTAATAATTTACTGGGCGGTGAGCTAATGTCCGAGCGTACAATAGCTGCAATATCTACCCCTTTGGGTGAGGGCGGTATCGGTGTTATAAGAATTTCAGGCGACGATGCAATATCGGTCGCCGACAGTTGCTTTTGTGCGTTTTCAGGCGAACGCTTGACCGTGCTTGAGGGCTATCGCGCGGCATACGGTAATATTGTAAATGCTGAGGGTACTGTTTTGGACGATGCCGTTGCATTGGTTTTCCGCGCACCTAAGAGTTATACAGGTGAGGATGTTGTAGAGTTTTCGGTTCACGGCGGTCGCGCAATGCTGCGCCGTGTGTTGCGCCGTGTGCTTGAATGCGGTGCCGTTGCCGCAACAGGCGGCGAATTCACCAAGCGTGCCTTTTTAAACGGAAAGATTGACTTGGCACAAGCCGAAAGCGTGATGGGACTTATATCGGCGCGTAATGACGCGGCGCTTAAAATTTCACGCGGTGCGCGTGACGGCAGAATAAGCCGCGACACGCAAAGCATACTTGACAGTCTTCTTGAAACAGCGGCATCCCTGTCAGCATTTGCCGACTATCCTGACGAGGATATTCCAGGTCTTGATATCGACAGTTTTACAAAACTTATTTGCCGTTGCGAAGAAAAACTCAACCGTCTTTTATCTACCTATGACGCGGGACGTGTTGTTCGCGAAGGGGTAAATTGCTGTATTGTGGGCAGACCAAATGTTGGTAAATCCACACTTATGAATTTGCTTTGCGGCTGTGACCGTTCAATAGTTACGAATATTGCGGGTACTACACGCGATGTTGTGGAAAACACTGTAACGGTGGGGGATATTACCCTTAACCTTGCTGATACGGCGGGTATTCATAATACAGACGATGCGGTTGAAAGCGTGGGTGTTGAAAGGGCGCTTGAAAGAATTGAAAATGCCGAGCTTGTTTTAGCGGTTTTTGATGTGTCTGAGCAAATTACCGATGATGACCGCCGATTGCTTGAAAGCATAAGAGATAAGAAGGTTATAGTTGTTTTAAACAAAACCGATCTGCCAAATGTTATAGACCGCGAAGTCTTTTCTGACTTTATAACGGTCGAAACTTCAGCAAGCAGCGGCGACGGTTACGAGCAGCTAAGTGATGCGATAAACAGACTGTGTGATACACAAATGCTGTCGGCAGATGATACCGTTTTAATAAGTGAGCGCCAGTTTGACTGTGCGCGCCGTGCGCTTAATGCCGTGGGCGAGGCGCACTCGGCGATGTTAAGCGGTGTCACACTGGACGCTGTTGGTGTTTGCATAGACGATGCGATTGCAGCGCTTTTAGAACTTACGGGCAAACGGGTTACCAACGAGGTCACTGACGAAGTATTTAAAAGATTTTGTGTAGGCAAGTAAAAGGAAATATAGTATGATTAAGGAATATAAAGCTGAAAATTATGATGTGGCGGTAATCGGCGGCGGCCATGCGGGTATTGAGGCGGCTCTTGCAGCGGCAAGACTTGGTGTAAATACCGTTATGTTCACGATAAGTCTTGACTGGGTGGGTAATATGCCCTGTAACCCGTCGATTGGCGGAACTGCAAAGGGGCACCTTGTACGCGAACTTGATGCTTTGGGCGGTGAAATGGGTAAGGCGGCTGACGCCACCACACTGCAAAGCCGAATGCTCAACCGCGGCAAAGGACCTGCAGTATATTCGCTGCGTGCTCAAATTGACCGCCGTGCCTACAGCGGATATATGAAGCACGCTGTGGAAAAACAGCAAAATCTTGATGTAAAGCAGGCTGAAATTGTCACACTTGAAAAACGCGATGACGGGCTTTGGCACTGTGTCACCCGTCTGGGAGCTGATTATGCATGTCGCACGGTAATACTCGCCACAGGCACATTCTTAGGCGGTAAGGTATATATCGGCGAAGTGAATTATGAAAGCGGTCCCGATGGCAATTTTCCTGCTACCGAGCTTTCAAGGTCGCTTTCAAAGTTAAATCTGCCGTTGCGACGCTTTAAAACAGGCACCCCCGCCCGTGTTTCGCGTGACAGTATTGATTTTTCAAGTCTTGAGATACAGCTTGGTGACGAGCAAACGGTACCCTTTAGTTATTCTACCGAGCAAAAGCCTGAAAATAAAGTCGTTTGCCATATTGGCTACACTAACGACAAAACAAAGGAAATAATACTTAATAATCTTGATCGCTCTCCGCTTTATGCGGGCGAGATTGAGGGCGCAGGACCTAGATACTGCCCCAGTATTGAGGACAAGGTGGTGCGTTTTGCTGATAAAAGGCGCCATCAGTTGTTTATCGAGCCTTGCGGTGAAAATACCGAGGAAATGTATTTACAGGGTATGTCATCATCCCTACCCGAAGAGGTGCAGATACAGTTTTACCGCACCATTAAGGGCCTTGAGAATGTCAAGGTTATGCGGAATGCCTATGCTATAGAGTATGATTGTGTTGATCCGTTGGCGCTCAAAGCGACACTTGAACTAAAGGAGCATTCGGGACTGTTCGGCGCAGGACAGTTTAACGGCTCGTCAGGGTATGAGGAGGCTGCCGCACAGGGCTTTGTCGCGGGTGTAAATGCCGCACATAAAATACTTGACCGTAAGCCGCTTGTACTATCGCGTTCGTCGTCATATATTGGCACACTTATCGATGACCTTGTAACCAAGGGTTGCTCTGATCCGTACCGAATGATGACCTCACGCAGTGAGTACAGACTGTTGCTGCGGCAGGACAATGCCGACGAGCGTATGATGCCTATCGGTCACGAGTTAGGGCTTATATCGGATGAACAGTATAATAAACTTTTGCACCGTATAGAGCTGAAAAATGCTGAAATTGAGCGTGTGAACAAGGTGTTTTTACCCCCAAACGACGACCTTAATAAGATACTTGAAGCCCGCGGCACAGCACCTATAAGCACGGGTACGCGTCTGGCTGACCTTATTAAACGTCCGCAGCTTGATTATAAATGCCTTGCCCCGTTTGATAAAACAAGACCAGACCTTCCTGACGAAGTATGCGAAAAGGTAGAGGTTGAGATTAAATATGAGGGCTACATCGCAAGACAGCAGGCGCAGGTTGATGAGATGCTGCGTCTTGAAAACCGTGCAATACCTACAGACCTTGATTATGGTGAGGTTTACGGACTGCGGCTTGAAGCGGTTGAGAAGTTAAACCGTGTAAAACCGTCAAGCGTTGGTCAGGCGTCTAGAATTTCAGGGGTGAGCCCGTCGGATATATCGGTGCTCTTAATATATTTAATGCGAGGATAGTATGATAGATTTCAACATTGAAAAAATAGTGCCTGAGTGTGAACGGTTTGGACTGCATCTTGATGAAACCGCAATAAAGCGTCTTAATGTATATGGCAATATGTTGATACAGTGGAACGAAAAAATGAACCTTACTGCAATCGTTGAGCCGCAGGAGGTTTTGTATAAACATTTTTTCGACTGTCTTCTGTTTTTTAAAAATGTGCAGGTGCCGACAAATGCTAAAATTATTGATGTAGGCACGGGTGCAGGCTTTCCGGGTTTGGTGCTTAAAATCGCCCGACCGGATATTAATATAACCCTTTTTGACAGTCTTAATAAACGGCTTACATTTTTAAATGCCGTGTTAGACGAAATAGGGCTTGAAGCAGAAACGGTACATTCACGCGCTGAGGACGGCGGAAAGTCTACGCTTTACCGCGAAAAGTACGATATTGTATGTGCGCGGGCGGTTGCAAACCTGCCTGTGCTTTGTGAATACTGCATTCCGTTTGTAAGGGTGGGGGGCAGTTTTGTTGCAATGAAAGGGGCTTCTGCCGCTGATGAAGCCGCCGCCGCAGTTAACGCTTATAAGATACTCGGTTGTGAAAAACCTACTATTATATGCGAAAATTTGCGTGAAAATGAGCCGCGTGCCTTTATAATTTCAAAAAAGATATCGCAAACTCCGTCAAAATATCCGCGAATGGCTGGGAAAATCACAAAAAGCGCTCTTTAAAAGAGCGCTTTTAAATTTATTGTGTCGATATTGCACGACCGAAAAACCTTTACATTCCCACTTTCTTGTTGCATAATTAAATTGCAAGGAGGAAGCGCTCATGCATACAATAACCGATAAAAAACTGCTTATGCTAAGGCCTGACGATATACTGCCTTGTCCGCACCAGCCAAGAAGCACTTTTGATGAATACGAATTAAAGTTACTGGCAGACAGCATAGGCTCCAGCGGGATAATACAGCCGCTTACCGTGCGTCGCGCCGAGGGCGGAAAGTACATACTTATTGCAGGCGAGCGTCGGCTGCGCGCCGCAAAACTTGTGGGGCTTCGCCGTGTGCCGTGTGTACTGCACCGCACCGATGAAACCACTGCGGCAATCTATACGCTTACCGAAAATCTGCAGCGAACCGACCTTAATTTTTTTGAACAGGCGGCGGCGATAAACAGACTTATAGTTGAATTCCACATACCTCAGTCAGAACTTGCCGCGCGGCTTGGAATGGCAGGGTCGACGCTTAGCAACAAGCTGCGGTTACTGCGGTTGTCTGACGAAATACGTGAGCGTATAACGGCGGCAGGTCTTACAGAACGTCACGCACGGGCGCTGTTGCGATTATCGGATGATAAGAGGGAAGACGCGCTCGACAGAATTATTGCAGAGGGATTGAATCTTACACAGGCGGAAGCGCTTATCGAAGCTATACTTAACCCCGCCCCAGTAACAGAATCTGTCCCAGCGATAGAAAAACCTATAAGAAAGGCGGCAATCGGCGATATAAAGCTTTTTGCAAACAGCCTTTCAAAGTTGCTTACAACCATGCAGAATGCGGGAATTGATGCCCATTCACGAAAGTATGAGACCGATAAATATATCGAATACAAGGTGCGCATAAAAAAGGGAGACGCTACCTACAAGCAGCTTAAAATTTGTTAAAATCTGTGGGGTGCCTTCGTCCCCTTGGCAAACCACGGTTTTATAGGAACTTCAGCGGTTTCTGCACTGCCGCTGAAGCCCACCATATTCATCCCCATACACAAACAGCCGCTCTTTCGAGCGGCTGTTTGTGTATGCTTCTTTAAGGTCATAAACCTATCTACTGTGGGTAAAAGGTTATTTTGATAGACGGTATACATATCACACCATCAAAACTAAAATTTTTGAATAAATTTCCGCCATTACGGTTGCTGACGCGGCGAATAAAATAAAGCCGTTGTAAACAGACTTGTTTTTTACGCAATTAATCCGTTTGCCGCATATTGTAAGCGCGACGGGTGCCAATAAGGGTATTAAATACCTTGCTTGACAACCCAATATGGTATCTGCCCCTACGGGAGTAAAGTCTATATACAAAACAGTCGCTATAATTGCGGCAAGGCCGAAATACAGGGCAATGGCGCATAATTTAACCAGTACCGGAATTTTAAAAGAAATTTGGTTGTTTGCATCCGTTACAGAAGCTGTTGTAAGCAAGATAAGCATAATCGGCCAACAACTTCCAATGCCAAGGTATGCTAAGTATGAAATATATTGCTTTGTTGAGCCTATGGAAAGATAATCAAGCAGGAAATTGATAAGCACTTTGGCATAACCTAATGGATTAGATATGATTCCTGCAAGTTGAGCCGCAGGGTCAACATCACCGCCACGGCTATCTCCGCTTCCTGTAACGGCGGTCAATGATTTAAGCATAAAAGCAATCAGTAAAATCGCAAGAATTGATATCAGTATAAAATAGTATCTTCTCCTTGCTTTTTTATCTATCCAGTTCTTATGCATAAATAACGGCAACCCTAAAAGCAGTATATACACAAGTTTAGGAAGCGAAGCCAAAACAAATGCACCACACATTATAACGGTGTCAAGAACGGTTATTGGTTTATCGGGCTGTTGAAGTTCGCTTACAAAATATGCCACACCTAAAAGTGAAAATCCTGTCACCCAAAAATCATAGGAATAGTTTGTTGCCAAGAAGATGCAGGTGGGGAAAAGAGCGATAACCGACATTATCATTTTTCCGCTTTTTAACCGTCTTATTGCAAGGTAGCACACTGCTGCATACACAAGCAATGATGCAAGTCTTCCCATATTGTACCTGACTGCAAAGTCGGCACCGAAAAATCTTGCTACCGCAATGAAAATGCCGCTTGGTATGTGGGGCAGAGAAAAAAGCGCATCTCTTTCTTCAAAGAGAATGGTGCCTAATGTGTTAAAATCATTTAATTCTTTTTGATAAAGTTCAGGGTTGTGATCATCGGAAACCATAATGGTTTCTCTGCTCGATTCTACTAACTGATCAGCTGAGGTAACATAAACTGTGTCCATATATGACATATCAACAGCCCAGTAGTAATGTGAATCCAAATCCCAGCAAATATGCTGTATGGGGGACACAAAAAGCATAACACAGCCTAAAATAAGAATTATCGGTAAAAATATATTTTCGGGCTTGTTCTTCAAACTTTTGTAACCGAACACAAAAACAGATAAGAGACCTAAAGCACCTGCGATAAAGATAAAGCGGTATATGTTAAGGCTTCCCTCAACCAGAAAAGCACTAACAATCAATTCAATCAAAAAAGCAAGAAGACAGCATACCGCGGCAATGACGACAGTCGCAGCAATTTTTCGGGCATTGGCTTTAAAAAAGCAAATCGATTTTTTACCTATATTAAATTGCCTTTCTAAAAGATAGGCGATTGCAGTTGCAATCAACGGAATTATTAAAGCTAAAAGGTAATCGAAAACTGTCCTTTCCGGAACAAACGGCACCGCCGAAGGCTTCTTATCATACAAAGAAAGGTTGTTGATGGTGGTGCTATCGGTATCAACATCAACGCGCAAGAAAGAATAGGTGTCGTCAGGCAAATCAACAACACAGCCGGTATTTCCTGCAAAAACGCTTCCTGCATAACATTTTTCGGACGAATACTCACCTGCGCTGTATGCGGTATACACCTCAAAACATACGGGCTCTTCGGTGGGCGAAGCCAGGTTAAGTTCTACACAGTCGATAAACTTTCCTTCAACGTTAAAATGAAGCTGTGGATCACCGTTTATCGCAGTGTAATTGCCCGATTCGTCAATATCACAGTTTATGGCACTTACAACATCTACAGCACCCAGCACAGTTGTCGCTTCAACATCAAGCTCATAAATATTACCGATATTTCTGGGTAAAAAAACAGAAATACAGATTAACAATGTTATTAAAAATACAAAAATTGGAAACATAAGAAAACTAAATTTTCCGCATCTAAAAAATCGCATACCGATACTCCTATGATTGATAAGATAAAATATTGAATGCGTTATATAGCATTAATCATCTGTTAAAACAACATATTAACTGATTAATTATACCATATACACCTATGCTTTTCAACTTTTTTGTACGGTTTGTTATCGGCATTAAAAAACCACCCAAAAGGTAAAATGAACAAGTCCAGTAAAAACGGACAATAGAAAAAAGAAACCCCCTATGGTAGAATAAAAACAACTACCATAGGGGGAATTTTCATGTCAAGAGAATATCGACATATAAAACAGTATGAAAAAGAAATAGAAGAGTTAAAAAAGCAAGGTTTAACGCAACGCGAAATAGGAGAAAAATTTGGTTTTAGTCGAGAACAAATAAAAGAATATTTAAAACGAGAAAGAAGAAAAGAAAGAAAAATTACAGCAGGCATAATAGTCAAGCCAAAAGGAAGACCGCGAAAAGACGGAATAGAACTGCCGCCATCAGTACAGCAATTAAGCAAACTTACACAACTGCAATACGAACTATTAATGAAAGAACGACACATAAAGCGATTAGAAATGGAAAATGAATTGATGCGGGATTTTCTCTCGCTAACAGAAAGGAAGTGAGGACAAGCGTAAAATATATGGTAATATACCGTCATAAAAATAAATATTCAATTAGTGAAATGTGCAGATTCTTCAAAGTATCAAGAAGTGGATATTATGACTATGTTAAAAGAATGGATATACCTGCATGGGATTTACCATTGGCGGAAAAAATACGAGAATGTCAAGATGAATGTGGTAAAACTTATGGTTATCGCAGAGTACATATATGGCTTGAAAGGAATGGTATTTATCGCAATCCTAAAACAGTATTGAGGGTTATGCAAAAATACGGCTTGCTCTCGGTAATCAGAAGAAAGAAATATCGTAATTATGGAGATTATCTGCATAAATATCCCAACTTGTTGAACAGAGATTTTTCTGCTGAAAGACCGAATCAAAAGTGGGTTACGGATATTTCATATATCCACACAAAACAAGGTGTGTTGTATTTGTCTGTCATTAGAGATTTATTCGACAACAGCATTGTCGCTTACAAGACAGGTACCGAACAAAACATAAATCTTGTTTTGAGCACCATTAAAGAAGCTATGAAAAAAGAGAAGGTCACTGCAGAGCTGCAACTCCACAGTGACCAAGGCTTTCAATACACTTCACACGGGTATTTTAAGCTAACTCAAGAATACAACATTACACCATCAATGTCAAGACGTGGTAATCCATACGACAATGCTTTAGCAGAAAATTTCTTTTCTATTCTCAAAACCGAGTGTATTTACCGCATAAAACTTCAGAGCTATGAGGAGGCTCGCCTCCTCATAGGTGAGTACATCCACTTCTACAATCACCAACGTATCCAACTAAAAACAAAACTGACACCACTAGAAAAGCGATGTCAGTATGTTGCTTAAAATTTAATATTATCTACCATAGGGGTGTTTTTGTACTGTCCGCACAAATTGGGGCAGTCCAA
>JAZRPH010000022.1:0-22717 GCA_045649125.1 Acutalibacteraceae bacterium | reverse complement strand
AATGTCGCTTGTTTCGGTCGCTTCCCCTCTGCCGTAACTGCCTTGCAAACCGACAAACCACACACGATTCCCGAAAGTTTCATCTAATGCCCGCAGGAAAGTTTCCGTCCAAACGTGAATATCTATCATCTGTTTCACCTCATTTACACCAATTCTACCACACAGTTCCAAACATTTCAATGAAATCGCGCAAGGCGCGATGAAATCCTCACTCCGTTCGGATGAAATCTTCTTCGCAGATGAAATTAAATCCGTCCCTTACTCCCTACGAAGTGGGATTTCATCACGAAGTGATTTCATCCACCGCAGGTGGATTTATCCCGTCCGAAAGGACGGATTTAGTTGAAAAGAAAAAACCTCTGTCTATCGGACAAAGGTTTTTTCTTTTCTGGTGACCCGTACGAGATTCGAACTCGTGTTACCGCCGTGAAAGGGCGGTGTCTTAGGCCTCTTGACCAACGGGCCTGATATGGTGGCTGTAATTGGATTCGAACCAATGACACTGCGGGTATGAACCGCATGCTCTAGCCAACTGAGCTATACAGCCATTTATAATCGGTTTTTTGCCGAGCCTGTATATTATATATTTTCCCAAAAGGTTTGTCAAGTATAAATTTAAAAAAGTGGACAAATTTTTATTTGTCCACCGTTTATTTTCACCGTAAATCAAGTTTTTCAGATATCTGCGGTATTATCAATAAAATTGCTGTATATCATACTGTAACCAAATGACGATTCCTCATTCTTAACAAAAAGCGAAACAACCTTTTGATTTTCAATTGATGCGGCATCAGAATTTGCAACTGCATCTGTCACTACGGTGTAGCTGCCATCCGCATTTTCGGTAATGGAGATATTGCTGTGTTCATACTGTACAAAGCAACGCGGAATGATATAAATGTATCCTGCCTTTTGGGGCCACTCGGCATTAAGTGCAGAGGTGTCTACAATTTCAATGCCGTACATATCCTTAATATACCCTTTGACATAAGCCTCATCAATAAACTCGTCGTTTTGCACATCACGTAGATGAAGCAGTGCCGGCATACATCCGTTTACCATATCATCAATATTTTCAAAATCGGAATTGTACACATAGTTGTGATTTAGCATATTGAGAAAACGGGCAGCAAGTGCATTATCGTCAGTCTTTTGCTGAGCCGCCGTTTGAACGGTTGTAATTACCGGAGTTACATCCCCGTTGACTGTCGATTCGCCCTGAGTTGCTGCGTTGATGGGGTGTGGTGTCTGTACTGCGCCTGCAACAGAAACAAATGCCGATGAACACATTGCTAACATAACAACTGACAATAATAAAACTATTGCTTTTTTCATTCGGCATCGCCCCTTTTCTTTCAATATTTCGCTAATTACATTATACTTATTTCACGCATAATTTTAAGCAACAATTTGGTTACAAATAGTTTCAATCCTGTTACTTTTTTAGGCAATATTTCCTATATCAATCGCAAATTTCGTCATTTTGTTACATTTTAACAAAAAAATTAAAATTTCTTAAAAAAATTAGTTGTAAATGCTTAAACAATATGCTATACTTATTCGGTAAACAGAACCGACAGAGGTTCGAGAAGGAGTGTACACTTTTATGAAAAACTATTCAGCCGAAAATGTTAAAAACATAGCCTTTTTAGGCCACGGAAATTCAGGTAAATCAACACTTGCAAGTTCCGTACTTTTCTATGGGGGAGCCATCGAGCGAATAGGTAATACTTCAGAGGGTACCTCGGTTTTTGATTTTGATTCTGAGGAGAAAAAGCGTGGTTGTTCTGTATCAACCGCTGTGTATGCACTTGAAAAGGACGGCGTCAAATTAAATTTAATTGATGCACCCGGACTTTTTGATTTTGCAGGTGAGGCTTCCGAGGCACTTGCCGCAGCCGACAGTGTCATCATAACCGTTTCGGGTAAATCCGGTCTTACCGTCGGTGCCAAGCAGTCCTTTGAAAAGGCGCGTGCCGCAGGTAAGGCGGTCGGCATATTTATCGGTAAACTCGACTCTACGCACGCACATTTTTACCGTGTAATTTCAGCTTTGGTCGCAAACTACGGCGCTGTTATATGTCCTGTTGTCGTACCGTACATAGAGGATGATACAGTAAAGTGTTATGTTGATTTAGTTACTAACAAGGCATACACCGCTGACGGTATAAAATTAAGCGAAACTTCACTTCCAAACTCTACCGAGGTGGAGCAGATGCGTGAAATGCTGATTGAGGCGGTGGCATCGACCGATGAAGCCCTTATGGAAAAATACTTCGGCGGCGAGGAAATTTCCGATGCTGAAATAACTGCCGCGCTTAAAACGGGTATCACAAGCGGTGAAATCTGCCCCGTTTACTGCGGTATACAGCAGACGGGTGCTGCCATCCCGCTGTTTGCCGACAGTATTGCTGATATTTTACCCAGCGCATCGCAGGGCAAGGTGCTGCTTGAGGACAGCAACAGCCTATCCCCTGATGCAAATGCTGAAAACGCCGTGTTTATATTTAAGACCATCGCTGACCCCTTTGTAGGAAAACTTTCGTATTTTAAGGTAATATCGGGTAAAGTAACGGGTGATATGAAACTTAAAAACAACCGCACAGGTGAAGATGAACGTCTTGCAAAGGTTATGTGGATTAAGGGCGGTAAATTAGAAGACGCAACAGAAATTTGCTGCGGAGATATTGGCGCCGTATCAAAATTAGGTTCAAGTGTTACGGGCGACACACTATCGGCAAGCGGTAGTATTGAGGTTGCGGCAATTGACTTCCCTGCACCCAATCTCAAGACTGCGGTTTACCCTGTAAAGAAGGGCGACGAGGAAAAGATAAATTCAGGTCTTAGCAGAATTGCGGAGGAGGATCCTACCCTTAAGGTTGCAATGGACACCGAAACCCGTGAACTTGTAATGTATACCTTGGGTGAACAGCACACAGATGTTGTTATCTCTAAACTTAAATCGAAATTTGGTTGTGATATAGAACTCAAAAAGCCAAAGATTGCATATCGTGAAACAATACAAAAATCTGTTAAGGCTCAGGGCAGACATAAAAAGCAGTCAGGCGGACACGGTCAGTTCGGTGATGTGTGGATTGAATTCGAACCCTGTGACAGCGATACTTTGATATTTGAGGAAAAGGTGTTCGGCGGCGCAGTACCCAAGAACTTCTTCCCCGCTGTTGAAAAAGGACTTCGCGATTCCACCGCTAAGGGTGTACTGGCTGGATATCCTATGGTGGGTATTAAGGCAACCTTGGTTGACGGCTCTTATCACCCTGTTGACTCATCCGAAATGGCATTTAAGACCGCCGCAGGCATCGCATTCCGTGAGGGTGTTTCCAAGGCAAGTCCCGTACTGCTTGAGCCTATCGGCACACTTAATGTTTTAGTGCCTGACGATATGTTGGGCGATGTTATCGGTGACATTAATAAGCGCCGCGGCAGAATTATCGGTATGAATCCTATGGAAAATAAGATGCAGGAAATAATCGGTGAGGTTCCGATAGCCGAAATGTCCGACTTTGCAACCGCAATGCGCTCGCTTACACAGGGAACTGCCGTTTACACGCTGCAGTTCGCAAGATATGAAACAGTACCTGCAAACATAGCGCAAAAGGTTATCGACGAAGCAAATAAAGAATAATATCAATTAAAACGAAAATCGCCATTTCATAGAGAAGTGGCGATTTTTATGTCCTCTTAAACTACATCTTCACACAGTAATTATTGCAGGTAAAATTCCGTTTTCGCGTATATCGATTACCGCATAGCTGTTAGCACCGTTGCGTGACTGAGCACACGAGCCGGGATTCACAATATACAAGCCGTCATCATATCTTATATCAGGAATATGCGTATGACCGTAGAGTGCAATTTTACAGTCTGCTGTACGTGCAGCACGGCTTAGCGCACCTATTCCGCCCTTAACACCAAAGGTGTGTCCGTGTGTAAAAAATATGTTGGTTTCGCAAATTCTTGCAATATCGGTTGTAGGATACTGTGAAAAGTAATCGCAATTTCCCGATACGATATAAAATTTCTTGTCGGTATACTCATAAACAAAATCCTCGATATCAGCAGTAACATCACCTAAAAAGAATATATGTCGAGCCTGTGTTTCGCGCTGCAGAATTTTATCAACAACCCACCCCCTTTTATGGGAATCGGAAATAACAACCAGCCGCATAATTTCACCTCACACATACATAAGTATTACTGTGTTTATTTTATTACATTAAGGGGGAAAATGCAATGGATAACCATTCAAAAGCAGATAATAATAAACTTTTTGATGCAGCGGTTGCAGCATCGGGCGGCAAAATTAAAAGAGATGATGTTCTAAAGGCTGCCAACGGTGATGCTTCGGCTTTGATGTCAAGTCTTGACGAGGACAGCCGTAAAATGCTCACCGATGCCCTTACAGACAAAAATAAAGCGCGACAGATCCTCAATTCCGATGCAGCACGGCAGATTTTGGGCAGTATTTTAAACGGCGGTAAAAAGAATGGATGATTTAAGCGAAAAACTGGCTGACATACTAAACGACCCCGAAAGTATGCAGCGAGTTCGTGCTATGGCTGAAAATTTATTGGGCGGCAGTGAGCAAAAAGCCCCACCAGAACCCGACCTTAACTCAGTTTTAGGTGACGGTGGGCTAGATGGTGCGCAGATTGCAAAAATTATGGGGATTATGTCACGACTTAAAAACACAGGGCGCGACAGCCGTACCGATTTACTGCTTGCACTAAAACCGCATCTTAGCGCACCGCGTCGCGAAAAGGTAGATACTGCGATTAAGTTGCTTAAAATAATTGATATTCTGCCGCTTTTAAAGGAAAGCGGTATGTTTGAATTTTAGAAACGAGGGTGTTTTTGAGTGTCGGATGATTTTTTGAACGCACAGCAACAGGCGGCTGAAGAATTGTTGGAGATGAGCCGTCGCTCAAAATACAAATCAACGAGGCAGCAAAAAGAAGAAATCAATCACAATGCTACATCACCGCCCGTGCTTAACATAAAACTCCCTCAGGGCATCGCCGTACAATCAGACGCACTCTTAATACTTGGAATCATACTGATTTTATCCTCTGAAAAATCAGATAAATGGCTGTTTTTAGCGCTTCTTTATATACTGATATAAGGTCGCGTTTTTATAACAAAAATTACCCACCAAAAAACTCAGGTTGCCTTTTGGTAATTTCTGCATTTTTTGTTGTTATGTCAACTGAAATAACCTAAAAACTTATACAACTTATCCACCGAAAAATCCACCGTTTTTTTGTGGATAAGTCCTTTTTTTGCCTTTATTCGCGTTATTTTCGGTGGATAACTCTGTTGATAAGTGGAATTAATATATATGCAGTAATAAAATGAATAAAAAGTTTATGTAAAATTAAACAAACTTTTTTGTATGATTTTTTACACAACTTTTGGTATTTTTTTCACCTTATCGAGCCTGTTATAATCGACTTGTTTCGACAAGAAAATAATTATTACTTGAACAGCAATAATTATAGTGGTATAATTTATAAAAAGAACATAATACAGTGGGGTGAATTTATGTATCCGTTACTATTAAAAGCACCTGTTAAAGATTATCTCTGGGGCGGTACGCGACTTAAAGATGAGTTTGGCCTTGAGTGTGATTCAGACATTGCGGCAGAGGCATGGGTGTTGTCCTGTCACCAAGACGGCGAAAGTATTATAAGAAACGGCGAGTTGGCGGGCAGCACATTACACGAAGTGCTAAACACATGGGGAAAAATTGCTATCGGAAATAAAGCAGCAGAATTTCCCTATTTCCCGATACTTATAAAACTAATTGATGCTAAGGACAGGCTCTCGCTTCATGTGCATCCCGACGACGAATACGCCACTAAAAACGAGGGCGAATACGGCAAAACAAAAATGTGGTATGTTGTCGATTGCGAAGAGGGCGCCCAACTAATTTACGGTTTTAATCAGGATATCAGCCGCGGTGAATTTTTAGAGCGCATAAACACAAACACACTCTCTCCTGTGTGCAACTATGTGCCCGTTAAAAAAGGCGATGTGTTTTTTATTAAGGCAGGTACACTGCACGCAGTCGGCAAGGGTATATTAATTGCTGAGATACAGCAAAATTCCAACACCACATACCGTGTTTCAGATTACGGCAGATTGGATGCCAACGGCAAACCGCGTGTGCTTCATATAAAGCAGGCGGTTGAGGTAACCGACACCACCGCTCAAAAACAGCCATACGGTAATGTGGGTGATGTTACACTTTATCCCTTTGGTACTGTAAGAGAACTTGCTAAATGCGATTATTTTACTTCTGAGCTTATCACTATGGACGGAAATATCGGCTTGTACGAGGATGAAAGCTTTGTTTCACTGCTGATACTAAGCGGTGAGGCAACCCTTTCTTATCAGTCGGGTATTATGCGTCTTAAAAAGGGTGACAGTGTATTTATACCCGCCAAGCAAAAGGTAAAGATTTCGGGCAAGGCGGAAATAATTTACACCCATATGTAAAATCCCATAGCAGATAAAATTTATAGGTTTCCTCAGCAGAGGAAGCCTATTGTTATTTTACTTTCTAAAGTATCATCTGTAATATTACAATGCCGCACACGGCAGGTATTCCGAAAACAGCGCTGCCACCCACCGTCCACCAATTAAGCGGAATGTGAACACCCGTAAATTTTTGTGTTATATTGATAAGCGCTATTGCAGCAATTCCAAGTAAGGCATTTAAAAATATCGACCTTATGGGCCTGCGGCTTTTGATATGGAAAATAAGCAGTACCATACTGCACAAAATTAGAAAAACTATTACGGTGACGGCCAATGCCCTCATAAGTCCACCCCCACATAAATAACTATGCGCTTATGTAGGGTAATATGAAAAATTAAAGGCGATGTCAAAAGACATCGCCTTAAAAACTTGTGCTTTAATTATGCGCCAAATTTAGCAACGTTAATTTTAACGCCGGGGCCCATTGTTGTAGCAAGAGTGCAGGACTTGATGTACTGACCCTTTGTTGCAGCAGGTTTAGCCTTGATAATTGCGCCCATAAGAGCATCAAGGTTTTCCTGAAGCTTTTCAGGACCGAATGAAACCTTACCGATGGGGCAGTGAATGATGTTAGTCTTGTCAAGACGGTACTCAATCTTACCT
Organism: Acutalibacteraceae bacterium; assembly: GCA_045649125.1. Lineage (GTDB taxonomy): Bacteria > Bacillota > Clostridia > Oscillospirales > Acutalibacteraceae > UBA737. The sequence continues at coordinate 15,552 of JAZRPH010000022.1, read as the reverse complement.
GCCTTTGCTTCGGTAACAGCCTTAGCAACATCAGGTGTAACGGTACCTGCCTTTGGTGAAGGCATAAGACCGCGGGGACCTAAAACCTTACCGAGACGACCAACCATACCCATCATATCAGGTGTTGCGATAACAACATCAAAGTCGAGCCAGTTTTCATTCTGAATCTTAGCTACCATATCTTCAGCGCCGACAAAATCTGCACCTGCAGCGGTTGCAGCGTCTGCCTTGTCGCCCTTTGCAAGAACGAGAGTTCTTACAGTTTTACCTGTACCGTTAGGAAGAACAACGGCGCCTCTTACCTGCTGGTCAGCGTGACGAGAGTCAACACCGAGACGTACGTGAATTTCAACGGTTTCATCAAATTTTGCGGTAGCGGTCTTTACAGCAACTGCTACTGCTTCTTCAACATCGTAAAACTTACCTGCTTCGATAAGCTTTGCGCTGTCATTATACTTTTTTCCGTGTTTCATAGTAGTTTACCTCCCAATAAGTGGTTAAATCGGAATTTTCCTCCCACGAGAGAGAATTAATCGACAACTTCAACGCCCATGCTGCGTGCAGTACCGGCAATCATGCTCATAGCTGATTCGATACTTGCGGCATTAAGGTCGGGCATCTTTGTTTCTGCGATTTTTCTTATCTGCTCGCTTGTAATCTTGGCAACCTTTGTCTTGTTAGGTGTACCAGACGCAGTCTCAATACCGCATGCCTTCTTAATAAGAACTGCTGCGGGGGGCGTCTTGGTGACAAAGCTGAAAGAACGGTCTGCATAAACAGTGATGATTACGGGGATAATCATACCCACATCATTTTTTGTTCTTTCGTTAAATGCCTTGGTAAACTCCATGATGTTAACACCATGCTGACCGAGTGCAGGACCTACCGGGGGAGCAGGAGTAGCTTTACCTGCAGGGATTTGCAATTTAATATAACCTGTAATTTTCTGAGCCATAAATAGCACCTCCATTATTCGTGGTAACCGTGTTTAGATTTAACACTTGGCGGAGTATTCGTATACATACCCCTCCCACCGTGACAAACAGATGCTCACATTTTTACGGACGCGGTTTACCTGAACCGTAAAAAAATCTGTATGCCGGAAGTTAATAAGCATTTTATGCGTATTAACAATTAAAGTTTAGTCAGCTAAAGAAATCTGGTCAAGCTCAAGCTCGACGGGGGTTTCTCTGCCGAACATGGAAAGGACAACGCAGACATTATTATTTGCCAAATCAATTGATTTGATAATACCGCTGTAGCCTTCCAGAGGACCGCTGATTATCTTAACATTGTCGCCTTCGCTGTAGCCCACTTCAACGCTGTGCTTTTCTACGCCGAGGGAAGCCACCTCTTCATCGGTAAGCGGAACCGGCTTGGATGCAGGGCCCACAAAACCTGTACAACCGCGGATGTTGCGAACAACATACCAACTGTCGTCGGTAACAATCATCTTGATAAGTACGTATCCGGGGAAAATTTTTCTTTCAACCTCGCGAGTAACATCGTCCTTAATCTCGGTAACGGTTTCGGTAGGAATTTTAATGTCCTGAATCAAATCCTGCATACCGCGACTTTCGACCATTGTAGCAAGGTCGGTTGCAACCTTATTCTCATATCCGGAATAGGTGTGAACAACATACCATCTTGCTTCGTTTGTTTCAGCCATAATCTCTATCCTCCTGACAAGATTTAGCCAAGGATAAGCTCAATAAGTTTACCCAAACCAAGATCAATCAACCAGATAAAAGCGCCGACAATAAGACACATTATGAGAACGATGCCGGTGTTTTTAACGACATCTTTCAAATTGGGCCATACTATCTTCTTAACTTCGCTCTTGTAATCCTTGAAGAAATGAATTACGCGCTTTAAGATTGTACGCTTAGCACCCTTTGACTGCGCTACCTCAATGTAATCATCAATAAGCAGATATGCTGCACCAAAAACTGCAAACACCAAAAGTGCGATGGCGGTGAGCAATACGAAAATCGAATACTCAACACCTGTCACTTCGGTAAGAGGACGGGTATCAACAAAGCTTGTAGGATTGCTTAAAGCAATTACAAGCATATAAATACCTGCGCCCAAACCAAATGCCGGTGCGGCATAACGCAATGCCTTTGACTTAAATGAGAAAGCGCTTAAAACCAAACCAATAGCGGTAAGTAAGAAGCAGAAAAGAATATCTGCCGACTTTGCCATATTGTATTCGGTTCCTGCAACGGTGGTCTTGCTGCCGAAGCCAAGTGCGGCACCGACAAGTTCAACCGAGTTTCCGCCGGAAACTATTGTTGCAAATTTTGTGAAGAAGAGTACCAAAGAAACAAGGCCGAAGAAAACCGTAAGAATTTGACAAATTTTATTGACAGTTTTCATTATACTTGTCCTCCTTACTTTGTTTCCTTGTGCAAGGTGTGCTTTCTGCAGAACCTGCAATACTTGTTCATTTCAAGTCTGTCAGGGTCGTTCTTCTTGTTTTTCATTGTGTTGTAGTTGCGTTGCTTACATTCTGTGCAAGCAAGAGTAATCTTTACTCTCATAACGGCACCTCCCGCTTTACGGAAATATTATTTTCCTTCTTTCGCCCGAAAGAGAAGAAGGAATCGCCTCCCTCATTACAGCCACACAATCACTGCACCGAACAACATTTCGCGGTTGTACGGAAAGCACCATACAGCATATTGTATAACTGCGTTGATAAAGCCGTTTTTAAACATAAAACGACCTTGCAGAGGTAGAAGCATTATACCACATTTACCCTGCAAGGTCAAGCATTTTTTGCTATTTATTTGTGATAAGTTCCGCCCTCGTTTATCTTAAAAGCGCGGTAAATCTGCTCTAAAAGCATTACGCGAAAAAGCTGGTGCGGAAATGTCATTTGAGACACAGAAAGTTTAAGGTCTGCGCGCGATTTAACACTCTGTGCCAAACCGTATGAACTGCCTATTATAAAGCACATATTAGCACCCTGTGCGCCTTTTGCGGCAAACATATCAGCAAGTTTTTCACTGGAAAGGGACTTGCCCTCGACACAAAGCGCAGTAACAAACGCGGCGGACGGTATTCTTTTTTCGATAAGCTCCGCTTCCTTTGAAAGCGCTGCAGAAATTTCTTTGTCCGACGGCCTTTCGGGCAGTGTTACGGGTGACAGTTCTATTATATCAAGCGCACAGTAACGAGATAGCCGTTTCTGATATTCGTTTGCTGCCTCGCGAAGATATTTTTCCTTTAGTTTGCCCAAAGAAATAACCGTAATTTTAATCAAAATACCGTCACCTCGTTATCGGTTGGTTTTGCCACCTTTAAAATGCAGTCACTGCCAACACAGGCGCCTATGTCGGCAAGTGTCCCCTTAGCCGCCGACAGTGCGAGCTGCGGCATATTATTATGCATACTTAAATGCCCTAAAATTATACGGGTAGTTCCGCTTTTTATGAGTGTGGGTAGTTCCGCTGCACAGGCATTGTTTGAAAGATGTCCGCTATCTGATAGTATGCGAAGTTTAAGCTGTGGCGGATACGGTCCGCGCTTTAACATCTCAATGTCGTGGTTAGATTCCAGAAGCACCGCCTCACATCCCGCTAAGACTTCCCGAACGGTGTCTGTCACAACGCCTAAATCGGTGCAGACCGCCGCCCGTCTGCCGTCGGGCATGGTTATTACATAACCGCCACTGCCAGTGCTGTCGTGACTTGTGGGAAAGTATGTAAGAGAAATATCGCCGAGCGCTATATCGGTGCCGTCAGCAACTATTGTTTTTATGCCCGTCGGAATTGCATCTGCGGTTGCCAATGCAGAAAGGACATCGGCAGAAGCCACTAACGGCAACCCCGTCTTTTTAAGAAAGGGCTTTAGTCCTTTTATATGGTCGGTATGGGTGTGGGTTACTGCAACCGCTACAAGTCGTGACACATCACCCACGGCATCAACAGCGGCGCACAGCGACTTTGCCGAGGCGCCTGCGTCAACAAGTATATCACCGCCGACAGTAGTTATATATGTACTGTTCCCCGTAGAGCCGCTGAAAAGCGGACATATTTTTGCCATAATCACACCCCTTTTTTAATCATCAAATTAGCAGTTATAAAAAATTGGGAGGGATTTCACCCTCCCGTAATTTGAAACTTAAGCCTCTTTTAAAATCTTAGTATCAGGTATTATCGGCACACGCTTAATATCTGCGCCCAAGGCATTGAGCTTTTCGGCAATACACTCATATCCGCGGTCGATGTAAAGTATATCCTCAACCTCGGTAACACCCTCGGTCATAAGACCTGCTATAATCATTGCCGCGCCCGCCCTTAAATCAACCGCCTTTACAGGTGCAGGACGCAGTTTTTCAACACCGGTTATAACCGCCATTTTACCATCAACCTGAATATCAGCGCCCATAAGGGTAAGCTGTTCAACATAGCGGAAGCGGTTGTCCCACACACCCTCGGTCACAATGCTGACGCCGTCGGCAATTGAAAGCAAGGTTGCAATCTGCGGTTGCATATCGGTAGGAAATCCCGGATGCGGCATGGTCTTTATATTACACTTTTTCGGTCTGCCATTCATAGAGACGCGTACCGCCTCATCAAATTCCTGAACACTTGCTCCCGCTTCGATAAGCTTTGCGGCTATCGATTCAAGATGCTTTGGTGTTACATTTTCAATTAACACATCCCCGCCGGTAGCAGCAGCGGCTACCATATAGGTTCCGGCTTCAATCTGGTCGGGAATAATACTGTATGTTGTACCGTGCAGTGCTTCTACACCGCGAATTTTAATAACATTTGTACCGGCGCCCATAATATTAGCGCCCATTGAATTAAGGAAGTTTGCAAGGTCAACAATGTGCGGCTCACGCGCAGCATTTTCAATAACGGTAAGACCGCGCGCCTTTACCGCTGCTAACATAATGTTAACGGTAGCGCCCACAGATACCACATCAAGATAGATAGAGCATCCATGAAGTGATAACGCCCGTGCGTCCACCATACCGTTTTCAATTATAACCTTGGCGCCAAGCGCCTCAAACCCCTTGATGTGCTGATCAATCGGCCTGATGCCGAAATCACAACCGCCCGGAGGCGCAACTCGCGCACGGTTATGTCTGCCAAGCAGCGCACCCATAAAATAACTCGAGGCACGCATCCCCTCCGCCATTTCACGACTTACAACAAAAGAATTTGCGGTAACAGGGTCAATCTGGACTGTAGTTCTATCTATAACACGAATTTTAGCACCAAGCCCACTCATAGTTCTAAGAAGGGCTGATACATCAGATATTTCCGGTAAATTTTCAATAACACAGGGACTGTCAGCAAGTAAAACTGCGGGCAGAATTGCAACCGCGGCGTTTTTAGCACCGCTTATGCGGACACTGCCTTTAAGCGCTTTACCACCTTTAATAACAAACTTTTCCAAATACGGCACTCCCGTCTTTTTTTACCTTAGGGTAATAAGAAATTTACAACTCTAATAATTATATACCATCAAGTATGTTTTGTCAATTATCATTAACCTCTGCAAGATGGCTGCCGCTATGCTTTTCGTACAGTATGCTGCCGTCACCAAAGTGGGACATAACAACTGTAAATATATACACGCCCATAAAACCTGTGGATATTATGCTGTGTACCGCTTGATGAATCACCAAGTTACTTTCAATCGCTGCTGCAACCAGCGGCGGTACCGACGACACTGCGCACAGCATAATCGCCGCCACACCACTTCCTAAAAGTTTTTTATAATTTTTACCCTCACCTATATTATTGGCAAGTTTCGCAAATTCAAGCATAAAAATAAGCACTGCACATTGGGTAAATACAATGAATATATTTTCGGTAATAAGTGCTATTGAAGAAATGTTTATAAATGTGCAGACCAGCTTTGTAATAAAATGAATCACGGGAATGATAAATGTTACGGCGGGCAGTTTGTACGAATATATCCCCTTTATGCCATAAGCCATAAAAAATACAGCACATACAAAACCCGTAGCCACATAAAGCGTGTTAATAAAACTGTTAACACCGATTGAACTGGATATTTCATAAATTGTGGTTACGGCAACCGCAAAGGAAGCAAACGCCACACCAGGACGAACATTTTGTATAGTGCAGGTTCCGCGGTTTACGGTGGACGCACAGGCAGCCACTGCCGCCACCGCTGCGCAAATAACCACCGTCATAAAATTACCCATTGCCGAATATTGTTGCTTTATAAATCCTGTTCGTCCCTCGACAGTGAAAATCAGCTGAAGCGTTCGCAGCAACATACAAAGGGGTAATGCTGACCAAAAAAATATCATTATATGCTTAAATCTCATCCGTATTACACCTTTCTCGGCATTTACTTAAATACATTCACATATACATATTAATAAAGATATTTTAAACATATGCAGACGAAAAGTCAATAAAAAAAAGAAAAGAGAGGTTGTATGAAGGCTACACTGATTTCCGCCATAGCGTCGGTACTTGCTATGCTGATGTTCCCGCTTTTATCACTTGAAGCGCCGCAAAAGACTGCCGTCTCGGTAGTTGTGGACGAGGATGTGCCCTACGATAATAATACACAGGTACAAGCTAACGGATACGATTCGTTCAGAATACTTGTTTCAGGCGAGGTTACGGAAATTTCCGCTGATGAATACATTTTCGGTGTAGTAGCGGCAGAAATGCCAGCCGCATACCACGAGGACGCACTTAAAGCGCAGGCGGTAGCCGCGTACACCTTTGCTTGTCACCGCAAAGCCACACGTGAGGGTGAGGATTACGACCTGACAGACGACCCTGAAACCGACCAATGCTACATCACACGCGCTCAGGCAATTGAAAAATGGGGTGACGGCGGCGAGGAATACGCGCAAAAGCTTGACCGATGCATAGCAGAGATAAAAGGTCAGCTTGTAACATACGAAGGCACTATCGCGCAGACGGTATATCACGCAATATCTTCGGGGGTTACGGTATCGGCTGCTGAAGTTTGGGGTAATGAAGTGCCCTATCTTATCTCGGTCGACAGTATGGGTGACAAGTTGGCAAACGGATATTTAAGCGAAGTTGTGTTCACCGCAGAGCAAATCACCGAGGCGCTTAGCGGCATAACAGCGCCCACAGGCGACCCGCAGGGTTATTTTTCTGACATATCTTTATCAGACAGCGGAAGGGTGGTTGAACTTTGCTATTGCGGAAAAACAGTCAGTGGCTCGGAACTTTCGAAAGCGCTTTCGCTTCGTTCTTCAAATTTCGAGGTGTCCTACGGCGAGGGCGGTTTCACCTTTAACGTAAAGGGCTACGGACACGGTGTAGGAATGAGCCAGAACGGAGCAAACTTTATGGCAAAACAGGGCAGCAGTTATGAAGAGATTTTGCTACATTACTATACAGGTTGCAAAATAGAAAAAAATTAATAAATTTTACTTGACAAACCAAATTTTATACTATATAATAATCGTTGCTAATCCAAAGACAGCAGGTGACCTTGTGGTCGTAAGTCTGACGCCTGCCGAGGTGCGCGTGAAATTTATTATGTAATTTTCATGTCCATCCATGTCCTTGGGTGGACATTTTATTTTTCACTGCGGAGGTGAAACACATTGCCAAACGCAAAGGTTTTAGAAGCAAAGAAGCAGGCCGTAGCTGAGCTTAAGGAAAAGCTCGCCGCTGCAATCACCGGTGTTGTTGTTGACTACAAGGGCATTACCGTTGCTGACGATACCGCTCTTCGTAAGGAACTTCGTGAAAACGGTGTTGAATACTTTGTTGTTAAGAACTCCATCCTTAAGCGTGCCGTTGAGGACACTGACCTTGGGGAGATGAGCGCCGTTTGTGAGGGTACAACTGCCATCGCAATTTCAAACGACGAGTACACCGCAGCAGCAAGAATTCTTTGTAAGTTCGCCGAAGGTCACGATAACTTCACCGTTAAGTCAGGTTTCCTTGACGGTAAGGTGGTTGATATCGACACCATCAATGACCTTGCAAAGCTTCCCAGCAAGGATGTACTTCTTGCAACAGTTCTTGGTGCATTCCAGGCACCCATCGCAGCATTTGCACGTGCTGTACAGGCTATCGTTGATAAAGACGGTGCCCCTGCTGAAGCAGCAGAATAATTAAAAAAACAAACTTAAAAAATAATTTAAATTGGAGGAAATTAAAATGGCATCTGAAAAGATTACAGCTATGATTGAAGAGTTAAAGACTCTTACCGTTCTTGAGCTTTCTGAGCTCGTTAAAGCAGTAGAAGAGGAGTTTGGCGTATCCGCAGCAGCAGCAGTCGCAGTTGCAGCACCCGCAGCAGGCGGTGCAGCAGCAGCTGAAGAAAAGACTGAATTTGACGTTGTTCTTGCTGAGGCAGGCGCTGAAAAGATTAAGGTTATTAAGGTTGTTCGCGAAATCACCGGTCTTGGTCTTGCTGACGCAAAGGCTGTTGTTGACGGCGCTCCTAAGACCCTTAAGGAAGCTGCTTCTAAAGAAGACGCTGAAGCTATCAAGGCTAAGCTTGAAGAAGTTGGCGCTAAGGTTGAGCTTAAGTAATTTAAGTTTAAAATTATTGCAATCACCCGTTGGATTTTCCAACGGGTGATTTTTTATATCAGTTCACTTTACAGACTCAAAATATTTCACCGCCGAGGAGTATGAAAACAATATATGCCCAAAAACCGCATCGTCACTGCGGCAGATTTCAATTTGGCGGCTTATAATCTCGTTTCCACTCGCCCATTCCTGTCGGTCGGGCTCACTGTCGGTATTAATTTTATATGTGGCAAGGCCTATAACCAGTTTGGTTGCGCCGCATACCTTTTTCCAGTCTTGTAAAAGCGAGGTAAAGCGGAATTTCTCATCAGGATAATCGAACCCAAAATACAACTGCGGTATTATGTAGTCGACACATCCACTTTCACACCAAAGCGCAACATCGGCATAAAGCTTTGAGTAGTTATCCATAATGGATGCCGCGGGACTTATGCTAAAGACCGCATTTTTATTTATAAACTTTACGGCGGTGTAACACCCGCTTATAAGCGCATTTACATTTGCGCGGCGCCAATCATCAAGGGAAAGCGGCGTTTCACAGTTTTCAATGTATTGCTGGTAATCCGCTTGGTCAAAGGCGGAATCGGTCGTAGGGTAAAAATAGTCATCAAAATGTATTCCGTCAACATTATAGGTGTTAAGTATTTCCCTGATGCCGTCAACCACAAGCTGTTGCGCGTTGTAGGATGCGGGGTTTAAATAAATACCGTTAAACAATATTACATCTTTATCGTTTGTTGTGTCGTCATCTTTAAGCCATTTATAAGCGATACTGTCGTCAGGCAGTGACTCAATGTTACTGTCGGCAGTACGCACGCGGTAGGGGTTTATCCAAGCGTGTATTCTTATGCCTGATTGATGACATCTGTCAATCATATATTCGAACACATCAAAATTATAGAGGGCCGCGGTATGTCTTAGCGGAAACAACTTTGACGGATAAATCGAATCGCAAAACGGTCTTACATGAACAAATATATTGGTAAGTCCCTGTGAGTTGCAGTTTGAAACCACCTTTTGAAACTCTTTTTTAAAATCTTCGCTCGCCAGCATAGCATCAAGCTCACTATAAGAAATCCAGACTCCGCTTATGTAATCTTGCTCTACGGGCTTTGCAAAGTTTAAATCCTTTTCCGGCGGTCTGCAACCGCAGAGCAAAACTGCCAAAAGTGTTACAGCACATAATATTTTCTTCATAGCGTCATCCTAACTCACTAGTGTGACAGTTTTCATAATAAATATATGTTTTGGTTTGTTGTTTTATTGATTGTTTTTAACATTTAAGCCTTGCCTAAATATGCCTTTTGGTGTATAATATTTTAAAATGTTATGCGAGGTGTTACCCCTATGCGAAATTACAAAATTTCGGTTAAACTGTCGCTTGTCTTTACATATTTAGCAATTTTTTTGCTTTTTGCACTAACAATTTCTTTACCCGCGCTTGTTACGTGGTATGTTGAGATAAAGGGCCGCGACCACACACTGCCGGCTACCATTATGCTTACCTGTTATCCGTGTGTGCCCTTTGCTGCCGTCGCGTTGTTTTCACTTCGCCGTTTGCTTTTAAATGTGATGTCTGGTCTTATTTTCGGAGATAAAAATATCAGATATTTAAAAACCGTTTCGATTTGCTGCCTTGCTATTGCGGCAATTACAATTTTTGCAGGGCATCTTTATATGCCGTTTTATGTAGCCGGTGCCGCCGCGGGATTTTGCGCACTGCTGTCAATGACATTCAAGGATATTTTTTCAACCGCGCTTTACAAGCAGCGTGAGGAATTATACAAATCTGTGGAGGAAGAACTATGAAAAAAACAGTAATTTCGGTTATTGGTAAGGACACAGTCGGTATTACCGCGCGTGTCAGCGCCGTTTGCGCAGAATGCTGCGTTAATATCGTGGATATAACCCAATCGGTTTTACAGGATATGTTTGCAATGGTAATGCTGACCGAGATTTCACAGCTAAACTGCACATTTACTCAATTTTCGGAAAAGATGCAAAGTTTAGGTCAGGAATTAGGCCTTGAAATTCATGTTATGCATGAAGATATATTCAATTCCATGCACAGAATTTAATGGGGTAGTTTGCTAATGCTTAATCTTAATGATATTTTAGAAACGGTCAATATGATACAGCACGAAAACCTTGATATACGCACCATTACTATGGGTATATCGTTGCTTGACTGTGCCGACAGTGACATTGACCGTTCTTGCCAAAAAGTATATGAAAAAATAACAAGACTTGCAGGAAACCTTGTTCAAACGGGTTGCGATATTGAAAAGGAATACGGTATTCCCATAATAAACAAGCGTATTTCAGTAACACCCATTGCTATGCTTGTAGCCGCTTCCGGCGGTGACCCTGTAAAATATGCGCTTACCCTGCAACGCGCCGCAGAGGCTACGGGTGTTAACTTTATCGGTGGCTATTCTGCGCTTGTTCACAAGGGCTTTTCGGCAGGTGATATTGAACTTATAAAATCAATACCCAGAGCGCTTAGTGTTACGCAAAACATCTGCTCGTCGGTAAATGTTGGCTCGACAAAGTCGGGCATAAATATGGATGCCGTGAAACTTATGGGACAGATTGTGCGTGAAAGTGCCGAGTTGACTGCCGACCGCGACTGCATAGGACCCGCAAAGCTTGTGGTGTTCTGCAATGCGCCTGAGGATAATCCCTTTATGGCGGGTGCTTTCCACGGTGTCGGTGAGCCTGACTGTGTAATACATGTCGGTGTTTCAGGCCCTGGTGTTGTTCATGCCGCGCTTAAAAAGTGTGACGGTGATCTGAGTGCCGTTGCCGAAACCATAAAGCGCACCGCATTTAAGATTACCCGTATGGGCCAACTTGTCGGTAATGAGGCATCTCGCCGTTTGGGTGTGCCGTTTGGAATTGTTGACCTTTCCTTAGCGCCTACACCTGCCGTCGGTGATTCGGTAGCAAGAATTCTTGAGGAAATGGGACTTGAAAAGTGCGGTACGCACGGTACAACCGCCGCGTTGGCACTGCTTAATGACGCTGTTAAAAAGGGCGGCGTTATGGCATGTAACTCGGTGGGCGGTCTGTCGGGTGCCTTTATTCCCGTCTCTGAAGATGCGGGTATGATTGAATCGGCACGTAGCGGCGACCTTAAACTTGAAAAGCTTGAGGCCATGACTGCTGTTTGCTCGGTAGGTCTTGATATGATAGTAATCCCCGGTGATACACCGACAGAGGTTATTTCGGCAATTATTGCAGACGAAGCCGCAATTGGAATGGTAAATTCAAAGACCACGGCTGTTCGTGTGATTCCCGCAATCGGCAAAAAAAGCGGTGAGGAACTTAATTTCGGCGGACTGCTAGGCGAAGGTCCGATAATGGATGTAAACCTTACCGCCAGTCCCAAAAAATTTATTGAACGCGCAGGCAGAATTCCCGCGCCCATGCAAAGTCTTAAAAACTAAGATAACCCCAAACTGTGATTACGGTTTGGGGTTTAAAAATTAAAATTTTAAAAAGCACCTTCTTAAAGAGAAGGTGCTTTTATTTTAGTACCCACATCATCCCGAAGTGGCGGCGCGGAATACGCACGCTTTTCGGCGGGTCCGGCGGGGAAAGAATTGCCGCCGTTTTTACGAAAATGTGACTACTAAACCGTATGTGGCAAAGCCACGGTTTATGAGAATTAAATCAACTCGATAATTGCCATTTCAGCAGCATCGCCACGGCGAGGGCCGGTTTTGGTGATACGGCAGTAACCGCCGTTTACCTCGGCATACTTAGGTGCGATTTCGTTGTAAAGCTTTGCAACTACGTCCTCCTTAGTAATAAATGCCATAGCCTGACGCTTGCTGTGAAGTGTGTTTGTCTTAGCGAGTGTAATATACTTCTCAGCCATCGACCTAACCTCTTTAGCTCTGGTAACTGTGGTTTCTATTTTTCCGTTTTCAAGAAGGAAAGTAACCATAGCACGCAGCATTGCGGTTCTGTGGTCGCTGGATCTTCCAAGTTTACGAGTACCCGGCATTGATATTCACTCCTTTTATTCGTCGTCTTTCTTGAGGGCAAAACCGAATGAATCAAGCTTTGCAATAACCTCTTCCAGAGACTTGCGTCCCAAATTTCTAACCTTCATCATATCCTCTTCGGACTTGTTGATAAGGTCTTCAACAGTATTGATACCTGCACGCTTAAGGCAGTTAAAGCTACGAACAGAAAGGTCAAGTTCGTCAATAGTAAGGTCAAGAACCTTTTCCTTTGCATTGTCGCTCTTTTCAGCCATAATGCTTTGTGTATCGCTTACGCCTTCTGTAAGGTCAAGGAATAACTCGAAGTGCTCAATAAGAATCTTAGCGGACAGGGATACTGCCTCGTTAGCTGATATTGAACCGTCGGTCCATACCTCAAGAGTAAGCTTGTTCTTGTCTACAACATTTCCTACACGGGTGTTGTCAACATTGAAGTTTGCCTTCAAAACCGGAGTATAGATAGAATCAATCGGAATAACACCGATTACATTCTGTGCCGGTTTATTCTGCTCTGCCGATACATAACCTCTGCCCTTGTCGAGTGTCATCTCCATATTAAGCTTGGCACCCTCGTCAAGAGTTGCAATATACATATCGGGATTAAGAATTTCCACTTCTGAATCAGCCTTGATGGAAGCTGCGGTTAATACGCAGGGACCCTCTGCCTCGATATAAATCTTCTTAGCAGTCGTAGCGTGAAGTTTTGCAATCAGACCCTTAAGATTAAGGACTATCTCGGTTACATCTTCCTTCACACCGGGTATGGTGGAAAATTCGTGAACTATACCATCAATCTTCACATTGGTGATTGCAACACCGGGTAATGTCGAGAGTAATACTCTGCGCATACTGTTGCCAAGTGTTGTAGCATATCCGCGCTCCAGCGGTTCCATTACGAATTTACCGTACTTTCCGTCTTCTGAAAGTTCGACTGTGTCAATTCTGGGCTTTTCAATCTCTATCATTTAAAAGCTCCGTTTCTCCGCATCGCAAATATTATAGATACCCTGTCCCGATGCGGTGGACAGAATACAGATAATAAAACTATTATCTTGAATAGAATTCGACGATAAGCTGTTCTTCAACAGGAGCCTCAATCTGCTCACGAGTGGGAAGATTGATAACCTTAGCTGTCAGCTTTTCACGGTCAACAGAAATCCATTCGGGTGTGGGGCGTGCGCTGTTAGCTTCAATAACAGCCTTAATCTTATCGCTGCCCTTAGCCTTTTCGCAGATAGCGATTTCATCGCCTGCTTTGAGAAGGTATGAAGCGATGTCTACACGCTTACCGTTAACTTCAAAATGGCCGTGACCTACGAGCTGGCGTGCTTCTGCTCTTGAAGAAGCAAAACCTACTCTGTAAACCACATTATCAAGACGGCTTTCAAGAATCTTTAAAAGGTTGTCACCTGTAACACCCTGTTTTCTTTCAGCAATCTCGAAATAATGATGGAACTGATTTTCCTGAACGCCATAAAAGCGTCTTGCGGTCTGCTTTGCACGAAGCTGCAAACCGTATTCGGATGACTTCTTTCTACCCTGTCCGTGTTGGCCCGGCGCATAACCGCGGATACCAACGGAACACTTTTCAGAATAGCAGCGCTCGCGCTTGAGGAACAACTTCTGTCCTTCGCGACGGCAAAGTCTGCAAACTGCACCGGTATATCTTGCCATCTGTTACACCTCCAAATTATTGTGCAAACTATTGTTGCGATTTATTAATTATACACGTCTTCTCTTGGGAGGACGGCAGCCGTTATGGGGAATCGGGGTTACGTCTTTAATCATAGAAACCTCAAGACCTACGGACTGCAATGCACGGATAGCAGCCTCACGACCAGCACCCGGACCCTTAACATAAACTTCAACAGTCTTAAGACCGTGTTCCATAGCAGCCTTTGCAGCCATTTCAGCAGCGCTTTGAGCTGCGAAAGGAGTAGACTTCTTAGAACCGCGGAAACCGAGTTCACCGGCAGATGCCCAAGAAAGAGCATTACCCTTGGTGTCGGTAATGGTAACTATTGTGTTGTTGAAGGTCGACTGGATATGAGCGGCACCACGTTCAATATTTTTCTTTTCGCGACGACGGCGTGAGCCTGTCGTTTTCTTAGCAGTAGCCATTAGTTCTTCCTCCTACTTATTTCTTTTTGTTTGCTATTGTTCTCTTCGGACCCTTGCGAGTACGAGCGTTTGTCTTAGAACGCTGACCTCTTACAGGCAAACCCTTACGGTGACGAAGACCGCGATAGCTTCCAATTTCAATAAGTCTCTTAATGTCCAGCGCTACAGTACGGCGACGGTCACCTTCTACCTGAAGGTTATGGTCGATATACTCACGCAGCTTGGATATATCTTCTTCTGTTAAGTCCTTAACACGAGTATCGGGATTGATACCTGTGTCGGCAAGAACCTTTTTAGATGTTGTAAGACCGATACCGTAAATGTAAGTGAGTCCTATTTCAACTCGCTTTTCATTAGGAAGGTCAACACCAGCAATACGTGCCATTTATCAAAGCACCTCCATTTAATAATTGCGCATCAGTCGTCAGAAATTTTAACTTAACCCTGACGCTGTTTGTGCTTGGGATTCTCACAGATAACCATGATTCTGCCCTTGCGCTTAATGATTTTGCATTTTTCGCAAATCTTTTTTACAGAAGGTCTGACTTTCATTTGGATTTTACCTCCTTAAAATTTTATCTGCTTATTTAGAACGCCAAGTAATGCGTCCCTTTGACAGATCATACGGGGACATTTCAACCGTTACCTTATCACCGGGAAGTATGCGTATGAAGTTCATACGAAGCTTACCTGAGATGTGGGCAAGTATTTGATGTCCGCCCTGAATTTCTACCTTGAACATTGCGTTAGGCATTGCTTCAACAACGGTGCCTTCAAGTTCAATCATATCCGATTTTGACATTATGTTTCCTCCTCAACAATGCAGCCGGAATATCTTTTTAATTCCTTTATAAGCCTGCGATTTGTTTCAAACTGGTGTGTCTCAA
>JAZRPH010000021.1:0-13909 GCA_045649125.1 Acutalibacteraceae bacterium | reverse complement strand
ATGGGATGCAATCAAGAAATACAACCCTCAAAGCATTGGATATGCTTGGGATGATAGCAACCCCCGTATTCAATTAGAGCCTATCGGCACACGAGGATATATTGAACTGCATCCAGTAAAAAGTATTTAACCAATTCCAATTTGTCGAATAGATAAAAACAACCGCTGACTCGCAAGTCAGCGGTTGTTTTGTGTCATATTCAGGGCTTTTTTAGTTAATTTCAAAAGTAGTAAAAAAGTAGTAAACTATCAAAATATCTTTGCAAGGCGTGGTATATGGTGGCATAGATTAGCAAGTTTTTTATTCCCGTGGCAGACGAAAAGTATTTTTATCATAATTTTACTCCTCTTAAATTGATATACTTTCGGGGGCTCCATCGTCAGAGGGAGACGATGTTTGCGAAAACATTTTGGTTTGGATTTAATATACCATTTTTTGTTAATTTTTTCAATATATTGTTTCTTTAATTTATGTAATTATCAAGCAAATTAGTTTTTTATCGCAAGGGCGTACCCCTGCACCCCTCTATATTGCTTTTGTTTTACAAAACCAATATAGAACACAAATACCAACACTTTATATAATGCAGTGCGTATTGATATTTGTAGCGAAATATGATATAATTAACTTACCGATAAGCTTGAATTTGACAAACTCTTCAACATTACAAATATAGGGACTAAAATAAGTACACATGATATGGGAGGTTTGCGAAAATATGAAAGATACCAAAAACTCATTTCTTATTCACGGAATTATTAATATTGTTATGCATCTGCCTGTGTTAATAGCAACATCTTTTTGGGGTTTGCTGATAATCGGAATCTTCAATTTAGATACAATAACCGATCCGTTTTGGTATGCGGTTACTATGTGTCCTTTGCTAATTCCGCCTGTCTCCTGCATAGTGGGAATCATTCGGGGCTTTAAAAATTTCAAAAAAGATACATATGCACGATGGTGCTTGATCTTGTCTATCATTGGATTATTCACCTACGTTGGTTTTATTATTTTGTGTGGTTGGCTAGGATCAAGATTTTAAACCAATTCCAATTTGTTGAACAGATAAAAACAACCGCTGACTCGCAAGTCAGCGGTTGTTTTGTGTCATATTCAGGTCTTTTTTAGTTGATTTTCAAAAGTAGTAAAAAAGTAGTACGATTTACAAATCTCCTTGCAAATCGTGGTATAGCGTGGCATAAATAGGTGCTTTTTGGCTATGTTCAAATACTGCCGTGGCAAACAAATAACAAATTAACCATAAAGCATCTGCCTTCAAATAAAATACATATTTTTTAAGAAAAAAGACCAAGTCAAAAGACTTGGTCTTTTTGGTGCGAGTGATGGGACTTGAACCCATACGTCGTGGACACACGCCCCTCAAACGTGCCTGTCTGCCTATTCCAGCACACTCGCATTTCTAAAGCGCCCGATTATAATGACTGTGGGTTGAAAACAGTGAAATGCTTTCACGGTTTTCAACCGACTGTAAGCGTTATTATATCACTTAAAGTCGGCATTGTCAATAAGAAAAAAGCAAAATTTTTAATTTTTTGCAAAAGATTTTGGTTTTTTAAATGTGCCGTTTCAATTTTCAGGAACGGCACATTTATTTTACATTATAATCCGAACACCCGACAGGCATTTTCACTTAAAATCATACGCTTTTCATCGTCGGTGAGCGGGAGCTTTAGAAACCGCTTTAACTCAATGTCTGGAGAAAATACGGGGTAGTCAGAGCCGAAAAGTACACGGTCTGCGCCGTAGCGTCGGATGATTTCCATTGCCTTATCAACCGATAGGGAATAAAGACTTGACGAGCTGTCGACATATAGGTTTGGTTTGCCCGCAAGTTTATCACAGGCATCTTCCCACATAGACCAGCCGCCAAGGTGTGCCCCCACTACTGTAAGATGCTTATAAATATCCAAAATCGGAACCAAACGGTTGGCGTTTGAAAAATCATATCGGTAGTCACCCGTATGCATAAGTATCGGCAGATTTTCCTGTTCGCACAGCTCGTAAATTTTAAGACAGCGGTAATCATCAATCTTAAAGCGCTGAATATCGGGATGCAGTTTTACGCCGTGTAACCTTAGTTCTAAGATATGGTTAACATCACCCTTAAGGTCATCACTGTCGGGGTGCAGGGTACCAAGCCCTGCAAGTCTGCCGTCCGCTTTTGACACCTCGGCGGCAATAAACTCATTAATACTCTTAACCTGATGCGGTGTTGTGGCAACCGACTGTACTACAAAGCGGTCGATACCGACACTGTCACCGATTTTGATAAGAGAATTCACCGTTCCGTCACCGAGGGCGGTCATATCATAAAAACTACCCGTGCTTTTAACCGCCGGCTTGGCTATCTTTTCAGGGTAAATATGGCAATGCGCATCAATAACGGTGTATTGGTTATTTAGCATCTAAAATTACCCCTCAAGACCTAAACGCTTAGCAGCGTCCTCACGCATTTTATATTTAAGTATTTTACCTGCTGCGTTCATTGGGAAAGATTTTACAAACTCAACATAGCGCGGCACCTTATGACGTGCCATATGGTCGCCGATGTATTCTTTCATTTCGTCTTCGGTCATACTTTCGCCGTCCTTAAGTATAACGCATGCCATAATTTCTTCACCGTAGCGCTTGTCGGGAACACCGATAACCTGAACATCCTTAACCTTGTCGCAGGTATAGATAAACTCCTCGATTTCTTTGGGGTAAATGTTTTCACCGCCGCGGATAATCATATCCTTAAGACGACCTGTAATATTATAGTTTCCGTCGGGTGTACGGCAGGCAAGGTCGCCTGTGTGAAGCCATCCGTCTGCGTCAATAGCCGCCGCAGTAGCCTCGGGCATTTTGTAATAACCCTTCATTATATTGTAGCCGCGCGCTACAAATTCGCCGTTCACACCGTCGGGGCAGTCCTCACCTGTTTCGGGGTCAATAATTTTACATTCAACATTTGCAAAAGCGCTGCCGACAGTTTCGGTACGAACCTGTAAAGAGTCATAGTAACTGCTCATAGTACAACCGGGGCTTGCCTCGGTCTGACCGTAAACCGATACGATTTCGGTCATATTCATAACCTCGGTTGCTTTTTTCATAAGGTCAGCAGGGCAGTTAGCGCCTGCCATAATACCCGTACGAATATATGAAAAATCAGTCTTTTCAAAATCCTCATGCTGCATCATAGCGATAAACATTGTCGGCACACCGTTAAAGGCGGTGATGTGTTCGTTATGCACGCAGGCAAGTGCGGGTTTTGGTGAAAAGTAGGGAATGGGGTACATGGTTGCACCGTGTGTCATAGATGCGGTCATTGAAAGTACCATTCCGAAACAATGGAACATAGGCACCTGTATCATCATTCTGTCAGCGGTGGATAAATCCATATGGTCGCCGATGTACTTACCGTTGTTTACAACATTGTAGTGTGTAAGCATAACGCCCTTGGGGAAGCCTGTTGTACCCGATGTATACTGCATATTGCAGACATCGTCCTTATCAACGGCGGCCGCCATACGGTAAACCTCTTCAACAGGAACCTGAGCCGAACGCTCAACAGCCTCACCCCAAGTCATACAACCCTTTTGTGTAAAGCCGACGGTGATAACATTTCTAAGGAATGGGAGTCTGCGGCTGTGCAGAGTATCACCAGATTTAATTGTTTCAAGTTCGGGACAAAGTTCGGCAATAATTTTGCCGTAGTGGGTGTCCTTAGAACCTTCGGTCATAATAAGTGTGTGTGTATCAGACTGCTTAAGCAGATATTCAATTTCGTGGATTTTATATGCAGTGTTAACCGTAACAAGCACAGCGCCGATTTTTACCGTTGCCCAGAAGGCGATATACCACTGCGGAACATTAGATGCCCAGACGGCAACGTGATGGCCCGCCTTTACACCCATAGAAATCAGCGCGCGAGCAAAGGTGTCAACATCGTCGCGGAATTCGCTGTATGTTCTTGTGTAGTCAAGGGTTGTGTATTTAAATGCGTACTGGTCGGGGAAGTTTTCGACCATTGTGTCCAAAACGTCCGAGAAGGTAGCATCGATAAGCAAATCCTTTTTCCAAACAAACTTACCCGTATGGCTTTTGTTGTAGTAGAAGGTGCGTTCGTTGCGTGAGGTATCGTTATACTGCTTCATATAGCCAACAAACTGGGCAAATATGATTTCCATATCGTCAAGTTCTTCGCACCACTTAGGATCCCACACAAGAGAGATAAATCCGTCATAGTTAACCGACCGTAAAGCCAACATCATATCCTTAATGGGCAGTTCACCCTCACCAATAAGGCAGAATTCAATACCGTTGTCATTTTTCTGCGCATCGTTTATGTGAACGTGCTTGATATATGCACCAAGGTTCTGAATAATTTCTTCAGGCTGTTCACCGCCCTCAAAATATGCATCACTCATATTCCAAAGCGCTGCTAAATTATCACAGGCAAAGCGATCGAGTATCTCACGCAGTTTTTTAGTTCTGCAGAACAGTCCTGATGTTTCGATAATAAGGGTGATACCCTTAGCCTCGGCGGTGGGGAGAACTTTTTTAATAAATTCGGCGCAGCTTTCGATAGCCGCATCCTCATCCTCAGCCTTTTCTGCTTTGATTCTGACATTGTGTATGTTAAGATTAGACGCAATTTCAATACACTTTTCTACTTCGGCAGCTGCCTTATCGAAAATGCTGCTGTCGGAAATGTCACAGAGCGCGTCTATGCAGGGGAGTTGCAGTTTCTTTTCGTAAAGACGGCGAAGTGTTGCCGCCGCTGTGTAATCGTGAAAAGCACCGTCCTTATCGGTGAAAAGGCGGTTGTTTATATTGTGCAGTTCAATGCCCTTAAAACGCAAATCAACTGCAATATCACAAAAATCTTCAAAGGAGCTGTTATGCCAACCTTTTGTAGAAAATGATAACTTCATAAAGTTTACGCCTCCTCATAAACAATCTTGTTTACAGCGTTGATGTACGCGCGGATACTTGCGCCGATAATATCGGTTGAAATACCGTTGCCTGCATAAAGTTTACCGCCGCTGCGCAGTTTTACCAAAGCCGAACCCATAGCCTCTTTACCCTCGGTTACCGATTGAATTTGGAAATCATCAAGTTCGTAGTGGTGACCAATTGCCTGCTCAACCGCAAGAAATGCAGCATCAATCGGGCCGTCGCCGATGCATACACCCTGCAACTGCTTATCGCCGTTTGCAAGGGTGATTTGTGCAGAAGCGGAAATTATATTACCGTTATTAATCACATAACTTATAAGCTTGTAGGTAGCGGGTACCTGTAATGCAACACTTGCAATGATTGCCTCAAGTTCTTTAAGTCCAACATTTTTCTTGGCTGCTACGCGTAAAAATTCCTCGTAAACCTTTGCCTGATCTTCGTCAGAAAGGTCATAACCGATTTTAGCGGCGACAGAGATCACAGCCTGTTGGTCATCGTTTTTATCAAGGTGAATACCTACCTCGTCGCCGCTTGAAATCTTAACAGCGGCATTTGCATTTGCATAATTATCGGTCACCCAACGAATCTGCTTTACAATGCGGTGAAGTTCGGTGTTTTTAATATTACAACTAAAATCATAGTCCTCGCCGCAGTTTTTAATCATTGTTGAAAATGTATCCAGCGGTACAGTCTTACCGTCAACAGCGGTTTTAACAATGTCAACGCCCTTGCGTACGGCAAGAATTGCCTGAGCGCAGGCAAGACCGTTTTTGTTGTCGCACTTAACACCTACGGGTACACCGGCATATTCTGCAATTTCTGCCGCGAAGTCAGCAAAATCGTCAGGCAGCATATTTGCCGCGCTGTCACAAACCGAAATGCTTGTAGCACCTGCCTTAACCGCAGTGTCAATAGCGCACTTTAAAAAGTCTTTTTCTGCACGGGTAGCATCTACTGCGCAAAATTCTACATTAGCTACAGACGTCTTTGCTTCAGCCACAGCCTCGCTTATGTAAGTAAGCATCTTATCGGGCTTTTTGTGGCAGGTGTATTCCATACCCACAGCCGAGAGGGGAAGTTCAATTCTAATCTGAGGCTTTGCAGCGCCTGAAAGTGCGGCAGCAGCATTTGAGATGCTGTCCTTACCTATGCCTGCAGCTACTGAAAGGACGCTGTTTTTTACAAATGAAGAAATTGTTCTGATTAGCAGAATATCCGCCTTAACACTGACTATTTCCGGCATTTCAATAATGTCGGTGTGCAGTCTTTCAAGTTGACGGGCAATTTCAATCTTTTCCTTAAAACTGAAACGGCTGTCCTCACGACAGAGGGTTGAGTCTGCAATCATAATTTTTTTCATACAAAAAACTCCTTCTTTCGCTGTGTTGGGCAACGAATTTAAACTAAAAAATAAAAAACCTGAAGCAAAAGCATAAAGCAATCACTTCAGGGACGAAAAATCAAATTTCCGCGGTACCACCCTGTTTACCGCAATAGTGCGGTCAACTCAAGTCAAGACTCCAACAAGCCCTGTGTCTTCTAACGGGACAAACCGTAGCGGCCTACTTGTACAACCTTTGGACCGCTCTGCTCCGGAATGAGACTTTCTCTTAATATTCATACCGCACTTGCAGCAACCGGCGGCTCTCTGAAAAGAAGGGAAAAAGAGAAATAATTCCTTCAATGCATTTAAAAAATAATTTCTGTAATTATATCACAGTACAAACACATTTGTCAATACAAAAAATTTTAAAATTAAATGGGCGGATGTTACCCGCCCATTTCTGATTACTTATTAAAGCTCAACAGTCCAACCAAAGCTGTCCTCAAGCTTGCCCCACTGAATACCTGTAAGTGTATCATAAAGCATCTGTGTAACCTCGCCGATTTCGCCGTTGTTAACAGTGTACTTAACATTTTTGTAGCAAAGTTCACCGATGGGGGATACAACTGCCGCTGTACCGCAGCCCCAAGCCTCTTCCAAAGTTCCGTTTTCCATAGCCTGTTCAAGTTCGTCAATCGAAAGAAGTCTTTCGGTTACGGTGTAACCCTTACTCTTTAGAACCTCAATACAGGACTTTCTTGTAATACCAGGGAGAATTGAACCCGAAAGCATAGGAGTCACTATTTCGCCGCCGATTTTGAACATAACATTCATAGCGCCGACTTCCTCGATATACTTACGCTCAACACCGTCAAGCCAAAGCACCTGTGAATAACCCTTCTTTTCGGCGCGCTCGCCTGCACGGTTGCTGGCAGCATAGTTACCGCCGCATTTAGCGTAACCCGTACCGCCGCGTACTGCGCGGACATCCTCATCCTCAATCATTATCTTTACTGGGTTAATACCCTCTTTATAATAACTGCCAACAGGGGAGGCGATTATCGCAAAGGTTGCATTGTGAACGGCGTGAACACCCAATGATTCATCGTTACCGTACATAAAAGGACGAAGATAAAGTGATGTACCCTCAGCCGAAGGGGTCCAGTCCTGCTCGACCTTTACAAATTCTGTAAGCACCTGAAAAGCCAGGTCTTCAGGTATTTGCGGAAGGCAGAGACGGTCGGCAGAATTGTTCATTCTGCGAATGTTTTCCATAGGTCTGAAAAGCTGTACCTTACCGTCTGCACGACGGTAAGCCTTAAGACCTTCAAATATTTCAGAGCCATAGTGCAGTACGGTCGATGCAGGATGCAGAGAAATATTTGCAAAGGGTATAATTCTGGCATCATGCCAGCCTTCTTCACGGGAATAGTCCATCATAAACATATAGTCGGTGAAAATCTTACCGAAACCTAAGGTGGAACTATCCGGTTTTTCTTTAAGGCTGTCAGCCTTGACAAATTTAATATCCATTCTCTTTCCTCCTTAAATCAGTTTTCAGCGCCTATTTTCATAGCCTTAAGATTTATTTCAAGCATATCGGCCTTTTTAGGCGGAATAACCTTAGCAAGTGTTGTTTTGATTTTTTCTTCATCAAATTCACCGAGAACTGCCAACAACTTACCCAATATAATCATATTAGCAAGTGACTGCTTACCCATTTCGCTGGCAAGAGCGGTAGCGGGAATATAATGAGCATCAATGTCACTACGAGTCGATTTTGCATCAATAAGGCTTGAATCGGCAATAACGATACCGCCTTTTGCTATTGTCGGCTCATACTTGTCAAAGGAGGGCAGATTCATAGCGATAAGAATATCGGGCTCGGAAATAATGGGGGAGCCAACCTCCTCATCACTGATGATTACGCTGCAGCTTGCAGTACCGCCGCGCATTTCAGGTCCGTAGGACGGTAGCCAACTTACCTGTTTGCCGTCAAGCAAACCGTTGTAGGCTAAGAATTTACCGGTGAACAGAATTCCCTGTCCGCCGAAGCCGGAAAGCAAAAATTTAGTGGTACTCATTCTGTTACCTCCTTTGCGGACCTATCCTTGTAAACGCCTAACGGATAATAAGGAATCATATTTTCCTCTAACCATTTTAAAGCGTTTTGCGGTGTCATACCCCAGTTGGTAGGACAGGTTGAAACAACCTCTATAAGTGAAAATCCCTTGCCGTCAATCTGGTTTTGGAATGCCTTTTTAATAGCTTTTTTAGCGTTTCTTATATTCTTAACATTGCTTACGGTTACACGCTCTAAATACTCGGGGCCCTCAAGTTCTGAAAGCATCTCACATACTTTAATGGGGAAACCGCAGTGGCTTGTGTCACGGCCGTAGGGTGAGGTCTGTGTAACCTGACCCGGCAGAGAGGTCGGTGCCATTTGGCCGCCCGTCATACCGTAGATTGCGTTATTTATAAAGATAACGGTTATATTTTCATTTCTTGCGGCTGCGTGTACCGTTTCAGCCATACCGATTGATGCTAAATCACCGTCGCCCTGATATGTAAACACAATGTGATTTTCAGGGTCGGAACGCTTAACACCTGTAGCAACGGCAGGCGCTCTGCCGTGGGCAGCCTCAATCATATCGCAGTTAAAATAATTGTATGCAAAAACCGAACAGCCAACGGGGGCAATACCAATGGTCTTACCCTCAATTCCAAGTTCGTCAATAACTTCGGCAACCAAGCGGTGAATAATACCGTGGGTGCAGCCTGGGCAGTAATGCATAGGCGCATCGGTTAGCGCATGGGGTTTATCAAATACTACCATTATTTTGCACCTCCGTTTTTATCAGCTTCTAAAATGGCGTTGAGTACCTGCTCTGGAGAGGGTATCATACCGCCTGTTCTGTTGCAAAGTGTTACAGGCACTTTACATTCGGTTGCAAGGCGTACATCCTCAATCATCTGTCCCATAGAAAGTTCGACAGAAATAATGTGCTTAACCTTATCTGCTGCAGCTTTAAAGGGGGCTACAGGGAAAGGCCACAATGTAATCGGGCGGATAAGACCTACCTTAATACCGCGTTTTCTTGCCTCGTTAATTGCGTTCTTTGAAACACGCGCTGCAATACCAAAAGCGGCAATGCAGATTTCAGCATCATCCATCATATATTCTTCATACATAACTTCATTTTCTTCTATGAACTTGTAACGGTCATAGCGTTCAAAGTTAAGTACTTCAAGTTCGTCAGGATTAAGGAAAAGGGAAGTAATTATGTTGTGATCTCTTTCCATCTTTGTGCCTGTTGTCGCCCAAGCCTTTTCGGGAGCGGGCTTAATGTCATAATCGAGTGATACAGGTTCCATCATCTGACCCATAGTACCGTCGGCAAGAATCATAGCGGTCATTCTGTACTTGTCGGCAAGTTCAAAGCCTTTAACCGTAAGGTCAGCCATTTCCTGAACAGAGCAGGGCGCTAAAACAATCATTTTAAAGTCGCCGTGACCGCCGCCCTTGGTTGCCTGAAAATAGTCAGCCTGACTGGGTTGAATACCGCCAAGTCCCGGACCGCCGCGCTGAACATTTACTACCAAAGAGGGTAGGTCAGCACCTGCAAGGTATGAAAGGCCCTCACTCTTAAGTGAAATGCCTGGGCTTGAGGAGGAGGTCATTACGCGTTTGCCGGTAGAGGCAACACCGTAAACCATATTGATAGCAGCAATCTCACTCTCAGCCTGTAGGAAACATCCACCGATTTTGGGCATTCTCTTTGCCATATAAGCGGCAACCTCGGTCTGAGGGGTGATAGGATAACCAAAATAATGCATACAGCCTGCACGGATAGCAGCCTCAGCAATCGCTTCGTTACCCTTCATCAAAATTTTATCTGACATTTTAATTCACTACCTTTCTACCTTGATAATGCAATCGGGACACATCATAGCGCAGGATGCGCAGCCAACACATGCAGCCTCATCTGTAAGTTCTGCAGGGTGGTGGCCCTTTTTATTGATTTTGTCATTCGCAAGTTTAATAAGTCCTTTGGGACAGGCATCTACGCAAAGTCCGCAGCCCTTGCATTTGTCTGTCTTAAAAGTCAGTTTTGCCATATTCATTACTCCATTTCTATCAAACAGGTCTTACCTGAAGTTTAAGTGGTAAAAGATTATCTATTTTGTTTTTCAGACTATCGTATAGTGCATCACGCACAGTGGTCATAACAAGCGGTAAACCCGAAAGTCTTTCCACATCCCTTGCATACTCCATAGAATCTATAACATCCTGTACGGTGGTTTCATCACCTAAGTTTGAGTTGTTAATAAGCCCTGTGAATTTAAGTCCGCACGCTGCCTCAATCTCACGCATAATTTCAAGCGTGGATTTGGCATCAGGCGTCAAGGGACGAAACTTATTTATTACCATAAGCATATCAAAATTGTTTTCACTTAGTATTTCGGGTACAAGTCTGCCAAGCGCATATGCGCCGCGGTCGTCACCGCCGATGTCAACCATCGCGGTAATGTCCTTATCGGCAGTAAGGCGGTAAAGTTCGGGCGGAAGCGCAGGAATGTCAACATTTGTATTTGCATATTCCGAGCATATAAGTTCAATACCTGCAGCATTAAGTTCCTCACTGCTGTCTTTTGTGCGAAAATATGGGTTAACAATGTCAAGGTCGGCTATGACTACATTATCCTGGCTTTGCTTAATATGTAAGGCAAGATTGACAGCAACATTTGTTTTGCCGCTACCGTAATGACCGCAAAGCATTGTCAGCCGTTTAAAATTATACATCAAATTCACCTGAAATTAAAGTTTATTTCTCTGTATCTTTCCGGTTACTGTCTTAGGCAGGCTATCCCTGAACACAACGATTCTGGGGTATTTATAAGGAGCAGTGTGTTTTTTAACATATTCCTGAATTTCCTTCTTAAGCTCGTCGGTGCCCTCGGTACCTTCGACAAGTACAATACTTGCCTTAACAACCTGACCGCGAACTTCATCAGGTGCGGCAGAAACACCGCATTCAAGAACATAGGGAAGCTCCATAATAACATTTTCAATTTCAAACGGCCCTATGCGATAGCCTGACGACTTAATAACATCGTCTACGCGGCCAACATACCAATAAAAGCCGTCTTCATCACGCCAGGCGGTATCGCCCGTGTGGTAATAACCGTCGTGCCAAACCTCGTCTGTCTTTTCCTGGTCGTTGTAATAGCCTGTAAACAGACCGCAAGGTGCGCCGTCACGGACATTAACAACTATTTCACCGACCTCACCGTCGGGCACATCGTTATCATCGGCGTCAACAATATGAACATCATAAATCGGTGCGGGTTTACCCATAGAGCCAATCTTATGGGATGCACCAACCATATTACCGATTATCATGGTGCTTTCTGTCTGACCGAAGCCCTCGATTATCTGAAGTCCCGTAGCCTTTTCAAACTGACGGTAAACCTCAGGGTTGAGCGCCTCACCCGCAGTTGTCATATGCTGAACGCTGGAGAAATCGTATTTTGAAATATCCTGCTTAATCATCATTCTAAGCATTGTAGGCGGTGCGCAGAAGGTTGTGATATGATATTTTGCAAACATAGGAAGTATGTCTGCTGCATCAAAGCGGTCAAAGTCGTAAACAAAGGTTGCGGCTTCACACAGCCACTGACCGTAAAGTTTACCCCACATTGCCTTTGCCCAGCCTGTATCCGAAATAGTAAAGTGCAGACCGTCGGGGTCAACATTGTGCCAATACTTTGCTGTATGGAAATGACCTAACGGATATTTATGATTGTGTGTTGCAATCTTAGGATAACCCGATGTACCGGAGGTGAAATACATAAGCATTGTATCGTCACCGCAGGGTGCGTCGGCAGTACGCTCATAATGTGTACTAAACAGGGTGTACTCTTCGTCAAAGTTTTTCCAACCCTCACGGGTACCGTTTACAATGAGTTTATGTTTAAGGGTAGGGCAGTTAGCAGCCGCAATATCAACCTGTTGGGCAGTATCGCCGTCGGCGGTGCAGACAATGGCGCTGACACCCGCCGTGTTAAAACGGTACTCAAAGTCGTGGACCAGCAGCTGATTTGTAGCAGGAATTGCAATAGCGCCAAGCTTATTAAGTCCTAACATACAGAACCAGAACTGATAATGGCGTTTAAGCACTAACATTACCTTGTCGCCACGCTTTATGCCAAGTGACTTAAAGTAGTTAGCGCATTGATTTGATGCCCGCTTCATATCCTTAAAGGTAAAACGGCGTTCGGTCTTGTCGCGTGAAATATGTAACATTGCCGTCTTTTGCGGCTCACGCTCTGCCAAAGCATCAACCAAATCAAATGCGAAATTAAACTTTTCGGTATTTTTAAAGGTAATTGATGTAGGTGTACCGTTTTCGTTTTTGGTTATATCAATATATTTTCTGTAAATTCGGTCCTTCTTATCCCTTACAGAAACACGGTTATCCGCAATCTTTTTAGCGGCAGTAAGTTCAGGAATAGGCTCACCCGTAGGATTAAGAACAATCGCATAGAATTTACAGTCCTTACCGTTTACGGCAATCATACCGTGGGGGGTATCACTGTCGAAATATATGCTGTCACCAGGTCCTAAAACCTCACGGTGTTCGCCGACCTGTACCATAAGATTACCCTCAATGACAAGGTCACACTCCTGACCTGCGTGGGTGGTAAGCTCAATATCCTTTTGTTGTGCAGATTCATCGTAAACACTATGAACAAAAAGCGGTTCGGCAATACGGTCACGGAATGCATACGCCAGATTGTAATATGTCATACCGTGTGCCTGAGATACCTTTTGACCGCTGCCTGCTCTGGTTACGGTGTAGGAGGCAAGTTTAGGGCTATATCCCTCAATAATATCGGTTACATTGACGTTAAGTGCCAATGCACAGCGGTAAATAAATGCAAAGTTAAGGTCGCTGTCGCCCGATTCGCATTTTATATACTCTGCCTCGCCAATATCGGTTTTAGCCGCCATATCCGCGGTCGTAAGACCTTCGAGTTCACGCAACTCTCTGATACGGCTTGCCATCTCTTTAATTTTGTAATCAAGGGCGGTAATCTGTTCCATCTTTAAACTCCTTTGTGGGACCTGTTCACTAAAAAACACCCGTCCCAAAGTTAATGACTTTGAGACGAGTGCCGAAAATCGAATCACCCGCGGTACCACTCAAATTGCAGTTAAACTGCCACTCAGGATCTAACAATCCTTATGCCTTTACGCAGCAATCACGGGGAGAGTCTAATCGTTTTAAAAAACTTTCTTTCTCCCGACTCGGAAGCTACAAACGCAATTCAATCCTGATAGCTTACACCAACCGCTATCTCTCTGTAAAAGGAAGTGGGAATTGCGCCCTCTTCGTCAAAGTCTTTGATAGATAAGAGTATGTTATCACAACTTAAAGGTTTTGTCAATATTTTTATGGTAAATTAAAGTTTATTTCTGTAGCGTTACAATAGATGTGAGACCAAAAGAATAGAAAAAGTGATTGAGTTCTGTTAAAATTAGTTTGCTACAACTCAAAATAACAGAGAGGACTCAATCACCATGAATAGTATAACACAAAACAAGAGATATTGTCCAC
>JAZRPH010000020.1:0-16748 GCA_045649125.1 Acutalibacteraceae bacterium | reverse complement strand
CTCAGCAATAAAGATCAGGAATTGCTTAAAATATTGCCTTACGTTGTAACCATTGTTGTGTTGGTTATTATCAGTATGAGAAACAAAAAAGAAAATCAGCCACCCGAAAGCTTAGGACTTTCATATTTCCGCGAGGAAAGATAAGCTATTGTTTATAGGTTAAATTATCAAAAAAACAAAATATCAAAGACAGTTTTTGGCTGAATACGAAAAACTGTCTTTTTTGTTTACAAAATCATTAAAAAGTGATATAATTAATAAAACTCTGCTTATTATTCACTTTAAATGTTTTCATTTAAGGGTGTTGGGTTTTGGAAAAGTACAATCTCGAGATTGTAGGAATGTTTGATGTTGAGAATTATCTATGCTTTCAGGGAGGAGTATGAGGATGGAGAAAAAACTTGTTAGCGTGTGTATCAATGTGTATAACGCTGAAAAGTTTATTTTAAAAACTGTTAACTCTGTAATCAATCAAAGTTATAAAAATCTTCAAATAATTATTGTTGACGATTGTTCTACAGACAGCACATACGATATTATTAAATCAATAAATGATGACCGAATTGAAATCTATAAAACTTCTTTTAACGGTCATATGTCATTTGCTTGCAACGAAGCATTAAAACACGCTAATGGTGATTATATAGCGCATCTTGATGCGGATGATTTATGGCTTCCCGAAAAAATCGAAAAGCAGGTCGATTTTTTAGAGGAGAACCTTGAATACGGCGCCTGCTTCACCCATGCGGAGATAATTGATGACGATGACAATATAGCCGATGAAAGTCAGAATTTTTTAAGAGAAATATTCGCACTTAAAAATCACACGCACGCTGAATTATATAGATTTTTCTATGATAACTCAAATAAGCTTTGCCACAGTTCTGTATTATTTAGAAAAGAAATTGCACAAAAAGTTGGCATGTACGACACTACGATCCTATACCTTCAGGATTTTGACTATTGGATGCGCTTGCTTACAGGTGCACATTTGTATATATACCCAGAAAGACTTTCACTGGTAAGGCGCCACGCAGATAACAACAGTGATATGAATGAAGAAAAGTGGAATGCACATAATACCGAATTTGCAAGACTTATTTATAATTCTATAAATATTTGTCCGGATAGCCTGTTTCTTGAAGCTTTTAAGGACAAGCTTAAGTTCCAAGGCGAGCACACCCACGAGGAAACTGAGCTCGAAAAAGCATTTTTGCTTTTAGATGGTCCTCTCGTTTATAAGGGTAACCCCGTTTTGGGCCTTTACAAATTCTCAAAGCTCTTTGAGGACGAAAAGTACATAAAGTTAGCCCGTGAAAAATTCAACTTTACAACAAGGGATCTTTATAATGCTCAGTCTGCACCATCATATTTTGATCCCGCTAAAAATGCAGAGCTTATGGCATCACTCTCTAATATTACCGATGAAAAAGAGTATTTAAGCTCGGTCAATAAGATACAAGAGGAAAAAATTTCAGATTTAACTCAAGAAGTTGAGAACTTGAATGCAACTGTTTCTCAACAGAGCACTTCAATACAAGAATTAAATGCATTATATAAAAGCTACAAAGCAAGTCTTTTAGAGGCTGAAAACAACTTCTTACAAATTCAAAACAGCTTCTTAGAAATTCAAAATAGCTTTTTCTGGCGTTTAACAAAGCCAATGCGTATTTTGTCGCAAAAATTAAAGGATATTATTGCTCATAATAACAAACTTCTTATACTTGCGATTTACGCTAAGGGATTTTTGCGTGGCGGTCATAAACGCGGGAAACTGCAGGTTGATAACTATAAACGGGAAATGGGGATTTTAATTACCAAAAAAGATTCTGGCTTTAATATTTCAAAAAAAACAAGAGCAAAACAGGAAGCAACTGTTTTTGAGAAAAAAATTAAGTTCAGCATATTAGTTCCGCTTTATAATACGCCGATGGATTTTCTTGAACAAATGATAGAGTCTGTTCGAAAGCAGACATATTCAAAGTGGGAATTATGTCTTGTGGACGGTAGCGATGATGAGCATAGTTATGTAAAAGAATACTGTCTTGGTATTTCAAAGAAAGACGCACGTATAAAATACAGTCAACTTGCTGAAAATCGTGGCATTTCAGAAAACACCAATGAGTGCTTGAAAATGGCAACGGGTAATTATATTGCGTTATTCGACCATGATGATGTACTGGACCCTACTGTTTTGTTTGAGTATATGAAGGTTATCTGTGAACAAAATGCCGATTTTATATATTGCGATGAGGATAAATTCAATGAATTTGGCGGCGAATTGTACGATGCAAATTACAAGCCTGATTTTGCGGCAGATAATCTCCGTGCAAATAACTATATCTGTCACTTTACGGTCTTTGATAAATCGCTTATTGAAAAGAGCGGAGCTTTCAGAAAAGAGTTTGATGGTTCTCAGGATCATGATTTGATTTTACGGTTGACCGAACAGGCAAAAAACATTGTGCATATACCTAAGGTCCTTTACCATTGGCGCGTCAGTGCGGCGTCAGTTGCATCCGACCCGTATGCAAAGCCTTATACTATTGAAGCGGGTAAAAAGGCTGTTGCCGAGCATCTTGAAAGGGTGGGGCTCAAGGGATCGGTAGAAAGCACAAAAATTCATCCCAACATATATAGAATTAAATATGATATTATTGGTAATCCTTTAGTGTCAATAATTATTCCTAACTATAATCATGTAGAAGAGCTTTCACGCTGTATTGACTCGATAATCAATAAATCAACATACAAAAATTATGAAATAATTATTGTAGAAAATAATAGTAATGAAGAAACCTTCGCGTACTATGATACATTAAAAAAGCACAAGAATATCAAGGTTGTTGTATATAAAACAACTGAAGGATTTAATTATTCGGCAATCAATAATTATGGTGTAAAATTTGCGAGTGGTGAACACTATATACTGGTTAACAACGACGTAGAAATTATTACACCTGAATGGATAGAAGAAATGCTAATGTATTCACAGCGCGATGACGTAGGTGCGGTTGGCGCAATGCTTTATTATCCAAATGATACCATTCAGCATGCCGGTGTAACGATTGGTGTATTAACCCTTGCAGGACATAATTTTAAGCATTTGTCGCGCGGAAATCCTGGATATTTTGGCAGAGCGGGTTATCAGCAAAATGTTTCAGCGGTAACGGCTGCATGTTTGATGTTGCCGGCAAAGGTTTATGAGCAGGTGAATGGTCTTGATGAAAGTTTTGCCGTAGCGTTCAATGACATTGATTTTTGTATGCGGATAAGACAGGCCGGATATCATATTATCTTTACTCCTTTTGCTGAGCTGTATCACTACGAGTCAATAAGCCGTGGCAGTGATGAAACTCCCGAAAAACGTGTGCGCTTCGTGTCAGAGGTTGAACGTTTTCAGACAAGATGGAAAAAAGAACTTGCGGCAGGTGACCCGTATTACAACCCAAATCTTACACTTGACCGAGAAGACTTTTCTCCAAAACAATGACATAAAAGTTAAAATTTAGGTAAAAATGACGATTTTTGAAACTTTGTTAAAAAATCGTCATTTTTTTATTTACTTTTGAGAGCAGAAGTGATATTATATATCTGTATGAGACTGTTTAATTGTGCAGCCTCTCAAAATTAATTTTTTTTGGAGGAATTTTCATGGCAAGAAAGTTTAAAACCATGGACGGTAATAACGCTGCGGCTTATGTATCATATGCGTTTACCGAAGTTGCAGGTATTTATCCTATTACCCCGTCCAGCCCTATGGCAGACTATGTTGATCAGTGGTCGGCTCAGGGTGTTAAAAACATTTTCGGCACAACCGTTAAGGTTTCCGAGATGCAGTCCGAAGCAGGTGCTGCAGGTACAGTTCACGGTTCGCTTAATGCAGGTGCGCTTACTACTACTTACACCGCTTCTCAGTGACTTTTACTTATGATTCCTAATATGTATAAGATTGCAGGTGAGTTGCTCCCGAGCGTATTCCACGTATCCGCTCGTTGTGTGGCTTCCCACGCTCTTAATATTTTTGGTGACCACTCTGACGTTTATGCTTGTCGTCAGACAGGCTTTGCTATGCTTGCTGAAACCAATACACAGGAAGTTATGGACCTTGGTGCAGTAGCACATTTGGCTTCTATCAAAGGCCGTGTACCTTTCATTAACTTCTTTGACGGTTTCCGTACTTCCCACGAAATTCAGAAGATTCAGGTTTGGGATTACGAAGACCTTAAGGAAATGTGCGATATGGATGCTGTTGATGCATTCCGTAAACGCGCTCTTAATCCTGAGCATCCCGTTATGCGTGGTTCTCACGAAAACGGCGACATCTTCTTCCAGCATAGAGAGGCTTGTAACAAGTACTATGATGCAATGCCCGCTATTGTTGAAGAATATATGGACAAGGTTAACGCTAAGCTTGGCACCGATTATAAACTCTTTAACTACTACGGTGCTCCCGATGCTGAGCGTGTAATCGTTGCTATGGGCTCTATCTGTGACGTTGCAGAAGAGGTTATCGATTATCTTACCGCAGCAGGTGAGAAGGTTGGTCTTATCAAGGTTCGCCTTTATCGTCCTTTCTGCGCTGAGAAACTTGTTGAGGCTATTCCTGCTACTGCTAAGAAGATAGCTGTTCTTGACAGAACTAAGGAACCCGGTGCATTAGGCGAACCGCTTTATCTTGATGTTGTTGCTGCTCTTGCTGCTACAGGCACTAAGGTTGACGCAGTGGTTGGCGGTCGTTACGGTCTTGGTTCTAAGGATACTCCTCCTTCAAGCATTTTTGCTATATATAAGGAACTTGCTAAGGATGCTCCCCGTCACAACTTCACAATCGGTATCAACGATGATGTTACAAATCTTTCTCTCGCTGAGGAAGAGGCTCCCAACACTGCTGCAGAAGGCACTATTGAGTGCAAGTTCTGGGGCCTTGGCGGTGACGGTACCGTTGGTGCTAATAAAGACTCTATCAAGATTATCGGTGACCACACCGATAAGTATGTTCAGGCATACTTCCAGTATGACTCTAAGAAGACCGGCGGTATCACAATTTCTCACTTAAGATTCGGTGATAAGCCTATAAAGAGTCCTTACTATATTAATAAGGCTGACTTCGTTGCTTGTCACAACCCCTCTTATGTAATCAAGGGTTACAAGATGGTTAACGACGTTAAACCTGGTGGTGTATATCTCATCAACTGCCAGTGGTCTGCTGAGGAACTTAATCAGCATATGCCTGCAGAGGCTAAGCGTTACATAGCTAATAATAACATTCAGCTTTATACCGTTAACGCTATTGACCTTGCTGCTCAGATTGGTCTTGGTAAGCGTACCAATACTGTTTTACAGTCTGCATTCTTCTCACTTTCTAAGGTTCTTCCTGCAGAAGATGCAATTGGTTATATGAAAGAAAAAGCCCAGAAGTTTATGAAGCAGGGTAAAGAAATCGTTGAGATGAACGAGAAGGCTATCGATGCAGGTGCTAGTGCATATGTTAAGATAGACGTTCCTGCAGATTGGGCAAATGCTACTGACGATAATGCAGTAATTAAGTCTGAGGGTGCAGATAAACTCGTCAAGATGGTTGACGGCATTATGAAGCCCGTTGGTCTTATGAACGGTGATTCTCTGCCTGTATCTGCATTCGTTGATCACGCTGACGGTACCTTTGAACAGGGCGCTTCTGCTTATGAGAAACGCGGCGTTGCAGTTATGGTTCCTGAATGGAATGCTGAAACCTGTATTGGTTGTAATAAGTGTTCCTTCGTTTGTCCGCACGCTACCATTCGTCCTTATGCGCTTGATGATGCTGAAAAGGCTGCTGCTCCTGCAAATACAAGATACGCTGTTAAGGAAAAACTTGCTACCAATAAGGGTTATGCTTATACCCTTACTATTTCTCCGCTTGACTGTATGGGTTGCGGCGTTTGTGTTGGCGAATGTCCCACAAGCTCACTCAAGATGGTATCACAGGAATCTCAGCTTGCTGAGCAGGATGTATTTGATTACTGTGTAGCAAACGTAACCGAGAAGACAGGTCTTGCTGGTGACGCTAATGTTATCGCTTCTCAGTACAAGAAGCCTTTACTTGAATTCTCAGGTTCTTGTGCAGGTTGTGCAGAAACAGCATACGCTCGTCTTGTTACCCAGTTGTTCGGTGACAGAATGTACATCTCCAACGCTACAGGTTGTTCATCTATCTGGGGTGGCCCTGCTGCTACATCTCCGTATACTACCGATGCTAACGGTCACGGTCCTGCTTGGGCTAACTCACTGTTTGAGGATAACGCTGAGCACGGATTCGGTATGTATTTAGGTCAGAAGGCTGTTCGTGATGGCCTTGCTGCTAAGATACGCGAAATGGCAGATTCTGATAAGGCTTCTGCTGAATTCAAGGCTGCTGCTGACGCTTACTTTGCATCATATAACGATGGCGCAAAGAACACCGATGCTACAAATGCTCTTGTAGCAGAAATCGAAAAGGCTGCCGCTGCTGGTTGTCCTACCGCTCCTTCTGTACTTGAAAATAAGGACTTCCTCTCTAAGAAGTCTGTATGGATCTTTGGTGGTGACGGTTGGGCATACGACATCGGCTTCGGCGGTGTTGACCATGTTCTTGCTGCAGGTGAAGATGTAAACATTATGGTATTTGATACTGAGGTTTACTCTAACACAGGCGGTCAGGCATCCAAGGCTTCTAATATCGGTCAGGTTGCTCAGTTTGCTGCAGCAGGTAAGGCTATCGCTAAGAAGAGCCTTGCTGAAATCGCAATGTCTTACGGTTATGTATATGTAGCGCAGATTGCTATGGGTGCTGACCAGAACCAGACATTAAAGGCTATCAAGGAAGCAGAGGCTTATAACGGTCCTTCCATCATCATCTGCTACGCTCCTTGCGAAATGCACTCGATTAAGGGCGGTATGGTTAACTGTCAGAAGGAAATGAAGAAGGCAGTTGCTTGCGGATACTGGGATATGTTCCGTTACAACCCTGCTCTTAAGGAAGAGGGCAAGAATCCCTTCTCACTCGACAGCAAACCCGCTACCGAGGATTACAAGGAATTCATACTTGGTGAAGCTCGTTACTCTTCACTCACACGCTCATTCCCTGAACGTGCAGAGGAATTGTTCGAACAGGCTGCAAATGCCGCTAAGGCTCGTCGTGCTCACCTTGAAAAACTTGTTGAACTCTACGGTAAACAAGACTAATAAAATTATATAAATTTTTGGTCCCTCGCTTGAAAAAGCGGGGGATTTTTTGCATCTCACTATTTAATTTTAAAAAATTTCAAAAAAATCAGGATTTTTTTAAAAAAAGTCTTGATTTTTTCTT
Organism: Acutalibacteraceae bacterium; assembly: GCA_045649125.1. GTDB lineage: Bacteria > Bacillota > Clostridia > Oscillospirales > Acutalibacteraceae > UBA737. Next base: position 9,418 of record JAZRPH010000020.1, on the reverse strand, counting down.
TTTGTGGTTATATAATACAGATATGTGGTGAAAAGTGTATTCATTTCCCATAAAAGTGCATCAAAGTGGTGAAAGTGAGGTGGCAATGATGCTCTACGGTGGTTATGACCATACAATTGATAAAAAGGGCAGAATTGCTATACCTGCAAAACTGCGTGATGAGTTTGGTCAGTCCTTTATGATATGTAAGGGCATATACGGCAAAAATTGTATATGCGTTTATCCGACACAACAGTGGGACAAGCTGGTTGAAAAGATTGGTCAGTTGCCCTCGGCAAAGTCAAGTGTGGTTAAACGTTATTTATATGACGGTGCATTTAATGTTGAGTTTGATTCTCAGGGACGTATTCTTATCCCGTCTGTTTTACGTGAACATGCAAAACTTGACAGTGAAGCACATATTATAGGTGTTGATACAAATCTTGAAATTTGGAATAAAGATTTGTGGCAGCAAGAAAATGCCGAATACACACCCGAATCTATTGCTGCTATTGTTGAAGAATTGGAATTTTAGTATATGGAATTTAAACATATATCTGTACTTCTAGGCGAAACTATTGATTCACTCAATATAAAACCCGACGGTATATATGTCGACGGTACCGCAGGCGGTGCAGGTCACTCACTGGAAATTGCCAAGCGTCTTACAAGCGGCAGACTTATTGCTCTTGACCGCGACCCCGATGCAGTGGCTGTGGCTACCGAAAGATTAAAGGGTTACAATGCGACGGTTGTAAACAGCAATTTCGCTGATATGAAGTCGGCTTTAGAAAATCTTGGTATTTACAGCGTAGACGGCATCTTGCTTGATTTAGGTGTCTCATCCTTTCAACTGGATAACGGAGATAGGGGATTTTCATATAATAAGCCCGCCCCGCTTGATATGCGAATGAGCAAATCGGGTATTACCGCTGCTGATTTGGTCAATACTCTCTCAAAGGACGAGCTTACAAAAATTTTCCGTGACTACGGTGAAGAAAAATTCGCTTATAAAATTGCTTGTAACATTGTAAAGCATAGGGAAGAAACTCTAATTGAAACAACAACCGATTTGGCAGAAATTATCGCCGCGTCATATCCTGCAGCAGCACGGCGCGACGGCAATCCTTCAAGAAAATGCTTTCAAGCATTGAGAATCGCAGTAAACGGTGAACTTGAAAGTCTTGAAACGGCACTTAATACCGCTTTTGATTTGCTTAATAAAGACGGTGTGTTATCAATTATTACCTTCCACTCGCTTGAAGACCGAATGGTCAAACTTCGTTTTAAAGAATTTTGCACAGGTTGTACATGCCCTCCGGATTTTCCGGTATGTGTTTGTGGCAATACACCGCGCGGCAAACTTAAATACAGAAAACCCATAACTGCTAATGAAGAGGAATTAGAGCAGAACAACAGAAGCCGCAGCGCAAAATTACGCTCAATAATTAAACTGTAAAAGGGGAAATCACGGTGGACAATTTAAAGTATTATAATGACAGTCTGGCATACGATTTTGAAATGTTTATGCCCCGTCCGGCCGTCAAGACTCGTGAAGATAATATCGTAAAGCTTCCGCAAACTAATATGCGCCGTAAAGTTTCCAGACGCGCTGCCGTAAAAACAATGTCGGTTTCTGCCTTTGCGGTGATGACTGCAGTGTTTATGCTTGCAGCTTTGTGCGGAAATATATTTTTAAGACTTCAAATTAATGAGGTTAATTCTCAAATAAACAATATTAAAACCGAAATCAGCACTCTTCAAAGCGAAAGAACCAGCCTTGAGGTTGAGCTTGAGCGCGTTATATCATATTCAAATATCGAGCTTGAGGCTGCCGAAATTGGAATGCAAAAAATGGACAAGAGTCAGGTAAATTATATCAGGGTTAATGATAAGAATACTGCAACAACAGACGACGGCACAGTTGTATCTGTAAGTTGACGTTATAGTTTTTAAAGAGTAATAATATAATATTAACAATGAATACGAGAGTTTGGGCAAAACTGCCGACTCTCGTTTTCGAGTATAAAAACGGGGGTGTAAAAATGTCACTTAGACCTAACAAGCAGATGGTAAAACGCAGTATAATTGTTATGGTTTGTGTCGTTTTATGCCTTACCGTAGTATCGGCTGCAAGTCTGGTAAAAATAATGATTATAAAGGGCGAAGAATATCAAAGCAAGGCCTCTGAACAACAGCTTTATGACAGCCTTGTAACAGCCCCGCGCGGCAATATTTATGACAGTAATATGAATTTACTTGCCACAAGCGCTACCGCATGGACGGTATATATCACACCCAACGGCATTAACAAATTAAGTGACAAACAAAAAGCCGATGAGATACGTGATGTTATTGCAAAAGGCCTTTCTGAAATACTTGAAATGGAATATGACGATATATATGCCGATACCGAAAAGAATTCATACTATGTTATTGTCAAAAAGAAAGTCGAAAAGGACATTGTTGATAAAATCAGACAGTTTATGTCTGACAACAGCGACCTTGAACTTACAAGTTATATCGGTGTTGATGAAACAACCAAGCGTTATTACCCTAATGACACACTCGCATCGACGGTTCTTGGCTTTGTCGGTGATGATAATCAGGGCCTTGCAGGTCTTGAAAGTTATTACGATAACGAGCTAACAGGCGTAGCGGGCCGTGTAGTAGCCGCAAAAAATGCAAAAGGTACGGATATGCCCTTTACTTATGAGAAGGTAGAGGAGGCGCAACAAGGCAATTCCTTGGTGCTTACCATTGATTCCTATGTGCAGTATGTATGTGAAAAATATCTTGATATAGCCGTCGAACAGGAACAAATTGAGGAACGCGGCGCGGTTATAGCAATGAATGTGAATACAGGCGCCATATTGGGTATGGCTGTAAGCGGCGACTTTAACCCAAATGATCCATTTACATTATCGGCAGAAGATCAGGCGAAAATAGACGCTATCACCGATGAAAGTGAAAAGTCAGAACTCAAAACCGAACTTCTTAACCGTCAGTGGCGTAATAAGGCGGTTTCTGATACCTATGAGCCTGGTTCGGTATTCAAAATATTCACCGCCTCGGTCGCTTTAGAGGAAGATTTAATTAACGAAAACAGTACATTTACCTGCAATCATTCCTATGTGGTAGCGGGAAATGTATACCATTGTCACGATAACAAGGGTGGACACGGTACACAATATTTAAATCAGGCTATTTCCAGTTCCTGCAACCCGGCATTTATTCAAATAGGTCAGTTAATCGGTACCGAAATTTTTTCTAAATATTTTAAAGCCTTTGGTTTTACCAATAAAACGGGTATTGACCTTCCGGGTGAAGCGGCATCTAATTATCATGCGGAAGAGAATATGGGACCAACTGAACTTGCTTCATCGTCCTTTGGTCAAACCTTTAACATAACCCCTATCCAGATGATAAGTATGACAGCCACCGCAGTTAATGGCGGATATCTTGTAAAACCCCATGTTGTTGATAAAATTATTGACGCTGACAACAATGTAGTTGAAAGCGTATCAACCGAAAACAGACAGCAGGTTATTTCAAGCAAAACTTCCGAAAAAATGCGCACTTTACTTGAATATGTAGTCCAAAACGGTGCAAAAAACGGCATTGTTTCGGGTTACGATGTCGGTGGTAAAACAGGTACTTCACAAAAGGTGTCAAAGATACTATCCACCGGTGACCAGCGCCTGTATATCGGCTCATATGTCGGTGTGGCGCCCATTGATGATCCGGAAATTGCAGTTTTTGTTATGCTTGATGAGCCTAAGGGCGCAAACTACTACGGCGGTGTTATTTCGGCACCGGTAGGCTCAAAGGTTATGTCTGATATTATGCCGTATCTTGGATATGAGCCTCAATATACCGAAGAGGAACTTGATAAAATTTCTGTTTCTGTACCCGATGTAGTCGGTGATGAATTAGCTGCTGCAAAAACAACAATAAATAATGTGGGACTGTCCTATAAAGTTGTTGGCAGCGGCGCTAATGTAGTAAAGCAGCTGCCCGAAGCCGGTAATTCGGTTTATAACGGCGGCGCGGTTATTCTATATACCGACGATACCGTATCAGAAACCGCAACCGTTCCTAATCTGGTAGGACTTACTGCAAATGAGGTAAATGCCGCTGCTGCACAGGCGGGAATTAATGTTGAATTTTCGGGTAATGTTTCCTCATCCTCGATTGTTTCTTATAATCAAAGTGTTGCAGCAGGGGATACAGTACCGTTAGGTCAAATAATTACAGTTTATTTTCGCGATGAAGCTTCGGCAGATATTGCCGAATAGTATATAAAGGAGTAAAAAGATGCTTTTAAATAAAATTATGCCCAATGTTGAAGAAAGGCTTGGTTGTATAGAAATCAGCGGAATCACATGTGATTCCCGTGATGTTAAGTCTGGCTATGCCTTTGTATGCATCAACGGCACAAAGATAGATGGGCATACTTTTGCTAAAACTGCGTTGAAAGACGGCGCGGCAGTTGTAGTGACAGAGCGCGATCTGGGAATAGACAATCAAATAATTGTTGACGACACCCGCAAAGCATATGCTTTTATGTGCGCTAATTGGTTTGAAAATCCCGCCGAAAAACTACATCTTATCGGTGTTACAGGCACAAACGGAAAAACATCTGTCACATATATGATAAAAAGCATACTTGAACACGCAGGTCACAAGGTTGGTCTTGTTGGAACTATTCAAAATATGATTGGTGATAAGGTCATTGTTTCGCACAATACGACACCCAACGCATACGAGTTAAATTCATTGTTTTCACTAATGGTATCTGAGGGTTGCACCTACGCTATTATGGAGGTATCATCCCACGCATTAGACCAGTATCGTGTATCAGACCTTGTTTTTGATACTGCAATCTTCACTAATCTTACACAAGACCATCTTGATTACCATATAACGATGGAGAATTATCTTGAAGCCAAGAAGCGTTTATTTAAAATGTGTAAGACGGCAGTTATCAATTCGGATGATGAATATTATGATAGTATAATCCGTGACCTTGACTGCAATGTTATCACATATTCTGCAGGAAACGGTTCCACATACAGCGCAAAGGCGATAAACTATTATCCCGCAAGTGTGGAGTATGAACTTGTAAGTGATAATATTCTTAATCATATCAAGGTGAATACCGGCGGCAGATTTACCGTTTACAATTCAATGTGTGCTGCAATAACGGCTGTTGAATCAGGTGTTCCCATTTCAACAGTGGCAGAAGCATTAGGTTCATTAAAGGGCGTAAAGGGAAGGGCAGAGGTTGTTGCTACAGACCGTGACTTTACGATAATAATCGATTATGCGCACACACCCGACGGACTGAAAAATATACTTTCCACATTTCGCGATTGCCAAAAAAACCGCTTGATTGCACTTTTCGGCTGCGGCGGTGACCGTGATAAAACAAAAAGACCGATAATGGGCAGCATAGCCGCCCACTATGCAGATTATGTTATTGTCACAAGTGATAATCCGCGTACCGAAGAACCGATGGAAATCATAAATGATATTCTAAAGGGTACCGAGGGCACAAAAACACAGATAAAGGTAATAGAAAATCGTATTGAAGCAATAAAATATGCTGTTTCCATTGCCGAAAAGGATGATATAATTGTTCTTGCAGGCAAAGGTCACGAAACCTATCAGATTTTAAAGGATGGCACAATCCATCTTGATGAGCGTGAGGTTATTGCAGAGGCTCTTGCGGAATAATAACATTAAAGGGGAACATTTATGAAAAACTATACTGCAGTTATTGCGGCTTTGGTGGGTTTTGCTGTTACGGCAGCTCTAGGATATATTGTTATTCCTTATTTAAGAAAATTGAAATTCGGACAGACAATTCTTGAAATAGGACCAAATTGGCATAAAGACAAGCAGGGCACCCCCACAATGGGCGGCGTAATGATGGTTGCAGGTGTGCTCATAGCAACCTCTGTAGCGTACGGTTATTCAGCGCTAAGCGGCGGTGAATTTGCCGCTGAATTGACATCTGCTTATGATATTACGGTTCTGCTTGCAGGAGTTGTGATGGCACTTTGCATGTGTGCAATCGGCTTTTTTGACGATTATATCAAGGTTGTTAAAAAGCGAAATTTGGGGCTTACTGCAAAACAGAAAACCTTTTTACAGTTGCTTGTTTCTGCGGCATATCTTGTAACATTAGCACTTGCGGGTATGCATACCACATATATACCTTTTTTAGGTGAGGTAAGTATTGTAAGTGGCGCGGGACTACTGTTCTGGCCAATAGCCCTTATGTTTATTTACGGCTTTACAAATGCCGTAAATTTAACCGACGGTCTTGACGGACTTGCTGCTACAGTAACCCTTGTGGTAAGCTGTGGTTTTATGTTGGCTTCCGGTTTTATAGGTGTTTTTTCAATAAATACGCTTTCTGCCGCTTTGGCAGGTGCCTGTGTCGGATTTGTTGTTTGGAATTCAAAACCGGCAAAGGTGTTTATGGGTGATACCGGTTCAATGTTCTTAGGCGGTATGGTAATTGCACTTTCTTTTGGAATTAACCGACCGGTATTATTATTACTTGCCGGATGTATATATCTTATTGAGGCACTGTCTGTTATGATACAGGTGTTTTATTACAAGCGCACTAAGAAAAGACTTTTTAAAATGGCGCCGCTTCATCATCATTTTGAGATGTGCGGTTGGTCTGAACAAAAGGTTGTGCTTGTGTTCTCATTTATCACATTTATCGGTTGTTTTATAGCATTACTGTCGATAATATTTAATTGGTAGATAAAATATTTAGGGTAATAAATCCGCATTCCAAAATCGACTTCGGATTACTAAGGAGGAAAGGGTTATGGCAAAGAGTACAGCTAAGCGTAAAAGCGGTGGCTTTATACAAAGTGGCCGACTTGATATTACCTTTCTTTCCTTTGTTTTATTGCTTTTGACCGTAGGTCTTGTAATGCTGTTTTCCGCAAGTTATGCATATTCGTATGAATACTATGGTAATAGCTACAAGTTTATTTTAAGACAGGCGCTTTTTGCTGCTGCGGGTATTGTAGCTATGTTTGTCACATCCCGTATTGACTATCATTTTTGGCGAAAAATAAGTTGGGTTGTTTATCTTGTGACAGCGGTTATGTTGGCAGCGCTTCTTGTGATGCCGCCTATGGTTTCGGGAATGGATGTTAAGCGCTGGTTTGCAATCGGATCTTTTAGCTTTCAGCCATCTGAAATTGCAAAATTTGCAATAGTTATACTGTTTTCAACCTTGATTGCTGCAAATCAAAAATTAATGCACAACTGGAAATTTGTGTTATTTTTGTTTGGTATACTCGGATTAACCTGTGCATTGGTAGTTCTTGAACCGCATTTGTCGGCAACGCTGTTGATTGCCGCTATCGGTGTTGTTCTTATCTATGTAGGCGGACTTAAACGCAAGGTTGTAGTTGGCGGCATTGCGGCTGCCGTTGCAGCGGTTGTTGCAGTTATAGTTACACAGTCTACAGGTTTTATAAGCTACGGTGCTGATAGAATAAAATATTGGCTCGATCCATGGGCAGATGCATCGGGTGAGGGATTTCAGACAATACAGTCACTGCTTGCAATCGGCTCAGGCGGTGTTTTAGGACGCGGTATTGGTCAATCAAGACAAAAATATTTATGGGTGCCCGAGCCTCATAATGACTTTATTTTTTCAATAGTATGCGAGGAATTGGGACTTATCGGCGCTATGCTGATAATAGTGCTGTTTGCACTTCTTGTGTGGCGCGGATTTACAATTGCAATGCGTTCACCTGATAAGTTTGGTTCCCTGTTGTCAATCGGGCTTACATTTCAGGTTGGACTTCAGGCATTGCTTAATATTTGGGTTGTTACAAATACGATACCCAACACAGGTATAAGCTTACCTTTTTTCAGCTACGGCGGAACTTCACTTTTGATATTACTTGCAGAAATGGGAATTGTTTTATCCGTTTCACGCGCTTCTAATATTGAGAAAACCTAATCAGGTCAGGAGGGAATTTATATGCATATTCTTTTTGCAGGTGGCGGTACGGCAGGTCACATAAATCCAGCACTCGCAGTTGCAGGCTACATCAGGGAAAAGCACCCCGATGCGCATATCAGTTATATCGGAACTGCCGATAAGCTCGAATCAAAGCTTGTTCCTGAAAAGGGTTATAATTTCCGTACTATTTCGGTTGCAGGTTTTCAGCGTAAGATAACCGTAAAAAACATAGGAAAAAACATATCTGCAGTATCAAAAATGTTTACTTCCTCTATTCGTGCAAGAAAGATTATAAAAGAACTTCAGCCAGATGTGGTTATCGGTACAGGCGGTTATGTAAGCGGTCCCGTTTTACGAGAAGCGGCAAAGCTTGGCATAAAAACAGCCATACACGAACAAAATGCATATCCGGGTGTTACCACAAAGATGTTGGCGGCTAATGCCGACGCAGTTATGCTTGCCATGCCGGAAGCCGAAAAACATCTTAAACTAAATAAAAAACCTATAATTACGGGAAATCCCGTGCGTAGAGAACTGCTTTCTATCAGCAAAGAGCAGGCGAGGGCGAAACTAGGATTTGATGACCGTCCCGTAATACTTTCATTTGGCGGCTCGTTGGGTGCCCGTCGTATAAACGAGGCGGTAGAAGATTTAATTAAATGGCATAACGGCAGCGGTAAATTCTATCATATTCACGGTACGGGCAAGGCGGGATATAAGGCTATGCTTGACCGCTTGAAAGATGATAATATTACCATTGCAAAGGAAATTGATATACGCGAATATATAAAAGATATGGATGTATGTATGGCGGCGGCAGACCTTATTATATGTCGCGCAGGTGCAATTACGCTTAGCGAGTTGCTTGCTTGTGCAAAACCTGCCATATTGATTCCTTCTCCGTACGTGGCAGAAAATCATCAATTCCATAACGCTATGACACTCAAAAAGACAGGCGCTGCTGAAATAATTGAGGAAAAAGATTTGACCGAGGAAAAACTTATCAAAGTGGTTTCTTCTTTGATTCAAGATAAGCACAAGCTTGCGCAAATGTCTGAATCGGCAAAAAACACGGCAATTATTGATGCGAACGAGCGAATTTACGATATTATAATGAATCTTTAAACAAAATTTTAAAATAGCAAATTTTAATCGGCTGCATAGTATGACATTGTAACACCTGATTTTTGGGGGAATAGCAATGTCAAAACTTATTATAAACGGTGGTAAACAGTTGTACGGTGAAATAAAAATTCACGGTGCAAAAAACAGCGCTTTACCATTGCTTGCTGCTACCGTATTGTGCGGTGGCAAAAACGTTTTAAAAAATTGTCCTAATTTGTCTGATATTACTGCCGCGTTGGATATTTTAAAGCATTTGGGTTGTAAATGTGCTTTTATAGACAATGTTGCTTACCTTGATACAACTAA
>JAZRPH010000019.1:0-38245 GCA_045649125.1 Acutalibacteraceae bacterium | reverse complement strand
TCAAGATTAGATTTCCCATAGCATAAGCTAGTAAGGTCCCCGGTAGACTACCGGGTTGATAGGCAGCAGGTGTAAGCGTAGCGATACGTGTGCTAGGCTGTACTAATAGACCGAGGGCTTGACCTATTTTTCAATCCTCTGTGTATTACTTGTTCAGTTTTCAGGGTGTGAGAAAGATGTATTTTAGTAAGCAACCGTAAAATCGGTTGCTTTTTTGCTTTTAATTATCAATTATAAATTATAGTTTACAAAAATTAAGCACCTGCTAAATAAAATAGCAGGTGCTTTTTCTATTTCTTATCCGTTCTACCCGTAAGGAAATCGAGTGAAACATCAAATAGGTCGGCGATTTTAATCAGTATTTCAAGTTTTGGCTCACGAGTCATTAATTCATAGTTTTGATATGTCTTTTCGGTAATGTCGCAGTATATTGCAACTTGCCCTTGTGTGTAACCTATTTCTTTTCGGCATTGTTTTAGCCGTTGCGATAAAACATCCCTCATAAAATCACCTACAATTGTTCTTGACACAATAAGTATAGGTTATTAAAATGATAAATATACTAACAATTGTTGGTGTGAAAAATGAGGTGTAAAAAAATGACTTGCACATTTATAGGACATAGTGATTTTAATAAGAAATATTCTTATAAAATAAAGGAAGTTCTAATTGATTTAATCGAAAACCACGGTGTTTGCAAGTTTTATGTAGGAACACACGGAGGTTTTGATTATTCGGTGAGAAAGGTGCTTGATGAGCTCTTGCAAGACTATCCGCATATAGATTATTTTGTTGTTAGGGCTTATCTGCCGAGGATGGGCGAGGCGGCGGGGAAATATCACAATCCGATAATTTTTGACGGGTTTGAAAAAGTTCCGCTCAAGTTTGCAATTTCTCACCGAAATAATTGGATGATAAAAAGGGCAGATTATGTGGTTACATATATAACTGATACTCACAAAACAGGCGGTGCGGCGCAGTTTGCCGAGATGGCAGAGAGAAAAAATAAAATCTGCATTAATATTGCTGAAAAAATTAAGTAACTGCTATAATTTTAGTGGGTGTGTCGCGTTTTTACTTGACAAATTTAGGTATCTATGCTATTATTTCTTCAACAGGGAGCTGAATGAAACTTCGGCTGAGAGGGGACCCGCGCATTAGCGCTATGGTTCCGACCTATAACCTGATGCGGATAATGCCGCCGTAGGAGAATGAAAAGCCTATGCCGCATTACCGATTGGTAATGCGGTTTTTGTTTTTTGTTTTCGTCAGAAAAGAAAGGAATTTTGTAAAATGGAAGACAAAAAATCAAGACAAAACAGGGACGTCAAAAATGTAACATTGTGCGCAATTATGATTGCGCTCGGTACGGTGCTGAGCGTTATTAAAATTGATGCGCCGTTAGGTGGCGGAATTACACTGCTTTCGATGGTGCCCATAGCATTTGTATCGTGTATGCTGGGACTAGGGTGGGGATTCGGTGCAGCGTTTGTGTATTCGCTTGTTCAGCTTTATTTAAGTTTTGGTGATGTACTATCATGGGGACTTACAACCACCGCGGTTGTAGCAACCTTTGTTTTTGACTACATTGCGCCCTACACACTGCTTGGCATTTGCGGAATTTTGCGCAAAAAAGGTGCATGGGGTGTGGTCGCAGGCGTAGCGCTTGGTGCGTTCCTGCGTTTTGTATGTCACTTCTTTACAGGCGTCTTTATCTTCGACATCTGGTGTGAGTGGGATAATGTTTGGATATATTCACTTTGCTACAACGGTGCGTATATGCTGCCTGAAATTGTGCTAACGAGCGTGGGCACAGCGCTTCTTTGCCGCAGCCGTGCGATAAAAAGGCTTGTACTAAATGTATAATTAAACAAAACGAAAGACTTTGCGAAGCCGCAGAGTCTTTTTTGTTTGGAAAAAATAAAAATTTGTTAAAATATATATTGTTTTTTTGGAAAAAATGTAATATAATGTGTACAATTGGGAGAGAATCGGATTTTCTCAATTTAATAATAATAATTTATAAAATTTAAGGCGTTGAATTGCTTACTATCAGGGAGGTGCAATTTAGAATGGAATGGATAAAAAATCTTTTGTCAAACATAGAACTTCAGCCTGAAACCATACCCAACTGGCTGGTTATTTGCATGGGAATAGGAACTGTTTTTGTAGGTCTTATTGCGATAATAATAATCTGCAAAATTACAAGCCTTTTCTTTGTAAAGCGCAAGTCGGCTGAGGCGCCCGTAGCGGCGGTAGCTACTGCTCCGATACAGAATACGGTTATAGAAAACCGTCAGGAAATTATTGCAGCCGTTACCGCAGCATGTGCTGAGGAAATGGGTAAGGATGTAAGTGCCATCCGCGTAATTTCATTTAAAAAAGTATAAAACTTAAAGAAAAAGAGGTAATAAAAAATGAAACAGTATAAAGTAACCGTAAACGGTACCGCTTATGAAATCACACTTGAGGCTATTGACGCTGCTGAGGTTAAGGCACAACCCGCTGCACCTGCTGCTCCTGCACAGGCAGCTTCTGTTGCCGATGCTGCACCTGCCGCACAAACAGCACCTGCTGCCACAGGCGGTGAAACAGTAACAAGCCCGATGCCCGGCAATATTCTTGCTGTAAATGTACAGAACGGCTCTTCGGTTAAAAAGGGCGATGTTCTTATGATTCTTGAGGCAATGAAGATGGAAAATGAAATTATGTCTCCCTGCGACGGTACAGTTACTTCCGTAAATGTTCAGAAGGGTGCAGCTGTTGAAAGCGGCGCAGTTCTCTGCGTAATTGCATAGTTCAAGAGGTAACATAAAATGGAAATTTTAGAAAGAGTTATGGACTTTCTGAAAAGCACAGGATTTTATATGCTTTTCGGCAACTTCAGTGAAAACTGGGGACAATTCGTAATGATAATAATCTCACTGTTTTTGCTGTGGCTTGCAATAAAGAAACAGTTTGAGCCGCTGCTACTTATTGGTATAGCATTTGGTATGCTTCTTACCAATCTCCCGGGCGCTGAAATGTATCACGGCAACCTTTGGGTACAATTTATGAATCATGAAATCGGCTACGGGGAGATTATGCTTAAAGGCGGTCTGCTTGACTATCTTTATATCGGTGTAAAAACCTGCATCTATCCCTGCCTTATTTTCATAGGAATCGGCGCTATGACTGACTTCGGTCCGCTGATTTCTAACCCTAAAAGCTTACTTTTAGGTGCTGCAGCACAGATTGGTATATTTGCAACCTTTATCGGCTGTTTTTATCTCGGATTTCCACAAGAGGCAGCTGCTTCCATCGGCATCATCGGCGGTGCAGATGGTCCTACCGCTATCTATACCGCTTCAACGCTTTATCCAAATCTTTTAGGACCAATCGCGGTTGCGGCATATTCATACATGGCACTCGTTCCCGTAATTCAGCCGCCTATTATGAAGCTGCTTACAACCAAGAAGGAACGCCAGATAGTTATGAAACCGCTTCGTCAGGTTTCAAAAACAGAAAAGATAATTTTCCCCATAGTTGTTACAATATTTGTAGCGCTTCTTGTTCCTTCTGCTACTCCGCTTGTAGGTTGCCTGATGCTTGGTAATCTCTGGAAAGAATCGGGTGTGGCAGAGCGTCTTTGCAAGACCGCGCAGAACGAACTTATGAATATTGTTACTATTTTCCTCGGTATTTCGGTTGGCGCAACCGCTACTGCGGAAGCCTTCCTTAACCCTGACACTTTGAAAATTATGCTTATGGGTATTGTTGCATTTGGAATTGGTACTGCGGGCGGTGTATTACTTGCTAAGATTATGAATATCTTTACCAAAAACAAGATTAATCCGCTTATCGGCTCTGCAGGTGTTTCGGCAGTTCCTATGGCGGCTCGTGTATCACAGTCGGTTGGTCAAAAGGCTAACCCCTCTAACTTCCTGCTTATGCACGCTATGGGCCCCAATGTTGCAGGTGTTATCGGCTCAGCCATTGCCGCGGGTGTGCTTATTTCCTTGTTTGGCTAAGATTAGTTTTGATTTAAATTGCCCACAGCACCCCTTTTCGTTCGGGGCAGTATAAAAAATACGGCACCGCTCACTTCAAAGAGGCACTGTGAACAATTTTCCTCAAACCGCTAAGTTTTGATTTAAATTAAATCGTTTCAACCGCTATATATGTGTTTTCGTCAGTGTACAAAACACAGAAAGGATAAATTATATTATGGAGAAAAAGCCTTTATATATTACCGATACCATTTTGCGTGACGCGCATCAGTCACAGGCTGCAACACGAATGCGCCTTGAGGATATGCTTCCCGCGCTTGAGCAGCTTGATAAAATAGGATATTGGTCTGTTGAATGTTGGGGCGGCGCTACATTTGACTCTTGTATGCGCTTCCTTAACGAAGATCCGTGGGAAAGACTTCGCACCATCAAAAAGCATATGCCCAATACAAAATTGCAGATGCTTTTCCGCGGTCAGAACATCTTAGGTTATAAGCATTATGCTGACGATGTTGTTGATATGTTTGTTAAAAAGTCAATCGAAAACGGCATTGATGTTATCCGTATTTTCGATGCGCTTAATGACCCAAGAAATCTTGAACAGGCAGTAAAATCCTGTAAGGAGCATGGCGGTATTTGTGAAACTGCTATCAGTTATACCATCAGCCCCGTTCATAACGAGCAATACTTTGTAAACCTTGCAAAAACACTTGAAAATATGGGTGCAGATGTAATCTGCATTAAGGATATGGCAAACCTTCTTTTGCCGTATGACGCATATTCGCTTGTAAGCAAATTAAAGAAGAGCGTAAAGGTGCCGATACACCTTCACACTCACAACACTACCGGTACCGGCGATATGACCTATCTTATGGCGGCACAGGCTGGTGTTGATATTGTTGACTGCGCACTCTCGCCCTTTGCAAACGGTACTGCAAACCCTGCTACCGAAGCGCTTGTTGCAACCCTTCAGGGAACAGAGCGCGATACAGGTCTTGACCTTGAAAAGCTTTCTGATGTGGCTGTTCACTTCCGCGGTGTTGCTGACAGAATGAAGGCAGAGGGTATACTTGACCCTAAGGTGCTTAATGTTGATGCAAAGACACTTCTTTACCAAGTACCCGGAGGCATGCTTTCAAACACGATTTCACAGTTAAAGCAGGCAGGTCAGGAGCATAAGTATTACGATGTTTTGGCAGAGGTTCCGCGCGTTCGCAAGGACTTCGGTTATCCTCCGCTCGTAACACCTACCAGCCAGATTGTCGGAACTCAGGCAGTTATGAATGTTATTTCGGGAGAGCGTTATAAAATGGTTCCCAAGGAATCGAAGGCGCTGCTTCGCGGTGAATACGGTAAACTGCCCGCAGCGGTTAATGAAGATGTTCGCAAAAAGGCAATCGGTGACGATAAGATTATCGACTGCCGTCCTGCCGATTTGTTGGAGCCTGAGCTTGAAAAATATGCTAAGGAGATGAGCGAAAAGGGCATTGGAAAGTCTGCTGAGGATGTACTCAGCTATGCGCTTTTCCCACAGGTTGCAGAAAAGTTTTTCGCAGTACGCGATGCAAAACCTGATGATGAAAATGCCATTCGCGAACTTATCGTAGAGGATATTTCAATCTAAATAATTAAACGGGATGGATAGCGAGACTTCTCTAAGAGAAGTCTCGCAGTTTTATTCGCCAAAGGCTAGTTATATTGCTTCGCAGTGATATTCGGGCTTTCGCCGAGTGGTATTCGCTTAGCGAGTTTTGGTGGCGAATAAAATAACACTGCGACCAGAGGGAGTAATATCACTTTCACAAAGTGAAAATATCACTCTGTGCGTCAGCACAGAATATCACTTATTTTTCTTTTTCTGCTGTAAAAAGAATTTTGGGTGATACTGTCCTAATAATGCAACTTGTAAAAGAAAATTAATAACAAAAAATTAAGAGCAACAGAATTTAAATTCTGTTGCTCTTAAACTTCCTTATAAGAAGTCTCCCTAACCACCCCGTTTTTTGCGTTCGTTATGTGAAAATTGTAATAAAATATTTTCTAATATTTACAAATAAAAAAGGTTATGCTATAATGATTGTGCGACACAATTTAATATCCACGTATATTTTATACAAGTGTGTGCATTTTATCTATTGGTAAAAATGCATATGCTCTTTTTCGCATACTTGTAGTACGTGGAAATTGTGTCGCAGCAATGGAGCGTGCGTTTTTCGGTGCGTAAGCTCTGCTTGCGCACTTTTTTATTTAGGAGGAAAAATGAAAAAAATATTGGCGATGGTACTTTCACTTATGTTTGTACTATCATTAATGGCATGTGGAGAAAATGCAACATTAGAAGAATTTAGTACAGACGCAACAATCGAAAAAACAATTATTTATGATGATAATAACATCAAAATTACTGCAAACGAATTGACCTATGGTACATTTTCTGCTGAACTTTCTGTAACGATTGAAAACAATGGAGATACCGACCTATCTTTTGTTTGTGGTTCTTCTGGTTATCACGTCAATTCAGTTAATGGGTATATGGTTGACGATGGATACCTAAATTGCGATGTTGCTGCAGGCGAAACGGCAAATGATGTAATTGAATTTGACTTTAGTTCGCTTTCTATATACGGCATTACAAGCATTGCAGATATGGAGATCGGTTTTGATATTAGCGATGATGATTACAATTCAATTTATACTGGACCTCTTCAAATCAAAACAACTATTGCAGACACTTATGATTATTCAGTAAATCGTTATCAGAAAATCATCAACAATGGTGCTTTTGAAAATGAATTTGAGTGTACTGTTGATTATTTTTCAGATGACGATCTTTACAATGAACATAATATCTATGTAACATCTGCTGCTTTAATGACCAACAAAGATGGAGAGTCTGCGCTACTTTTAGAAATTGAAAATAAGTCTTCTGGAAGAATTCATATATCAACAGAAGAAGTTTATATCAACGAAACATTAGTTTATGAATCTCTTTGGTCGAGCGATTCTGTGAATGCAAATAAGAGTTATGTTATAGACATATCACTTTCTTCGCTTGTAAATCAGTATGAAGGAGATGTGTCGGACATAACAAATATATCCGAAATATCATTTACATTTGGTATAGGTGAAAAATGGTATGAAACAGACGATTCGCAAAAAATTAGTGTATCACTTCCCGACATTACCGTACCTGTTGAAGAAGCTGAACAATAAATAACAAGGGGGATTTATTATGAAAAAATTTATAGCAAGTATACTTTCATTTATATTTATATTGTCATTAGCGGCGTGTGGCAATGAAAACACACCCGCAAACGAAACTATATCAAACAACGATGTAGTTTCGGAAACAGATGATGGCGCTTCATTAGAAGCCTATTCTGAAACAGAAGTAAGTTCAAGTGAAAACGAAACTTCTTCTGACGATGCTGAATGGAAACAGTTTTTAAAAGACTATGAAGCGTGGGTTGACGATTACATAGAAATAGTTAATAAATACAAAGCTGATCCTACTGATATGTCTATATTATCCGATTATACTGAAATGGTTTCCGAAATGGCTACTTGGTCGGAAAGAGCCGATGAAATCGAGTTGGAATTAGAGGATACTAATGCAGCATTAGAATATTCAGCTGAACTTTTAAGAATTGCCGGAAAACTAACTGAAGTTGCCTATTAAGAACAAAAAACAACTATGATGCACCGAAACATCATAGTTGTTTTTTGTTGAAATTACCTTGTGAGAAGAAATTTCGGATGTCCCGCTGTTTTCTCTTCTCCTATAAGAAAAAACACAATTATCAATTATTTAAACAGTTTTTCATCTGCGTCGAGTATTGCTGTTCGTGTTATTATGTAGCAGTAATATTCGGCGCTCATTTTTTCAAAAAAGGCGGTGAGCAAAAGCTCTGGGTTAAGGTTTTCCTGACTTCCGGCAGGAAGTGTAAGCGAAAGAAGTGTGTTACCGTCGCAAAGTGTGACATCAGCGCGGATTATTTTGCTCGAAACCTCTAATTCTTTTATGTCGCCCTTTTTGGTTTTTTTAAGCACGGTGATGCTGTCTAAATTAAAAAAATCTTTAATCTGCGACGAGAGCGCACCGCCGTCGTCAAACCTGATTTCAAATTCCGCCGCCGCTACCGCACCTGCTTTAAGTACAGGCTCACAAGCGTCAAAAAAGCGGATATACTCGCCGCAAACGGCATTCAGATTATCGCAAACATCCTTAATCGGATAATTGTCATCTGTAAGGCGGATGTCCATTATCTCATAACTGCTTTCCATACCAAGAGAAAGCGGCAACGCAAATGTGAGATAAAGGTGGGGATTAAAACCCTCGGTATACCAAACGGGAAGATGTGTGCGTCGGATAATGCGCGTCATAAAGCGCGTCATATCAAGATGGGACACAAAGCGCATTCTGCCGCCTTTTGTGTAAAAAAGTCTAAGATTTTTCATAGCACACGCCCCCTTTCAAAACGGTACAACCGCAACCCGCACATTTCTGGCGACAGTGCGGTGTGGTTTGCGCACTGTGTGCAAGGCGGTTTTCAAGGACAAGGAAATCTTTCGTGATGCAGTAATCAAGATGCTCCCAAGGTGTAATTTCGTTATACTGGCGGGTGCGGTTAGCGTAGAAAGAAGGATCCATACCGCATTCATCAAAGGACTGTAACCATTTTTCAAGTTCAAAGCATTCATCCCAGCTGTCAAAATGACAGCCTTTTTTGTATGCCGCTTCAATAACTGCGCCGAGTCTGCGGTCGCCGCGCGCAAACACACCCTCAAGAAAACTGGTGCGGTTTTCGTGGTAGTTAAAGGTGATTTTACGGCTGCGGATACTGTCTTTCAGCAGCTGCTGACGGCGAATCATTTCCTCGCGCGTAATTTGCGGCTCGAACTGAAACGGGGTAAAGGGCTTTGGCACAAAGTTTGCAACACTTATAGAAACATTTACCGCCTTGCCTTTTGGTTTTTCGGGCATTGAGTAGTAAAGGTCAACGATTTTTTGCGCAAGTTCGGCAATACCCACGATATCCTCATCGGTTTCGGTGGGCAGTCCCATCATAAAATACAGCTTCACTGCGGTGTAGCCGCCTGCAAACGCAGTGCGGCAGGAGGACAGAATCTCCTGCTCGGTAATATTCTTGTTTATAACATCGCGAAGACGCTGCGTACCAGCCTCCGGCGCAAAAGTAAGTCCGCTTTTACGGATACGGTTTATTTTTTCGAGCAAGGATGGAGAAAAATTATCAATTCTAAGCGACGGCAGAGAAAGGCTGACACCCGAACTTTCGGTCCAGTCAAGCATTTCGTCAAGCATAGGCTCGATACCGCGGTAGTCGCTTGTCGAAAGGGAGGAGAGTGAAATTTCGTCATATCCCGTGCTTTCGCAAAGCGCGCGCGCCTGACGGTTAATCGTTTCGGGACTTTTTTCTCTTACAGGGCGGTAGATGTAGCCCGCCTGACAAAAACGGCAGCCGCGAATGCAACCGCGAAAAATTTCCTGTACGGCGCGGTCATGCACAATCTCGATATAAGGCACCACAAATTTTTCGGGGTAGTAGGTTTCGTCAAGATTCATTTCCACCCTTTTTGTGACGGTAGGTCTTACATTGTCCTTAGGTGTGATTGCCTTAACGGTGCCGTCTTCATTATAGGAAATATCGTATAATGAGGGCACATAAACGCCCTCTATTTTGGCGGCGGCGCGTAAAAACTCTGTCTTTGTACCGCCGTTTTTCTTAAAAGTTTTATAAAGGTCGATTACCTCTAAATCCACCCGTTCGCCGTCACCTAAAAAGAAAATATCGACAAAATCAGCGAGCGGTTCGGGGTTACAGGCACACGGACCGCCTGCTACTACAATGGGGGTAAAATCGGTGCGGTCACATGCCCTTAACGGCACACCTGCAAGGTCGAGCATAGCCAGAACATTTGTGTAAGAAAGCTCATACTGCAGCGTAAAGCCGATAAAGTCAAAATCTTTTATCGCATCACGGCTTTCAAGCGCGAAAAGCGGAATATTGTTTTCGCGCATAACACGCTCAAAATCTATCCAAGGCGCAAACACACGCTCACACCAAATATCCTCACGCTCGTTAAAAAGCGAATAGAGTATTTTCATACCAAGATGGCTCATACCCACTTCGTATGTATCGGGGAAACAAAAGGCAAAACGCACATCTACCTTAGACTTATCTTTTATTACCTGATTAATTTCGCCGCCTGAGTATCTGCCCGGCTTTTGCACCGTCATAAGCAGCTGTTCAAATCTTTTTTCATCCATAGTATCACCAACCAAATAAATGATACAATAAAAGCGTTCGACTTTCAACGATTTTATTTTTATATTTACATAAAAATATCTTTTAATTTGCGATATTGTGTGATATAATCTATTATGTATAAATATGCGAAAGGCGGTGCTTGTCGTGCGGATTAAAAAGTGGCTTTGTTTGGCACTTGTAATATGTTTGTCGGTATATCTGTGTGGCTGCGATATGTTTGCAGTAAATACCGATGAGCTTGTGTCACCTCCTGCGCTTACGGGGGATATGTACCCAATCGGACAGGCGCTCGATAAAAGCGCCGCGAGCAACTACACATTAAGATACCCCACCGCAGGTGACAGGCGCTCGGCGGTAGTACTTGAGGATATTGACTCCGACGGCAGTTTTGAGGCATTTGCCTTTTACAGCACCACCGATGATGAGAATATCGTAATGCATATAAATGTTATCTGTCAGCGAAACGGCGGTTGGGTTTCGGCTGCCGACCAGTCGATATCCGCTCTGGGCGTCGAGCGAATTGATTTTTGTGACCTTGACGGCGACGGCATAAAGGAGATACTTGTCGGTTGGCAGGTGTTTGGCAGCAGCGATAAGTTGTTAAGCGTTTACAGCTTTACGGAAAACACATTTACGCAGCGCTTTTTGCAGGAATATACCGGCTTTATTTGCTGCGACCTTGATAACAACGGCGAAAGCGAAATATTTATTCACGTTCTCGATACGACCGAGGGGATAAACAAGGCGGCTCTTTACAGTTTCAAGCAGGAAGGTACTCATCAGATAGCCGGATGCATAATGGACAGCAATGTCAGGACGGCAAGCGAGCCGATTCTTTCAACGCTTTCGTCAGGACAGCCCGCTGTCTATATAGACGAGATAAAGGGTATCGGCGCTATTACCGAGGTGCTTTTCATTTCAAAAGGGGAACTTGTAAATCCGCTTCTTGATACAGAGGATACATTGGAAAACACAGGAACCTTAAGGGTGGCATCCCTTGCAAGTGAAGATATTAATCTTGACGGCGTAATTGAAATTCCTGTAGCAAGTGACCTGCCCAATGCTGACGGCGGCAACGAAACGCTTTACTATACTAACTGGTGCTCATTCAACGGTGAGCGGCTTTCGGTAAAGCAGATAACCATTGTGAACAGTCTTGACGGATATTATCTTACCGTGCCAAACCGACTTGTCGGCAAGATTGCCGTATCAAAGGATACAACAAATCACCGCCGAATAGTTTACGCATACGATTTTGAGGAGGAAGCGGTCGGTCAACGAATATTCTCGATAACTGCTTTTGAAGCAAAGGATTTTGACAGCAGCGATTTCGATAAAAATAATATGGTTGAAATATACCGCCTTGACTCCACAGTTTTTGCCGCGTCGATAAATTCGGCGCAGACCGACTATCCCATAACCATTGACGAAATCAGGAGTATGTTTAATATTATTAAATAGAGGTAATGAAATGAAACGAATACTCATTGTTGAAGACGAGGCTGCCATCCGCGAGTTTGAGGCAATAAATCTCAAGCGTGCAGGATATGAAACGGTTGAGGCGGGCTCTGGCGAAGAGGCGCTTGAAATTTACGACAGTGATTTGCAAGGGTTTGACATAGCGCTGCTTGATGTTATGATGCCCGGTATGGACGGATTTGAAGTGTGCCGTGAGTTGCGCAAAAGAAGTGAGTCAATCGGCATTATAATGCTTACTGCAAAATCTCAGGAAATGGATAAAATCAGTGGACTTATGATAGGTGCGGACGATTACATAACCAAGCCCTTCAGCCCGACCGAGCTGCTCGCACGTGTGGATTCACTTTATCGCCGTGTGGGAATAAGCGCCACCAAGGCAAAGACTACAAGTGAACTTCATTCCAGCGACTTTACTTTGGACCTGCGCCGCAGAACGCTAACTAAGGGCGGCAGAAATATTGAACTTACGCAGGTTGAATTTCAGATGATGGAATACTTTTTCTCTAACCCCGACGTAGCAATAGGCAGACACGACATACTTGTTAAAGTATGGGGCGACAATTATTTCGGTGAGGAAAAGATTGTCGATGTTAACATACGCAGACTGCGTATGAAGATTGAGGATGACCCCTCTCAGCCGCGCCATCTTGTGACGGTATGGGGAATGGGATACAAGTGGAACGGTACGGTATAAAAGAAAAATTTAGTTTATGACAGAAAGGAAGTGAGTGTGTGAAGCTCGGGAATATACACTTTAAAAGCATAGCGCTGCGCTGGTTTTTCGGGGTGTTTATTATTATCGCAGCAGCGGTAGTTGTTATCGCTCTTGCACTTTGCGCGTTTTTCAGCAATCTGTGCTTTGAAAGGGTGCAGGCTGCGGCGACAGATTACGCATACGAATTTAACACACTCTCGTCCTCTACAACCGAAAATTTTTATGATGTGGCAATAGGCCTTGCCGATTCATATGCTCATAAAAACAAACTTGAAGTGCAGGTTATAAACAATCGCGGAAAGGTTATTGTTTCAACCACGGGATTTCAACCTACCGATGAGCAGATGGCAGACTACACAAAGGCGCTTAATTCGCAAAACGGCACTGCCGTTTACCGCGGCGAAAACGCTGGCGGTGAAAAGATTATGGCAAGTACGGTGCTGATTGTCGGGAATGACGGCGAATACTTGGGGGCTTACAGATGGGTAATCTCGCTTGAAGCAACATACAGGCGGATATACACAACCTTTGCTATGATTGCGGTAATATCGGTAGCAATTCTGGCGCTTTGCGCACTTTCGGGACTTTTCTTCCTCAAATCCATTGTAAAGCCCATACGCGATGTCACAAACACTGCGCGTAAGATTGCGGGCGGCGACTTTAAAGCCAAGCTTGAGGTAAATAAAACCGATGAAATCGGACTGCTTTGTGACACCATTAACCACATGGCTGAAGAACTTGAAAATGCCGAAACGATGAAAAACGACTTTATATCCTCGGTATCGCACGAACTGCGTACACCGCTTACTGCTATTCGTGGCTGGGGCGAAACGGCAAAAATGTCAATAGGTGTCGATGAAGAACTGGTTGCCAGAGGAATAGATGTTGTGCTTAGTGAGGCTGACCGCCTTTCAGGACTGGTTGAGGACTTGCTTGACTTTTCAAGAATGCAATCAGGCAGAATTACCGTAAATGCAACACCTATTGATGTGTCGCAGCTGCTGCTTACGGTTGCCGATATGTACACCGAACTTGCGGTTAAGCAGGGTATAGAACTTTCGTATAATCCCCCCGTACAGAATTCGATTGTTATGGGCGACCCCGACCGACTTAAACAGGTGTTTATCAACGTTATTGATAATGCGGTAAAATATACCGAAAAGGGCGGACTTGTTCTTGTGGTGCAAACCAGAGAAGAGGGTTGCGTGCAGATTCAGGTTAAGGATACTGGCGTGGGTATTCCTGCGGCTGATATTGACCGTGTAAAAGAAAAATTCTTTAAATCAAACAAAACCGTTCGTGGCAGCGGCATAGGTCTTGCTGTTGCAGACGAGATAATAAAGCAGCATCAGGGACTGCTCTTCATTGAAAGTACGGAGGGTGTGGGCACGACTGCTACGATAGTGTTGCCGCTGCATGAGCCTCAGGAGGAAGCACTAACCCAAGAGCTTATTGAGGCTGTACCTGAGCAGACTGAAATGTCCGTAACACAGGAAAATCAGGTTGAAGGAGGCGCTTGACCTTGGCAAAATATACAAGCATAGGCGGACAGGCGCTGATTGAGGGTATTATGATGAAAAGCCCTGAAAAGACAGCAATGGCAGTCCGCAAAAGTGATAAAACCATAGAAATTGTATATATAAAAGAAAACGAGCGGTTTAAGAATAACCGTTTTCTCAAACTTCCCATAATCCGTGGGGTGTTCGGCTACATCAAGGCGATGGTACAAGGCTACAAGGCAATGATGATGTCGGCTGAGATTTCGGGATTTACCGATATTGAGGAAGAAAAGGAAAAAGATAGGCAAGAGGGAAAATCAGCACTTGTTACTGTCGCAATGACAATAGGTTCAATACTTGGTGTTGCACTTGCGGTTGTACTTTTTATGCTTATTCCGCGATACGCCGTTGCGGGAATGGAATGGCTTTTCGGCAACCCATTTTCAAAAATTGTGCGCTCGGGTATCGAGCAGCTTATTAAACTTTTTGTTTTAGTGGCTTACATTTGGTGCGTTTCGCTTATGAAGGATATTCACCGTGTCTTTTCCTATCACGGCGCAGAGCATAAAACTATATTTTGTTACGAAAAAGGTCTTGAACTGACGGTGGAAAATGTACGCGGACAAAAGCGTCTGCATCCCCGCTGCGGAACATCATTTTTGATACTTATGATACTTGTAAGCGTTATCGTATCAACTGCAGTACAGATGATTTTTCCAAATGTCTACGATATACCGGCGCTTTGGGTTGCAGCAAAAATACTTATGCTGCCTGTAATCTGCGGACTTGGTTATGAAGTGTTAAAGTTTTGCGGCAAATACGATAACATAATAACAAAAATAATTTCGGCACCTGGTATGTGGCTGCAAAAAATTACCACAAAAGAACCGGATGACGATATGATTGAGATTGCGATTGCAGCACTCAGGGCTTGTGAGCCTGATACACCCGACGTTGACCGTCGTATAGATAAAAAGGAAACCACAGACAATGACAATATTTGAAGCATATAACGACTGTAAAAAAAGGCTTGAAAATGCCGGAATTGAGGATTATGTTTTTGAGTCTAAGCAGATTATAAAGCACATCACTGGCTATAATAATTCGCAAATACTTTTAAAGTATGCCGAGCCGCTAACTAAATTTCAGGAAAATAATCTTACTGCAATTATTAAGCAGCGGCTTATAAGATATCCTTTGCAGTATATCCTTCGCAAATGGAACTTTTTCGGCAGGGAGTTTTTTGTCGGTCCCGGTGTGCTTGTTCCCAGAAGTGACACCGAAACACTGATTGACGTGTGTCTTGAAAAGTTAAATGACAGCATTCCTACAAGGGTGCTTGACCTGTGTGCCGGCAGCGGATGTATAGGAATTACCCTTGCCGCCGAGCGTAAATTTGCACAGGTGACACTTGTGGAAAAGTATGATGAGGCACTAAGCTATACACGAAAAAACGCCAAACTTTGCGGTACGGGTGTGCAGATTGTGAAGGGTGATGTGTTTATGGCGCAGGGCGCCGAGGGTGAGTATGACCTTATAGTCAGCAACCCGCCTTATATCACCGATGCCGATATGAAAACCTTACAACCTGAGGTAGCGTATGAGCCTGAAACCGCACTCGCAGGTGGTATAGACGGGCTTGATTTTTACCGCGCAATTATAAGCAATTACAAATCCCATCTAAAACTCGGCGGCGTTATGGCGTTTGAGGTTGGAATCGGTCAGGCGGCTGCGGTCGAGCTGTTGATGAAGAACGCAGGCTTTACAAAGACTGCTGTTGTCAAGGACTATTCAGGCATAGACAGGGTGGTTTTTGGGACAGCCGAAGACTTATAATATAACCAAAGTTAATTTTGGAGGTATAGAATTATGGCAAAAGAAAAGATGACCAAAACAGTTGGCACCGACAAGTCGGCAGAGGGCAGAGAAAAGGCGCTTTCTACCGCGATGGCACAAATAGAAAAGCAGTACGGAAAGGGCGCTGTTATGCGCCTTGGCGAAAACGTGTCAATGAATGTCGAGCATATCAGAACGGGCTCGCTGGCACTTGATATGGCATTGGGTATCGGCGGCATACCAAGGGGCAGAATTGTGGAAATCTACGGTCCTGAATCCTCCGGCAAGACAACCTTGGCACTGCACTGCGTTGCCGAAGCGCAAAAGGCAGGGGGTACTGCCGCATTCATAGATGTTGAGCACGCGCTCGACCCTGTTTATGCGTCTAACCTCGGCGTTGATATCGACAGTCTGCTTGTTTCACAGCCCGACAGCGGTGAACAGGCATTGGAAATAACCGAGGCGCATGTACGCTCGGGCGCTATTGATATTGTTGTTATCGACTCGGTTGCGGCTCTTGTTACACGCGCTGAAATTGAGGGTGAAATGGGTGACAATCATGTCGGTCAACTTGCACGACTTATGTCACAGGCACTGCGCAAACTTACAGGTGCGCTTTCAAAATCAAACTGCAGCGCAATCTTTATCAACCAGTTGCGCGAAAAAATCGGTGTTATGTACGGCAACCCCGAAACCACCACCGGCGGCCGCGCACTCAAATTCTATTCAAGTGTGCGTATTGATGTAAGGAAGAGCGAAGCAATTAAAAACGGCAGTGAACTTATCGGCACACGCACACGCGCCCGTGTTGTTAAAAACAAGGTGGCACCCCCATTCCGCGAAGCAGAGTTTGATGTGCTGTACGGCAAGGGTATATCCCGTGTGGGTGAGCTTGTTGATATGGGACTGGAACTTGAGGTGCTTAAGCGTTCAGGTGCATGGTTCTACTACGGTGAAACACGTATCGGTCAGGGCAGGGACAGTGTAAAGCAGCTGCTTCAAGATAACGCCGAGTTTGCCAGTGAAATTGAAGAAAAGATTATGGTGCGTTATAACGAGATTATGAGCGGCAAGCCCGCAGCCGACACATCGGCTGACGAGCCGGTTGTTATGCCGGTTGAGGCTGAGGAAAAGCCGACAGCAGCACCCCGCAAAAAGATAAACATTGATATTGCGGTTGACGATTAATGGAAATAACAGAAATCAAGCGCGGAAAAAAGCATTTGACAAAGGTCGTTTTTGATACACAAAAGTCAGTCCTTTTAGACAGCGATTATCTGAACGAGTTATGTCTTGCGGTGGGTGACACCGTTACCGAGCACAAACTTGATGAATTTATAAAGCAGTCGGAATATATCCGCGCTAAATCAAGGGCTCTTTGGTTTTTGGACCGCGCTGACCACAGTGAAAAGGCGCTTTATGAAAAGATAATAAGGGGCGGAATTTCAGCGAATGCTGCTGCGCAGGCAATAGCGCGGCTTAAAGAACTTGGGTTGCTTGACGACTGCCGCTATGCCGAAAGACTTGCCGAGCGGATGAGCGAAGCCAATGTTTCTAAACGAGAGGCTTATATGAAGCTGGTCTTAAAGGGTATACCGACAGATACCGTCAAGCAGGTGTTGCAGCAGACCGATTTCGACGAAGCGGCACAAATAAAGGCTCTTATAGAGAAGAAATACCGCCTTAAACTGCAACTACACGGCGGCGCGCAAAAGGTTTACGCGGCACTCGTTAGAAAGGGATTTTCCTACGGCGCGGTGCGTGACGCATTAAAGGAATATAATGAGGAATCAGAATACTACGGTGAGTAAAAGATGTACAAAATAAGTATGGTATCCCTTGGGTGCCCGAAAAATCAAGTCGATGCTGAAGCGATGCTTTATACACTTTCACAGGCAGGGTTTGAAATAGGAGTGCCAGAGGCAGATGCCGATGCAATTATCATAAACACCTGCGGATTTATCGAGGACGCAAAGGCAGAGGCGATAGAAAACATACTCGAAGCCGCACGCTATAAGACAGAGGGTAGGCTAAAGGCGTTAATCGTTACAGGCTGCCTTGCCGAACGCTACCGCGACGATGTCACCGACGAGATACCCGAGGTTGATGTCTGCGTGGGAATTGGCTCGAACGGCAGGATTGCCGAGATAGTAAAAGATGCGATTGAGGGCAAGACACAGAATTGCTACGGCGAAAAGTCCGACCTTAATTTGTCTGCAAAGCGCATTTTGGGCGGTATGCCCTTTACGGCATACCTTAAAATTGCCGACGGCTGCGATAACTGCTGCACCTACTGTGCGATACCCAAAATACGCGGTAGAATGAGAAGCAGAACGATTGAAGATTGTGTTCGTGAAGCGCGTGAACTTGCCGAAATGGGTGTAAGAGAACTTATTGTCGTCGCGCAGGACACCACCGCATACGGCACCGACCTTTACGGCGAGAGCCGACTTTGTGAACTGCTGCGTCAGTTGTGTAGGATAGACGGTTTACACTGGATACGCACACTGTATACATATCCCGAAAGAATAACCGACGAGTTTTTGCAACTTTTAGCGAGTGAGGAAAAGCTTGTAAAATATCTTGACATACCTATCCAGCATGTAAACGGCGAAATTCTTAAAAAAATGAACCGCCGCGGCGACGAAAGGTCGCTTACGGCGCTGATAAATAAAATACGCGAAACAGTACCCGATATAACACTTCGCACAACACTTATTACGGGTTTCCCGTCCGAGAGTGAGCAGCAGTTTGAACAACTGCACCGCTTTGTGAATGATATGCGGTTCGATAGGCTTGGCTGCTTCCCGTACTCTGCTGAGGAGGATACAATTGCAGCCGCGCTCCCCGAACAAATCGAGCAGCAACAAAAGCTTGACCGAATGGAGCGCATAATGGAATCTCAGCTTACCGTTGCAACCGAAAAAAATGAGCAGAAAATCGGTACCGTGCAGGAGATACTTATCGAAGGCTGGGACGATTATATTAAATGTTACTTCGGAAGAAGCGCCTCTGATGCACCCGAAATTGACGGCAAGGTGTTTTTCCTTTCAAACAAGCCGCTCGTAATCGGCGATTTTGTAAAGGTTAAAATAAACGATACCATCGAATATGATTTGTTAGGAGAACTTGTATGAACACACCGAATAAACTAACAGTAGGAAGAATTATTGCAACCCCCATTTTTATGGCGGTGTTACTTATCCCGTTTGATTTTCACTACACAGTAGCACTTGTTTTATTTATTGTGGCATCTCTCACCGATATGATTGACGGCAAAATGGCAAGAAAATATAATCTTGTTACCGACTTTGGTAAATTTTTAGACCCCCTTGCTGATAAAATGCTTACCACATCGGCATTTTTGGGATTCATTTTTATGTACGGCAAAAACTTCACATACGCGTGGCAGATGACGGTGATTGTATTCATCGTGCTTTTCCGCGAGTTTATGGTTTCCTCGCTTCGCCTTGTAACCGTGTCAAGCGGCGGCAAGGTGGTTGCCGCAAACATTTGGGGCAAACTTAAGACCGTAAGCCAGATGGCAGGTATTATTCTTGCGATTTTTGCTTATGCTTTGATAGAAGACTTTGGCATCAAGGCCATTCAGGGCACAGCGGATATTGTTATTATGACAGTGTTCTGGATACAGGCGGTGCTGTGTGTAATTTCGGGACTTATCTATCTTAATGAATGTAAGGATTGCATCAACACTTCAAAATAATACGGATTAGAAATTTGGTGTAGTTATGTTTGATTTATTAAAAGAGGATATTCAGGCGATAAAGGACCGCGATCCTGCCGCAAAAAGCAGCCTTGAAATATTCTTGCTTTACCCAGGCCTTAAGGCTATAAGAATGTACCGTCGTGCCCACAAGCACTATCTTGCAGGGCACGGCTTTCGTGCGCGTTGGATTTCGCAGCGCGCCGCTCGAAAAACGGGCATTGAAATCCACCCCGGCGCTACCATTGGCCGCCGCCTTGTTATCGACCACGGCACCGGAATTGTAATAGGCGAAACCGCCGAAATCGGTGACGATGTGCTGATTTATCAAGGTGTAACACTTGGCGGTACGGGTAAGGATGTCGGCAAGCGCCATCCAACCGTTGGTAACGGCGTTATGATAAGCGCGGGTGCTAAGGTGTTAGGCCCCATAAACATAGGTGACAATTCGCGTGTCGCTGCGGGTGCAGTGGTGCTTAAGGATGTACCGCCCAACTCCACCGTTGTGGGTGTTCCTGCACGGGTTGTGCGTCAAAACGGCAAAAAGGTCGATTACAAGCCGCTTGACCAAATTCACATTTCTGACCCTGTTCAGCAGCAGCTTGACCGTCTTGAAAAACAGGTTAAGAGTTTAAAGGAGAAGCAAAAGAATGAAAATATTTAATACCCTTACACGAACAAAGGATGAGCTTGTGCCCATCACACCGGGCGAGGTTAAAATTTATGCCTGCGGCCCTACCGTTTACAACTATATCCACATCGGCAACGCGCGTCCGCTGTGCGTGTTTGATGTGCTGCGCCGCTATCTTGAATGGCGCGGATATAAGGTGACTTTTGTTCAAAACTTTACCGACATCGACGACAAGCTTATAAAAAAAGCCAACGAGGAGGGCACGACAGTACCCGAGGTGGCAGAGCGGTTTATTAAGGAATTCTGGACGGATGCAAAGGGACTTAATGTCCGTGAAGCAACAGTTCATCCGCGCGCTACCGAAAACATCGACGAAATACAGCGTATTATAAGCGAACTTGTGGAAAAAGGCTATGCATACACAGCGGGCGGTGACGTTTATTTCCGTTCCAAAAAGTTTGACCAATACGGCAAACTTTCACACCAGCCGCTTGAGGATTTGGAGGCAGGTGCCCGTATTGCCACCGACGATATTAAGGAAGACCCGATGGACTTCTGCCTTTGGAAGGGTGCAAAAGAGGGTGAGCCGTATTGGACATCACCTTGGGGTGACGGCAGACCGGGTTGGCATATCGAATGTTCGGCGATGGCTGAAAGATATCTTGGCAAAACTATTGACATTCATTGCGGCGGTCTTGACCTTATATTCCCACACCACGAAAACGAGATTGCGCAAAGCGAGTGCGCTAACGGATGTGAGTTTGCGCATTACTGGATGCACAATGGATTTATAAATGTTGATAACCATAAGATGTCAAAGTCATTGGGCAACTTCTTTACCGTGCGTGATGTGGCAGAGAAGTACGGCTATGAGCCGATACGCTACCTTATGATTTCTTCGCAGTACCGCGGACCGATTAACTATTCGGTTGATATTATCGAGCAGGGCAAAAATGCGCTTGAGCGTCTGTACACCTGCCGCAATAATATTGATTTTGCGCTGCAAAATGCTGCGGACGGCGGTGAGACACCTGAGTTTGTTAAGCAGCGCAAGGGCGAGTTTATAACTGCTATGGATGATGACCTTAACACTGCCGATGCTCTGGCAGCGGTATTTTCACTTGTCCGTGATATAAATACCGTAATCGCAGCAGGCGCTAAAAAGGAAACGCTTAACGCTTGTGCAGAAATTTTTGATGAGCTTACAGGTGTTTTAGGACTTGTGTATAACCGCAAAACCGAAAGTCTGGATGGCGAAGTAGAAGCACTTATTGAGCAGCGCACAGCCGCCCGTAAGGCAAAAGATTTTAAAACTGCAGATGAAATTCGCGATAAACTCAAGGAAATGGGTATCGTGCTTGAAGATACACCTCAGGGCGTAAAATGGACAAAAGTATAAATGTAAAAAAAGAACCCATAGGTAACGGGCGCTCAATATTTGTATCAGCGCACCATACCTTTGGCACCGATGCGGTATTACTTGCAAACTTTGCAAAGGCAAACACCCGTGACAGATTGGTCGACCTTGGAACAGGCTGTGGAATAATCGCATTTCTTATAATGCGCGACAGGGCGCTTGAAAGTGTGTACGGTGTGGATATTTCGCCCGAGGCAATAGAACTTGCAAGTATGTCGGCTAAAGAAAACGGTTTTGAAAACTTTACCGCCGTACTAAGCGACCTTAAGCAGTTAAAGGGGAAGGTGCCGTCGGGAAGCAACACCCTTATTACCTGCAATCCGCCTTATAAGGCGTCAAGCGCGGGCATTAAAAATCCTGACAGTGTAAAAAGCGTTGCGCGGCACGAAGTTGAATGCAACCTTTCGGACATAGTGTCGGGCTCGGCAAAACTTTTGCAGACGGGCGGCAGACTTTGTATGTGCCACCGTCCCGAAAGACTTGCCGAGCTTATGTCGCTTATGCGTGAAAACAAGGTCGAGCCAAAACGGTTGCGCCTTGTTTGTAAGCGCCCTGAAAAAGCGCCTTGGCTTGTGCTTGTCGAGGGCAGACGCTGCGGAAACACAGGGCTGACTATTGAACCTACCCTTTTTGTAGAGGATGAGCAGGGCAATTTTTCGCCTGAAATGTTAGAAATTTACGGAAGCTATAAAGAGGCATATTTAAAATGATTGGTAAATTATATGTTGTGGGGACACCCATCGGCAATCTTGAGGATTTTTCACCCCGTGCGATACGTATTTTGGGCGAGGTTGACTTCATCGCTGCCGAGGACACCCGAGTAACAATGAAACTGCTTAACCGATTTGAAATTACAAAGCCGCTTATTTCCTATTTTGAACATAATAAAAGGGAGCGCGGCACACAGGTAATCGACAGAATTTTAACGGGGCAAAACTGCGCCCTTGTCACCGATGCGGGTATGCCTGCAATATCCGATCCGGGCGAAGATTTGGTAAGACAGGCGTATGAAGCGGGAATTGCGGTAGAATCGGTACCCGGTCCCACAGCCTTTGCAACGGCGCTTAGCATATCGGGTTTTCCAAGCGGCAGATTTTGTTTTGAGGGCTTTTTGTCGGCTGATAAAAAAAGCCGCACCGAACACCTAAAAGAGCTTAAGTGTGAGCGCCGCACCATGATTTTTTATGAAGCGCCGCATAAACTTTTGCGTACGCTTGGTGATATGCTTGAAATTTTGGGTGAGCGGGACATTGCTGTTTGCCGTGAACTTACTAAGATACACGAAACGGTTTTACGGACAACCCTATCCGGTGCTTTGCAACACTTTAACGAAAACGCGCCTCGCGGTGAATTTGTGCTGATTGTCGCAGGTGCCGATAGTAATGACAGTACTGTTGACTATACAGTGGAGGATGCTGTAAACCTTGCAAAAAAACTAATGGAAAATGGACTTTCCGCCTCTGCCGCCGCAAAGGAAGCGGCGCAGACCACCGGAATTAAGAAAAACGAAATTTACAAGATTATGTTACAGTAAACATAATATTAATATTTATTAATATTTTACACCTTGATTTTTTGTCGAATAGGTGTAAAATGGTATGTGCAAAAATTCCGGAGGTGGAATTATGAACGAAAAGGATACACATGGCTTTGAATTTGGCGATAGCTATGAGGATATTATTTCTTCTTCACAAAAAAAAGAAGAGTTTGAGGATATTGTCTCGGATTCGCGGCTGCAGCATTTTGCTACGGTAGATATGTCGCAGTACGGAAAACACAGTTACCAAAAGAAAAAGCACGGTCTTGCTGCCGTGGGGCAAAAGATTGCTAAATGGTGGCACAAGCTTACCCGCGGTAAGCGGGCATTAGTTATTACCGCCGCATCTATTGTGACGGCAATTGCGCTTTTGCTTACATGGTTTTTCACATATTTTAACTATAACTATAATGCGATTACGGGTAACCCTGACGAACTCGGTTTTTCGGGGGTTATAGATAAAAATGTAGTCAATGTTGCTCTTTTTGGCATCGATACCCGTGATGAAACTTCCTTTAAAGGTAATTCCGACAGTATTATGATTTTAAGTCTTAATACCAAGACCAAAAAGGTAAAAATATTCTCTATTATGCGTGACACCTTTGTCCCTATGGAATATGAGGGCAGCACCTATTACGGAAAGATTAATTCCGCATATGCAAAGGGACCTGAACACGCAATAAAAACAATTAATACAATATTCAATCTCGACATTTCGGAATACGCGACGGTTAATTTCTACGGTATGACCGATATTATTGATGCCGTCGGCGGAATCACCGCCACTATTACCGAGGACGAACTCAGGTGGAAGGGCTACGACCATCCCAATCTTAACAACTGTATGGACGAAATCTGTAACCAGATGGGGCTTGACGCCAATAAATACTATATTAAATCTGCGGGCGAGCAGCAACTAAACGGTGTTCAGGCGGTGGCGTATGCCCGTGTGCGCAACTGCACAAGCGTATGGGGTACGCGCGACGACTTCGGCAGAACCGACCGTCAGCGTCATGTTATGCAAGAACTCTTTAATAAGGCAGTTACTATGAAAAAAACAAGGTATCCAAAACTTGCAAAGGCGCTTATTCCTTGCAGCGAAACATCCCTTTCTTATAGCGATATTTTAAGCCTTGCTTTTAATGTTTTGCTTAATTCCCCCACCTTTGAGCAATTCCGTCTTCCCCCGGCAGAGTATCAAAGTGAGTTTTTGATGCGCTTTACGGGTGGCAGCCGTTACGGTTCGGTGGTTTATTATGATTTGGATTACGCATCAAAACTTATTCACGCAGTTATTTATGACGATATGACTGTCGAGCAGTATGTTGAGGCAAACGGAGTTGAAAGAAACGATTGGTTTTCTAAAACGGGCTCGTCAAGTAGCAGAAATCCAACCACAACGGTGACGCCGTCGGCTGACAACAATGATAATGACGATACTGTTACTCAGCCGCAAACAACCTCAAGCGAAAACGAGACCACAGATGAACCCGTTGTGCCACAGACACCCGCGGGTGAGGATGAGGAGTCTTCAGAAGAACAGTCTTCAGAAGCGGAGCCGTCCGAAAGTACGCCAACAACGGAAGAAGACGATGAAGAGCAAGACCCGACCGAAGACCCACCCTCACAAGAAGAACCGCCAAACAGCGAGGACAGCGGTTCAGAAGAGCAGCCCAATCCGGATGAAACTACAGAATAGGTGAAAATTATGAAAAAGCGCGCCACCAACTGCGAAAGTTGTTCTAACTATGTATACGACGAAGAATATGATGAGTACTTTTGCGACTGTCGACTTGACGAAGATGAAATGGCGCGTTTTTTAACCACGCAAACCTATGATTGCCCGTACTATAATTACTACGACGAATATAAAATAGTAAGGAAGCAAAACTGAAAGGCGGAAAGGCAATTGGTTTATTTTTATATTGTTGCATCTGCAGTGATAACACTGCTTTTGGATATACCGTTTGATATCTTTAAAAATCCAAACGGATGGTTTATTGTGCCGCTTATACTGTTGGGTGTTTTTGTGGCATTTGTGCTTTTACACTGTGCGGTATTTGCTTTATGTATTCAGACTGTAAGTCTTAAAAAGCCACCGCGCGACACTGCGTTTTTCCGCGGTCTTGTAAAGTCGTTTTTGCACCTTGCCTTTAAACTTGCGGGTATTACCGTACATACAACGGGGCTTGAAAAGGTGCCGCTTAATGAGCGGTTTTTACTGGTCTGCAATCATATTCACGAAATTGACCCTGCGGTTATTCTACACGAACTGCCCGACGAAAAACTTGCGTTTGTTGCAAAAAAAGAGGTCAGTGACCTGTTTCCTTTTGTTTTTAAGGCGCTTTATAAAATGAACGGACTGCCCATTGACCGCGAAAACAATCGCGAGGCGGCAAAAACAATAATAAACGCTACTAAACTTATTAAAGAGGACAAAAACTCGGTAGCGATATTCCCCGAAGGATATGTAAGCCTTAGCGGTGAACTGTTGCCAATAAGAAACGGCGCGCTTAAAATTGCTACAAAAACGCAGTCAAAGATTGTCGTTTGCACACTGGTAGGAACAAAGGAAATAGTAAAAAATATGTTTCGCCGCAGACACGATGTCTATTTTGATATAATTGAGGTTATCGACACCAAGGATAACACCCACACAGCCGAGTTGGGCGACATGGTACATAGTCTTATGCTGGAAGCAATAAATTCTCGAAAAACACAGAGCCTGTAGTGGCGCTATCTTTGATAATTTTTATTCTGGCAAAAAGGGCGAAAAAATTTAAATTTTTAATTGGCGGTGTTGTTATGTTTTGTGAAATTTCTTCAAAGCAAACAAAAGAGAATGTTATAAAACTCATAAGTGATGAATGGATGCTTATTACCGCAGGGAATGAGAACAGATATAATATGATGACGGCGTCTTGGGGCTTTATGGGTGAAGTCTGGGGTAACGACAGCGTGATGGCGCTTGTGCGCCCACAGCGTTACACAATGGAATTTTTAAATGATAATGACTATTTTACCCTCAGTTTTTACGGTGATAATAAGGATATTCATAAAATCTGCGGCAGTAAATCGGGCAGAGATACAGACAAGACAAAGGAAAGTGGGCTTACCCCCGTGTTTGATGAGGCGGCGCCCTATTTCGAACAGGCGCGGTTGGTGTTTGTATGCAAAAAACAGTATGTTCAAAAAATGCAGCCCGAATGTTTTACCGATACATTACCCAGAGAAAAATGGTATCCCAATGAAGATTACCATTATATGATAATCGGCAAAATAGAAAAGGTGCTTGTAAAAGAAAAATAATCAGCATACAAAAAAGGGACAGATGACTTTTGATATGCACCCCAAAAGTTAGACGCTTTTGGAGGTGCACATTTTTTATCGTAAAAAGGGACAAATTAGGATATCGAGAAACAGCACGAAATTATGATTTGGCAAGATAATTAAAAACAGCAGCCGTATTACACGGGGATTGTAAATATTTGGTTGATATCTGTTAAAATAATGTCTTGAAAAAAATTATAAAAGGTGTTATCATATACTGTATGTGTAATAAATATTCTTTAAAAGTATAATTGCTTTAGAAAGAGGAACATTATGGAAGAGAATAAAATCAATATTATCGACCTGTTAACACTTGCTTGGCGCAGGTTATGGATACTTATTTTGGCGGCCGCTATTTGTGCGTCAGCTGCCTTTTGCTACTGCAAGTTTATGTTGACGCCTTCTTATAGTGCAACGGCTTCAATAATCGTAACCAACGGTGCGGTTACACAAAACAGCGAAACACCAAACAAAACAACCGTTGCCGCTACCGACATTTCTGCTTCACTATACATTGCCTACACAGCAATTGATATTTTAGGTACGCCCGACATTTATAAGCGTGTTGCGCAGGAACTTGGTGAAGAATACAACTATCAACGGCTTATGGGAAGCACTACCGTTCAAAGACGCGGCGAGGAAACGCTTTTTGTGGATGTGAAATACTCCAGCACCGATCCTAAGGAAGCTATGCGGATTGCAAATAAATTTGCTGAAATATCTTGCGAATACATACCCGAATTTATTCCCTATTCAAAGGCTGTGGTGGCATCTACGGCAATCAAGGCTACTATGACATATCCAAGCACAAACACCACTACCGTTGTAGCAGGTCTTGTAGGCGCAATAGCCGCTTATGTTATAGTATTTATAGTTGAAATTCTTAATCGCTCTATTAAAGGTGAGGAGCAGTTTGTCGAGATTTTTGACATTCCGCTTCTTGGTGCGGTTCCCGACTTTGAGAATGCAGACCAGATAAGATATCGTAAATCGAAAGGTGGTTACAGCAGTGGCTATTAAGAAAAAAAGCGCAGCAAAAAACGCAGAAACAGGAAACAATAATGAATCTAAGCATGTTCCTTTTGCCGTTGTTGAAGCCTACAAAGCAATAAGAACAAAGTTGACATTCTTGCTTTCGGCAGGGCAGTCAAACAATGTAATAACTGTCACAAGCCCGGGCGCAGGTGAGGGTAAATCCACAACCGCGGTTAATATGGCAATCGCTTTTTCGCAGCTTGGTGAAAAGGTTTTGTTGATAGACGCTGATATGCGCCGCAGTTCCATTCATAAAAAATTAAAGATTGAAAACAAAAATGGACTTTCAAACGTTTTGGCAGGCTTTAATCATTACAAGGAAAGCATTGTCAGCATTAACGAAAATCTGGATGTTATAACTGCGGGTCAGGTTCCTCCCAACCCGTCGGAGCTTTTGGGCTCGGTACGGTTTAAGGAGCTTATTGACGCGCTCTCTAAAGAATACAGCTATGTAATTGTTGATACTCCGCCGGTCGATTATGTAACCGATGCGTTGGTAATTGCGCCGCAGACGGCAGGTCTTGTTTTAGTTGTCCGCGACCGGTACACACCGATCGATGCAATAAAACACGCGGTTGACGCTGCAGAGTTTGCGGGAATCAGA
Organism: Acutalibacteraceae bacterium; assembly: GCA_045649125.1. GTDB lineage: Bacteria > Bacillota > Clostridia > Oscillospirales > Acutalibacteraceae > UBA737. The sequence continues at coordinate 10,159 of JAZRPH010000019.1, read as the reverse complement.
ATTTTGGGCGCTGTTATGAATGCTGCAAATCCCAAATCGGGCCGCCGTTACGGCTATCGCAAATACGGTTATGTCTATCGCCGTTACGGCTACGGATACGGCTACGGATACAGTTCTGCGGCTAAACAGTTTACAATTAATAACAAAAAATAAAAAAGGTCGGGGGATATCATCTCCCGATTTTTAACTAGCACGGATAAGGGGGTATAGAAAATGGGCTTTCTTGATATTCACGCACACATACTGCCGGGGGTTGATGACGGTGCTGAAGATATTGAAACGTCCTGCACACTGCTTGAAATGCTGAGGGCGCAGGGTGTGAGCGATGTGATTGCCACGCCTCATTTTTATTCAACGCGAGAGGACGATGCAAAATTTTTTAACCGCGTAAATGCCGCTTTTGATGACCTGCAAAGCGTGGTTTGCGGTAGAGATTTACCGCGTGTTCATTTAGGTTGTGAACTTTATTATTTCAGCGGTATTCGCAACAGTGTTTCCTTGCGAAAATTCGTGCTTCAAAACACAAAATATCTTTTGCTTGAACTTCCTTATGATGAACCGATAACCAACCTTGTTATCGCCGATATAGAAGGTATATACGACAATTTCGGAATGGTGCCAATTCTGGCACACATTGAAAGATACTCTTACCTCCACGGCTATAAAAAACTGCTTAAGCTTATTGAAAATGGTGTAGCGTTGGCACATGTTAACGCGCACGCGCTGCTTATAAGTCAAAGAGGAAAAATTTCCGAAAAATTGATAAAGGACGGCTATGCGTCATTTTTGGCAAGTGATACACACTCGCCCGATGTGCGTCCGCCCAAATTTGATGAAGCTTTTGATCATATTTCGCGCCGTTTGGGCGAAGAATACAGTGAGACATTAAAGAGAAATTCTACGGAATTACTTCGCGAAATTGAGGCTTGTAATGCAAAGTAAAACTCTTAAAATAAACAAAGCGGGGGACTTGGTTTATATAACCTTTCCGCGACTTACCGCCTGCGGCGCAGTGCGGCATATTTTTTCCACACGGCACGGCGGTGTAAGCGAGGGGCAGTATGCTGCTATGAATATGAGTTTTACAGGCGGTGATAATTTTAATTCGGTTGAGGAAAATTACCGTCGTTTGTGCGGCGCTGTCGGCATACAACTTTCACACCTTACCCTTTCTCGACAGACACATACAAACAATGTACAACTTGTCACTCGCGATGATTGCGGCAGGGGATATACTAAAGAAGGTTTTCAGGATGTTGACGGTCTTATAACCGCCTCGCGCGGTGTGGCGCTTGTCACGCAGTACGCAGACTGTACGCCGCTGTTATTTTGTGACCCTGTAAAGCGGGTATGTGCCACCTCTCACGCTGGCTGGCGCGGCACGGTGAGTAAAATAGGTGAGGTTACCGTCGATAAAATGGTAAAGGAATTCGGTTGTCGGCGCGAGGACATAATTGCTGCAATCGGTCCTTGCATCAGCGACTGCTGTTACGAGGTGGACACCCCCGTTTACGAGGCTTTTATAAAAAGCGGAATTAATCTTGACGGCATCTTTAAAAAAGGTCGCGACAATGACCATTTTATGCTTGATTTAAAATCTGCCAACAAGAACATATTAATTTCTTCGGGTGTAAAGGCAGATAATATTGATGTTGCCGATATTTGCACCTGTTGTAATTCGCAACACCTTCATTCGCACCGCGCAACTGGTGGAAAACGCGGAAATCTTGCAGCGATAATTGAACTTATATAAATTTAAGGGGGAAGTATGGTGAAACTTAATTACAAGCGTACAATACTTATCGGATTTGCTTTTATGGCAATTTTAGCGTTTTGGCAGTTTTATGATCAGGTAATACCCTATATACTTGAAGAAAAATTCAATTTAGGTGTTTTAACCTCTAAGGCATTAATGGCAGTGGATAATGTTTTGGCTGTATTTATGTTGCCGCTTTTTGGTAAACTTTCAGACAAGACAAATACCCGACTTGGAAAACGCACACCGTATATACTCTACGGAACCATAGGTTCGGTAGTTCTTATTTGCGTTTTGGCATATTTTGAAAGCAAACTTAGTTTTTGGGGATTTATTATTACCCTTATGGCGTTGCTTATTGTTATGGCTACATATCGCTCGCCGGCGGTTGCTTATATGCCCGATGTTACCGAAAAACCCCTTCGCAGCAAAGGAAATGCTATTATAAATCTTGTGGGTTATATCGGCGGTATTTTTGCAACCATATTGATGATGTTTATGTTAAAAAGCGAAACTATTATTGAAAATGGAGTGGAGAAAAAGGTTTACGCTTCGGACCAGTCATTTACACCCGTATTTTTAATAATTGCCGCTTTTATGTTAGTGTCGGTTCTTATAATGGTGCTTACCGTTAAAGAGAACAAGGTGCTTAAAGAGACTAATATAAAAGATGAAGAACCTCAGGAAAAAGGAGAAAAACAAAAACTTTCTAAACCTGTGCTTCGCAGCCTTATACTTATACTGATGTCTGTTTTATTATGGTATACAGCGTATAACGGTGTGACAACGTCCTTCTCGATGTATTGTATTAAAATTTGGAATATAGACCTTGGTGCTTCGTCAATGTTTCTTACGGTGGCAACCGTTGCCGCAATAGCGGCATTTGTGCCTCTGGGATTTTTATCAAGCAAAATAGGAAGAAAGAAAGCGGTTCTTTTTGGTATAGTGTTAATGACCGCTTGTTATGCGTCGGCAATATTTATAGATATAGATATCGCAACCAAGGCGCCATGGATTATGTATATGCTGTTTGGTATTATTGGCATTGGTTGGGCATCTATAAATGTAAACTCATTCCCCATGGTAGTAGAGATGTGCACGGGTTCTGATGTGGGCAAATACACAGGATACTATTATACATTTTCAATGGCGGCGCAGATTGTTACCCCGTTGCTTTCGGGCCTGCTTATAGAAAGGTTGCCTATCGGTTATAAAGTTTTGTTCCCGTATGCTGTGTTCTTTTCGGTTGCGTCGTTTATAACAATGTGTTTTGTACGGCACGGCGACTCAAGACCTGACAGCAAAAAAGCCATAGCAGAACAATTTGCAGGTGACAATTAATATATAAAGGATAAATAAAATGCAATTCAGTGGATTTCAAAAACTTACATTACTCGATTTCCCGGGCCACGTTGCTTGCACCCTGTTTACTGCGGGGTGCAATTTTCGCTGTCCGTTTTGTCATAACGCAGGGCTTGTAACACATATTGATGGCACCTGTGTTTATGAGGAAGAAGAGGTTTTAGATTATCTTAAAAAACGCAGCGGTGTGCTCGACGGCGTGTGCATCACTGGTGGTGAACCGCTTTTAAACAAAGAACTGCCCGAATTTATTTCAAGGCTTAAAGAGCTTGGACTTAAGGTCAAGCTTGATACAAACGGCAGTTTCCCTGAAAAATTAGCACAGCTTATCGAAAACGGGCTGATAGACTATGTTGCGATGGACATAAAAAACAGCAGAGAAAAGTATTCCCAAACAGCAGGCTGCGAAGACATTAACCTTGATGACATAGATAAGAGCATAAACTTGCTTATAAACAGCGGCATTGATTTTGAATTCAGAACCACCGTTGTAAAGCAGTACCATACGCCAGAGGATATAAAGAAAATTTCAGAGTGGATTTCGGGCGCGGACAAGTATTTTTTACAAAATTTCATTGATTCGGGCGATATTATAAAAAATAATTTATCTGCCCATAGTGACGAAACCCTTGATTTAATGCGGTCTTTGGCACAAGATATGATACCAAAAGTTGAAATTCGAGGAAAATAACACAATATATTGTGATTTGGGTATTGACAAAGCACAAAATAAACTATATAATGTTACTTGCACACCAATAAAATAAAAAGGGGAAACATTATGTATAACGTAGTAAAACGTGATGGGAAACTAGTAAGTTTCGACATTAAAAAAATCAGCGACGCGATAACTCAGGCATTTGAAGCGTGTCAGAAGGAATACAATCAGGACATTATTGACTTTTTAGCCCTTAAGGTTACGGCAGATTTTTCTTCCAAGATTGAAGACGGTAAAATCACCGTTGAAAATATTCAGGACAGCGTTGAATCTGTACTTATTAAGGCAGGCTATGATGATGTGTCAAAGGCATACATTATCTACCGCCGTCAGCGTGAAAAGATTAGAAACATTAATGCAACAATGGTTGACTATAAGGAAATTATAGACAACTATCTTAACATTAATGACTGGCGCGTTAAAGAGAATTCCACCGTTACATATTCTGTTGGCGGTTTGATTCTTTCAAACTCAGGCGCAGTTACGGCTAACTATTGGCTTTCTGAAATATATGATGATGAAATCGGCAATGCACACCGCAATGCAGATATCCATATTCACGACCTGTCTATGCTCACAGGCTACTGTGCAGGTTGGTCCTTAAAGCAGTTAATTCAAGAGGGACTTGGCGGTGTTCCCGGCAAGATAACATCCTCACCTGCAAGTCACCTTTCAACCCTTTGCAACCAGATGGTAAACTTCCTTGGTATTATGCAAAACGAATGGGCAGGCGCACAGGCATTCTCATCATTCGACACCTACTTGGCGCCCTTTGTAAAGGTTGATAACCTTACTTATAAAGAGGTTAAGCAGTGTATTCAAAGCTTTATCTACGGTGTGAATACTCCTTCGCGTTGGGGCACACAGTCACCCTTTACCAACATTACTCTTGACTGGACAGTTCCAAACGACCTTGCCGAGCTTAACTGTAACGTTGGCGGCAAGGAAATGGATTTCAAATACAAGGATTGCAAGGCCGAGATGGATATGATAAACCGCGCGTTTATCGAAATTATGATTGAGGGCGACGCTAACGGCCGCGGATTCCAGTATCCTATTCCTACCTATTCAATCACACGCGATTTTGCCTGGTCAGAGACCGATAATAACAAGCTTCTCTTTGAGATGACCGCAAAATACGGCACCCCCTATTTCTCAAACTATATCAACAGCGATATGGAACCCAGCGATGTTCGTTCAATGTGTTGCAGACTTCGTCTTGACCTTCGTGAACTTCGCAAAAAATCAGGCGGCTTCTTCGGCAGCGGTGAATCAACAGGTTCGGTAGGCGTTGTTACCATCAATATGCCCCGTATTGCTTATCTTGCAAAAGATGAAGCAGATTTCTACGCAAGACTTGACAGAATGATGGACATTTCTGCCCGTTCGCTGCATGTTAAGCGTACCGTTATCACAAAGCTTCTTGATTCGGGACTTTATCCCTACACCAAGAGATACTTAGGCACATTTAACAACCACTTCTCGACCATTGGTCTTGTTGGTATGAATGAGGTTGGTCTTAACGCAAAATGGCTTAAAGAAGACCTTACACACGAAAACACCCAGCAGTTCACAAAGGACGTTCTCAACCATATGCGTGAGCGCCTTTCTGACTACCAAGAGCAGTACGGTGACCTTTACAACCTTGAGGCTACCCCTGCAGAGTCTACCGCTTTCCGTCTTGCAAAACACGACCTTAAGCATTATCCTGACATTATTACAGCAGGCAGCGGCGAGGGTGAGACACCCTACTACACCAACTCCTCACATCTTCCTGTTGGTTATACAGAGGATATTTTCTCTGCTCTTGACGTTCAGGACGAATTACAGACACTTTATACATCGGGTACCGTATTCCATGCGTTCCTCGGTGAAAAGTTGCCTGATTGGAAGGCTGCTGCAAACCTTGTAAGAAAGATTGCGGAAAACTATCGTCTGCCATACTACACAATGTCACCGACCTACTCGGTATGCAAGAACCACGGTTATATTTCGGGTGAAGTTTATACCTGCCCCGACTGCGGTGAGAAGACTGAGGTTTACAGCCGTATCACAGGTTACTACCGTCCTGTTCAAAACTGGAATGACGGTAAGTCGCAGGAATTCAAAGACCGCAAGGTTTATGATATTGCAAATTCAAAACTTACTCTTAAAGATGTAGCAGCGGCTGCTTGCGAGTGCGAAAGCAAAGAGGCAGTAATGGCTGACGGCACATATCTTTTTACAACAGCAACCTGTCCCAACTGTAAAATAGCAGTAGCTTTACTTGAAAAAGCAGGCGTTGCTTTTGACAAGTTACTTGCAAACGAAAATGTTGAGGCGGTAAACGCACTTGGCATTAAGCAGGCACCGACACTTGTTGTTGTAGAAAACGGTAATGCAGTAAAATACGCAGGCGTATCTGATATAAAGAAATATCTTAACGCTTAAAAATTTAAAACTAAAAAGTGGCAGGTATCACCTGCCACTTTACTTTAGGGTAACAAGAATAATCCGAACCCGCCTGAAACGGTGGAATTTCGGCATCTTTTTACTCTTCGTCTTAGGAAGGCGTCAGCCTTCCGTCATCCTCATCGTAAAAATCTGCTCAAAATTACACTCGTTTCAGGCCATAGAATTTTGTAATGAACGGATTTTTATCCGTGTGAGGCACAAAACGCAGTAAATCCTGTCGGATTTACGAGTATTTTAACGAAATACGGGTAATAAATCCGCATTCCAAAATCGAGTTCGGATTATTCTTGTTACCCTAAAGGAAGAATAATTTATGTATGATATTATAGTTGTCGGCGGCGGTCCTGCGGGACTTACAGCAGCCATTTATGCCCGTCGCGCAAATAAAAGTGTGCTTGTTATTGAAAAGGCAACCTTCGGCGGACAGATTACCTTTTCACCAAAGGTAGAAAACATCCCAGGCTTTACCGAGGTTACGGGTAATGAGTTTGCTGAAAAATTGGTTGAACAGGCACTTGCCTTAGATGCTGAAATCGAATGTGCCGAGGTACTGTCTGTGCGTGACGGCGAAACCAAAACCGTCATAACCGACAGCGGTGAGTTCGAAGGTCGGTCGGTAATAATTGCCACCGGTGCGCATCACAGAATGTTAGGTCTTGAAAATGAAGAAAAGTTTGTCGGTGAGGGGATATCCTTCTGCGCTGTGTGTGACGGCGCATTTTATGCTGACAAAACCGTTGCCGTTATCGGCGGTGGCAATTCGGCACTTCAGGAAGCGCTGTTGCTTTGTGACCTTGCAAAAAAGGTTTATGTTGTTCAAAACCTTGATTATTTTACGGGCGAACAAAAACTTGTCGAGCGGCTTAACGAAAAAGAAAACGCCGAAATTCTGCTTGGTTACACCGTAAAGGAAATAACGGGTGAGGGCACTCTTGAGGGAATTGTTATCGAAAGCGTCGCAAAAGATGAGAAGACACTTTTGCTTGACGGAATGTTTGTGGCAATTGGTCTTATACCTCAAAATGAGCCTTTTGCAGATATAATAACCCTTGACGGCAGAGGATATGTAAGCTCAGACGAAAACTGTCTTACTAATACGCAGGGAATTTTCACCGCGGGTGACTGCCGAACAAAAAAGATACGGCAGGTCACAACCGCCGCTGCCGATGGCGCGGTGGCAGCCCTTGCTGCGTGCGATTATTTGGACGAACTGAACAAATAAAGAATTCGGCACCTGACTTAAATTTCAGGTGCCGATAATTTTTTAGTTTTTAAGTTTATATGATAGTGTCATAAGACTGTCGCCAAAATGAATGTTTTCCACCTGAACATCAGGGTGTTCAAGCGTTATATCATAGTGGCTGAAGTTTAAAAAGCCCTTTACACCGAGTTTTATCAGTTGGTCGCAAATTTCCTTGGCAGCATCTTTTGGTATGCAAAGGATTGCTGCGTGCGGTTTGTTTTCGCGGCAAAATTCATCAAGCGAATTTATGTGACGAATGGGTGTGTTGCGCACCATCTGGCCGACAAGCGATTCCTTGCTATCAAACATACCAATAAGGTGAAAACCCTTTGACTCAAAGTTTATATAGTGCGCGATAGCTTTACCTAAATTTCCCACACCGATAAGCACTGCATTTTGCGGATTATTAAGTCCTAAAATTTGTGCAATTTCAGCACGCAAAACATCAATATTGTAACCGTATCCCTGCTGACCAAATTCGCCAAAGCAGTTCAGGTCCTGCCGTATCTGACTTGCGGTGAGATGCATTCTGTCGGATAACTCCCTTGAAGAAATACGCGTCAAGCCCTCCGCCTTAAGTTCACCTAAAAATCTGTAGTATCTGGGAAGTCGGTTTATCACTGAATTAGAGATGCTCGTGGTATTCATATATAAACCTCAATTCATAAAATATATCAACGCATATCATTTTAAATCTTTTTTTAAAAAAAGTCAAGAAAAACACTTGACAAAAAGGAAAGTATGTGTATAATAAAATTAGTAATCATTACTGATTTTGGAGAACACAGCAAAATGAAAAACTATTCAAAACAGCGTGAGGCTATCATTAAGGTGCTGCGAAGCAGCCGCTCACATCCGACAGCCGCAAGCGTGTATGAACAGGTTCGCGAGATTATACCCAACATAAGTCTTGGCACGGTATACCGCAATCTGTCAGCACTTGCCGCAAACGGAGATATATTGAGCGTATCAGTCGGTGACGGATATGAACATTTTGACGGTGATGTTTCACCGCATATCCATTTGCACTGCCGACAGTGCGGTGCCATAATCGACGCACCGGCGAACGAGCTTGATTTTAACCGATATGCCAAAAATGACGGCTTCACACCTGATACAACGGTGTGCATTGTTTACGGAATCTGTAAGGATTGCAAAAGGGTAGAAAAAAATTAAATTAATATTTTTTGGAGGATGTTTTGTATGAAAAAGTATGTATGCTTAATTTGCGGTTATGTTCACGAAGGTGATTCTGCTCCTGCAGAGTGCCCAATCTGTCACGCACCCGCATCCAAGTTTGAGGAGCAGTCGGGAGAGCGCTCATGGGCAGCAGAGCATGTTGTCGGCATCGCTAAGGGCGTTGACGAAAGAATTATTGAAGGACTTCGCGAAAACTTTAACGGTGAATGCAGTGAAGTGGGTATGTACCTTGCAATGTCACGCGTAGCTCACCGCGAGGGTTATCCCGAAATCGGTCTTTATTGGGAAAAGGCAGCACTTGAAGAGGCTGAACATGCTGCAAAGTTTGCTGAACTTTTGGGCGAAGTACTTACCGATTCTACAAAGAAAAATCTTGAAATGCGCGTAGATGCCGAAAACGGAGCAACAAAGGGCAAGTTCGAACTTGCAAAGCTTGCTAAGGAATTAGGCCTTGATGCCATCCATGACACAGTGCACGAAATGGCTCGCGACGAGGCTCGACACGGCAAGGCATTTGAGGGACTTCTCAACCGTTATTTTAAGTAATTAAACATTGTAAAAACAACAAAGATGTGCTATCATAACGGTAGCACATCTTTTGTTTTGAGGTGATATTATGAAAATTTTTAGTTCTAAAAAACATTTGGTTAGTTTTACTTTTATAGCATTTTATTTTATATTTAGTTTTCTAGGTGCAGTCAGAACTTTTTCAACCTTTACAGGTTTGCTTTATGATGTTGTGGGTTTAATTTCGTCGGCTTTAATTTTGTGCTATTTGTTATTTGAACAAAAGACTTTTAAATTTAAAAGTCTTATTTTTCCGTTGGCATTTGGTATAATAGCTTTTAGAAGCTTATATGGCGTAATCACTTATTTTGATGGCTTGTCGAGGTTTACAATATTAGAAATTGAACTTGAAGTTGAAATTATATTTGCGATTATCATAGTTGCAGCGTTGTTTAATATATTATGTTTTTGCGGAACGTTATTTAAGTTTAAATCTTCACTTCTTTTAAAAATTGGTTGTATAGGCTACATATTAACAACCGTTGCATCGCAAATATATGAATTCTATTTAGTCGGCGGAATGGAATATATAAAAGCATCGCCCATAAACGTATTTGCATTTATACAAATTTTTTCAATAATTCTTTTTTACATAGGAATTTTTATTTTACCAACGAACAAAAGAAATAAAGATTTAGTGTGACAAAAGTGTGATTTTTGAAAAACAAATAATAAAACCTTGGTTTCAAGCGGCTTTCAGGTGTGGTTTCAAGACGAAGCTCGACACGGCAAGGCATTTGAGGGTCTTCTTAACAGATACTTTGGTTAATATAAAAGCCTCCCCTGACAAGGAGAGGCTTTTTATTGCAAAAAGCGTAAAATTGTGCTATCATAATGGGAACATATCTTTTGTTTTAAG
>JAZRPH010000018.1:0-23962 GCA_045649125.1 Acutalibacteraceae bacterium | reverse complement strand
TTTTTCAGTTATATTCGCCTTCAGCGAGTTATATTGCTTCGCAGTTATATTTGGACTTTTGTCCAAGTTGTATTCGCTTCGCGAGTTATAAAGGCGAATATAATATCACTGAAACTGTAAGGTTTCAATATCACTTTCACTAAGTGAAAATATCACTCCGCCAACGGCGGAATATCACTAAATATGAGGAAAACAGGGAAGACACAGAACGGTCTCCTGTCTTCCCTTGTTTTCTCAATCTTCCTGCATTTCATCAGGATATATTATTGTCTTAAATATTTCGCCCGAATCAACGTCTTTAATTTCAATTTTACATTTACCGGTAGAGTTTATATCAAACATCTGATACATACAAGAGGTTAAGCCACAGCTCATAACATAAATACTATCCATACTCATACCTTCTATATACTGCTGTTTATCAACCTCAAACGTGATTCTTTCAAAATCACTTGATGATGACATCTTTCTAATCGAGGTGTTACCGTTTTCAGACAGTAAATTAGCGACCTCTTGCAGGGACTCTTTTGTGGTTTGGCGCAAATCTTTTATGAATATATCATATTTCTCTTTTTTTATTGTATATACAGCGGAGCCGTCTTCCTGTTTTTCCACTTTTGTGAATCCATTATCTATTTGCTCTTGTGTAAGGGTATAATCAAAATCTTCACCCATAAATGCAACAAATTCTTTCGCAATTGTTAACTTAACAGTTCCTGAAAAGATATCGCTTAAGCCCATATCTGCTATTTTACTGTTGCTTTTTGTAAAAAGACTATCTCTAATCACATCCCATTTTTCTTCATCTGTAATGGCTATACTGAGCATTAGAGACGAAATTACAGTGTATAGCATCAAAACAAAAGCAAGAATTGATGCAATCACTATCAACCATATCTTTTTTGCAGATTTCATTTTTTAGTTCCCCTTATACCCATATTGCAAACAAATATTACCATAATGTTTTATAAAAATCAAGAAAATTCAGATATCAAAGAACCAGTCCTGACTACTCCCCTCTTCACTTAGGCTTTTTATTATCGCAGAAACATTAAAGGCACAATCTTTAGGATTGTGCCTTTTGCTTTTTTAGGGTATAATAGAGATGGTTTTTACTTTTCTTTAGATATTGCCTCAATTCCTATACCCGTAGGCTGTTTTGGTGATGAGAACGCAATCTGGGTTTCGGTGTGACCGTAATTATTAAGTTCGCCGACAAATGTATCAAGCGCCTCGGTGCTTTCAAACGCCACCTTAATAAGCTGCGAATACCTGCCCGTGACACAGTTGCACTCAAGCACATTGGGGTGTGAGCAGATAAAGGGATAAAAGGTCGGTTTAAGCTTAGGGTCTAAATCAAGGTTAATAAAAGCGGTTATGGGCATTCCCACCGCCTTTAAGTTCACATTTGCGGAATATGAGGATATTATCCCCTCACGCTCAAGGCGTTCGATTCTTGCGGCGGTTGCGGGGGAAGAAAGAAATATCTTACTTGCCAAATCCTTAAGGGGTGTTCTGGCATTTTGCTGAAGCATACTTATAAGCTTTAAATCAATAGCATCCATATACATACCTCTCTGCTGTGTAATAATTTATCAATATAACAATATAATAATATATTACTATTTTTACAAAGTCAAGCAAAGCATTAGGCTGACGAGAGTCGAACCCGTTACGGTTTCGCTCGCCGCCTTTTCCCGCCTTACTTGCGCTTATTTTTGTAAGGCGACAGCCTTACTGCAAATTTCACGCTTCGCCTTTCGAAAAAAGGCGGCCGTGAGAAACTCTTTGACCTGCCAAATAAATAATTTTTTGAAAAAGCGAAGTCGAAGAACGCAGTAATACTGCCGTATTACAAGTGATGAGACAAGAAAGGGCAAAAAATTATTATTTGTCAGGCGTGACGGGTTCGACTCTCGTCAGCCTAAGTTATAAATATAAAGTGAGGTGCGGTGCGTGAAGGAGTATATCACTATTCAAGCGGTTTCAACAGCGGAATATACCGAAAAACATTCGCGGTTTATTGCAAATGCCTACCCTTGCGAAAGCGAGGCACAGGCGGTCAAGTTACTGGCAGAACTTAAATCACGGTATTGGGACGCACGGCATAATGTTTATGCCTATGTACTGCACGACGGCACCGCCCGTTTTTCCGATGACGGCGAACCCCACGGCACTGCGGGTAAGCCCGTGCTTGATGTCATAAACGGCAGCGGAATTACCGATGTTTTAGTGTGTGTAACACGATACTTCGGCGGAATACTGCTTGGAACGGGGGGCCTTGTACGCGCCTACAGTACAAGCGCTAAGGATGCACTTCAATCGGCACAGTTAGTGCAGATGTGCCCCTGCGCCGAGTACGAGGTGGTGTGTGATTACAGCAGTCACGCGCGTCTTGTCACACTTATTGAAAACTGCGGCGGTGTGATAAACGACACCGAATTTACCGACAGTATAAAGATTACCTTCGTTTTAAAGGAGGAATATTGCCCCGACTTTGAGGATAAGGTTCGCGAGGCATTTTCATCACGAATAGTACCCAAGATTATAAAAAAAGCACTTTTTCCTTATAAAATTTAAAAAAATAGAGGAATTTTGAATTTTTTTGCTAATATATTAGACAGAGGGAGGGGAAGTAATGGAAAAGAGCGTCAGAAATATTACCGAGGATATTGAACGCGCAACATTGTCAGAGTATGCAACACTTAGCGCCGAAACAAAAGGACGGGTAGCCGATGAGCCCGAATGTGCGCTTCGCACCGCCTTTCAGCGCGACCGCGACCGCATAATACACTGTAAGGCGTTCAGACGGCTTAAGCATAAAACACAGGTGTTTTTATCGCCCGAATCGGACCATTACCGCACCCGACTTACCCACACGCTTGAGGTATCGCAGATTGCCCGTACCGTCGCGCGTGCACTTCGTTTTAACGAGGATTTGACCGAGGCAATAGCCTTAGGTCACGATTTGGGACATACCCCCTTTGGTCACGCGGGTGAAAGGGCGCTGAATGAACTGTTCAGCGGCGGATTTACACATTTTGAACAGAGTGTCCGTGTTTGTGAGCGTATTGAGCGCGCGGGCAGGGGACTTAACCTTACGGCTGAGGTGCTTGACGGCATTCTTCACCACACGCGCGGCGAGTTTGCCCACACGCCTGAGGGTAAAATAGTGCGTTTTTGTGACCGAATAGCCTACATAAATCACGATATTGACGATGCGGTAAGCGCAGGTATTATAAGCGAGGAGGATATACCCCTTGATATAAGACAGGCGCTAGGCAACAGCAAAAGTGAGCGCATTGACTGTCTTGTTGGCTCGTTGGTTGAAAACACCGAAAAGGACGATGTTAAGATGGACGGCGAGATTGCCGTTTACTATGACAAACTGCACAAATTCCTTTTTGATGCGGTTTATTATAACAGCGTTGCTAAGGCGGAAGAATCAAAGGTCTACGGTGTTGTAAACGGTATATATGAGTATCTGCTTAAAAATCCCGATAAACTTGCTAACGAGTATCGGCTAATCCTTGAGCGCGAGGGTATCGAGCGCGCGGCGGTAGATTATATTGCGGGTATGACCGACCATTTTGCAGTTACCACATATTCAGATATTTATATTCCAAAGGCTTGGAAGATATAATAATATATAAATTTATGAAAGGCAGGTGTTTTTATCTTGGCAATACCCGAGGAGGTAATTAATGAAATTAAGTACCGAAATGATATTGAATCGGTTATGGCGCCCTATGTTAATTTAAAACGCAGGGGTAAAAATTTAGTCGGACTGTGTCCTTTCCACAACGAAAAAACACCTTCCTTTACCGTCTATCCCGAAAACGGCTCGTTCTACTGCTTCGGCTGCGGTGTCGGCGGCGATGTTTTCAGTTTTGTAAGGCATATCGAAAACCTTGATTATATCGAGGCGGTAAAGCTTCTTGCTGAGCGCAGCGGAATTACACTGCCGCAGGACAATGGGTATGACGACTCGATGCAAAGGCTTAAGAATAATGTATATGAAATTAATCGCGAGGCGGCTAAGTTTTATCATAACTATTTAATGTCCGACGGCGGCAGGTGGGCGCTTAACTATCTTACTGAGCGTGGACTTACCCTTTCGACCATTAAGCATTTCGGTCTGGGCGCTGCGCCTGACAGTTGGGACGGGCTGATAAATCATCTTAAGGCTCAGGGCTTTAGTATTGCCGATATGCTGCAGGCTAATGTAATCGGCAAAAGTCAGCGGGGTACATATTACGACCGCTTCAGAAAGCGGGTAATGTTCCCGATAATAAACATTCGGGGTAAGGTTATCGGCTTTAGCGGACGCGCAATGCCGGGGGAGGATAAGGCAGGCGGCAAGTATGTAAATACTGCCGACACACCCGTTTATAAAAAAAGTGAAAATCTTTTCGGTATGAACTTTGCCAAAAACCACTGCGACGAGCGGATAATTCTGGTTGAGGGTAATATGGATGTTATCTCGCTGCATCAGGCGGGTTTTGAAAATACCGTTGCGGCACTCGGTACATCCTTTACTGCCGAACAGGCAAAACTGCTTTCCCGTTACACAAAGGAAATTGTGCTAACACTTGACGCCGATGCCGCAGGGCAAAAGGCGATAAAACGCGCGGGTGAAATACTAAAAAGCACGGGACTTAATGTGCGCGTGGTGGTAGTACCCGACGGTAAGGACCCTGACGACTTTATTAAAAAACACGGCGCGGCGCGTTTTCGGGCGCTGCTTGAGGGTGCGGTCAGTGAACTTGAGTACAAGCTGCTTATGGCGGTTGAGGATATTGATGTCACAAGCGATGACGGTAAATTACAGTACCTTACACGCGCGGCACAGATAATCGCCGAATCTAACGATGTTATGGCGCGCGACCTTTACATCGGCAGACTTGCTAATAAATACGATGTATCCCGTACCGCCTTGCAGGACAAGGTGAACGAGATACGCAAAAGCAATTACCGCCGTCGTGAGCGCAAGGAATTTTCGGATATACTTCATCCAAAATTCGACAGAACGGATGTAAATCCCGAAAAGCGTATATATCCAGCCGCTGCCGCGGCAGAGGAAACGGTAATTGCGGTGCTTATGCAGCATCCCGATTTCTTTGAAACGGCAAATGTGCGGCTTAGTCCTGAGGATATGCTCACGGCAGTAAACCGCAAAATTTATGCATCGCTTTGCGATTGCATAACATCGGGCAGAAATCCCGATTTGTCCTACTTCGGCGAAACGCTGTCACCCGCCGAGATGGGTTACCTTGCATCCCTTGCTAATAGCGAAAAAGGTGATAAAAACGCCCTGATTGTATTAAAAGACAGTATTAAGGTAATATTAGATGAGGGAATGCGAAAAAAATCGGTAGATGTAAAAAATATGTCTGTGGATGATTGGGCTCAAAGCCTTAAAAAGATTATAGATTCAAAATAAAAGGGGAACTAATAATTATGGCAAACGAAAACAAGGATTTGGATATGACACAGCAGATAAATCAGCAGGAGGCTGCGGATATACAGGAAGAGGAAAAAAAGGATTCGTTGGACGATATTGAAAATGCGCCCGAAGACCTTGAAGAACTGCTTTCTGACCCCTCGGTTTTAGAACTTGATTTTGACGAAGAACCCACCGAGGATGAACTCAAACTTGAAGAGGTAGATGTCGAAAATCTTGATGATGATGTGGCACTTGAAAATATGTCGCTTGATGATCCTGTAAAGGTTTATCTACGCGAAATCGGTCGTGTGCCGCTACTCACTTCTGAGGAGGAGATTGCCCTTGCGGTAAAAATCGCCGAGGGTGATGAGTATTCAAAACAGCGCCTTACCGAAGCAAACCTTCGTCTTGTTGTAAGTATTGCCAAGAAGTATGTCGGCAGAGGTATGTACTTCCTCGACCTTATTCAAGAGGGTAATGTAGGACTTATCAAGGCGGTTGACAAGTTTGACCACACAAAAGGATTTAAGTTTTCAACCTATGCTACATGGTGGATTCGTCAGGCGATAACACGCGCTATTGCCGATCAGGCAAGGACCATCCGTATACCCGTTCATATGGTCGAGACCATTAACCGTCTCAAGAAAATACAGAGTCAGTTGCTGCACGAAAACGGATATGAGCCAAGCGACGAACTTATCGCCGAAAAGATGGAACTTCCCGTTGAGCGTGTGCGCGAAATTATGCGCGTCGCACAGGAGCCTGTTTCAATGGAAACACCCATCGGTCCTGAGGAGGATTCGCGCCTTATGGACTTTATCCGCGATGAAGAGGCTTTAGCCCCCGACGACGCGGCGCTTAAGACCATTACTAACGAGGATATTGACAGTGTGCTTCATACATTGACTCCCCGTGAAGAAGCGGTTATCCGTCTGCGCTTTGGCTTAAAAGACGGCAGATGCCACACGCTTGAGGAGGTTGGCACCGAGTTCAATGTAACCCGTGAGCGTATCCGTCAGATTGAGGCAAAGGCGCTCAGAAAACTCCGCCACCCCGTAAGAAGTAATAAATTCAAAGATAGATAATCTATGTTATACATAGATTTTTGAGGTATATTTGCGATGAAATTCACATATAAAACAAATGGAGTATGTTCAAGAAGCATTGATATTGAAATTGAAAACGATATCATTCAGAATGTTTCATATATGGGCGGCTGCCACGGAAATCTGCAGGGTATCGGTCAACTTGTAAAGGGTATGCATATTGACGATGTTATCGAGCGTCTTGCGGGTTTAAGATGCGGCTTTAAAAGCACATCTTGTCCCGACCAGTTGGCACAGGCGCTCAAGCAGTATAAAACACAAAACGGTTAATTTATGAATCGATTTTTTAAAAAAGTGGGTGAATAAAATGTGCGACAATATGGACAAGGACATTAAGATAGCGGGGGATAAGCCCTCTGTCTCGGTGCGCCGTAATAAGCAGAAGGAAATGGAGCAGACCGCCGTTAAAGACGGTTTGTTAGACGCTGCAAGAGCGGTGGGACAGACAGTCGCGAAGCATTTTATTAAAGACGCTCAAAATGCCGTCGGCGAGGATTTTTCCGACTTTGATATGCTTATACAAAGACGGCTGCTGCTCTCCTTTACGGCTACTGCGGGGTTTGAACAGTACATTTCAGACGACAGTGCTCAGGGTGTAGCGCAAAAAAGTTTTCTTGACACTGTGCGCAAACACAGCCGTGAACTTTATGAAACCTCCTGCGATACGGGTGCCTTTTCCTTTTACTATCTGGCATTTCGTCGCGGGTCAGAGGTTGACCGCCGCATAGGGCAGACCTTTGCAATGCTATGCTCCCACGACGGCGACCCCATATTTCAGGAACTGGGCGAAGCGCTGTATTGCTGGTTTTTATCGGTTGTGCGCAAGACGGTTTCTGAGCATATAAAAACATAAAACATAAATTTTCTCCCCTTTTCATACACTGTTATGTAAAGGGGAGATTTTTTTAATGCCAAGCATATATCTTAGTCCGTCTACACAGGAATTTAATCCATACATAACAGGCGGCAGTGAGGAATATTATATGAACCTTATCGCCGACGCTATGGAACCGTATCTTTACGCTTCGGGAATATCCTTTACACGCAACACCCCCGATATGACCGCTGCATCGTCCATTGCAGCGTCAAATGCGGGTAACTATGACCTACACCTAGCGCTTCATTCAAATGCCACCGCCGCAGGTGACGGCGCTGTAAGGGGAAGTGAAGTCTACTATTATCCCACAAGCGTGAATGGTGAGCGTGCGGCAGAAATTATTGCAAACAACCTGAAACTTATCTATCCGCTGCCCGACAGGGTGCGTACCGTTGCCACCACATCGCTTGGCGAGGTCCGCCGTACCAGAGCGCCCTCTGTGCTGATTGAGTTTGCCTACCACGATAATTTCGAGGACGCAACATGGATTCGCGATAATATAGAGGCAATCGCCGCAAATGTTGTGGTTTCGCTCACCGACTATTTCGGCATACCCTTTGTAGTGCCGTCATAAAGTTATAAAAATTATATTCTTTTTAAAATTAAACTTGATTTTATCTGCCAACTGTTGTATAATAGTCCTCGCACTAGTATTTGCCGGTGTGATGGAATTGGCAGACGTAGTGGACTCAAAATCCACCGGTGGCGACACCGTGCCGGTTCGAGTCCGGCCACCGGCACCAAAAAAAGAACGAAGAGAAATCTTCGTTCTTTTTTTATCCAATCCGAAGGATTGGTATGTAATCTCGCGTTAGCGAGTATGTAATCGCCGTAGGCGTATGTCATCAAGGCGTAAGCCTTGTATTTAATTGACTTCGGATTGATTACATACAACACTTCGTGTTGATTACATTCACGGCTTCACCGTGATTACATACAATGCTTCGCATTGATAAGTATACTTCCCAAACAAAAAGACAGGTCGAGCGACCTGTCTTTTTTATTTACACATACGGATATATGGTTGTAATACCGTGCTTTTGGGCGGTTTCGCGGATACTGTTATGGCAGGTAAAGAGAAGTGCCTGTCCGCTTGCGCAAAAGTCTTTTAGGTATTTAAGCGCTGTTTCGGTGCGTTTGTCGTCATACTGCGACAGCGAGTCGTCAAGTATTACGGGCAGGGGGGAGTCCTTTGAAATAAGCCGTGATATCGCAAGGCGCAGACTTAAATACGCCTGATCGGCGGTGCCTTGGCTTAAATATCCGATATCCCTTGTGCCGAAGATTTCTGACTGTTCGACCGAAATGTCAAGTTCACGCGATACCGTTACATTACTGTATCTGCCGCCTGTCAGGTGGGAGAATATCTGTAAGGTGAGAGCCTCCACCTCACTGCCATAGCCGCGGCGGACCTCATTAAAACTTTCCTCTAACACCGAAACGGCGGTATCGGCTGCATCACAAAAGGCTTTTTTAGAGGAAATTTTTTCGCGGTATATTTCAATTTCGCGTCTGAGGTCTTGCGGTATTTCGCTGTTTTTAAAGGCTGTTTTAAGCTCGGTAGTACAGGCGGTTACCCTTTCGCGAATTTGCTCAAGCTGAGCGCGGACCTCCTCTAAATCTGACTTTACCTTTTCAAAATCAACATTTGTATTGGTATTACACTCACTTTGCTTTAACCTACGCTCAGCCTCATCATACGAAATGCCGCCGAGGTCGCGGCTTAGATATGAAAGTTGCAGTTTAAGTTGTTTTTGCCGCTCGGTCTTTTCGGCTACCTCGGTAATGCTTTGTCTTACGGTATCAAGACTGTCGGTAAGACGGAATTTGCCGTAAAATTCAAAAATCTCTTTGGCTGCGGCATCGAGTTTGCCCTTTTCGGTTTCGAGTGCCTGTATTTTTTCACTCAGGTCTGCCTTTCGCTGCTCACGAACGGCGGCATCGGCATTTATTGACGATGCAAGAAAGTTTATACGGGCGTTAATATTGTTTATTTCTTCTTTGAGCGTTATTTTATTTGTCTTTATATCGTTAAGCCGTGCTTTTATGCGGCTTACCTCATCCTCAGCCTTTTTGACCGCCGCTTTGCCGTTTGATTTTAGTATGAGCGGCAGTAAAGACATAACCGCACCGCTGACAAACAGCGCTATACCTGCGGCATTTTTTAGTATGAATGTGAATATACAGCCTGACACGACAAAAAGCAGTGCTGCCACAATGAAAAGGGGATTAAATGCCTCATTTTTGCCCTCTGCCTCGTCTTTTTTAGCCGTAGCGGCGGTAAGTTCACCGTCAGCCAAGCGCTGACTTTCAGACAGTTTATCCTCTTGCTTTTGAAGGGATAAAACCTTATTATTTAAGTCTTCAAGTTCGACACGCATCTGCTCGGGCGAATGTTCGCTGCTGTATTTAATCGACTGCTCGATTTTTTGGGTGTCCGACTGAAGTTCTTGACAACGAGAGGCAATTTTTTCATATTTGCCAAGACCAAATTCAACCTTTTTAACAAAACTTTCGTCAAGCACTGTGCCGTCGGCGCATTTTATGCTTAAATTAAGCTCGTCAAGGGCGTTTTTTGTTTCAAGATATTCTGCTAATTTTCCGCGGTTTCTAAGGTCGTTTTCACTGTCTGACAAGGACTTTAATTCGAGGTATTTGCTGTAAAGGGCGCGGTAATCCGCCTCATATTTTGCAAGGGCATCATTTATTTCTGCCTTCTTTTTCGCGTCCTCATCCGCCCTTAAAAGCCTTGCCTCAAGTTCTTCGAGATGTCTTATATCATCGGTACAGCTACCCGCTTTACCCGTCTTTGAAATCAGTTTGTTACGCGCGTCCAAAAGGCGCTTTGCAATCTTTTGGTAGGATATGTTTTCCTCACCCGTAAAGGCGAGATTTGAAAGACGGGCGCCAAGTTCACCCGCGGCGGCGGTATCCTTTGTAAAGCCGCCTGTAGTACCGATAAAAAGACTGCGCTCGAAAGCGGCGGCGCTAATGCCGAAAAATCTTTCGCCGATGTTATCGGTGATGTTTTCGGTGATACCGCTGTCGGTGTCGGTAAGCACTATTCTGTCGGTGGAATCAGATTTTCTGAACTCTCGTTCAAGGCAGTAATTCTTACCGCCGTGTTCAAAATAAATTCTTCCGCCCATGGTGTCACTGTTCCACGGGGTGTACTTTTGCCGCAGACTTGATGATAGTTGCTGTGTCTTTTTGCCCGTTCCGTAGAACATCGACTTTATAAAGGCGCAGACGGTACTTTTACCATCCTCATTCTCGCCGAAAATGACATTAAGTCCGTCGTTTAAATCAAGGGTAAAGTTTTTTAGTCCGCCGAAGGCGCTGATGTATATTTTATTAATCTTCATCGTATCCCACCTCCCCAGAGAAAGCCCTAAGCCCCAAGGTTAAGGCGTACTGCAACTGAGCCTTTTCGTCGTCTGACGAATTATTTATTTTTTCAAGCATATTCTTGACAAAAAAGCCCTTTAAGGTTTTCTCATTAGCAATAGCGTCAAGGTTTAGTGAAATTTCGCTTTTGTCACGAACTTTTACAAAATAAACATATTCTGAAAGTCTTCCCGTAATTTCGGGTATTGATATTGCCGTTTGCTCGTCAACACCGCCTGTAAGTATGATTTTATAAAGATTTTCGGTATAACTGTCGGCATATTTTTGCTTTAAAAGGCCCAGTATATTATCGGCAATTTCGTTTGAGGCGGTACTACCGCTGATGTCAACCGTTTCGCTTATATACATTCTTTTGCAGGTGGGTACAAACTGCAGATTACATTCGCCCTTTGAAATTTCGCCTAAATACACGCCCTTTTCCTGCAGTTCGTCAAAGCCCTGACCCTCACCGCAGCCGCAGTAGGCAAAGTGTGTTTTACCAAGTTTTAAAACCTCGGTCCGTTTATGCACGTGTCCCAAGGCGATGTAGTCCATACCGCTGTTTTCGATAAAGGATGATGTAATTGCGTTATAGTTAGAATTAAGGTCGGCTTTAAGTTCGCCGTGTATGCACATAATATTTATAAAACTGTCGTCTGTTGAAAGCGAAAAACGCTCACTGCCGCGCATATAAACCTCTTTAAACGACCTGCCGTACACCCTGACACCCATATTCTCAAACTCGATACAGTCATCCCCACTTTTTAAGACATACACATTCTCAGGCAGGGGGTATTTTTTAAAGGGTGACTCGGAATTTATTGGGTCGTGATTACCTGCGGCAAAAACAATTTTTGTGTCGGGTATCCACGAAAAGCACTCAAAAACGCGGTCGGTGAAAGCAGAGTCCACATTGTTGGAATTAAAAAGGTCACCCGCGATTAAAAGCAGCTGCACACCGCTTTCACTAGCGGTATTTATTATTTTTTCAAAGGTGATAAGCGTTTCGTAACGGCGGCTTTCGGCACGGGCGCCCAAAGCACTTACCGCCGCCCCGATATGCAGGTCTGCGCAATGTAAAATTTTAATAGAAGGCATAATTTTGTCCCCTTAGTACATTCTGTTATATTAATAATAACATTTATACTTTACTAATTCAAGAAAATAATATTGCCTTTATACTAATTTTGCAGTATAATTAATTATATATTGCTTTTTTGGGGGGATTTGTGTGGATATTAAGGTCGGCGACAACATACTTATGAAGAAAAAGCACCCCTGCGGAAGTGCCACCTTTACGGTGCTGCGCATAGGTATGGACTTCAAAATACGCTGCGACGGCTGTGGCCACGAGGTAATGCTTCCAAGAAAGACTGTTGAGAAAAGTATTAAAAAGATTTTAACTTGGAGAGGTTAGATAATGTTTGAAAAACTGTCGGCTGTTGAAAGCCGTTATGAGCAGATAGGGGTTGAACTGACAAGGCCTGAAATCGTTTCGGACAATGCGCAGTTCACGAAACTTATGAAGGAACACAGCGAACTTACTCCGATAGTGGAGAAGTACCGTGAATACTGTGCCGCTGTCAGTGCCGAGAAAGAGGCGATGGAACTGCTTGAGGGCGGCGGACTTGACAAGGATTTTAGAACGCTTGTTGAGGAGGAGCTTACCGAGTCAAAGGCGGCTATTACCACCACCGCAGACGAACTTAAAATACTGCTTTTGCCCAAAGACCCTAACGATGAAAAGAATGTTATTGTTGAAATCCGCGGCGGCGCTGGCGGTGAGGAGGCAGCGCTTTTTGCGGCATCCCTTTTCCGTATGTATTCAATGTACGCCGAAAGCAAACGTTTTAGTATTGACATAACCAACGCCAACGAGACCGAACTTGGCGGTTACAAGGAAATAAGTTTTATGATTGAGGGTACGGGCGCATATTCACGCTTTAAATACGAAAGCGGCGTACACCGTGTTCAGCGTGTTCCCGACACCGAAACACAGGGCAGAATACACACCTCTACCGTGACGGTGGCGGTGCTTCCCGAAGCAGACGAGGTTGAGTTTGAACTTAACCCCGCCGACCTTAAAATAGACACCTTCCGCTCGTCAGGTGCGGGCGGTCAGCACATTAACAAAACATCCTCTGCAATTCGTGTGACACATCTGCCTACGGGTACGGTTGTTGAGTGTCAGGATGAACGCAGTCAGTTTAAAAATAAGGAAAAGGCGCTTAAGGTACTACGCGCAAGGCTTTATGATGCCGAAAAGGAAAAGGCGGATGCCGCCATTGCTTCCGACCGTCGTTCTCAGGTGGGTACGGGCGACCGCAGTGAGCGTATCAGGACCTATAATTTCCCACAAGGCCGCGTCACCGACCACCGTATAGGACTTACCCTTTACAAGCTTGACAGCATTATGAACGGCGATATTGAGGAACTTATCGACGGGCTTGTTACCTACTATCGTGCTGAGGCGCTGAAAGAACAGGAAAATAATTGATAATGGAAACAAAAAGGCTTGATATAAAAAACGGCGATTACTGTGCCTTAATAAATGCCGCCGCCGAAATTTTAAGGCACGGCGGTATTGTGGGCATACCCACCGAGACGGTGTACGGACTTGCAGCCTCTGCCTACAGCGACGATGCCATAGAAAAGGTTTTTAAGGCAAAGGGCAGACCGCAGGATAATCCGCTTATTGTTCATATTTGCGACCTGAAAATGCTTGAAACGGTGGCAGTCGACATACCGCAGGTCGCCTATGAGTGCGCTAGGCATTTTTGGCCTGGGCCGTTTACAATGGTGCTTAAAAGGTCTGATACCGTGGCAACAAGCGTTTCGGCAGGACTTGACACAGTGGCTGTGCGTATGCCGTCAGAAAAGGCGGCGCAGGATATTATAGCGGCTGCGGGACTGCCACTTGCAGCACCGTCGGCTAATATTTCGGGCTCACCAAGTCCTACAAGCGCACAGCATGTAATAAACGACCTTGACGGCAAAATTGACGCGGTTGTTTTAGGTGACGACTGCAAAGTGGGTGTGGAATCCACCGTAATATCATTGGTGGGTGAAAAGCCCCGACTTTTGCGACCGGGCGCTGTAACTGTCGAGCAACTGCGTGAGGTACTGCCCGATATTATTATTGACGATGCCGTTTTATCAGAACTAAAACAGGGGCAAAAGGCGGCGAGTCCCGGTATGAAGTACAAGCACTATGCCCCTAAAACCAACACCTTTTTGGTCGAGGGCGGCATTGAAGCCTTTATAGAATTTGTGAATAAAAAACAAAATTGTGCGGCGGTTTGTTTTAGTGAGGAATACCCCGATATAAAGGTACATAAAATAATCTACGGTAAGGCAGAAAACGAGGACACACTTGCGCAGAATGTATTTTCCGCTTTGCGTGAGGTTGACACGCTTTGCGTGGATGAGGTTTATATTCACGCGCCCTCAAAAACGGGGGTAGGACTTGCTGTCTACAACCGTCTTATTCGTGCGGCGGGATTTAAGGTGATAAGGTTATGAGTTTTGTTTTAGGACTTACAGGGCCGACGGGTGCCGGAAAGACTGCGGTATGCGGCGCGGCGGAAAAGTTGGGCTTTAAGATTGTCAACTGTGACGCCCTTGCACGCAAGGCGGTTGAAAAGGGCAGTGAGGGACTTAGCGCTGTCGTTCTCGCTTTCGGTGAGGATATTCTAGCGGCAGACGGCACACTTGACCGCGGGAAACTTGCAAAAAAAGCATTTTCGTCGAAAGAAAAAACGCAACTTTTAAATGAGGTTTTGCTGCCGCATATCACAAAACTTGTAAAGGCGCAGATTGACACGAAACTTGTACTGCTTGACGCGCCCACGCTTTTTGAAAGCGGCGCCGACAGCCTTTGCGATAAGACGGTGGCGGTCTTGGCGGATACCGATATACGAAAGGCGCGTATTACCCGTCGTGACGGCATTGACGAGGCTGCTGCAACACTTCGTATAAACGCGGGGAAGTGTGATGACTTTTACAAAACACGCGCCGATTTTGTGGTTTATAATAACGGCGATTTTGATGAATTTGAAAAGGATATAATGTCGGTTTTTAAAAATATTTTGGGAGGTATTTAAAAAATGTCTGCTTCAAAAGAACTGAAAGAAAAACTTTTTTATAACAAGAAAAACGGCTATTTCAGCCTTGACGACGAAACGGTGGAAAAGGCGCAGCAGTACTGCGAGGGTTACAAGTCCTATCTTGATGCGGCAAAGACCGAGCGTGAGGCTGTAAGTGAAGCGGTAAAAATAGCCGAAAAGTCAGGTTTTATGCCCTTTGAAACGGGTAAACAGTATAATGCGGGTGACCGTGTATACTTTAACAACAGGGGCAAGACGGTTGCCTTTGCGGTAATCGGAAAATCTGCTGCGGATAAGGGTATTAATATCACTGCGGCGCATATCGACTCACCGCGACTTGACCTTAAGCCCAATCCTCTTTATGAAGATTTGGAACTCGCACTCTTTAAAACCCACTACTACGGCGGTATAAAGAAATACCAGTGGACCACAATACCGCTTTCGCTTCACGGTGTCTTTGCCAAAAAGGACGGCACGGTAATACAGGTGACTGTGGGTGAAGACGACGCAGACCCGAAATTTATTATCAATGACCTGCTTCCGCATCTGGCGGCTGAACAGAGTAAGCGCCAACTGTCCGACGGAATACGCGGCGAGGAACTTAATGTTCTTATCGGCAGCCATCCCTTTAAGGACGATGAGGGCAGCGAACTTGTAAAACTTAATATCTTAAAAATATTAAACGAAAAATACGGAATTACCGAGGAGGATTTCCTCTCTGCCGAGCTTGAAATCGTACCCGCTTCAAAGGCGTTTGATATCGGTTTTGACCGCTCACTTATCGGCGCATACGGTCAGGACGACCGTGTATGCGCATATCCTGCGCTTACGGCAATTCTTGATGTTAAAACGCCCGAAAAGACCGCAGTCGCCATCCTTGCTGATAAGGAGGAAACGGGGTCTGACGGCAACACAGGTCTTAATTCCGACTTTTTGTACCACATAATTCACGACATTTGTGTTATGCAAAAGTGCGACGACACGGTGGCACTGCGCAATTCAAAATGCCTTTCAGCCGATGTTAATGCGGCTATGGACCCCACATTTCAGGATGTTATGGAAAGACGCAATGCAAGTTTTATAAACTACGGCGTAGTGGTTACAAAGTACACCGGTTCACGCGGTAAGGGCGGCACTTCGGATGCATCTGCCGAATATGTGGCGCAAATCCGCGCAATGCTTGACAATGCGGGTATTGTCTGGCAGACAGGTGAACTTGGTAAGGTCGATATGGGCGGCGGCGGTACCGTCGCTAAGTATATTGCATCTTTGGGTGTCGATGTGGTAGACCTTGGTGTGCCTGTGCTTTCAATGCACGCACCTGTTGAGACAACCGCTAAACTTGATGTGTATATGTGCTACCGCACAATGTACGAATTTATGAAATAAACAGAATATAAGAATATGCCGTCTGTACCTGTGACAGACGGCAGCAATACAAAAAAAGGGGGATATTATGGTATTTTCAAGTTTGTTTTTTCTGTATCTGTTTTTGCCTTTAAACTTAATTATTTACAAATTTGCGCCGAGTATTAAGGCGCGAAATACCGTAATGCTCATCTTCTCCCTTATTTTTTACGCTTGGGGCGAGCCGCTGTATGTACTGCTGCTGCTTTCAATGACACTTGCCGACTGGCTTATCGCACTTTACATATCACGACAGACACCGCACGGCAGTAAGGCAAAGTTTGGTGTTGTGCTGATGTGCCTTGTCAATCTGGGACTGCTTGGCATATTTAAGTACGGCGCATTCATACTTACAAATATTAAGTTTTTTACGGGATTTCCCGAAACAATACCCCAAATTATACTGCCTATCGGTATTTCGTTCTATACCTTTCAGTTAGTGTCCTATGTTATCGATGTTTACCGCGGCGATGTTCCCGTGCAAAAAAGTTTCCCAATGCTGCTGCTTTATGTCAGCCTGTTCCACCAGTGTATCGCAGGTCCGATAGTTCGGTATAAGGATATATGCGCCGAACTTTGCGATCGCCGCGCCACTATGCAGGACATAGCCGACGGTATATGGCGCTTTTGCTTTGGACTTGCTAAAAAGGCGATACTTGCAAACGCTTGTGGAAATGTGGCGGATACTCTGCTTGGCGGCACACTCGGGGAAAGCAGCGTGTTGGCGTTATGGTTTGGTATGCTTGCCTATTCTTTGCAGATTTATCTCGATTTTTCTGCCTATTCGGATATGGCTATCGGTATGGGCAGAATGATTGGTATCCATTACCGCGAAAATTTTGACTATCCTTATGTTTCGCGTTCGGTTACTGAATTCTGGCGCAGATGGCACATTTCTTTGGGCAGTTTCTTCCGTGATTATGTTTACATATCGCTCGGTGGTAACCGTTGCGGCAGGGCGCGTACATACCTTAACCTGTTTATCGTCTGGTTCCTTACGGGGCTGTGGCACGGTGCGTCTTGGAATTTTGTGCTTTGGGGACTGTATTTCTTCGTCTTTATTTGTATCGAGAAGATGTTCCTTTTGCGTGTGCTTTCAAAAGACCGTGTGATATCACATATATATCTTATCGCTATCGCATTCTTTGGGTGGATACTTTTCAGATTTAATAATATGGGTGATATCCTTACGGTACTGCGCGGTATGTTCGGTTTAAACGGCAACGCGCTGTCAAACTTTGAAACCACGGCGGTGGTCAGTTCAAATATTGTGGTGATTTTATTCTCTGTAATAATTTCAACACCTATTGTTAAAAAAATCGGCAGTCTTTTAAGATATACATTTATGGATAAACGGGCAGCCGTTATTACATATTCTATCGGCAGGGTGGTGGTTCCTCTGCTGTTGTTGTTGCTCTCTACCGCAGCACTGGTGGGGGACAGTTACAACCCATTCCTATATTTCCAGTTCTGATATAAATAAATTAACGAAAGGGGTCAGGTCGCATGGCGGTTAAAAATGTTACCTCGGTTAATACAACCGATGAAGAGCAGACGCTGAATGACAATATGAAGATGCTGAAAAATTTCCGTTTTCAGCATATCGTCGACATTAATATGGTGCGCGTGTTTATTATCGTCTGGCTGGCGGCAACGGTTTTAGCGCTGATACCTGTACTGCGCCCCTGTTATTCCGAAACCGAAAAAAGAGAACTTAAAAAATTCCCCGAATTTTCATTTAAGGCACTCGCTTCGGGCAGTTATTTTGATGATATAAGCCTTTGGTTTTCCGATACATTTCCTATGCGCGACGGTTTTGTGGCGCTTAATACAAATATAAAGAATACATTTGGCATTAACAGCGTTCAGGTGCACGGCACGGTGCAGCAGGGCGACGAAATTCCCGACGCTTCCGCACCGCAGCAGTCGGTCGACAGCACACCCGACGAATCGGTTTCTGTCGATACACAGCCCGAACCGCAGCCGCAGCCGCAACTTCCCGTGGTCGAGCAGCTTGGCGCTATGCTTATTATTGATGATGCCGCTTATGAGTACTATAACTTTAATCAGGAAACGGCTGATAAATACAGCGCTACGGTAAGCCGTGCTGCCGATATGCTGTCAGGTAAAGCCCATGTGTACAGTATGATTGTGCCAACAAGTATGGCAATCACCCTGCCCGAAAGTTACAGCGGCAGCACAAATTCGTCCGATCAGAAAAAGGCGATTGATTATATGTACTCGGTAATGTCGCCTAATGTATACACGGTCGATGCGTATACACCGCTTATTAACCATAAGGATGAGTATATCTACTTCCGTACCGACCACCATTGGACAGCGCTTGGCGCATACTACGCCTACCGCGAACTTATGTCGGTAAGGGGTACTGCTGCGGCAGAACTTTCTGCCTTTACCGAATACCGCTTTGACGGTTTCCTAGGCTCTTTTTATGCCGAATCGGGACAAAATGCCAAACTTGGCGGCAACCCCGACTATGTAATGGCTTATGAGCCCAAACAGCAGCAGTTTATACATACCTTCCTTGAAGGCGGGGGACAGACCGATTATCACATTGTATCAAACGGTGACGACCTTAGCGAAGCAAATAAATATTTAACCTTCGTCTGCGGCGACCACCCGTACGGTATAATAAATAATCCTACAATTACCGACGGCTCGTCCTGTCTTGTCATTAAGGAATCGTTCGGCAACGCTATGGTCGCATACCTTACGCAGCATTACCAGAATGTGTATGTCGTCGACTACCGTTACATTTCAAAGGTGTTCCCCGGCACACTTTCACAGTTTGTCGACGAACGCGCAATAGGGGATGTGGTGTTTGTAAATAATATTTCCGCCACACGAAGTCCCGCACTCGTTACCGCTATAAGCACATTTGTGGGGTAGGGGAATAATAAAAAATGAATAATAAAAACAAAAAATCCTATCGGCAAGAGTCGATGGGATTTTTATTTTGGCGCAGGATTGGAATAAAAAGAGAAAACTCCTTGAAGGATAAAACCTTCAAGGAGTCCTTGGCGGAGACGGCGAGATTCGAACTCGCGGGGGATTGCTCCCTAACTGATTTCGAGCCGCAGGCAATATTTACCGCACCGCCCCTCTCCGTCCCTGAAATTTATAATATGTCCACCCATTCTGCGAGATTTTGCAAAAGTAATGATTTTTTGCGAGAAATTTGCGAGATAGATGCGAGAAAACATACAAAGATTTGAAGGATAATATCTGAGCGAAGCAATTTGCTCCGCTCAGATATTAATTTAATTATTAGCTTCGTGTGTGAAAAGTTCGTTCAAAAAATCATTTAACAGTTTTCCAACAAAAAGGTCTTCGCTGCAAATATTTTCTAATCTCTTACTATCAAAATTGGCGTCGTTTTGATATTTGCTTTTTAAAAACCTCTTTAATTCATTGGCTCCATTTAATATATGAAACTCATATTGCATATCTTTGCTGATAGAAAAGTGACGGTTGAATTCATCACAAAGTTTTAAAATCTCTTTTTTAGAATTTTTGTTATTTAAAGCCTTTCCAACTTTAAACCAGAAACTTAAAATTATGATGGCATCTTCTTGATGCTCTTTGTTCAATAATTGGGGATCCAATTCAAGGTCATCGGTAGCATCAACTAACAAATCGTATAAAAATATATGCCTGAAGTATCCTGCAGCCTCTTCATAACTTTCAGCGAATAAAACTTGTCTTTCTTCAATATCAAATGGAGTTGTCATTTTAAAACTTGTATAAATGAATACATCATCAGGAGTTGAAAAAGTTAAATCCTGCATCAAAGTCGAATGTGGAGTTTTCCAACTTTTAAAATTATTATAGTCTTTCATTTTTATCTTTCCTTTATAAAAAGTAATCAAAAAAATGAAATTTGAACTCCTTCGGTAATTATATTTTCATCTGAATATACTATTTGTTTAAAAGAATCCTTATTCATTAACGCATTTGACAGCAAGCCCTTTCTTAATAAAGACACACAAATTGCTGCTGATCTCGCCTGACAGTTAATTGATTTTTCCGGATTGAAAGCAATATCAGTAAAAGCATCATATTCAGATAGTTTTGTGAGCAGTTCCTCATTTTGTGAAACAGCATTAACGTATAACCAATCATAAAAAAATGTTTTAGGATTTATCGGAAATTCATTACCTAAGAGAACAAATTTCATTAGTCGTCCACTACTCGATAGTCGTTCATCTTTTTTTGAAACTATCGACGGACTTTCAAATAAATCAGTATATGGCCCACCATTTTCAAAAACCTTACTGGACTGAAAGGCAGATTCAACCGTCGTTTTTTTGCCATCGATTGAAATGCCCAAATTAAAGGCACTTAACTTCGTACCAAGTTCAGTAAGTGAATAGCGTGAAATTTCTAAAACCTTAACTTCCGGTTGCAGTTTTTTTATTGCGTTATGCAAACTATCAACGGATTTTTGCTTTTGTTGAATAGCAAATCCATTGAAATACGTAAACTGCATATTTATTTCTTTAAAATAAGGTTTATCTTCGCTAATTAAAAAGGTAGGTCTTCTTGCCATATGGTATTATCCTCTTTCAATGTTTTATCGTTGTTTTGATAATAGGCATAGTCTTTTCTATAAGTAAAAAAAGTTCTATCTTCAGCAAATAAAGGTGAACAATATTTTTCAAAATAATAGGAAAAATCTCTGTTATTATCAAAATAAATTTTTTTGATATATTCAATTGGTATCGGCCCTTTGAGTAGCACCTCTGCCTGTGGATCAGTAGTATACTGCAATGGTAATTCTCTAGTTTTTCTTATATCATCACAAGCAAACATTGATTTCAGGTGTTTTAAGTTTGGACCAATTACTTTATCAATTTTTGTGGAAGAAGCATTGATATTGCAAAAAAGTCTTTCACCCACACCGAATTTTTTTATTATCGACGGGTCTATTTCGATTATGATAAAACGCTGCTTCATTTCCTTTTCTTTCATATATCTCATTTTATAGTTTGGAAAGGATATTGACAACGAAATAAACTCATTTAAATTATCATATCTCGTCACATCTGTATGTTGATATTTTATACCACAACTGTCACAATAATCCCTTGAACAGATTCCATTTTGTAAGATGCTATCTAAATTACAAATTGGCGAAAAGTGAAAAAAAGATGTGACGTTCCTACTATCAAGATAATTTGTAATTTCGTTTATGTCGTCATAACAAATTTTTGACGCCTGAGACTTTACAGTCTTATATATAGGATTTATGTTTTTGTTTTGCAAATTCCTTATATATTCAGGCAAAGATTCCTTACAATTATTCACCTTGATTCTATCATTGCTTACTAATTTTTCAAGATCTAAAACGCCCACTTTTTGACCATTATCCAATATAATCAAACCAAATATTTTATCTTTATAATTATAAAATTTTGTAATCGTCGCTTTTCGCCAATCACCATCGGCAACGCAAAAATCTACGTTAGCTTTAAAGCTAATATCTTTTAATTCATATTCACTTATATTCATATTTTCTTCTCCTAAAACGGCGAATCTTCTTCTAAAGACAAATCTTCTTCTAAAGACAATCCTTCCTCTATTAATTCCTCAAGTAACTCGCCACCAATTAATTCTTGACGAGTTATTTTCTCAAAATTTATTGCAAAATTATCGTCATAGACATCCTTGTGTAAATACGTGGTCTCTGACAACCATTCTTTTAAATTATTATTATTTTCCATTTAAATTCTCCTGTAGTAAAATCATTTTTACTATTCGTCATCCCAAAAATAGTTTCCATTACTTGCCTCGAACTCACGAAATTCTTCATATTCGTCGCAATATTCTTCCATGCTTTCATAGGATCTATATTTATCCGAATAATCGTCCTCTTCACCAGGATAATAATCATCTTGAAATACATATCCTCTATATGATGCCGCAATCCGCAAATTTTCCTCTTCGTAGTATTGCTGTTGCTTGTTAAAAAAGTTATTATTTCGTTCAGACTTTGAATAACGAAAAAACTTACAAATAATAGCCTTGTCAAGTGAGAGCGTTATTTTGCCATCTGAAACAATAATTTTTGCAATTACTATGCCCTCAACATATTTTCCTGTGTTATCTAAAAGTTTTTTAGTCGCTGAAATAAAATCAAAACTTTTTCCTGTTTCAGGATTATATAGCGAGACCTTAGAATTCTCCGTTTTTATGTAGTGCGTACCAGGAAAATGTACAGGAATATAAATCGATGCGTCTTCACAGTTTTTAAAAAGTTCAAAAACCTTAAAAACACTGATTGGTTCAACAAGAAGTTCAAATGATTCGCTCTCTGTAGAATTGCGTAATTCTTCATATTTTTTTCTCAACTCAAACCAATTTGTTGTGCCTAAAACCTCATATTTCCCTTTAATTCTCAAAGCATTAAATAGTTTTATGCTTTGTTTTTTAGTTGCCTGTACAAAAACATTTTCGCAAAGTTCAACGGGCACTTTAATTACCATTCTTGATTTTAGTTTTGCACATTCCTCACTATAAGAGCAAAGGCCATAATTTTTGCCGTGATTATCAATTAATGAAACTATTTTACCGGTAAAAATATCTAACCCTACAATTTTCAAATACTTTCTACCTTTTTGCTCACATATTCTATTGGATATAATTGCAATATTTCTTATATTGTGCCCGCATAGATCAAAAAGGAAAACATCATAATATTTACGTACAGTTTCGTATTTTTCCTCATCAATACTGGTGGGTATCAGTTCCTCGTAAAACAAACTATTCATTTGATTGTATTCCTTTCATTGTGCCATTATCAATATGGTTATTCCTTGGTTTAAGCTCAAATACTTACGCGCTATTTTCGTACATTTAAAATCCTTTCGTACCATTTGTTGCAACTCCGTTCCTCTATGATATCCATGAATAACAACAATTTCTTTGACATCGCTCGGTGCAAACAACACACTTTTGGTTAGAACATCTTTCGCCGTCACAACGGACAACTTGTGCAAATCTACGTACATGATTTCGTTTTCTTTACATGTTGAATAATACATATAAACGCTCCTCTATTTCTTTTTTCGGGAAATAGAAAAACGCCTGTAGAAAAATATCTATTAATGAAAGCTACAACAAACCAAGCCTTGATTTCCCATTCAAGACCTAATTATATTACCCGAGTCTAACGGATAATTGTTGTAACAAACAAAAATAAATAGCTTTCTACAAGCG
Organism: Acutalibacteraceae bacterium; assembly: GCA_045649125.1. Lineage (GTDB taxonomy): Bacteria > Bacillota > Clostridia > Oscillospirales > Acutalibacteraceae > UBA737. Next base: position 394 of record JAZRPH010000018.1, on the reverse strand, counting down.
TTTACTCAATTTTACAGTATTTTCATCAATATGTCAATACTTATTTAGATTTTTTATTTAAAACCTCTGGACTTTTAAGTTTTTTGTGATATCCTTTGTGCTAAAAAGCAGAAAGGAGAATAAAAATGAACCAAGAAAAACAAAGAGAAGCCTATCAGAAATTGCTTAAAAAATGCCCATATATCTTAACCCCGATGAAAGCAACCCGATGGTCACCCGTCGGCAAGAACACAATTTACGCCGCACTGAAAAACGGTGAGATACAGTCATATACCTATAAGGGAGGTTACATCTTCACTAAGGACGCCTTCATAGATTACCTTGTCAAGACCGCAAATGATAAAGGAAAGCGATACGTGGTACGAGGTGATAAAAAATGTTGAGCAGCTTGCCG
>JAZRPH010000017.1:0-50298 GCA_045649125.1 Acutalibacteraceae bacterium | reverse complement strand
GAAATTAAAACTCGGGATAAATGTTTGAAAAAGTTCAAGGAGAACGGTTTATCGATAAGGCAAATAAGCCGATTGACAGGGATAAGTTATTATATTGTGCAAAAAATATAGCCAATCATAGAACCGTCCCCTGATTTATGTTGAGGAGAAAGATAGAGAACCGTCCCCTGTCTGTGTCTGCGTCCCCTGTCTGTGTCTGCGAGGGTTGGAATAATAAAAGATATTATTTTTAAAATTTTAGATTTTGATATATTTGCTGGTTTAGGTAAATTTTTAAAAGGAAAATTTGATAAAATTATGAATTATCTATATGTTTTATAAATGATAGAATTCAAGGAGATAGAATCTTGACAGAAGCTCATAATATTGAATTAAAAAAACTCATTAAAAAATATGGTATTTTAAAGAAGATAGAGCATATTCTTTTGTATTATGGGATTTTAATGTTTTTTCTCTTATTATTAGAAGAATTCGGTGTTTTAGACCTCCCTTTTTATGAAAGTAGATTAGTCATTTCACTTCGAGTTTTTTTAAATACATGGGTAGGAATTCCTATTATATTCATTGAAAAAAAGATGAAAAAGATTAACACTCGAATTAGAGAAATCGAATCCATGTATGAGAAAAAATCCCCAGATAACACAGGGGGGTAACACACAGAACCGTCCCCTGTGTTAGGATATCTATGATGCGATAAATCATTTGCAAAATTAAAAAAGTCAGCGCTTAATCAATTTGATTAAGCGCTGACTTTTGATCTATCAGTTCAAAACGTTTAGTGTTATATACCATTACCACTGTCTTGTGCTCTATTACAGCTAAATAAAATTCGTCGCCTAGCACAGAAGAATTATATATATCCTTATCGCTCATACAAAAAAGATCCGACCATACATAATTTTTGCCTCTGGGAATAGAAAATTTGTCATATGAAGAAAACTGCAAAACAAAAGGTTTAAAAAATAGTCTTGATCTCAATGTTTGTAATCTGAATGCTTGTAGAGAGTGACGATAATCCCAAAAACTTAACTCTTCAGCATATAGCAGTTTATCAATTTGTATATTAAATTCGTCTTTGCTTACCTTTAAAATAATTCTTAATTTTTTGTATAAAAAAACGGCATACCTAATAAGAGCATGCGAAATAGCAAAAACAACAAAAATGTATAAAAAAATTGATAACTCACTTGACGGTTCTCGGTGAGCATATAATATTAACAAAATTGAAGGGATTGCAATATATAATGTGAAAGGTAAAGAACGCTTAATATCATTAATACAAGCATTTTTTATATCTATTTTAATTTTTTCTCTTGTCAAGGTTTCTTTTCTCAATACTATCACCTATGATAATTATATAATAATACATTTGATATTGCAATAAAATTTTTTAGAGACGAGGGTGCGGTTCTATGTGCCTCCCCTTGTCTCCAAATAGCTATAGAGTATATGTAGAATTTCAAAACGGTCAAAAATATCAATTAAAAGAAATAAGCGCAATAATAGCTAATAATTATTAACACAGTAACACAGGGGACGGTTCTATGTCTTTCAGGCGGGTGGAGAAAGGGAAACCCTTCTTTTGTCTCCCTTTGTCTCTTAAAACTAGGATAATTAACATAGTAGGCCGTAGTGTATATTGACAAACATTTTTTCTTTTAGTATAATTACGGATAACACAGGCAAAGGAAACAGTTTTTGTTAGAAAGGATATGAAAAATTATGGCGAAAAAGATTATGTTGCTTGGTGACTCAATACGTATGGGTTATCATATGAATGTAAAAGAATTGTTAGAGGGCGAATATGAGGTTATTGGTCCTGAGGATAACGGTCGTTTTGCAGCATATACCTTGTGGCAGGCAAACCAACTGTTTAAACACAACTCGGATATAGCACTTGTACATTTTAATAACGGCTATTGGGATATGAACATTGAATCACCCATGACCGAGCCGATACACCCGATTGATGAATATAAAAGCTTTTTACGCCGTATAGTTGAATTATCACGCAGTTGTGGTGCAAAGGTAATATTTGCGACAACTGTACCTATTCTTGAGGATGGCAGCGCAGGTGATAATACAGGAGTACAGGGAGACATTAATTTTAAAAACGCCTGGGTTAAAGAGTACAATAGCGCTGCGGTAGAGCTAATGAATGAGCTTGATGTGCCTGTAAACGATTTGTATTCGCTTTGCAAAAAGGACAGCAGATGTTATAAATGTCCGGATATGCTACACCTTACCGATGAAGGCAATCAAAAGTGTGCCGAGCAGGTTGTAGAAAACATCCGTAAGGTTATGAACGAAGAATAATATTTTTATAGTTGTTGAAAAGTACAGGGAACAGGGTAAAATCTTTCCCTGTATTTTTTATGTGTTTTTAAATTTTCCCTCAACGAATCTAATTTATTTATTATCCCGATTGAAAATCAAAAGGATTTGTGATAGAATGATTGATGTAGCCAAAGCATTTAAACCCGAACCAGCCTTAAAGGGCGGTTTTTAGGTGACTTTAGGCTCATTGTCGCTCATAGGCGTTAGCCTAATGAGCTTCGCTTCACCAAAATCCACACAAAAAAATCGCACCTTTAAGGTCGAAGAATTTTGTAAATAACGGATTTTTTGGTGTGCGAGGCACAAAACGCAGCAAATCCTGTCGGATTTGCGAGTATTTTAACAAAGTCACAGCATAAAATTCGTGTTTCAAAATCTGATTCGAGTTTGAATGCTTTGGCTAAGGAGAGTGGGCAAAATGATATACTTTTTATTAGCCGCGCTTTTCGGCGGATGTCAGGCGTTTTTAACCAAAAAGTTAATACAAGCCGTTAAAGGTTATGACCAAAAACGGATGCTGCTGTTTTTTGCTGTAAAGTTTTTTACATACGCAGTGGGAATCTTTATTGTAATGTCTAAGTTTTTGTGGAACATAGGACTGTTTTTCTGTGGCTATGCAGTGGGACTGCCCATCACTGCAATGGCGATGTACATTTACCATATTTTTGAGGATGAGTTCAAAAAAATTACATGGCAGAAAATACTTGAATATATTCGTTCTGTCCCTCAAAGAGTGCGCCGTTTCCCTGAGAAGATACCTCAAATTAAGGCGCAACTATCGGGAATATTTAAAAATATAAAAATTTGGTTTAAAAGTTTTAAAAGAAAATAGCGAAATCTCGGACAGTTAAAGTCCGAGATTTTTTCTGCTTTTAATCATATTTTCGATTGACTTTAATAGGGGTATATTGTAAAATAATATAGATAGATAATATAGTTGGGAGCGTCTTATATGAAACCTGTTTATAAGCGTATACTTCTTAAACTCAGCGGTGAGGTTCTTGCCGGTGAAAAAGGTACCGGCATTGACTTTGATAAGGTTACAGATGTATGCCGCAGCATAAAAGAATGTGTTGATATGGGTGTTGAAATTGCCATTGTTGTCGGCGGCGGCAATTTCTGGCGCGGTCGTTCCAGCGGCAAGATGGACCGTACCCGTGCCGACCATATGGGTATGTTGGCAACCACCATTAACTCTTTGGCGCTTTGTGATGCGCTTGAACAGCTTGGTGTTACTGCCCGTGTGCAGACCGCCATTGAAATGCGGCAGATTGCCGAGCCGTACATCAGAAACAAAGCAACCCGCCATCTTGAAAAGGGCAGGGTGGTAATATTCGGCTGCGGAACGGGCAATCCGTTCTTCTCGACCGATACAGCCGCCGCGCTTCGCGGTGCGGAAATCGGCGCCGATGTAATTTTCAAGGCAACCAATGTCGATGGCGTTTACGACAGCGATCCAAAGCTTAACCCCAACGCCAAGAAATACGACACACTCACACATCACGATGTTCTGGCACAGGAACTGCATGTTATGGACAGCACCGCCGCTTCACTTTGTATGGACAACAGTATTGATATACTTGTTTTCAACCTTAACGATCCTAAAAACATCGTACGCGCAGCGCTTGGTGAATCCATTGGTACATTAGTTAAATAAAATCGGAGGCAGAGCTTAATGAACGAACTTATTAAAAACACTGAAGAAAAGATGCAAAAATCCATTGACGCACTTGAGCGTGAATATAAGGCTGTAAGGGCAGGCCGCGCAAATGCGGCAGTGCTTGACCGTATTTCAGTTGACTATTACGGCGCACCTACACCCATTCAGCAGATGGCTGCCGTTTCAGTTCCCGAGCCGCGAACACTTCTCATTCAGCCTTGGGATAAAACCACATTAAAGGAAATAGAAAAGGCAATACTTACCTCTGAAATCGGTATTAATCCGCAGAATGACGGTACATGTATCCGCCTGAACTTCCCGCCCCTTACCGAAGAACGCCGCAAGGAGATTGTTAAGGATATTCGCAAAAAGGGCGAGGATGCTAAGGTTGCTGTCCGCAATCAGCGACGTGACGCTCTTGATAAGTTAAAGGGACTCAAGAAAGCGAATTCTATTACAGAGGATGATGAGTCCAACGGTGAAAAGAAGATTCAAAACCTTACCGATAGGTTCTGTAAAGATGTAGATAATCTTGCAGCATCAAAGGAAAAAGAAATAATGGAAATTTAAAAAAACGGGCGCAAATCCCCTATGTTTTGCGCCCGTTTTTTTGAGACAGAGAGGTAGTTTGAAAATGCCCCTTTTTAAAAAGAAAAAAACCGCCGAACGCATACTGCCGCAGCATATCGCCGTAATTATGGATGGCAACGGCCGTTGGGCGAAAAAACGCTCACTGCCGCGCACGGCAGGGCATGTAGCAGGTTCCAAAAAGTTTAAGGAAATTGCAAGATACTGCAATAAAATCGGACTTAAATATCTTACCGTGTATGCATTCTCTACTGAAAATTGGAAGCGTCCTAAAGAGGAAGTTGACAATATAATGAAGATATTCCGTGAATATCTTGAGGATGCAAAGAATTTTAAGGACGAGAATATCAAGGTGCAGTTTATCGGTGACCGCAGTGTGCTTGACGAGGATATTAAGCGCCTTATGTATGATGCGGAGAGTGAGTCGGAAACTGCTACGGGACTTCATCTTAATGTTGCGATAAACTACGGCGGTCGTGACGAGCTTGTACATGCGGTAAAAAGAATAATGCAAAGCGGTATAAATCCTGAGGAAATCTGTGAGGATACCGTTTCACAGCATCTTTACACCGCGGGCCAGCCCGACCCCGACTTTATTATAAGGCCCAGTGGGGAATACCGATTGTCAAATTATCTTATTTGGCAGTCGGCGTATGCTGAATACTGGTTTTCGGATATCTTATGGCCTGACTTTTCCACTAAGGATTTGGATAGGGCTATTGATGATTTTAATCGCCGCAACCGCAGATTCGGCGGAGTATAGGAGTGAAAATAATGAAAACACGAATAATATCGGGAATCATAATGGCGGTGGCTGTTGCCGCAGTATTGACTTTAGGTTTGCTTGTTGAGCCGCTTATAATCACCACGTTTTTGGCTGTTGTTGCAGGACTTGGTGTAAGTGAACTTGTGACAAATGCCGCTAAAATCCAAAATCGTTTGTGTAAAATTTTGTCGGCTGTGTATACGGCTTCAATGATTTTTATTTTCAGTCAGTGGTCGCAGGGGCTTTATTCAATGGCAAGTGTACAGCAGTCTGCTATTGAAGTCGATTTTGAGACCGTTTGCACCGTACCGCTGCTGTCAATAATAATAACTCTTGTTTATGTTATCGCCTGTACGGTGATAATACTTATAAAGCAGGAAGAATTCGACCTTTCTAAAATCGCAGTCTTGGTGGCAGCACCGCTGCTTTATGCATTTGCATTTTCAACACTGGGAAGTATTATTAACACGGCTGACGGAATATACTATTTATTGCTGATGTTGAACTTTGCCTGCGTTTGTGATATGGGTGCATATTTTGTCGGCGTGTCTTTAGGACGCCGCAAGCTGTGTCCTGCTATCAGCCCAAACAAAACTGTTGAGGGCGCAATTGGCGGCATTTTGTCCGCTGTCTTAGTAAGCGTAATAATCGTTTTGTGCTTCGGTAAGTTTGACCGACTGCTTGTTACCCTTGCGCTGACAATACCCTTGTGTGTTGCGGGTATGCTTGGTGACCTTTTTGCATCGATTATCAAGCGCAAGGCCGAAATCAAGGATTACGGCAGCCTTATTCCAGGACATGGCGGAATTCTTGACCGTGTTGACAGTCTGTTGTTTATTGCACCTGCCGTTTACTGTCTGGTTATGTTGGGTGTCCTTTAATGAAAGAACTTATTATTTTGGGCTCTACCGGTTCAATTGGCACACAAGCGCTTTGTATTGTGCGCGGCGGCGGATATAAGGTCACTGCCCTTGCAGCCGGCAGCAATGCCGAATTTTTAGAAAAACAGGCGCGTGAATTTCGTCCCAAAACGGTAGCCCTTTTTGATGAGACCGCAGCAAGAGAACTGAAAATACGACTTGCCGACACCGACATACGCGTACTGTCGGGTGTGGAGGGTGTGTGTGCCGCCGCACAGGAGACGGGTGACATAGTGCTTAATGCTATTGTGGGCATCGCGGGGCTTCGTCCTACACTTGCCGCGATAGAGGCAGGGAAAACCATCGCCCTTGCAAATAAGGAAACGCTTGTAACGGGCGGCGAAATCGTAAACCGCAAAGCGCGTGAAAAGGGTGTTAAAATCCTACCTGTTGACAGTGAGCATTCGGCGATATTTCAGTCGCTTCAGGGCGCACCTGAGGGAAGCCTTAAAAAAATTCTGCTTACGGCATCGGGCGGCCCGTTTTATGATAAGAGTGTGTCAGAACTTCAGAATGTAACGGTAAAACAGGCGCTTAACCATCCAAATTGGTCAATGGGCGCGAAAATCACCATTGACAGCGCAACGCTTATGAACAAGGGACTTGAGGTTATTGAGGCGGTGCATCTGTTCGGTGTAAAGCCGTCACAGATAGAGGTGCTTGTACACCGTCAGAGTATACTTCATTCGGCGGTGGAGCTTTCAGACGGCGCGGTAATAGCGCAACTTGGCACCCCTGATATGAAGGTGCCGATACAGTACGCGCTTACCTATCCGCAGCGTGGAGTAGCCTTTGAACACTTAAACCTTTTTGACATAGGCACACTGACCTTTACTAAGCCGGATACAGACACATTCAGATTGCTGCCGCTTTGTATTGATGCAATAAACCGCGGCGGACTTTACCCCACGGCTATAAACGGCGCTAATGAGGAATCGGTTCGTTTGTTTCTTGAGGGCAAGATTAAATTTTTACAAATTGCAGACCTTAACGAAAAGGCAATGCTTTCTTGTGATAACATCGCAAACTTCACAGTTAGTGATATTTTTGAGGCGGATGCTGCCGCGCGTGCTGCTGTAAGGGCTGCAGTTAAATAATTTTTTAGGTAGTGATTATTATATCTGCAATACTTAACTTTTTAAATAATATCTGGCCGTATCTGGTTGCGATATTACTGTTTTTAGTGCTTATTGTAATACACGAATTCGGTCATTTTTCTGCCGCAAAGCTTATGTGTGTGCGGGTTAACGAATTCGCGGTGGGCTTTGGTCCTAAGCTTTTTAAGAAAAAACTTGGTGAGACCACCTATGCGTTTAATCTTATACCTCTTGGCGGTTACTGCGCTATGGAGGGTGAGGATGAGGCAAGTGCCGATGAGCGCGCATTCTGTAATAAAGCGGCATGGCGCCGCTTTATAATCGTTGTTATGGGTGCTGTGTTCAATCTTATTTTAGGGCTTATAATAGTTGCAATAATACTAATACCTCAGCAACGCTTTACCACCACTGTTGTGGCAGAATTTAACGAGGGCGCTGTCAGTGCACAGCACGGACTTGAAATAAACGATAAGATTGTTGAGGTTGACGGAAGAAAAATTTTCACCACCTACGATTTAAGCTATGCCTTTACCAATATCGACGACGGTAAAATTGATATGACCGTTGTGCGCGACGGTGAAAAGGTGGAGCTTCGCGATGTAGAATTTGCTACCGAGGAAATCGACGGCATTTCATACCTGACGGTTGACTTTTCGGTCTACGGCAGGGAAAAGACCTTTAAAAATTTTGTATCGCAGACGGTTAACACCGCAATATCCTACAGCGCAGTAGTCTGGCGTTCACTCATCGACCTGATAAGCGGCAGATACGGAATCAGCGCCATGTCGGGCCCTGTAGGTGTAACGGTGGCAATCGGTACAGCCGCGAAACAAAGCCTTACTTCAATTCTGCCAATAATGGCATTGATAACCATCAATCTGGGCATGTTTAATCTTCTGCCTGTACCTGCCCTTGACGGCGGCAGATTATTGTTTATTCTTTTTGAAATGATTTTTAGAAAGCCTGTCCCTGCAAAGTATGAATCGGTGGTTCATGCCGTCGGTTTTGCGCTGCTTCTGGGACTTATGCTGCTCATTACCCTTAAAGATATTATTTCGCTATTTTAAGCAAGAAAGGGATACGCTATGTATACGAACGCTACAACAAAACAACTTGCGGTAGGCGATGTATTGCTGGGCGGCGGTGCGCCCGTCAGTGTGCAGTCAATGCTTAATGTTCCTGCCCACGATGTCGAAGGCAATGTGCGTCAGGCTTTGCAGTTGCAACAAGCCGGCTGTGATATTGTACGCGTTTCGGTTCCCGATATGCAAACACTTAAGACGGTTGAAGCAATAAAGAACGCTGTTCAAATACCACTTGTTGCCGATATACATTTTGACTGGCGCCTTGCAATCGAAAGTATTAATGCAGGTGTTGATAAGGTACGAATAAATCCGGGTAATATCGGCGACGAATCCCGTGTGCGTGAGGTTGCCCGTGCTTGTATGCAGAAAAACATACCTATAAGAATAGGTGTGAATTCTGGCTCTTTGGAAAAGGAAATTCTGGCGCGTCACGGGGCTGCCACGCCGCAGGCTATGGTTGAGAGCGGATTTTATCACATAAAACTTCTTGAAAAGTGCGACTTTAATAATATTGTGCTGTCACTTAAATCCTCTGATACAAAGCGTATGTACGATGCGTATGTACTTGCGACAGAAAAATGCCCGTATCCGTTGCACCTTGGCGTTACAGAGGCAGGTACCGAAGGAATGGGTGTTATAAAATCGGCGGCGGGTATCGGCGGATTACTGCTTCGTGGCATCGGTGACACAATTCGTATCTCCCTTACCGATGAGCCGGTACGCGAGGTTGAGGCGGCAAAAAAACTGCTAAAAGCCCTTAGTTTGCGAAACGGCGGCATTAAATTTGTTTCATGTCCCACCTGCGGAAGAACAGAAATCGACCTTATAGGCATTGCAAAGGCCGCCGAAGAAAGATTTGAGAATATAGAAAAGGACATAACCGTCGCCATTATGGGCTGTGTTGTAAACGGTCCGGGTGAAGCCGCCGCTGCTGATATAGGCATTGCGGGTGGCAAGGATTGCGGAATTATTTTTAAAAACGGCAAAATTATCCACAACAAAATTCCGCAGGACAAACTGCTTGATGTTTTAGAAGATGAAATTAAAAAGATGTGAGGATGAAAATGTACTCTTTTGAAGCGCTTTTCGGCGCATATTTAACGGCAGACGAGCTGCAACCATTTAAAGACGCTGCTATCACTGCAACCGAATTAGATAATGAAAACCGCGCACTCGTTTTACATATAACCTGCAAAGACTATGTTGATACAAAGACGGTAAACCGTCTTCGCGATAAAATTAAGACGGCGCTTAAACTTGAAAGCGTAAACTGCAACTTTCATTTTCTGCCCGAAAGTTTTTGTGTGCTTTCGGTAGCCGACATAGTCGATGAAATGCGCGTAAAAAATATAATGCTGAACGGCTATTTTAATTCTGCCGAGTATGCGGTTAATAATTGGGATGTGACAATCACACTAAAATACGGCGGATATGAAAGCATCGTCGCAGCAAATTTTGAAAATGAATTTAAGACAATTGTAAAGCAGCGTTTTGGTGCAGATGCAACCGTTACCTTTGACGGTCAGTTAAGTGATGTGGAAATCAAACTGCCGCCACCGACCTCATCTGCGGCACCTGTGTCCCATACTAAAGCGGACAAGCCGAAAAAGGCAGAGGTTAAATACGATTACAAACCAAAAGATTCGCTACCAGTTTACCTTGAAAGTGCAGAACTCTTTTACGGCCGCAAAGTTAACACTGATATTCAGCGAATTTGTGATATTTCAACCCCGCTTAGTGATACAGATGTTGTTTCAATAGCCGCTTGGGGTGAGGTTTTCGGCACAGAGGTGCGTAAAATTGACACAAAACGCGGCGGCAAAATGGTCAAGGCAAAGTTCTGCTTCAGTGACGGTACAAACTCTTTAAGCGCTACACTGACAAAATTTTTTGACCCAAAGTACACAAAGAATATGGAAGCCGCAGCCGATGAATTTATATGCACTATTTCACCGCTTAAGGACGGCGCCTGTGTTGTTGTAAACGGCGAATACAGCTTTGATACATGGACTCGTGATTTTGTGGTTGAGGTAAAATCTCTTGCTACCGTTAAAAAGTATGAGGAAACCGATAACTATGACGGTGTTAAGCGTGTGGAGTTGCACTGCCATACAAATATGTCGGCAAAGGACGCGGTTGCAAGTGCGGGAGATATTATCAACCGTGCATTTAAATGGGGACACAAAGCAGTTGCTATTACCGACCACGGTGTTGTGCAAGCATATCCTGCTGTGGCAGAAGCCGTTTCAAAAATACGCAAGGGCGGCGGTGAGTTTAAGGCAATCTACGGTGTTGAGGGCTATTATATTGATGATACTAAGCACGATATAAGCAAACTTAGCGCAAAGGAGATTGGCAAACTGCGCAATCATCAGATAATTCTGGTTAAGAATCTTGTTGGACTTAAAAATCTTTATAAGTTGGTTTCTGACTCACATCTTAACCATTTTTATGGCAGACCTGTGATTTTGCGTTCAATCCTTGATACACATCGTGAAGGATTGATTATCGGTTCTGCCTGTGAATTGGGTGAATTATATAAGGCAATAGTTGACGGAAAAAGTGATGACGAGCTGCTTGATATTGCCTCATACTACGACTATCTTGAAATTCAGCCGCTTGGAAATAACGAATTTATGGTGCGTGACAGCCAAAAGCCTGACAAGGTTGATAAAAAAGGCAATGTCACTCCCAACCGTTTTAAAAATGTTACCAGCCTTGAGGTTATAAAGGACTTTAATCGTAAAGTGGTCGAAATTGCCGACAGACTTGGACTTCCTGTTGTTGCTACGGGCGACGTACACTTTCTTAAAAAAGAAGACGGCATTATCCGCCAGATTGTTATGGCGGGACAGGGCTTTGACGATATTGAAAATCAGGCTCCGCTGTACCTTAAAACCACCGAAGAAATGCTTGAAGACTTTAGTTACTTCGGTGAACGCGCAACCGAGTTTGTAATCGATAACCCAAACAAGATTGCTGATATGATATCTGACGAGGTTATCCCCGTACCAAAGGGCAACTATCCCCCCGTTATCGAGGGCTCGGACGAGCTTCTGCATGAGATTTGCTGGAACAATGCGCGCAGAATTTACGGCGACCCCGTACCCGAGATTGTTGAAAAGCGCCTAAATAAAGAACTTGACTCCATTATTAACAACGGATTTTCTATAATGTATATATCCGCTCAAAAACTCGTTGCATACAGTGAGGAGAATGGATATCTTGTCGGCTCTCGTGGCTCGGTAGGCTCATCCTTTGTTGCTACAATGGCGGGAATATCTGAGGTAAATCCGCTGGCGCCGCACTATGTATGCAAGGGCTGTCAGTACAGTGAATTTTTTACTGACGGCTCTGTCGGCTCAGGTTTTGACCTTCCCGAAAAGAACTGTCCTAACTGTGGAATGCCGCTTGACCGTAACGGACACGATATTCCGTTTGAAACCTTCTTGGGCTTTAAGGGTGACAAGGTGCCTGATATCGACCTTAATTTTGCGGACGAAGTGCAAAATCAGGTGCAGGAATATACAAAATCCCTTTTCGGCGCCGAAAACGTTTACAAGGCAGGTACAATTTCTACCATAGCCGAAAAGACAGCGTTTGGCTTTGCAAAGGCGTATGCCGAAAAGATGAATATAACACTTTCTCAGCCGGAACTTAACCGTCTGGCAGGGCTTGTTGAACGCGCAAAGGTAAAGACCACCACAGGTCAACATCCGGCAGGTATGATTATTGTTCCCCGCGATAAGACAATATATGATTTCTGTCCTGTGCAGCACCCCGCAGATGATGTTAATTCGGACATTATTACAACACATTTTGACTTCCATTCGATTCATGATACTATACTCAAACTTGATGAACTCGGCCATGTGGTGCCTACTACATATAAATATCTTGAGCAGTACAGCGGAATAGGCGTAAACGATGTTTCAATGAGTGACCCCAAGGTGTATAGTTTGTTTACTTCCACCGATGCGTTGGGTGTAACGCCTGAGGAAATTGAGTCTAAAACGGGTACATTCTGTCTGCCCGAATTTGGTACATCCTTTGTTCGCGGAATGTTGGTTGACTGTAAGCCGAAAAACTTTTCCGACCTGTTGCAGATTTCGGGACTTTCGCACGGCACGGATGTGTATCTCGGCAACGCCAAGGACCTGATTGATGAGGGTACCTGCACCATTTCTGAGGTAATCGGTACCCGTGACAATATTATGGTTTATCTTATACATCAGGGTATGGATGAAAGCCGTGCATTCAATATTACAGAAACGGTGCGTAAGGGACTTGTTGCCAAGGGTAAGGTTTCTAAAGAAGAATGGGGCAAAATGGAAGACGATATGCGTGCCGTCGGTGTTCCCGAATGGTATATCGGCTCTTGTTATAAGATAAAATATATGTTCCCTAAAGCCCACGCGGCAGCCTATGTAATTTCAGCAATCAAACTTGGTTGGTACAAGGTTTACCGTCCGCTTGAATTTTACTGTGCATACTTCACCGCGCGTCCTGAGGATGTCGATGTTCCTACAATAATCAAGGGACATGCCGCCGTTAAGGCCGCTATGGCAGAAATTCGCGCAAAGGGTAAAGAGGCTACAAAAAAAGAACTTGATGTTTACGATAATCTGCTTATATTTAATGAGATGATGTCGCGCGGCATTGAGATACTGCCTATAGATATACACCATTCACACGCAATGAAATATCTGCCTGAGGACGGAAAAATGCGTCTACCCTTTGGCGCTTTGTCAGGTGTTGGCGAAAAGGCGGCATACTCTATATATGAAGCGGCACAAAAGGGCAACTTTGTTTCGCGTGAAGATTTTGCCATTGAAGCGGGTGTTTCAAAGACAATTATACAAAATCTTACAGATTTAGGCGCACTTTCTGACCTGCCCGATACAAATCAAATATCAATGTTTTAAAAATTTTTAAATTATAAACCCTCGAAAAAAGGCTTTATTAAGGCTTTTTTCGGGGGTTTGTATGTTTCGGGATGAAAAAATTTTTAGTTTTTTTCAAAAAAAGGTTGCAATTTTGTAACTTTTTATTATAATAATATAGGTAGTTGTTACAAACTTGTAACTTTTTTGGAAGGAGATGTGCGCTATTTTTAATGATGTATGGTCACTTATATGTGATACCGTAAAGCTTGGCGCTCATAAATTATATAATAGTAAAAAAGCAATAAACAAATCTGTATTTGCATTGGTTGCAGTAATCGCTATATTCGCAAGTCTTACCTTTACAGGTGTGCGTATTGCATACAAGGTAAATTATAATGATAAGGTTATTGCCACTGTTGCAAGTAAGCAGCAGTTTAACCGTGCACTGCAGATGGTGGTTGACCTTGTTGACGCAAACGCGTCAGAGGTTGAGGATGCAGTTTCTGAGCCCCAGTTTAACACTGCGATTATACTTAATGAGGATATTGATACAGAGCAGCAGGTTGCTGATGCAATAATTGAAAACACCGATGAAATTGTTGCTGCTGCAAGTCTTGTTGTTGACGGCCGATATGTTGCCTGTGTTGACGAGGCAGAACTTGAACTTTATCTTGATGAATATCTTAACCGCTTTGCTGTTGACGGTATATCCTGCACCTGTGAGTTTGCAGAGGATGTAACAATAGAAACGGGTATTCATATGGCACGTGATATCCAGAGCGTTGATTCTTTAGAGGAAACCGTTTCTGCACTCACCGTTATAACAAAGGCGCAGCAAACAACAGATGTTATTGTTCCGTACGACAGCACTGTCGAAAAAAACGATGAAAAGGTTGTCGGCTACAAGTCGGTTACCGTTAAGGGTGTTTCGGGTGTAAACCGTGTTACACAGGATGTAGTTTTGGTAAACGGTGTTGAGCAGTCGCGCACCGATGTTGCGACTGAAGTTATAACAAACCCCGTTAATGAGGTTGTGGTTGTAGGTACTGCACCAAGTGTGTCCTCTGCTAAACAAAAGGCGGCAGCACACAGCGCAGGATTTATATTCCCGCTCCCCGCAGGCAGTTGGCAGGTTAGTGCTTACTACGGTGACGGCAGAAATCATAAGGGAATGGATCTTCGTGCGCCAAGCGGCACTTCAATTTTTGCGGTAGCGGGCGGCACGGTAGTCCAGTCTGGTTGGGACGGTGCTTACGGTTACAGCGTGGTTATTGACCACGGAAACGGCATTACAACCCGTTATGCACACGCAAGTCGCCTTTGTTGCTCAGCGGGCGACACCGTATCGGCAGGTCAGGTGATAGCGCTTGTCGGTACCACCGGTCAGTCGACAGGTAACCACCTGCATATTGAAGTTGCGGTAAACGGCAGAAAGGTCAACCCCGCAGCATATATCGGACTTGATTAAAACTTTTAAAACAAAAGCCTCTGCTTTCAAGCAGAGGCTTTTTGAATTTCACCCTACGGTAAATAATATTTAAACATTAGGCTAACTTCGCTTTTATAACGCGTTTGCAAGTTTTTCTGCCGATTGATAGCGCTCGTCGGGATTTACGCTCGTACATTTGCGGACAATTCTACCGACTTTTCCTTTTGCTAATTTTTCGCTTGGATGTTTGCCCGTAATCATAACATTAAACAGAACACCTGCGGCATAGATATCTGTTCTGGCATCGCTTTGAGAAACACCTAATTGCTCGGGTGAAGCATAGCCCACGGTACCCATAACAACTGTGTCCTTACTTGCAGTTGAAATTTTTCGAGAGGCATTAAAATCGATTAAAACTACCTTGCCGCTTTTATCAATCATTACATTTTCAGGTTTTATATCACGGTGGACTAAATTTCGCTGATGCAAAACGGTCAACGCATTGCAAACAGATTTTAAAATTTTTCGTGCGCCAAAATAATGATATTTTCCGCTTTCCATAACCTCTGCGACGGTAATACCCTCAATAAATTCCTCTAATACGATCTGACCGTCATCAAGGGATATGGTGTCATAAATAATAGGCAGATTATCACATTTTATATTATAAAGTTCTTCGTATGCAGTAATCACTTTTGGAAAACTGCGTAATACAATATCCTTTTGCAAGGATTTGTTACGAAGTCTTAAGACCTTACATTTGTTTTTATCGCTTAAAACTGACACCAATGAATAGGCGTCAAAAAGCTCGGTTAAATATTGTTCTCTTGTCATAAGTTTAACCGTTCCATTCTTTATATTGCGCTGAGTAATTTGCCACTATGTTTCTGTAATAATAATACCCAAAGGTTTTACAGTCGCGAGAACAGTGTATAGTCAGGGTCCCTGTGCGTTTAGAGGTGTCCGCAAAGGCCGTTTCAAATATGTTTATTATTTTGCCTTGTAAATAAACATCGGTTAAATTATAACAACTTGAAAAGGCATTTTGCCAAATGGTTTTCACCGTAGACGGTATTACTACCTTTTTAACGGTACTGCTTATAGCAGAATCACAAAATGCCGACTGCATAACAGCGCCCACTTTTTTGCCGTTGATTGTTTCGGGAATTGTGTATGTTCCGTCTGATGCGGCTACACTAACCCCAGTTATCACAATAACATCTTCAATCAGTTGCGTGGGAGCATACATTGCGGGAATATTGCCTTCGGTATAGCAGTCTGCGGCTATGGCATCGCGGTAAATATATACAGCTTCGGTTTTAACGGGCGTTGTTTCGCTGCTTCCTTGGTGGGTGGAGCTTTCGTCGTCATTGTCGTCTTCTTGCGATGGTGTTGAAGATGGTTGAGAAGAGTAAGATGATGAAGATGAATAGGATGAGCCGTCGTTATTTGAATTTTCTTTTAAATCAGTGCCACTATGATTATTTGTATTGTCCGAAGAACCATTTGATTCGTGAGTTGCGGCGTTGTTTTGCTCGTTATTTTTTGAATTGTTATTTTTACTGTTTGTTTCTCCCGATAATATAATTTTATCAGATGAATCTTTATCCAAAATAATATCGTTTTGTAAAATCGGTAAACTTGAATTATTATCAACCTTGTTTTTTGGTGCAAGGAGAAATATGCTTAAAACAATAAGGGCAAATACCAAAACGGCGGCAATGAAAATCAGCCACCGTTTGTTATTTTCTTTTGGACTTTCGATAATTTGCTTTTCCTCAAACGAGGTCATACAATAAAGGCAAAAACGCGCGCTATCCTCAATATCAGCATTACAGAACGGACATTTCTTCATTTTTACTACCCCAAGGTTTCCAAACCGTATTCAAAAAGCAGTTCGTTAATTTCTACGACAGATAATTTTTTGCACACACCGTATAAAACAATGCTGTCAAAGGGCAACTTCACATAAAGCGGAGAGTACCCTGCGCATTTAAGCAATGTCTGCACTTCGTCAAGATTTAAGGACATACCAACTGCAATACACAAAAGCTTTTTGCGTTCAGGCACCCTGAGCCCCGAAAAGATTTGATATGCATAAACCTCAGAAAGTTCGGCATTTTTAATAACTTGTGATTTTTTAAGCCCTTTGTCTTTAATAAAGGTTTTAAGCATTTCTGACAAAGAGTCCTTTATCATATAATCACGGTTTTCGTTGTAAAAAGTATTAAAATCGTCGCAAAGCCCCAATTCCTCTACAATTTTTGAAGTATCCTTTTTCATAACACGCTAATCCTTTAAGTGTGATATGCAATCAGCATACCATATTCGACAAAATTTTTCAACTATGCTGTCAGCATAAGACTTTATGGAAAATATTTACTATAATGCTATAAGGAATGGGGGAAATATTGTGTTTTTACAATTCCGCATTCTCCGCTGATAGTATTTCGGAAATAGGGACTTCCAAAGCCTTTGAAAAGATTACCAAATCAATGTCGGTCACAAACCTCTCACCGTTTTCGACCCGACGGATGAAATAATGGTCTACATCAAACCCCAGCAACTGCATCTTGGTTGCTAATTTTCGCTGTGAAAGTTTCTTTGTTTTTCGAATTTCGGCAATCTTTTTTCCTGTCAGATTGTTCGTGCCGTCAGCGGCTTTAATTTTAAACATAAAAAACCCCTCATTTTTTTGTTGAATACTATTTACATTTCTTTTATTGTATGTTAAAATAGCAACAATATTGGTGAACAGCGTTCAACAATGATTGAGGGATTTTTATTTTAGGAGGCAAAAATATGAAAAAAGGAATTTTAAAGAAAATACTAGCGGTAATTGTTGTTAGTGCCCTTATTATAGGGATGTCTATTGGAACATCAATAGTTGTTAACAAAGCAAATATCCCCGCTTCTACAACAATAGAAAATGGCTTATCTGCTTATGAATTGGCGGTGCAATACGGATATGAGGGCACCGTGCAGGAGTGGTTAGGCTCACTTGAGGGCAAGTCCGCCTATGAAATCGCGGTAGATAACGGATATTCGGGCGGTGAGTCCGACTGGACTTCTTCTTTGAAAGCAACCGCAGGTAAAGACGGTGTAGGCATCAAGACTGCCGCTTTCTCTGACGGTAACGAATTGCTTATTACTCTTACTGATGGTACAGTATTAAATCTCGGTGTTGCCGACGGTCTTAACGGCAAGGACGGCGCCGACGGTAAAGATGGTGCTGATGGTAAGGATGGAGCCGATGGCAAAGACGGTACAAATGGTACTGACGGAAAAGATGGCGTAGGTATCACTGCGGCAAATGTCAATGCTGACGGTCAACTTGTTCTGTCTTTCTCTGACGGCAAAACTGTCAACCTCGATAAAGTTGTCGGTATGAACGGCAATGACGGAATTGGTGTTTCCTCTTCCGTTATCAGTGCAGATGGCGAACTTGTTATTACATATACAAACGGTCAAACCGCAAATCTTGGTGTCGTTGTAGGTGCCAAGGGTGATAAAGGCGACACTGGTGCTACTGGTGCACAGGGTGAACAAGGCATTCAGGGCATCCAAGGCGAAACAGGTGCTGACGGTCAAGATGGTGTAAGTGTAACCGGTGCCGAGATTAATTCTGACGGCAATTTAGTTGTTTATTTTTCTAACGGTCAGCGAGACGAACTTGGTAATGTAATCGGTGCCAAGGGCGACAAAGGTGACAAGGGCGAAACTGGTGCCGCTGGTCAAGATGGTAAGGATGGTGTTAGTGTATCCAAGGCGAAAAGGGAGAAAAAGGCGACAAAGGCGATACTGGTGCTCAAGGTGAACAAGGCATTCAGGGTATCCAAGGCGAAAAGGGTGACACTGGTGCCGCTGGTCAAGATGGCGAAGACGGTACAGGTATCGAGACCATCGTTATAGATAACGGCAACCTTAAAATAACCCTTACCACTGGAACAACTCTTGACCTTGGTAACATCAAGGGTGAAAAGGGTGACAAAGGCGAAACTGGTGCACAGGGTGAGCAAGGCATTCAGGGTATCCAAGGTGAAAAGGGTGAAACCGGTAACGGCATTGTTTCTACCACTATCAACGAATACGGCGAACTTATAATTAAATATACCGATAGTGATGATGTTATTAATCTTGGTAAAGTTGTAGGTGCCAAGGGTGATAAAGGCGACAAGGGTGACACCGGCGCCACAGGTGCTACCGGTGCACAGGGTGAGCAAGGTCTTAAAGGTGACAAAGGTGACACTGGTGCTGATGGTGTAGGTGTTGCTTCTATTGATATCAATGCCGATGGCGAACTGGTTATCACCTATACCGAGGGTGAACCTGTAAATCTCGGCAAAATCATCGGTCCCCAAGGTGCACAGGGTCTACAAGGTGAAAAGGGAGACAAAGGCGACAAGGGCGATACTGGTGCCAAGGGTGATAAGGGTGAAACAGGTGCTACTGGTGCGAACGGTCTTACCCCGTATATCAATGACAATGGTAACTGGCAGATTGGCGATAAGGATACGGGTATCGCCGCAGCGGGAACTAATGGCACTAACGGTACAAATGGTACCAACGGTATTACCCCTCATATCAACGACAATGGCAATTGGCAAATCGGTGAAAAAGATACTGGTATTGCGGCAGCAGGTGTCAACGGTACGAGTGGTGACTCTGCTTACGACATCGCCAAGAAGAATGGTTTTGACGGCACCGAAGAAGAATGGTTGGCTTCCCTTAAAGGAGCCCAAGGTCAGCAAGGCATTCAGGGTATTCAAGGCGAAAAGGGTGAAACTGGTGCCAAAGGTGATAAGGGTGACAAGGGTGAGCAAGGTATCAAGGGCGATACTGGTACAGGTGTCTCCAAAGTTGAAATCACCAACGATGAACTTGTAATTACCCTTTCCGATACAACCGTTATTAACCTTGGCAATATTAAAGGTGCTGATGGTCAAGATGGTAAGGATGGTGTCGACGGTGTTGGTATCGACTCTGTTAAAATAGAAGACGGCATATTAATGATTAA
Source organism: Acutalibacteraceae bacterium (assembly GCA_045649125.1). GTDB lineage: Bacteria > Bacillota > Clostridia > Oscillospirales > Acutalibacteraceae > UBA737. Next base: position 30,513 of record JAZRPH010000017.1, on the reverse strand, counting down.
ATATACCAATTCTGACGATTATATCACCCTTGGCAACATTAAGGGTGAAGACGGCGTAGGCATTGCAGAGGTATATGAGGAAGACGGCTATATCTACCTTAGAAAAACTGATGAAACCACCGCCACCCAGCTTGCATATATAAAAGGTGATAAGGGCGACAAGGGCGATAAAGGTGATAAAGGTGATAAAGGTGATAAGGGTGATAAGGGCGACACAGGTCGCGGTATTATAGAAACCAAGATTGAAGATACAAACTTTATAATCTATTATACTGATGGAACAACCGAAACGCATGATTTAAGCGGGATTTTAAATAATCAAAATCAAGAAACTTTGCTTGAGTATGTATTACTTGATGATGCAACTTATGGTGTGAAAGCTAGTTCGTCAGCATCAAGTGCTTCCTCAATTGTAATTCCTGAGACTTATAATGATATACCGGTAACACAGGTATTAGAAAATGGTTTTTCAAATTTAGAGGTGTTAACAGGTGTTGTAATACCTGAGGGAGTAACAACGATTGGCAATAACGCATTTTCTGGTTGTACATTACTCACAAAGATTGATTTACCCAATAGCGTTACAAAAATCGGATCTGCTGCCTTCGCATATTGCGATATGTTATTTAACGTAGATGTATCGGATAGTCTTGAAAGTATAGGTAAATATGCGTTTAATAGATGCACAAGACTCACGGAAATATGTATTCCCGCTACAGTTAACTATATAGGACAATACGCTTTCTATCAGTCTGGTTTAACTGCAGCAACATTTGAAAATAGTAAAAATTGGACTACTAATGGTGAAAAATTTTCTTTTTATTATGCGTATGATACTCGTGGTGATGGTTATAAGACACTAGAATATAAATATTCTCTTGGCATTCCCGAAAATGCGGCAGAAGCATTGTCGAAAACTGTTACAGTAAAATACGATACTGATTCAAATGATGCACAAGCTTCAAAAAATTTTAATTGGTATGAATATGATTGGACACGTTCCGAATAATTTGAAAAGGGGAAAATTGCAAGACAGTGTACGGTTCTATGTCTTGCGTTTGTGAATCTATTTAAAATCATTAAATAAAAATTTTTAAAATATAAAGGGAGAAGAATAAGATGGCAATATTAGAAAAAACTTTTGATTTTGACGAAAATGGTTTGGTGTTACTAAACAAGCATAATGCAAAGATTGCTACCAGTAGCATAAACTACAATACAAAAGACCGTAATTATTATAAAGACAATGGTAAAAGTTTATTGGAATATACTGTAGAAGAATTAAGCACAATCATAGGATATATATCAACAGTAAATCATACCAGAAGCCCGAAAGAGTCGGTTGATGCATTGGCAGAATACATATATCAAAATAAAGAAAGTTTTATTAAAAAGCTTGAAAGCGGAGATATCAGTCTTATAGCTGACCTTTCAGCTGTAAAGGCAAAAAGGCGCGAAAAAAGCCTTATCAGCAAAATATGTGCGTATCTTTGCGAGTATGAATTCGGCAGGTTCGACTTTGTAATTATTGACAGCATTGTTTGTGATGTTTTGCCGTATTATTTAGGTTGTTATAATATTAATATAAATTCTTTTAAAAAGAAAGGCAAAAAGGTTGAAAAATGTTTATATAGCGAGATTTACAATATGCTTTTGGCTTTAAAGGATGCCTTGCCTGAAAAACTTTCTTTATATGAAATTGACCAAACACTGTGGTATTTTTACAGTCAAGATAAAGTTAAACGTGAAATTGCAAAAAATATGTAAAGGCTTGTAATAGTGAACAAGTCCAGTAAAAACGGACAAAAGTGAAAAAGAGAACCTCTTATGGTAGAATTAAAACAACTACCATGAGGGGTTTCTTTATGTTAAGATGGTAATATATACACATACAAAAACTACCCAAGTTGTCATAAGGACAACTTGGGCAGAGTAAAGGCATTTATTTTATCCCACAAAACCAATATCAAAGGTTATTACGCAGGTGTAGGTTTTATCTACTTCCTGCGCTTTTTTGCATATCATAGAGTTAAGCTGCGGTGCGGTATAACGAAAGGCGGGGGGAATAACCACATCAAATATTAAATTTGTGCGTGTTTCACCCGCGGGTGTCATACGAAAATCATGAAGTGATAGACATTCGTCAATTTCTTTAAGTATTTCGGTCATTCGCGCACGTGCAAGGGCGACCGTTTCACTTTCGGTATCGATAGGGTCCATGTGTATGACGATATGGAGTCCGAGTTTTTCGCTGACATACTTTTCGCAAAGGTCAATCTTTTCGTGACATTTTACAATATCAACATTTTGCGGAACTTCGACGTGTACCGAGGCAAACTGTCTTCCGGGGCCGTAGTTGTGAACGATAAGGTCGTGTATGCCTAAAAAGTCATCAAAGCTTAAAATGGAATCCTCAATATCCTTTATAAGCTGTGCCTCGGGCGGAACGCCCAAAATCTCATCTAATGTATCCTTTGCAGAGCTAAAGCCTGACCAAAGAATAAACAGTGCCACACCGATTGCCATTACCGCGTCAAGATTAAAGGGCAGTGCAACAAGCGATGAAATCAAGGCTGCCGCTAAAATCGCAGAGGTTGAAATGCAGTCATTAAGGCAGTCCTTTGCGGTGGCAATAAGCGCCGATGAATCAATCGTTTTACCGATTTTACGGTTAAAGAGGAACAGCCACAGTTTAATTACTATTGACACGACAAGTGCCGCGATAGACCAAACGGTGAATGTTGGGGCGCCGTCACCGCTGATAAGCGTTTTTACAGCGCCTGTCAGCAGTTCAAAGCCGACAATAAGTATTAAAAACGATACAATAAATGCCGACATATATTCCATTCTTCCATGGCCGAACGGGTGGTCACGGTCGGCAGGTTTATTTGCAAGTTTAAAGCCAATCATTGTAACGACTGATGAGCCCATATCCGCAAGGTTGTTAAGACCGTCGGCAATAATCGAAAGACTGCCCGACAACACACCGATGCTGATTTTAATAATACACAGCAGTATGTTACTGAAAACACCCACAAAGCTGCCAAGGGTGCCGTATCGGGCGCGCACGGCATTATCTTTCGTGTCGCCGCCCCTGACAAATAGTTTTATTAAAAGCGATGTCATTACAGTTTTGCTCCTTTAGAGCCCTTGCTGCCAAACGATACCCCCGACAAAATATTAGTATCAATTGTAAAGGTAAGATTGTCGCGGTTTCTTTGACGGCGGAAAGCGATTTCTACAAGGCGGTCAATCATATCGGTGTATTTAAGGTCGGTTGCTTCCCACAAATAAAAGGCAAGAGAACCTGGTATGGTATTAATTTCGTTAGCATAAACCTTGCCGCTTTCGGTGTCAAGCAGAAAGTCAATACGCACTACGCCGCTAGCACCAATGGCTTTAAATATTTTGCAGGAAAGGTCGCGGATTTCGTCTGACTTTTCAGTATCTAAATCGGCAGGTATCTTACGGCCTAAGGATGCCATTCCTTTTGAAGCGCCCTGCTGCTTTTTGCCGCCGCCCATATACTTATCCTCGTACGACAGAATTTCGTCGTGCATAAACGGTTCTTCACAAACCGATGCCTGACAGTCGTCGGCGTCGCCTAAAACGGAACAGTTAATTTCACGAAGTGAGGTTATTGCCTTTTCCACGAGAATGCGGTCGGCAAAACTTAAACCAAGGCGTATTGCCTCGTCAAGTGCTGATTCGTCATTAACCTTTGAAATGCCCACACTAGAGCCAAGATTTACCGGTTTAACAATAAGCGGAAAACCGACTTTTTCCTTGATATTAGCGGTGATAGCCTCTTTATTAAGACTGTATTCGCGTGCGCGGAAGCATACGCAATCAAGAACGGGCAGTCCTGCCGATTTGAGTACATCCTTAAATACTGACTTATCCATGCCCACAGCGGCAGAGATGATATCACAGCCAATGTATGGCAGATTTAAAAATTCCAAGTAGCCAGAAAGTGTTCCGTCTTCGCAGTTGGTGCCGTGGACAATGGGGAAGGCAAGGTCGATTTTTACATCAACCGCTTTCTTAAACATCTTTTTATCAAGATGATGCACCACCACATCGTCGCCCTGTTTTATCAAGGCTATACGACTTGCATTTTTATAAAGGGTATCAAGGTCACGGTAGGCTTCAATCTCAAAAAGATTGTTACCTGTGTACATTGTGCCGTCCTTAGCGACATAAATTGGTGTTACATCATACCTTTCGCGGTTTATTGCGTGCATTGCCTGAACGGCTGAAATAATGGAAACCTCATGCTCAACCGAGCGGCAACCGAAAAATACTGCAATATTTGTTTTCATATACAAAACCTCTTTAACTTAAGTAATTATCGGGCAAATCATTTTCAAAAAGCACAACACTGTCACGGTCGGCTATAGGCGCGTATATCTGCGTTGCTTCTTTAAAGCTGCTAACAATATAAAGATTGTCTTTATTGAAGTCGGTTGTGGCAATCGCATCAGACATAGGTTTTGAGCGCCCCTTACCGACAAGGATTATTATATCACAGTGTTTTGCCGCCTCAAGACCTAAGGCATAGTTGCAGTCATATTCACGCGCACCTAATTCAATAAGTCCCGGTGTGATAATGACGCGGCGCTTATCCTTAAACGAGCCTAATACCCGCACCGCTTCAAGACAGCCCTCAGGGTTGGAATTGTAGGCATCGTCAATAAGTAGCGAACCGTTGATATAGCTTTTAAGCTCCAATCGGTGCTCGGTAGGTTTCAGCGCGCTGATGGCAAACTTTATATCGTTGTCAGACACACCTAATATGTGCGCCATAGCCGCCGCCGCCAAAATGTCGGCAACGCTGTGCAGTCCTAAAAGCCGTGTGGTTACAGAAATTTGACTGCCACTGAGCATCAGGTCAAAGTTAGAGCCATCTTTACTGTAGTTAATATTTTTAGCATAATAATCGGTACCGTCACCGAAATAAATGACATCTGTTCTGCTGTCGGCACGTGCTTTAATACCCGCACTGTCAAGGTTAGCCAGTGTAACACCGCCGTTTTTGGCAACGGCATCAGCCAATTCAAATTTTGTTTTAAACACATTGTCGACCGATTTAAAGGTTTCAAGGTGCTGCTCACCAACAGAAGTGATAATTGCGTACCTAGGATTTGCGATGTCGCAAACTTCCTTAATATCGCCGACATTTTTTGCGCCCATTTCACAGACAAACACCTGTGTTTGCGGCTTTAAAAGTGTGCGTACGGTACGCACCACACCCATTGGTGTGTTAAAGCTTTGAGGTGTGCAAACGGTGTTGAATTTTTCACTTAGAATACGGTTTAGTATAAACTTTGTGGTGGTCTTACCGTAACTGCCGGTGATACCTACTACTATCAGGTCCTTGTGATTGCGAAGAATTTTCTTTGCGTCACGCACATACCAATTTGATACCGACTTTTCGACAGGATAGGTAAGTGACCAAAGCACAAATACCAAAAGCGGTGAAATTACAGACAGCATTACGCAAAGCATCATACAAATTTCACCAAGCAATGTGTCAGGCATAATTTTGTATACAGTTACAGCAGCGCCTAAAAGCACAATAGCTGCTGAAAAAAGGCGCTTGATTCGTGCTGTAAAAACAAGTTTTTTGATTGACTTTTTATGGGTAAGTATGCTGTGGATTACTCTTGCAGCAAAAAGAATCAAGGCAATTACAAGGGACAAAACCGCCCTGTCATTTAAAAAACAAAATGAAAGTATACAATAAACTATTGCATAAACTGCACACTGTACCGCGTATGAGTTTTTTACCCACTTAAAATATCTTGACGGGTAGTAAGAGTTTTGTTGCAGCATCTGAAGTTGACGGTAAAGTGTAAATATGCCTGAAGCGGCAATGAAAATCAGGGTTAAAAATATAATATGTTGCATCCGCCACACCTCTATTTAATAAAACTACGCAAAATTGCGTGTGCTTCGTATGGACGCTCGCAAAAAGAAAAATGCCCTGCGCCCTTTATCACACAAAGTCCCGCGTCGGGGATAAGATTTTCAATGGTTTTAGCATCCGCCAAAGGCGTTGCCGTGTCGTTTTCGCCCCAGATAAGAAGTGAGGGGCACTTAATGTTTGGAAGAATATCACGGATATCGGTGTTAACGAGTGACACCAAGGTTTTTCTCAACACTTCACCAGCTGCATTATAATCGGCAGAGCCATAATGTGCACGCGCTTTTTGAAGGAGGCCTTCGGTATGTTCTTTAAGCACGGGCATAGTCAGAATATTTTTTATTATTTTAAAGTTTCTGGCACGCATTTTTTGCTTGAAACTTTTTTTAGGTATCAGTCCCGCCGCATCAAGCAGCACGATTTTCGGGGGATTTACTCTGCCGTCGGCGGTAAGTTTCATCGTCACCCTGCCGCCGTGCGAGTGTCCAATAATTATGGGGTTTTCAATTTTTACTGCTGACATAAATTTAAGCACAAAGTCGCAGTAATCGTCAAGACACCACGGTGTATCCATCGTCTCGCTTTTACCGCAGCCTGGGAAGTTTACACCATAAAGCCGACAGCGGTCGCTAAGCGCCGATATAATGCCGCGGTAGGCATCGAACGAAGAACCCCAACCGTGAAGCAGTAAAACGGGAATTTCACCGTCGCCCCATATTTCATATTCTATTTTTAGTCCGTCAATCTGTATGAACATAAAACAACTCCGCCTTTAAAATGCGTATATATGAAATATTATATCATCTTATTTATTATATTACAATAGCAATTTTTACGCACATACGGGATAAAATATTTTTGGTGATTTATTTGAAAAAGGAATTAAAGCAGCATCTTATATCAGGTGCGGGTGGTATTGCCGTGGGAATAGTCAACGGAATGTTCGGTGCAGGCGGCGGTATGCTTGCGGTACCAATTCTCAAAAAAAGGGGACTTTCTCAAAAGGAAGCACATGCCAACGCAATAGCGGTGATACTGCCAATTACAGTAATCACGGCAATACTTTATCTTGTAAAGGGCTATGTCAGTTTAAAGTCAAGCCTTGTATATATGCCGACGGGACTTTTGGGGGCATATCTTGCGACTCTTATTATGCAAAAAATCTCTCCTGTGTGGCTTAAGCGGATATTTGGTATATTTATGATTTATGCGGGCATACGCCTGCTGATGAAATGAATATCGCAGCCCTTTTAGCAGGGCTTTTTTCGGGAATAATAGGCGGTATGGGAATGGGCGGCGGCGCTGTCCTTATAATCTATCTTACCGTCTTTAAGGACACACCGCAATTTGAAGCGCAGGGAATTAATCTGCTTTTCTTTATACCCATTGCAATACTTGCGCTTACAATCTATGCCTTTAAGGGTAAAATCAGGTTTAAAACCGTACTGCCTTTGGTAATAGGCGGTATTTTAGGGGTGTTTGCAGGGCTGTTTTTGACAGATATAATCGGCAGCGGTATGACTGCAAAGTTGTTTGGCGGTTTTTTGATACTTTTAGGGGTAAAAGAAATATTTGTTAAATCTAAAAAGACATCTTGAAAGCGCAAGACATCTGTGCTATAATAAGGACGAATAAATGTTCGGCGAGGTGCAGATATGTCTAAAAACCCCCTTACTGAAAAACAGGAAAGTGTTTATAATTTTCTGGTAAAAAAACTTCACAGCGGTCTTCCTCCCACAGTGCGTGAGATTTGTGATGCCACAGGAATCAAGTCGACATCAACCGTTCATGCAATACTGAATGCACTTGAGGAATACGGTTATATCACCCGTGATGCGCGTTACTCGCGCGCAATACGTCTTGAAAATGATTTTGATGCATCAATGGTGCCACTGGTTGGGCGCATTACAGCAGGTCAGCCTATACTTGCGGTAGAACAGATTGAGGATTATATACCCTATCCGACAAAGGATGCTGAGGGACTTTTTGCGTTGAAGGTTGTAGGACTTTCTATGCGGGATGCAGGTATTTTAGACGGTGATATTGTAATTGCCGACAAAAATGCGCCCTGCCGCAGTGGTGATATTATCATCGGTATGGACGGTGATGAGGCAACCGTAAAACGACTGCTTATAAAGGGTTCGCAGATAATATTTATGCCTGAAAACCCTGACTTTTCACCTATTTACCCCGAAAAGCCGTCGGTTCTCGGTAAAGTAGTGGGCAGTTTTAGAAAATATTAGGTGTATTTATGATGAGAAATGTTGAGATTTTTACCGACGGCGCCTGTTCGGGAAATCCCGGACCTGGCGGTTGGGGTGCTATTCTGCGATACGGCAGTCACGAAAAGGAACTTTCGGGTGGCGAGCGCGATACCACAAATAACCGTATGGAACTTACCGCCGCAATAGAGGGACTTTCCGCTTTAAAGGAACGCTGCCGAGTGCGCCTTGTCACCGATTCAAAATATGTTGCCGATGCCGTTAATCTCGGTTGGGCAAAATCGTGGCAGAGCAACGGTTGGCGCAAGGCGGATAAAAAGGCGGCGCTTAACACTGATTTATGGCAACGGCTGCTTGATTTACTCGATATGCACGATGTAACTATCGTTTGGGTTAAAGGTCACGCAGGTCACCCCGAAAATGAGCGGTGCGATGCGTTGGCGGTGGCGTTTTATAAAAAACTTCAAGGTGATGAATAGATGAAAAGGCATACCCGTTTTTTAGTAACAGCGGCATTAATAGCCGCTGTTTATGCAGGTTCTACATATATGATGGCATTTTTTAATCTGGCTTACGGTCCTATTCAGTTCCGTCTGTCTGAAGCGCTTACCATATTGCCGGTATTTACATCTGCGGCAATACCTGGACTTGCGGTCGGTTGTTTTATTGCAAATATTTTTTCCTACAATCCAATTGATATGCTTTTTGGCACAGCGGCAACGCTAATTGCGGCGGTATGCAGTTATGCTTTTCGCAATATAAAATGGTATGGTTTGCCCGTTTTATCAGCACTTGCTCCTGTTGTGCTAAACGGTGTTATTATCGGTTTTGAAATCGCTGTTTTCTTTACCGAAGGCGCGGCATCGTGGGGCAGTTTCTTGTTATATGCACTGTGGGTAGCGTTAGGCGAGCTTGTGGTTTGTGTAGGACTGGGTCTTCCGCTTAGTAAGGCGATTTCAAAAAACAAAAGCATACTTGAATTTTTTGATGCAAATAAAAAATAAGACCTTTTTAAAAACACACTCGGTATTGCATTGAGTGTGTTTTTGTTATATAATTACTGTGTATAATGATTATGTAAAGGGATGAAAGAATGAATTTTACACCTGTCGACAATATGGGCCGTGTTGACGGCTTCTGCCTTGTAAAAAGTGTTGAGCAAAAGACATCGTCAAAGGGTGATACATACCTTGATTTCACCTTGGGCGACAATACCGGCGAAATCAATGCAAAGCTGTGGCGCTATTTGGCGGCAGAACACGGCGAATATAAGACAAACGACATTGTTAAAATACGCGGCACCATATCACAGTACAACGGCGCCGACCAGTTAAGGATTGAGCGTATACGCGTTGCCATCGATTCCGACAATGTTAAGATGGAGGATTTGGTGCGTACCGCTGCATACTCGTGTGAGGATATGTATAATGAGTTAATGCGTATCGCCGAAAGTTTTTCTGACGGCGACTTGAAACTTTTGGTCACCACGATTTTAAAGGATAACCGTCAGTGTCTGCTTTATTGGCCCGCGGCATATAAATTGCACCACGCGGTACGCGGCGGACTGCTTATGCACAGTCTTTCTATTGTAAGACTGTGTGAGGGCGTGTGTGCGGTTTATCCCTTTATTGACCGTGAACTTCTGATTGCAGGCGCCATACTTCACGATATTTCAAAACTTGAGGAATATGCGGTTGGCGAGGCAGGTGTTGCAGAGGGATATACTATGGAGGGCAATCTCCTTGGTCACTTGGCTATGGGCGCTGCAAAAATAGGTGAGTATTCAAAAAAACTTGGAATTGACCATCAGACCTGTGTTCTACTGCAGCATATGATACTTTCCCACCACGGTGAGCCCGAACATGGCGCTGCGGTAAGACCTATGTTTATTGAGGCAGAGATTCTATCTGAACTTGACCTTATGGATTCGCGCATATATGAGATGCGTGAGGCGGTATCTGCCGCTAACCCAAAAGATTTTTCAAATCGTGTATGGGCGCTTGATAACCGCAAGTTGTTCAACCACACAAGAGCGGATTTGAATATTGACCCTAAATTGCTGTAAACTAATAAAAAAGAGAGGAAGTAAATTTTATGAAAATTACTAAGGATATGCTTATTGGCGATGTGCTTGATATGGACCGTGACGCAGCAAAATACTTTTTTGAAATAGGTATGCACTGTCTTGGCTGCCCTGCTTCCCGTGGGGAAAGCATTGAACAGGCATGTGTTGTTCACGCTACCGACTGTGACGCGCTTGTTGAAAAACTTAATGCGCACTTTGCCGATAAATAATGCATAATTTAAGTGAAAGACTTTCCCTTATAGCAAGATTTGTAAAATCGGGCAGCAGCGTTTGTGATGTGGGAACGGATCACGGCTATCTGCCCGCTTTTTTATCTGTTTCGGGAAGGTGTAAAAATATAGTTGCAACCGATATAAAGCAAAAACCTTTAAAGAACGCTGAGGATAATCTTAAAAGACTGGGCGTCGATAATGTACAGCTTTTACTGTGTGACGGTCTTGAAAAGGTTACGCGGGATATGGCCGATACCGTTATTATCGCAGGTATGGGCGGCGAGGTGATAAGCGGCATTATTGACCGCGCCGATTTTTTGCGCGATGATACCGTTACCCTTATTTTGCAGCCCATGACCGCGGCGGTTGACCTTCGTAAATATCTTGCTGCGGGTGGATTTACTGTCGAGCGTGAAGAGGCTGTGGCCGAAAACGGTAAGGTGTATTCGGTAATGCAGGCGCGGTTTAATCGGCAGCCGTATGATATTGATGATTTGCAGACTGTAATAGGAAAACTTTTACCTGATACCGATGCCTCGCGTGAGTATATAAGCAAACAATACCGCATAGCAACCAAGTGCATATCGCAACTTGAAAATGTAACTTCAAAACATAGTGAATGTATAAGATACAAATCGTTAGCTGAAAGACTAAAAAATATTCTGGAGGAAGAAAATGGCATTTGACGGCGGATTTTTACATACTGTTGTGTCGCAACTGCAATCGGCGATTGACTGCCATATTGATAAAATTTACCAGACGTCGCGCGATGAGTTGGTGCTTTTGTTGCGAAAAAAAGGCTTTGTAAAAAAACTGCTTATAAGCGCTAGAAACGGTGCTTCACGCATACAGTTTACCGACTGTAAATACGAAAACCCCGAAACTCCGCCGATGTTTTGTATGCTTGCAAGGAAAATCTTTTCAGCCTCACGCTTGGTGGGGGTAAAGCAGATTGGTCTTGAGCGTGTGGTAGAGCTTACATTCGATGCCGCAAACGAAATGGGTGACCGTATTGCCCCAAAAATTGTGTGTGAGCTTATTGGTAACAGCGCCAATATTGTGCTTGTAGGTGACGACGGCAAAATTTATGACGCTGTCCACCGCAGCAATATCGAGCGTTCAGAGCGTCTTATACAACCCGGGGCGGTATACACATATCCGCCTTCACAAAACAAACTTGATTTGCTGACATCAGGCACAGATGCGGTTACCGAGAGGGCGCTTAGTATGGGTGATACCATGCTGTCGACGGCACTTTTAAGGTCGGCTGACGGTCTGTCACCGCTTGTCTGTCGTGAGATAGCCATCGCCGCATACGGTGATGATGTTCACATTGCCGAAATTAATGATACTTCACATCTTGTAAATCAACTTGAAAAGATAAAAAATTTTCTTTTATACCCCCAACTTACCATACTTTATAAAGCCGACGGCACACCCGCGGATTACTGCTGGTTTGATGTGGCGCAATACGGTAGCCTTTATACAAAGAAGCAGTTTGAGAATGCTAGTGAACTTTTAGATGCTTTTTATTCAGAGCGTGAGGCAGCCGAGCGGATACACAGACAATCGGCAGATATTATAAAACTTGTGGGCAATCTTATAAACCGCGCCAATCGCAGACTTGCCTCTCGTCTTCGTGAACTTGAGCAAAACCGTAACCGTGAGGATCTCCGTATTTTCGGTGAACTTATAAAGGCGAATATTCATATGATAAGCACCGGTAGTACGGTGGCCCGTGTGCAGAATTTTTATGATGAAAATTTGTCAGAGGTGGAAATACCCCTTGACCCGTCACTTAACGCGGCGTCAAACGCTGCACGGTATTTCAAGGAATACAAAAAAAGTTGTGCGGCGGTACAGTCGCTAACCGCCCTTACCGAAAATGACCGCAGGGAAATTGATTATCTTGAATCGGTTTTTGAAAGCATTGAAAGGTGCAAAACATCTGCTGACATTTCCGAAATACGTGAGGAGTTGGCACTTGGCGAATTTATAAAAAGGGCTGCAATAAAATCACGAAGAAAAAAGCCGCAGCCCATATTTGACGAATATCAAAGCATAGAAGGCTTTCGCATAATTGTGGGCAAAAACAATCTGCAAAACGATTATATTACCACCGTGATGGCGGCTAAAAACGATATGTGGTTTCATACCAAGAGCATACACGGTTCACATGTAATTGTTATGTGTGGCGGAAGACCGCTTAGTGACGAAACGGTGCTTTTTGCGGCTCGTCTTGCAGCTGAAAATTCAAAGGCGTCAGGGTCTTCTAATGTGCCTGTCGACTACACACCTGTAAAGTATGTAAAAAAACCGTCAGGCGCTAAGCCGGGTATGGTAATTTACACCACCAATAAAACGGTGTTTGTAACACCGAAGGAGTAATTTTGATGAAGCTTGGAATTTCAAGTTCGTGCCTTTATCCTATGCATACCGAGGATGCTTTTTTAGAAATAGCGCGACAGGGTGTGCCTGTCACCGAAATATTCTTTAACGCTGCCTGTGAACTTACAGAGCCGTTTTTACAGCAACTGTGTAAAATTAAGGATTGCTATGGCATATCGGTATGCTCTGTACACCCGACAATGTCACTTGCCGAATCCTTTATGTTGTTTTCAGGCTATGACCGACGCTACGCAGAGGGACTTGACCAGTACAAAAGGTATGCCGAGATTGCAGCAACGCTTGGCGCCCGTTATATCATAATGCACGGCGGCAAGCCCAACGATGTGCTTGACAACCGCGGATATTTCGAGCGGTTTGCAGCAATAGCGCAGGCCGTGCGTGAAAACGGCGCTGTACTGCTGCAGGAAAATGTCGTAAATTTCAGAGCGGGAAATTTGGATGTGCTTTGTCAAATGGCAGAATATCTCGGTGATGATGCGGCATTCTGTCTTGATGTAAAGCAGAGCATACGCGGCGGATATTCGCCCTTTGATGTTCTTGAAAAATTGGGTAATAAAATAAAGCATCTTCATTTAAGTGACAGCACAGAAGAAAATGACTGTATGCTGCCCACAAAAGGAAATTTCGATTTTTCGGCATTTATAAAAAAGGCTTATGAAGTCGGGTACAGCGGAAACGCTGTTATTGAGGTCTACCGCAACGCATACGGTGTCCCGCAAGAGCTTTTTGATGCCTATAAAATGCTGTGCGAAAAAATATTTTAAGTTTTTTAAAAAAAGTGTTGACAAATCAAAGGTCACGGGTTATAATATCATTCGTCGCTTGAAACGGCGACGCAAAAAGTTGGTGTTGATTGCGGTGAGGGTCCACCCGTTCCCATTCCGAACACGGAAGTTAAGCTCACTTGCGCTGAAGATACTTGGCGGGCAGCTGCCTGGGAAAATAAGTAGGCGCCAACATAAAACGCTTGTCTTTTTAAGGCAAGCGTTTTTTTATCCTTTACAAAAGAAAAGGTAACTGATATAATTATAATCCAAGAAACATAAAAAAGGGGGCAAGTCTTTATGTCGTATATGGTAAATCCATCCGCATTTTCAGCAGTGTTCACACTTCCGTGTGAGGTTGCAGATAAATATTTAAAACTTGCCACCCATAATCAGCTTAAGGTTTTATTACATATTATGCGCAATCTTTCATCGGGCATTGATGCAAATATGTGCGCTGACGCGCTGTCACTGCCCTTGTCCGAGGTTGAGGATGCCCTTATCTTCTGGACGCAAAACGGCATATTAAAGGATGATACCGCGTCTGCACCTGAAAAGGCTGCAACACCAACCGTTATAACTACACAAATGCCCAGCCGCAGCGATATAATACGGCGCGGGATGGAGGATAGCCGTCTGGCATTTTTACTCCGTGAAGCGCAACTTAAATTCGGCAGAAATTTAAAGCAGAACGAAAGCGCGCTGCTGCTGTCACTGTATGACGATCACGGTATGGATGTGTCGGTAATATTGGTGCTTTTGCAGTATGCTGTAAGTGAGGGAAAGTGCAATATCTCCTTTATAAAATCAACAGCTTCTCGCTGGATAAGTGACGGTGTTGAAACGGTTATACAGGCGGAAGAAAAGATTTCAAACGCCGCTAGTCAAAAACTTTGTTGGCGCATTGTCGAGCGTGTTTTCGGTATCGAAAAGCGAAACCCCAGTGAGCGCGAACTCGAACTTTGTGAGCTGTGGATTAACAAATGGAATATGAACGAAGAAATGCTTAAACTCGCTTACGACGCGTGTGTAAATGCAAAGACTAAGCTTAGTATTCCGTATATTGCAAAAATTCTTGAAAGTTGGCAAAAGATGGGCTGCAAAACACCTAAGGATGTACAGGCGCTAAACACCGCAAAGCAGACCGAAAACAAGGCAAAGAAAGTAAAGAACAGTTACGCAGGCTATGACCTTGATTTGTTTGAAAAAATGTTAAATAATGACGACTGAGGGGCAGGTGCAGAAATATGACTCGTGAAGAAAGTTATAGTTTGGCTTTTGAAAATCAGCAAAGGGCGCTTACGCTTAAAAAAGCGCAGTATGATGCCGATATAGCGGCGGTTTCGGCAACCAATCCCCGTTTTGATGAAATCTGCCGCCAAATAGCAGCGCTTGGCGCTAAAACCGCCATCACCGCGCTGTCGGGCGATATGGCAACGCTTAGTGAATTACAGCGCAGCATAACCAAACTTTCGGCTGAGCGTGATGAAATATTAAAATCGGCAGGCATTATGCCAATGATTCACGGTTGCGCTAAGTGTCTTGATACCGGTTATGTGAACGGAAAAATTTGTGACTGCATACATACCGCGGCAAAGGCATTAATGCTTGATGAACTTTCAAAAAATCTTCCGCTTGAAGTATGCCGTTTCGAAAATTTTGATTTAAACTATTATCCAAACAGCGACAACCAAAACAGCAATCCGCGCAAGCGTATGACAGCAATCCTTAAACTTTGCCGTGAATATTCGATTAATTTTGACCCGCAAAAGAGTGAGAGTCTGCTGTTTATGGGCAATACGGGGCTTGGCAAAACCCACCTGACATTAAGCGTTGTCTATGAACTTTTAAACCGCGGTTTTAACGTGATTTACGGTGCGGCATACAATCTGTTTTCTCAGATGGAAAGTGAGCATTTTTCTAAACATACCGATACCGCTTATAACGATGCGATTTCCTGCGACCTGCTGGTTATTGACGACCTTGGCGGCGAATTTGTTTCCCCCTACATACAAAGTTTGCTTTATAACATAATTAATACGCGTGACCTTTCGCACAAGCCCACCATTATAAACACAAATCTTTCAATGGGCGAAATAGGGGAAAGGTATACCCCTCGCGTTGCGTCGCGTCTTATAAAATATACCGCAAAACAATTTATCGGCAACGACATACGACAGCTTAAAGCAATTGAAAATAACAAATAAAACAAAGCACCGAGCATAATCGGTGCTTTTTGCTTTTTAAAGCGTCCTGACAGTTGGAATATATTGTGAATTATATGCGAATTTTCCTTGACGAACATACTGTATTTAGTATATAATATATTCTGTATAATAATGTTGAGCGGAATTAATATTTTGCTCTTATTGAGGATGTGTACATTTAAGTGGCTAAGGCTAAGGTGGAATACAGCAACGAAAGTATAACAAGTCTAAAAGGACCTGATAAGGTTCGTAAGCGTCCGGGTGTTATTTTCGGCTCTGACGGACTTGACGGTTGTCAGCATTCTGTTTTTGAAATAATCTCAAACTCTATTGATGAGGCGCGCGAGGGACACGGCAAAAAAATAGTTGTCACAAGCTATGCCGATGGTTCGGTCGAAGTGCAGGACTTTGGCCGCGGCTGCCCCGTTGATTTTAACCAAAAAGAGCAGCGCTTTAACTGGGAACTTGTCTTTTGCGAACTGTATGCCGGTGGCAAATATGACAACAACGGCGCGAATTACGAATACTCGGTTGGTCTTAACGGCTTGGGACTTTGTTCCACACAGTTTGCATCCGAGTATATGGATGTTGAAGTAAAGCGCGACGGTTTTAAGTATAATCTGCACTTTGAAAAGGGCTTTAATATAGGCGGACTTGAAAAGCAGGAATATTCAGGCAGAGATACGGGTACAAAAATCCGTTGGAAGCCTGATATTGAAGTATTTACCGATATTAATATTCCGCGCGATTATTTTATTGATACATTAAAGCGTCAGGCAATAGTAAACGACGGTCTTCTTTTTGAATTTCGTGAGCAGCAGGGCGCCCGTTTTATTACACAGGATATTGTTTATAAAGACGGTATAAGAGAGTATGTCGAAAACACCGTCGGGGAAGAAAGACTTACCTCTGTTCAGTTTTGGAATACCGAGCGCCGCGGCCGCGACCGTGAGGACAAGCCTGAATATAAGGTAAAAATCAATGTATCCCTTACCTTTTCTAACCGCCGCACGCTAAAGGAATATTACCATAATTCAAGTTGGCTTGAACACGGCGGTGCGCCCGAAAAGGCAGTAAGAAATGCATTTGTTTATCAAATTGACAATTATATCAAGCAGTCGAACAAATACAAAAGCGGCGAGAGTAAAATCACCTTTTCCGATGTCGAGGAATGTCTTGTGTTGGTAATTTCCTCTTTCTCGACCGTGACATCCTACGAAAACCAGACCAAAAAGGCAATTACAAATAAGTTTATTGCCGATGCAATGACCGATTTTCTGCGCCGTCAGCTTGAAATTTACTTTATCGAAAATAAAGCAGAGGCAGACAAAATTGCCGAGCAGGTACTTATTAATAAGCGTAGCCGTGAGCGTAGCGAAAAGGAACGAATAAACCTTAAAAAGACCTTGGCTACAGGCAACACACTTGCCGACCGTGTGCAAAAATTTGTGGATTGCCGCAGCAAAGATGTAAGCGAGCGTGAACTTTATATAGTTGAGGGTGACTCGGCTTTAGGTTCTTGTAAACTTGCGCGCGATGCTGCATTTCAGGCAATTATGCCCGTACGCGGAAAAATATTAAACTGTCTTAAAGCAGAATATGATAAAATTTTTAAAAGCGAAATCATAACCGATTTGCTTAAGGTTTTAGGCTGCGGGGTTGAGGTTAAATCCAAGGCAAACAAGGGCCTTTCAAACTTTGACCTTAACAATTTGCGTTGGAATAAGATAATAATCTGTACCGATGCCGATGTTGACGGCTTCCATATCAGAACACTTATTCTTACAATGATTTACCGCCTTATGCCCACACTTATCAGTGAGGGCAGGGTGTTTATTGCCGAAACACCGCTTTACGAAATTAACACCAAGGCGAAAACCTATTTTGCTTATGATGAAAACGAAAAGGCGGATATACTAAGTCAGATAGAGGGCGAAAAGTATACGTTGCAGCGTTCTAAGGGACTTGGTGAAAACCAACCCGATATGATGAATCTTACGACAATGAACCCCGAAACGCGCCGTCTTATAAAAATTCTGCCTGAGGATGCCGAGCGCACAAGCGATATGTTCGACCTTTTGCTTGGCGATAATCTTGCGGGCAGAAAGGACTACATTTCGGAATACGGTTATCTTTATATGGAAGATGCCGACATTAGCTAATTTTTAAAAGAGGGAGATATTACTTTGGCTCCAAGAAAGAAAAAAGAAACACAAGCACCCAAGCGTCCTAAAAGTGATGCGTATATTGCAGGTGCAGGTACAGTGGTTGAAAGTCCGGTAACCGAAACACTCAAGTCTAACTTTATGCCCTATGCTATGAGTGTTATCGTATCCCGTGCTATTCCTGAAATTGACGGATTCAAGCCGTCGCACCGAAAACTGCTCTATACTATGTACAATATGGGTCTGCTTACAGGACCGACAATAAAATCAGCAAACATCGTGGGTAGAACTATGCAGCTAAACCCCCACGGCGATGCCGCAATTTATGATACTATGGTTCGCCTTTCTGAAGGTAATGCTGCGCTGCTGCATCCATTTGTTGCATCAAAGGGCTCGTTCGGTAAGGCATATTCACGCGATATGCAGTGTGCCGCCGCGCGTTATACCGAGGCAAAACTATCGCCCATTTCGGCAGAACTTTTTGCGGACATTGACAAGGATACGGTTGATTTTGTAGATAACTACGATGCAACTATGAAAGAGCCGATACTTTTTCCCGTAACCTTCCCGACAATACTTGTAAATGCAAATATGGGTATTGCTGCGGGTATGGCAAGTAACATCTGTCCCTTTAATCTGCGTGAGGTTTGCGAAACCACGATTGCATACATTAAGGATAATGATATTAATGTTGCAGACACACTTTTAGCACCTGACTTTCCCATCGGCGGTGAACTTTTGTATAACCGCGATGAAATGGAAAAGATTTATGAAACGGGCCGCGGCAGTTTCAAGGTAAGGGGCACCTACATTTACGATAAGTCAAACAACTGTATCGACATTAAGTCTATACCCCCAACCACCACTACCGAGGCGATAATTGAAAAGGTAATCGAGCTTGTTAAAGCCAAAAAGATAACCGAAATTAACGACATCCGTGACGAAACCGACCTTAACGGTCTGCAGATAACAATCGATTTAAAACGCGGTACAGACCACGAAAAGTTAATGAAAAAACTTTTCAGGATGACACCCTTACAGGATAGTTTTTCCTGTAATTTTAATATACTTATCGCATCAAGTCCGCAGGTTTTGGGTGTTAAGGAAATTATTTCTGAGTGGGTGGCATTCCGTAGTGAGTGTATCCGCCGCCGTGTGTTCTTTAAACTTGATAAGGCGAAAAGGAAACTGCATCTGCTTAAAGGAATGCAAAAAATTCTTCTGGATATAGATAAGGCGATTAAAATCGTTCGTGAAACAGCAGAGGAAAAAGAGGTTGTGCCAAACCTTATGATTGGCTTTGGCATTGACGAGGATCAGGCAGAGCACGTGGCTGAAATCAAGCTGCGCCACCTTAACCGCGAATACATTTTAAAGCGCCTTGAAGATATTGAATCGCTTGAAAAAGAGATTGAGGAAATGCAATCAATTCTTGATTCTAAATCAAAAATCAAGCGGATTATTATTGACGAACTACAAAATGTAATTAAAAAGTACGGCAAAGACCGTCAAACACAGATTATCTCGGCTTCCCAAGAGGACGACCTGAAAGAGCCTGAGGTGCTTGACGATTCACCCGTAACATTGTTCTTTACAAAGGACGGTTACTTTAAAAAGATTACGCCCCAGTCGCTAAGAATGAGCGGTGAGCAAAAACTTAAAGAGGGCGACACCATTACACAGGTGTTAGAATCGAGTTGTGATAAGGATTTACTGTTCTTTACCACAAACTGTCAACTTTATAAAAGCCGAGTGGCAGATTTTGCCGACAGCAAGGCAAGTGTGCTTGGTGACTTTGTTGCCAGCAAGCTCGGGTATGATGATGGCGAATCTTCACTTTATGTAATTGACACCAAGGACTATTCGGGCTTTGTAATTTTTGTCTTTGATAACGGCAGAATTGCAAAGGTGCCGCTTAGTTCATATCAGACAAAAACCAACCGCAAAAAGCTTATCAAGGCCTATTGCGCAAAGTTTAATCTGCATACCATTATTTATTGCAAAACCGATTGCGATATTCTTTTAAAGTCTACCAACAACCGTATGCTGCTTGTAAACACCGCATCCATACCTGCAAAGGCATCCAAGGATAACGGCGGTATTGCTGTAATGACACAGAAAAAAGGTCAGCGAATTTACACCGCACAAATTTATGAGAGCGGCACATTTGATAACGAGCATCGTTATCGCACCAAAAATCTACCTGCTGCAGGTGCTCTGCCTGCTGCAAGTAAAGCCACTCAGGCTCAATTAGACATATAAAAAAACCGTCCGAAAAGCAAAAAAGCAATTCGGGCGGCCTGTCCGCCCGAACTGCAAACGCTTCTTGCTCGTGGCTGACAGTATTAATATGTGCTTATATTTTCAAATTATACACAGTATTTTCACTTTTGGAGTTGATATATTAAATGAACAAGGATTTAGCTAAACAGTACGATCCCAAGGATGTCGAGGACCGAATTTATAAAATGTGGCTTGACGGTAAATATTTCCACGCTAAATGCGAAGAGGGAAAGGAAACCTATACAATAGTTATTCCGCCCCCAAACATTACCGGTCAGCTTCATATGGGACACGCACTTGATAACACCTTGCAGGATATTCTTATCCGATTTAAGCGAATGCAGGGTTTTGATACCCTGTGGTTGCCGGGTACCGACCATGCGTCTATTGCCACCGAAGCCAAGATAGTTGAGGCTATGAAGGCGGAGGGCATTACAAAGGACGACATCGGCCGTGACGGATTTCTTGAACGCGCATGGGCTTGGAAAAAGCAGTACGGCGGAAGAATTATCGAGCAGCTTAAAAAGTTGGGTTCCTCTTGCGATTGGGACAGAGAGCGCTTCACACTTGATGAGGGTTGTTCAAAAGCCGTTCGCGAGGTGTTTGTAAACCTGTATGAAAAGGGGCTTATTTACCGCGGTGAACGTATAATAAACTGGTGTCCGCACTGTAAAACCTCTATTTCCGATGCCGAGGTTGAGTATGAGGAACAGGCAGGCCATTTCTGGCATCTGCGCTACCCCTTTACCGATGGCAGCGGTTATTTGGAACTTGCAACAACCCGTCCCGAAACAATGCTTGGCGATACTGCGGTTGCTGTAAATCCTAACGATGAAAGATACAAGGATATTATCGGTAAGGAGTTGGAACTTCCGCTTGTACACCGTAAAATACCCGTTGTTGCTGACGATTATGTTGAAATGGATTTTGGTACAGGCGTAGTAAAAATTACACCTGCGCATGACCCCAATGACTTTGAAGTGGGACTTCGCCATAATCTGCCCGTTATATGTGTGATGACCGACGACGCAAAAATCGTTGACGATTATCCTAAATATGCAGGTATGGATAGATATGAGGCGAGAAAGGCAATAGTTGCCGACCTTGAAGCCGCAGGCGCGCTTGTTAAGGTTGAAGACCATACACATAATGTTGGCACCTGCTATCGCTGTGGCACTACGGTTGAGCCGAGTGTTTCAAAGCAGTGGTTTGTAAAGATGAAGCCTCTGGCAGAGCCTGCAATAAAGGCTGTTAAGGATGGCGAGACAAAGTTTGTTCCGTCAAGATTTGAAAAAATTTATTTCCACTGGCTTGAAAACATCCGCGATTGGTGCATATCCCGTCAACTTTGGTGGGGACACCGTATTCCTGCTTGGTACTGTGAAGAATGCGGCAAGATTACCGTTTCTCGCGAGGATGCACACAAATGTGCGCATTGCGGCAGCGAAAAAATAGTTCAGGATCCCGATACCCTTGACACTTGGTTTTCTTCTGCGCTTTGGCCGTTTTCAACACTCGGTTGGCCGGATGACACTGCAGAACTCAAGCATTACTACCCAACCAATACACTGGTTACAGGTTATGATATAATTCCGTTCTGGGTAATGCGTATGATGTTCTCAGGGTTAGAGCAGACAGGTCAGGTGCCCTTTGATACCGTTCTTATTCACGGTCTTGTCCGTGATTCTCAGGGCAGAAAGATGTCCAAGTCCTTAGGTAACGGTGTCGATCCGCTTGAGGTTATTTCCCAGTACGGTGCCGATGCGCTTCGTTTCTCACTTGCTACAGGTAACAGCCCCGGTAATGATATGCGTTACATTCCTGAGCGTGTTGAAGCAAGCCGTAACTTTGCAAACAAGATTTGGAATGCCGCACGCTTTATCCTTATGAATCTTGAAAACGATGAGGTTTTACCGACTGATGTCAGCAAATTTGCGCTTGAGGATAAGTGGATTATCTCCAAATACAATACCCTTGTTCGTGAGGTAACAGAAAATCTTGAACGCTTTGAACTTGGTATGGCGGTTCAAAAGCTTTACGACTTTATCTGGGATGTTTTCTGCGATTGGTATATTGAAATCTGCAAGTCAAGGCTAAACGGTGATGATGCCGATGCTAAAAACACAGCAAGGGCAGTGCTCACCTATGTGTTTACCAATACCTTGGCGCTGCTGCATCCCTTTATGCCATTTATTACCGAAGAAATCTGGCAGTCAATGCCGCACAATGGCGACGCGCTTATGATAACTGAATGGCCGGTGTTTAGTGATGAGTTTAATTTCTCTGCCGATGAAGCCGAGTTTGAAAAAATTATGCTTGTTATAAAGGCTATCAGAAACCGCAGGGCAGAAATGAATGTGCCGCCGTCAAAAAAGGCAAAGGTTTGCATACAGACCAACTTTGCCGATACATTCAATACGGGTACATCATATATATGCCGCTTGGCTTCCGCTTCAGAGGTTGAAATCGGTGATAATTTCGACAGTGAAGGCGCAGTACGAGTTGTAACTGATGCGGCAACCGTTTATATGCCTATGAAGGAGCTTGTCGATATTGAGGGTGAACTTGCACGTCTTAACAAGGATTTACAAAAGGCTATGATTGATAAGGAATTCTTTGAAAAGAAACTTAATAATCAGGGCTTTATGGCAAAGGCTCCCGAAGCCGTTGTTGCGCAGCAACGTGAAGGACTTGCAAAGGTTCTTGACCGTATAAAGATGATCAAGGACAGCATTGACGAGCTTAAAAAGATGTAAAAGAGTGAGCCGACTGCGCTTTGCAGTCGGCTCTTTTATACAAGGGATAATGCGGCATAAGGAAAAGATTTAATAAATCCTTTGCTTTTCTTACCCCACAAGTATTCTGTGGAGTTATACCTATTAAATTCAAGTAAAATTTTGGTGTTTTTTATGAATTATGAAAAAACAGTTGAATATATCCATTCACTTGGTATGTTCTCACAAAAACCGTCACTTGAGCGAATGATGCGGGTTATGTCTGCGCTCGGCAATCCGCAAAACAAATTTAAGTGCGTACATGTCGCAGGCACCAACGGAAAAGGTTCGGTTTGCACTATGATGGCAGCAGCACTCATAGCGTCGGGCAAGCGAGTAGGTATGTTTGTATCACCGTATATCGTTAACTTCCGCGAGCGTATACAGATAAACGGTGAGTACATATCGGAAAATGATTTGTGCCGAATTTCAGAGAAGGTAATAAATACAAATATTGCGCTTACTGAATTTGAATTTATAACCGCAGTCGGCTTTTTATATTTTGCCGAAAACGAAATCGATATTGCGGTTGTTGAAACAGGACTCGGCGGAAGACTGGATGCCACAAATGTAATACCGCCGCCTCTGGCTTCGGTAATCACAAAAATCGGTCTTGACCATGTGGCAGTGCTTGGGGATACGGTTGAAAAAATCGCCGCAGAAAAATGCGGAATAATAAAGGATAATCTTGTCATAACAACCGCTTCTCAGCACTCAGCGGCGCTTGATGTAATTAAAAATGCTGCAGCGAAAAAATTAGTAATCGCAAATACCGACCAAGTACAAACAATAAAAAGCGATGTGCATGGAAGCACATTTATTTATAAAGGTGAACAGTACACAGTGTCCCTTGCAGGCGGTTTTCAAATAGAAAATGCGTCAATGGCAATAGAAACGCTTTTGCGTCTGGGTGTGGATATGACATACATTAAGGCTGGATTAAAGTCCGCTTTCATACCTGCGCGAAACGAAGTCATATCTAAAAATCCGCTTGTTGTACTTGATGGTGCTCACAATCCTGACGGTGCTAACGCACTTGCAGAAATTATGAGAAATCATTCAAATATAACCGCCGTCGTGGGTGTTATGCAGGATAAAAACTATAAAAGCGTTCTGCAGCAAACATTGCCTTTTTGTGAGAATGTTGTCTGTACCACAGTCCCCGAAAATCCGCGTTCACTCTCAGCAAAGGACCTTGCGGCAGCAGCGCGCAAGTACTGCAAGAATGTCTTTGTCACTGAAAATCTTGATGAAGCCATTACGCTTTCGCGGCAAAAATCAGGTGGAAATCCAATATTTATTTTCGGCTCGCTTTATCTTGCGTCAGCCATTCACCCTTTGCTATAAAACAATATTTTTCTACAACCTAATACGACAATTTTTTAAAGGACAAGCCTATATAATTGCTTATATAGGCTTGTTTTATTTTTACGGAGGTGCTTGTTTTGGCAGTACAAATAAATGTAAAGGGCGAGGTTGTGACCGCATATCTCAGCGGCGAACTTGATCATCATTCGGCAGCGGCATTTCGCAGCGAAATCGATACCGCCGTCGAACTTAATATGCCCGCGCTTTTGGTGCTTGATTTTACGGGAATTAACTTTATGGACAGTTCTGGCATAGGACTTGTTATGGGCAGGTATCGCAATCTGTCGCGCAGGGGCGCCAAACTTCATATTAGCGGCGCATCATCACAAATATATAAGGTAATGAAACTTGCCGGCATAGAACGTCTTGCCACAATGGATGTATGTAAAAAGTAAAGGAATGATAAGAAAATGGAACTTGTAAACAAATTTAGTATGACAGTTATGTCACGCTCCGCTAACGAAGGCTTTGTACGCGCATCGGTAGCCGCCTTTGCGGCGCAACTCGATCCCACGCTTGAAGAAATCAGCGACATTAAAACCGCCGTAAGTGAGGCGGTTACCAACTGTATAGTCCACGCTTATAAGGAAGGACTTGGCAAAATTTACATAAACTGCGAAATTTACGACAACAATACCCTTAAAATTAAAATACGCGACAACGGTTGCGGTATAGAAAATGTAGAGATGGCTATGCAGGCATTCTATACTACCGTCGGCGGTGAGCGTGCGGGCCTTGGCTTTGCCGTTATGGAAAGCTTTATGGACAGCATTCGTGTGCGCTCACGCGTGGGTGTGGGCACCACCGTTACACTTGCTAAAAAAATAGCCCCCAGATATACCGTCAATGCTTGAAACTAAGCAACGCGACAGTTTTATTGAAAGCAATCTGCCGCTCGTGCATTCACTTTGCCGCCGCTTTGTCGGCAGGGGTATTGACTATGACGACCTTTATCAAGCGGGCTGTGTCGGACTTGTCAAAGCGGCAGACGGATTTGACAGTCAGCGCGGACTTTGTTTTTCAACATACGCCGTTCCCGTGATTTTAGGTGAAATCCGTCGGCTTTTCCGTGACGGCGGTGCGGTCAAGGTTTCCCGCGGTTTGAAAGAACTGTCTTTAAAGGTCACAAGATTAAAGGCTACACTTGAAACGGAACTGTGTCGTGAGCCTACCGTCAGCGAACTTGCGGCGCGGCTAGGTGTCTTGCCCGAAGATGTTACACAGGCAGTTTGCGCCGCGCAACCTACGGTGTCGCTTACCTATGAAGGTGAGGACGGAACAACCCAACTCGACCTGCCCGTCCCCAGTGTCGAAGAATCGCTTTCTGACAGACTGCTGCTCGAGGGCGCCTTTAAATGTCTTAACGATGATGAGCGCAAAATAATCACATACAGGTATTATCAATGCCTTACACAGAATGAAACGGCAAAACGGCTTTCAATGTCACAGGTTCAGGTGTCACGCGCAGAAAAGAAAATACTTGCAAAGCTCCGTGCAACTATTGGCAGTACGTCTTGACAAAAACAGTTTTAAGGGTATATACTTGATTTGCAAAAGGGGGATTTTTATGAAACCTTTACTCTATATTGTCATACCCTGCTATAACGAGCAGGAGGTATTACCCATTACCGCACCGCTTTTTCTTGAAAAGCTTAATGACCTTATAATTGACGGTAAAATTTCTTCAAACAGCCGAATTCTGTTTGTTAATGACGGCAGTAAGGATAACACTTGGGAAATAATCACACAACTTTCTAAGACGCATGAGCATTTTTGCGGTATATCCTTAAGCCGCAACCGCGGTCATCAGAATGCGTTACTTGCAGGGCTTATGGAGGTTCGGGATAAATGTGACATCTGCATTTCTGTGGATTGTGACGGTCAGGACGACATAAATGCTATTGATAAAATGATTGACGAATATCTTTCAGGCAGCGACATTGTCTACGGTGTTCGCAGTGACCGCAAAACCGATACACTGTTTAAAAGTGGTACGGCACACCTGTTTTACCGACTTATGAAATGGCTGGGCGCAGAAACGGTTTACAATCACGCCGATTACCGCCTTATGTCTTCCAAGGTATTAAAAGCGCTTTCCCATTTTCGTGAGGTTAATATATACCTTCGCGGAATGATACCGCTTGTCGGTTTTAAATCATCCTGTGTCAGTTATTCCCGCGCAGACCGTATGGCAGGGAAAAGTAAATATCCACTAAAGCGTATGTTACATTTCGCTTTAGAGGGGATAACAAGTCTTTCCGTAAAACCAATACGCTTAATTACTGCATTCGGCTTTATGGTTGCCGCAATCAGCCTTATAGGAATTATATGGTCGGTAATCACTGTGCTTTTAGGCAACTCGGTTGCAGGCTGGGCATCTACCGTAAGCATAATTTGTTTCCTCGGCGGCATACAACTGTTAAGCCTCGGTGTTATCGGTGAATATATCGGTAAGATTTATTTAGAGGTAAAGGACCGCCCCAGATACATAATCGATAAAAGAACAGAAAACATCCAATAAAAAAGAAAAGTTTTTACATAAAAAAGCGGTGCAAACCCTTTCGGTTTGCACCGCTTTTTTATCACCATTATCCAGCCATTAAAATATTATGATATTAGGGGCAATAAATAAAAAGGAGAAGAGCATATGAATTATATGGACATGAATTTCCGTTCTATGTGTGAAGGCAACTTGCACAACGACGTTCTTGCTATGGCATTTGTTAATGTACAACAGTTAAACTCAGTATACGATGTTAAAAGCGGCTTTTCAAACGGTACAATTTTTCCCGATCTTAACAAGCCTCTCAGAGTAGGAGGAATATGCAAATGAATGAAAAAAGAGAAATGAAAAAGCGTATAGATGCTCTCGCATTCGCCATACATGAGATGGTGCTGTTTCTTGATACCCACCCTGAAAACAAACAGGCAATGGATATGTTGCGAGACTTCCGCCGCCGCCGTCGTGAAGCAATAGCAAATTACGAATCAAAGTTCGGATGCTTTGTAGAAACAACAGCGGATGTAAACCCTACTGATTATTGGCATTGGCTGGATAGCCCGTGGCCGTGGGAAAAGGAGGATTAGTTTATGTGGCAATATCAGAAAAAACTGCAATATCCCGTTAATATCAAAAACCCCAATCCAAAATACGCGAAGATAATTATAAGTCAGTATGGCGGCCCCGATGGCGAGCTTGGCGCGTCAATGCGATATCTGACTCAGCGTTACGGAATGCCGTATAATGAGGTTAAGGGAATACTCACCGATATAGGTACAGAGGAATTAGCGCATATGGAAATGGTATGTGCTATGGTTTATCAGCTGACACGCAATCTTACACCCGAGCAGATTAAAGCGTCAGGCTTTGATACCTACTTTGTGGATCATACGTCTGCAGTCTATCCCATAGCTGCATCGGGCCTGCCTTGGCGAGCCGAGTATATTCAGGCAAAAGGCGATATTATCGCCGATCTGCATGAAGACCTTGCAGCCGAGCAAAAAGCGCGTGTCACCTACGACAACCTTATCCGCCTGATAGACGACCCCGATATTCTCGACCCGCTGAAATTCCTTCGTCAGCGCGAGATAGTACACTATCAGAGATTCGGCGAGGCTATGCGTCTTGCTACCGATAGGTTAGACAGCAAAAACTTCTACGCCTGCAATCCAAATTTTGACAAAAATTGCGGGAAATAATTTTAAAAGAGCAGATGGGTCTACCATCTGCTCTTTTGATTCAGTAATAGGAAAGTTCGTTCGCACAAGAAACTATATCATTACATTCACATAGGTCTTTTTACAACGAATTTGTTAAATTTATGAAAGCAAGGGCAAAATGGAAACTTATGAAATTAGCTTTAAACAGTTAAAAATTGACAGATATTTTTAGTGGTGTTATAATCATTACACAACTAATTTTAGGAGGGTGTTTTATGCACGAAAAATTAAAAGAATATTTTGAAAAAGAAAAGGAACTTCGTGAAAAGAAAGAAAAGGAACTCCGAGAAGCAATTCTTATTAAAGAGGGAATATATGAAAAGGTATATTCTGAAAATAACGAAAGAACAGAGGAATACAATCAATTTGAATATAATTCTTCGGGAACTGGTAAATATTTTAAATATCAACCTATTGAGATAACCGATGAAGAATATATGCAGATTAAAGAGATATACGATAATAAACATAAACTAGAACCTCCATCTTCCAACGGTGTTGCAAATGCCTTAACAGTAATTGCTTGGATAATTTTCGTTGTTGGCTTTATTGCAGGTATATGTTTTGCTAATGTTGAAGTGGGTACATATGTCACATACGAAGAGTTTTCTTTTGCGATAGCATTAATATATTGGTTAGTTGCGTTTGCAAGTGGAACAATGTTCCTTGGTTTTGCAGAGATTATAAAATTATTAAATGATATTAAAAACAAGTAAGAATAATTAAACGGACTTGGCAAGTTTGCCAAGTCCGTTTAATCTATCAAATTATGGTTTAGGAGCAACGTGTATTGTGAGCAAAATAAAAAAAGCGTGAAAATAAAAATGTTCAAGATCCCTTGTGAACAAAGAGTTTGCGAGGTTTTGTTTGAATTGGTAAACTTGGTGAAGCTATGCAACCATGCTTTTATTATGTTTAGTAATTGTACAATATTAATATATAATTCTAATATAATTGTGGCATAAATAGTGTGTCTTGCCCAAGATGTTGTGTGCGCAAAAAAACTTGCAAAAAACTTTAAAAAAAGTGTTGACAAGCCGGTTCTACTGTGATATACTATGTTCAGAAAGAGGGAAGGAAAACCCACTAAACCAGAGAGGAAAGAGAAAAATGTTTGAACTGTATTTTGAAAACTGGCAGGGCCGCGAACTAATTGAGACTTATGCGACTTATGAAGAGGCTATGAAGGACATTGAAGAAAACAATTTTGCTGGTGATTGGGACTATACCGATGGAGAAGAAGGCTATACCTTGAAGTACCCGAATGGAGAAGAAGAAGCACTGTAAGAAGAGGGCGAAAGCCTTCTTTTTTTAATCTCTTTATATAACTTAAGTTATACACTGGCCGGAAAAGATTGTGAATATTTTAACAATCGTGGCTGGCCCGTTCTGGCCAGTAAAATAACTTAAGTTATACATCGCAATTAGTGAAAACTTTTTTCAAAAAACTTTAAAAAAAGTATTGACAAGTACCGGCAGGTGTGTTATACTTATGCCATAAAAAGAAGGGAGACAAAAACAATGAAGTACATTGCAGTTATTGAGCAAAGCATCCAGTGGGAAGAAGAAGCCAACACCATCGAAGAAGCAGTCGAGATGCTGAGAGATTTAGTTGAAGTAGATAAACAATACACCTACGCAGGCACGACTTCCTTCAAATGGACAAGCCGCGCCGACACCGCAAAAAAGGCTATGACGGTAAAGTGGTACTACGTAGGAAAAGATGGAAAAGCGCATACAATGAGCAAGCGCATTTACATCAAAGATTATCACCCTGCGGATGAAGGTATCATTCCTTGGGAAAAGCGGTTCGGCGCGCGATGGGAAGAAACGAGAAAAATGTTCCTGTGAAAACAGGAACTTTTCTTTTATTCCTATTATATAACTTAAGTTATATCATCGGGCCGGAGAACCGTCCAGAGATTGTTATTTTTTTCACAAAAAATTTTTTCAAAAAAAATTCAAAAAAACTATTGACATACTCCGGTAGGCGTGATATAATACAATCACAGTAAGGGAAGGACAACCCACCAAACCAGAAGGGAAGAAAGAAAATGTTTGAAGTCTACTTTATGAACTGGATGGGACGCGATGAAGAAGCCGAAGCCGTATTTGAGACCCTTGAAGAAGCCGAGAACTACATCGAAGAGTATGAAGAAGAAAACATGGTAGATCCGGATGAAGGGTTCATCATTCACGATGTGAAAGCCAACAAATGGTTTTAATAAAGGCGAAAGCCTTTATTTTTTTCTCTCTTGTATAACTTAAGTTATATATCCCGGCCAGAATAGTTTGTGAAAATTTTAACAATCGTGTTTGGTTAATATAACTTAAGCTATTTAAATGGGCAAAAATTTTTTCAAAAAAATTCAAAAAA
>JAZRPH010000016.1:0-2794 GCA_045649125.1 Acutalibacteraceae bacterium | reverse complement strand
GTTTCTTCAATGTTAATTTCGGTAAGAGTAGACCCTGCTTTTAATGAATTTTCAGTAATATCAAGAATGTTTAAAGAAAGTTCTTTCATACTAATTCCTCAAAAGTTTAAAAAGGTTTTTAACCGCATTTTCATCATCATCTGGTAAAAGAAAATAATTTTCTTTTTCATTTATATCCCAAATATAATGAGCATCCGAACTAATTATAAATTCACAAGGAATATCCTTGAAATTTGTGCAATTGTTTTTATTATGTAGCTCAGCAAACTTAAAATTGCAATCAGGTGGTAATCCACCTAAAACAGCTGTAACAGAATTTGATTCCCTGTCAATATGTGCAGGATAACAAACTCCGCCAAATTTTTCTACAAACTCTTTAATATCGTCAAACGAAACAGTTGTAGCATTTGAAAGCAAATATTTTTCGTTTGCAAGAATATTATCTTTTTCGTCGCAAATTAACTGATTGCCGAAAATATCTGTACGGTTATCAATCAAAATCCGTTTTTCTTCAATCGCTTTATCAAAAGCTAATGCCTCATCCAAAGTTTCAAAAAGACAAACTGTATGAATATCTTCAGAAGTTGTGAGTTCCATACCTGCAATAGCAATTATGCCATACTGTTTTGCGGCTTTAAAAAAAGCGGGACAGTTTTTAACAGTATTATGGTCGGTAAGTGCCATAATATCAAGACCGTTGATTTTGCCCATGCCAGCAATACTGTTTGGCGTCGATTCATCATCACCGCAGGGTGACAAACAAGAATGAATATGTAAATCGTAATAATACTTTTTCATATTAAATTACTTAAATAAACCGAAGTTGTGTAAATATCCATATTTGTTGAAAGAATATTAATATTTTTTTCAACCGCAGTATCAATAATTTCTTTAGAG
This sequence comes from Acutalibacteraceae bacterium, assembly GCA_045649125.1. GTDB lineage: Bacteria > Bacillota > Clostridia > Oscillospirales > Acutalibacteraceae > UBA737. Next base: position 1,897 of record JAZRPH010000016.1, on the reverse strand, counting down.
ACTGTAACTCCCTCTGCTAAAATAATACAGGAAGTATCGGCCAAAGAAGCGACCGCTAAGATATTTACATTTGACATAATTGTTATCCAAGCATTATCAGTCTTTGCCCTGCCCATAACCCAACTTAAAAGGTCACAAGCATAAACACCGTCTATTTGACGCTCGCCATCAGGTAACGCTAATGCAACAAACTCTTTATTATTTGCTAAATCATTTACTGTCATCTTTGCACCCACCATCATCCCGGTTACGAATAAGGCATTTTTCAATAGTTGACTGCCCTTTCACGATATCTTCTGCCATTGCTCTGCAATTAGGAGCACCGCAAGAACCGCAGTCGATACCTGGTAACTGAGATTTAATTTTTTGAATATCAGCCATCATTCGCATTGATTCTGCCATACTGTCAGAAAGACGCGAAATAGGTTGATATGTCGGCATATTGTCAAACAAGAACTCACTAGGTAAATATTCATCATTATCAGATAAGAAATTTTTAGATACTGGCAAATATCTTCTTAAAGACTGAAGTCTTGCTTTTGCAATAAATGGGTTTTGTATTGTAAGCACACCGCCAACACAACCGCCAGTACAAGCATTGAGTTCTATAAACTCAAGAGGTGGAATATTCCCGTTCTCGACCTGATCAAGAACTCGCATCACATTCTCAATACCGTCAGCCGCAAGGTAATTTTCGTTAAAAATTGCAGTTGCCTCGCCACCGGAAGATGCCCAACCAATACCAATCATTCCTGAATTAGCAAGTGTTTCAACATCACTTCCATATTTCATAACACTTAATAATTGAAAATAAATATCACTTATTGAAACTACACAATCAACCTTGCTTTTATAATTTGCAAAACCGTTTTTCACATAGCTAGCCTTTGCAGGACAAGGAGATATAAAACAAACACCAATATCATCATCAGAAAATTGGGGGTGTTCTTTTTTTGCTTTATCACGTGCTAAACCGGCCGCCACTTCCATTGGTGGCAACATATGAATTACATGGTCTGACAATGACGGAAAACGAAGCGCAATAAGTCTTGTTACAACAGGACAAGCCGAACTTATCGCAGGTTTTGTTATGCCGTCAGTTTTAAGATATTTTCTCGTATACGCTGAAACCAATTCAGCTGCAGCTGAAACTTCAAAAACATCATCAAAGCCAATTTTCAAAAGACCGTCAAGCACATAATCAACATCATCAAGATTATCAAACTGTCCATACAATGTAGGCGCAGGTAAAGCAATTTTCCACTTAAATTTATCCATTTCAGATAATTTTGAGCATTTTGCTTTTTTTGCATTGTTTGGGCAAACTCTTATACATTCACCACAGTCAATACAACGCCCTTCATTTATCACAGCATGACCGTTCCTAATCCTTATAGCTTCAGTCGGACAGTGCTTAAGACAAGTAGTACAGCCGTTACATTTTTCGACATCTAAAAAAACAGAATGATCATATGTATTCATAATTATTACCGCCGAAAATTAAATAATATTTACCCTCATGGTAATTGTGGTACCAATTCCAACCTTTGAATCAATATCCATATAGTCGGTATATCGCTTCATATTAGGAAGTCCCATTCCTGCACCAAAGCCTAAGGAACGGATATTATCAGTTGCAGTGGAATAACCTTCTTGCATTGCCTGTTTAATATCTTTTATTCCAGGTCCCTTGTCACAAAGAACGATTTCAATATAGTCTTCGCTCACGTAAACATCAGCAGTGCCTCCGTTTGCATGGATAACCATATTAATTTCTCCCTCATACATAGCAATCGAAACACGTCTGATTAACTCAGGGGGTAAACCTAACTGCCTTAAATTTTTCTTAACCATAAATGATGCATTACCGGCTGATTTAAAATCATCGCCGTCGACA
>JAZRPH010000015.1:0-3332 GCA_045649125.1 Acutalibacteraceae bacterium | reverse complement strand
TAATAGTGAATAGGTAATAAGTTAGGTGTGCCTTCGGCACGAATTTATATATCGTCGGCTTTGCCGACACCTTACTTCTTCACTTTTACTTCTTACCTCTTACCTTAAAATGCAAAGCATTTTTGTCCTTTGATTGCCGCCTAACTCCCCGAAAGGAGTTAGGACGGACTTTGTTATCCGTTTACACGGATTGAATTTGCGTTGTCAAATTGATATGACGTTAGGGAGTAGGAATCTCTACCCAGTTGCCGTCATCAAGTCTCCATACACCATTATTGAAGGTACCACCGGTGATGGTGACATGCTCATCATCAACTGCACTGCCACCGCCGAAAGCAACATAACCATTGAAGGTACCGCCTGTAATGGTGACATTCACATTATCAAAGCTCTGACCTGCAGAATAAGAGTAAACAGCAAATTCGTTTACTGTATCCAAAGCGCTCAGAGTACCGCCATTGACGGTCAGATTGATCTCAGGAGCTTCAGCAGGCTTGTTGGAAGGCAACTGAATCTGGATTGCGCGAGCGCCGGTGATCGTGCCGCCGTTGATGGTGCAGTTGATAGCACCGTTAGCAAAGGGGCACAGACGGATGGCGTTCTTGACGCTCTCGATAACACCGCTGTTAACGATCAGCTCAGCACCTGCAGAGCAGTCGATCGCAACGCTGGAACCGGACGCTGTGGTGTTGATGATGGTAGCACCATCGATAACCAATTTGCCGGTATTGTTGATGGTGTTGGTGCCGTAACCAAAGTTGGGATCGCCAACGCCTTCATAAGTAACAGTGCCGTTCTTCAGGGTCAGAGTACCCTTGTTGTTGATAGCAGCGGAAGCCTTAGCCTCGGTGTTAACAGTAGTCAAAGTGTTGCCACCCAGATCGATGATAACGTTCTGACCCGCAGTAACAGCCAAAGCCTCATTTTCCATCTTTACATCGTCGGCAAGAACAACATTCTTACCCTCTGCAAGAGCGTCAACCAGCTCAGCGGCGTTGGTAACTACAGCAGGATACTTAGCATCTTCATCATACTGATTGTTGAAGCTGTCTTTTTCCTGCATAAGCTGTGTTGCAACAAGGTTTACACCAAGATTGATTTCAGGAGCAGCGGCTACATTTGCGTCGTAGTTTGCTTCGTTGCCAACGGTTGTAGGCATTGTGAGTACAAGAGCTGTAACCTGTGCTGTATCCTCGCCCACAAGAACGGGAGTATCAGATGAAACAATGCTGTCTGCAGTAGCAAGCTTAGCAAGTGCAACATTTGAAAGCGCTTCCTCGCGACTGCCGAACATAACAGGCATTAAAAGGTCAGCATAGTTAGCGCCAGAAGCATATTCTGCCTGTGTATATGCGCCAATCTGCAGATAATCGGAAAGATTAAACTCTTTACCGTCTACATTGACAGAGGATTTTTCGCTTGCGATATCTACCATCAAGTTGTATTTAAGCGCAAGAGAGCCTGCGTTGGAAACTCTCAAGAATACAACCTCGGTATATCCAGGCTCATAAAGAGCGCCCTCTTTGAAGATTTTGGTGTTTTCATCAACTACTGTCCAGGCATCATCCCAATTGCTCTTGTATTCAAGAACAACATCAAGATTACCTGAAACGATTTTGTTGTTACCCGAAGTAACACTGTCTGTAAACCAAGCGTATGTACTGCCGATGAGCATCGACACGCACATAAGAAGTGCGAGAGCGCTCATAAGCAGAGCACGCTTGGTGCTTTTAGTCTTTGTCATTTTTAATGACCTCCAATTGAGATTAGGCTTTTATGTAATAGGGTCTTTATAAAGCCATTAATGTCAAGACCTTCTTGATTGCAATTAGTTGTTTTCAACTACTGCGAATGCTTCCAAAGCACCGTCGCCATTTGCGCGGTTAAGTCCGAGATTTTCGGTCTGAACTGCTTCAGCCTTAACATTGATCTCGAAATTGGTCTTGAAAGCAGCTGCCTGCTCTACAGTCAGAGAAGCGGGAATCTTTACGGCAGTAAATACGGTAACAACGTTAGAGTGAACGCCACCGTTGTCGTAAATGGATTCCTGATCACCCAGCAGAATGTGCATATAATGCAGAGTATAAACGAGAGTATCGTCACTGGTAATCTCTACAGAGGTATCGGTCCAAACGTTAGCGTTGGGATCGTAGCCTTCAACAATCTGCTCAAGCTTGGGTGCCTTGCCGTTGGTGTTAAGAGCATCCATCCAAGCAGCGGCGTCGGAAACGGTAACGGTAACGCGAACGTACTGATCGTAATAACCGGTATTTTCAACATTTACTTCCTTCTTCAAAACGTCGTTGGGAAGAATGTCCTTATACTCGTAACCATCCTGATCCTTATCACCGTCGGGAGTATTTTCCCAAACATCGATAGAGAAGATATCATCGGGATCAGTATCGTCAGAAGATGCAATATAGAATTTGTTGGTAACATCATCCTGTGCACTGAACCAAGCGAGGGTACCCATAGAAAGAATAGCCACTAAGCATACCGCAAGAGCTGCTACAAACACTTTTTTCTTGGTGAATTTCATTCGTTTTTCCTCCTTTCCCTGAAATTTTAATATTTCAAACTCATGTATGTAGGAATTCCTTAGTGCATACACGAATGAGAAAACAAGATTATTGAGCCACAGTATTTTCTTCTGTTTCAGGCTCGTCTTCTTCCTCTTTCTTTTTACCGATCATATCAGGCAAGAAGACAGCAAGAATCAAAATTACACCCACGCCGATGGTGATATACATACCGGGCGGATTCTGCACAAAGTCAGACACATAGCCGAGCTTTGAAACACTGAACTGCGGAACACCGATTACATTGTTGAAATGTACGGGTTCGCTATCCTCAATCTCATTGGCGATACCTTTGGTATAAAAACGCTGATTTTCGGCATCTATACGAACTACTTGGTGGGTTGCAACCACTAAATCCTCATTAAGTACAAAGGTAATATCGTCACCTACCTTGATGCTGTTCACGTCAACCTCTTTTACATAAATAAGGTCGCCTACGCTGTATTCAGGCTCCATACTGCCCGAAATTACATTGAAAACACGGTAGCCTAAAATTCTTGAGCCCATAAGAAATACGGCGCAAAGAACAACAACCACAACCAAAACGGTGGATGCGATATTCCATATTTTCTTTAATGTAGTCGTCATAGCATTACTTCCCTTCGTTGCCATTCGGCAATCAAAAGACAAAAACTACTGCGTAGTTTTGAAGTAATAAGTAATAGTGAATAGGTAATAAGTTAGGTGTGCCTTCGGCACGAATTTATATATCGTCGGCTTTGCCGACACCTTACTTCTTCACTTTTACTTCTT
>JAZRPH010000014.1:0-2906 GCA_045649125.1 Acutalibacteraceae bacterium | reverse complement strand
ATTTGTAAAAATATGTTATTATAATGTTGTATTTTCACAATATTGCATTTTTTTCGTAAAATATATTGCGAAAGGGTGTGATATTTTGATAACGCGAAGAAAAAATATTATTTCCGTAGTTAAAAGATGGCTTGTACTCTTGCTTTGTTTGTCGATTGTTTTCTTTTTGATTTTCTTAAAAGTGAAGCCATTGATATTTACATATGCTAGAAGTTCTGCCGAAACAATACTTTTAAATGCCGCGAACGAGGCAATTCTTGATATTTTAGCCGAAGAAAACATTATTTACAGCGATATTTCCATTATTTCCAGAAATGAACAGGGAAGTATTACGGGCATTGAGATAGCAACCGAAAAGGTTAATTATATTAAGAGTAAATTGTCATCAAAGATTTCACAAAAAATTAATGATGACGAAATACACACGCTAAGAATACCCTTTGGTACGCTTTTGGGAAGTGAATACACAACGGGTTACGGACCGCGTGTTAATTTTAAAATGCAGTTTACACAAACATCAAGAATAGACTTTGAAAGTAAATTCGAGCAGTCGGGAATAAATAATGTGCTTCACCAAATAATTATTAAAATGGATTTATATGCAAATATCTTGATGATGGGTTGTACCGAGGGTTTTTCGGTATCGACCACCGCGATTGCCGCACAGACGGTGATTTCAGGTGAGGTACCCGACTCATTCACGAATGTAATAGAATATCCCGGCGATGACTTGGCTGATGAAATCTTTAACTTTTCAGATAACCATTAAAATCGGAGGAAGTAATGAATTTTAAAGAATCAAAAAAACGCGCAGTGCAACTTACAAAAATAATTCGGTATCATAATGAGCTTTATTATAATCAGGATGCCCCTGAGATTGAAGATTTTGAGTATGATGCTTTAATGCGCGAACTAAAGGCGATTGAAAAAGAATTTCCTGAACTTATAACACCCGATTCACCGACACAAAATGTCGGCGGCGCGGCGCTTAATCTATTTTCTAAGGTGGAACATACTGTAAAAATGGAAAGTCTACAGGATGTTTTCAGTCTTGATGAATTGCGTGAATTCGGTGCAAAAATTGATGAGAATAGGACATCGTTTTCGGTGGAACCTAAAATTGACGGCCTTTCGGTATCCTTGGAATATTCTGATGGGCGCTTTATACGAGGCTCTACACGCGGTGACGGTACAACCGGAGAGGATGTAACCGCTAACTTACTGCAAATCACCTCCATACCGCAAATAATTGACTTTGACGGTGAACTTGAGGTTCGCGGTGAGGTTTATATGCCTAGAAATTCCTTTTTTAAGCTTCTTGAAAGACAGGAGTTATTAGGTGAACAACCGGCAAAAAATCCCCGTAATGCAGCTGCAGGTTCGTTAAGGCAAAAGAATTCGGCAGTGACAGCAAGTCGCGGTCTTGATATATTTGTATTTAATGTTCAGCGCATAGAAGGTAAAAAATTCAATTCCCACATTGAAACGCTTGACTTCCTTAAAAGTTTGGGCTTCAATGTATTACCTTTTTATAAAAATTGTAATGATATTAACGACGCTATAAGTGAGGTTGAACGCATAGGAAATCTGCGCGGCAGTCTTGAGTTTGACATTGACGGCGCAGTTATTAAGGTTGATAATATTGATTACCGTATCGAGCTTGGAAGCACCGCAAAATATCCGCGTTGGGCTGTTGCTTTTAAATATCCGCCCGAAGAAAAAGAAACCGTGCTTAGAAAAATTGAAATCAACGTGGGCAGAACAGGGGCGCTTACCCCTACAGCAGAATTTGATCCTATACAGCTTGCAGGCACTACTGTAAGCCGTGCAGTTTTACACAATGAGGATTTTATTAACGAAAAACAAATTGGTATAGGCGATACAATAATAGTACGCAAGGCAGGAGAGATTATCCCCGAAGTATTAGGGGTTAGCCGCCATGCAGAAAATTCAGTTGTATTTAAAATGCCAACACACTGTCCCTCTTGCAACGCACCGGTTTTTCGTGAAGCAGGTGAGGCGGTTATTCGTTGTACAAACGCTGATTGTCCCGCACAGCTCTTGCGGCATTTAATACACTTTACCTCGCGTGATGCTATGGACATTGAGGGACTCGGTCCCGCAGTGCTTGAGCAGTTGGTAGACGCGGGTCTTGTAAACAATATTGTTGATTTGTATACACTTGATTTTGACGCTGTAACAAAACTTGAGCGTATTGGTGAAAAGTCCACATCAAACATCTTTGCTGCAATAGAAAAATCTAAATCCAACGATCTTTCAAGGCTTATTGTGGCACTTGGTATCAGGCATATTGGTACTAAGGCCGCAAAACTGCTTTCCGAACATTTTGGCGATATCGATTCAATTATTGATGCTTCGCGTCAGCAACTTGAATCTATTGAGGGATTCGGTGATATTTTAGCGGCTTCCGCTGTAGAATTTTTTGCCCTACAGGACACGCGAAATACAATTAACCGTTTAAAAGAATTAGGAGTTAATACAAAAACTACCAAAACGGTCGCGGGTAGTAAATTTTCAGGTATGACATTCGTGCTTACCGGTACCTTGCCAACATATACAAGAAGTGAGGCAGGGGAGATAATCGAATCTTTAGGCGGTAAGGTTTCATCTTCCGTTTCTAAAAAGACCTCATTTGTTCTTGCAGGGGAAGAAGCAGGCAGTAAACTTGATAAGGCAAACAAACTTGGTATTACGGTAATTGACGAGGCAGAATTTAATAAAATGATTAAGTAGTTTTAAAAGCATAATCATAACTACCGGCTAAGCCGGTAGTTTGCTCTGCGGCTATAAGCCGCTGTTACTGGCGGGACTGAAAGTCCACCGAATAATCTGCCAACCGCAAGCGGACTCTTAGCTACCGCTAAAGCGGTTGGTTATTTTTTGCT
>JAZRPH010000013.1:0-15692 GCA_045649125.1 Acutalibacteraceae bacterium | reverse complement strand
TATGAAAAAGTATTGGGATAAAACAAAAAGTATAATTAAAACCACGGTGCAGTTTTTTCTTAATCCGCGGCTGCTTTTATGCCTTGGTATTGCATGGATGATTACAAACGGCTGGTCGTACATCCTTATGGGCATCGGCGTGGTTTGGGACATACCATGGATGATATGGGTTGCAAGCGGATATCTGGCACTGCTGTGGGTTCCCTTTACACCCGAAAAAATCATAACGGCAGTAATTGCAATTTTCTTTCTTAAAATGCTCTTTCCTGACGACCAAAAGACCTTACAGAAATTGCGCAACATAAAAGATAAAGCAAAAGAAAAAGCCGCACAGTTTAAAAAGAAATTTAAAGATAAAAGAAATAGAAATAGCAAAGCCTGACGGACATCATTCGTCAGGCTTTTGCATTTTCTATTTATTTTTTAACAAACTTTGTAAACAGATACACAATTAAAGCGATTGCCGCCATTACAACAAATATACCTGCCATTCCCTGTCCCATAAGTTTAAGGGCAGCCATTAAATCATTCATATTAATATTCATAAAATGTCCCTCCACCCATTATTTCATCAGCTGCGGAATGAGATTTAGTATCATACCGCCCGCAAGAACAGACGCTATCTGTCCCGAAACATTGGCGCCGACTGCGTGCATAAGCAGGTGATTCTGGTTGTCGGCCTCAAGACCTAACTTTTGAATAACACGGGCAGACATCGGGAATGCGGAAATACCCGCCGCACCAACCATGGGGTTAATTTTGTTTTTGGTGAAAAGATTGATAATTTTAGCAAACATTACGCCCGCAACAGAGTCAAAGATAAACGCCACAAGGCCGAGTCCCATAATTATAAGTGTTGACCAGTCAACAAATTTATCCGCTATCATACTAAAGGATATTGTAATGCCAAGCAGTAATGTTATAAGATTTGCAAGTACATTCTGCGCCGAATCTGAAAGTGAGCCCAAAACACCGCATTCACGAAGCAGATTGCCGAACATAAGGAAGCCGACAAGCGCTACCGATTGGGGTGCAATAAAGCCTGCAATTACCGTAACTATTATGGGGAAGATAATTTTTAACAGCTTTGATACATTCTTTGGGTTGTACGGCATTCTGATTTGGCGTTCCTTTTTGGTGGTTACAGCCTTTATAGCAACAGGCTGAATAATGGGCACCAACGCCATATAAGAATATGCCGCAACGGCAATAGGACCTGTGTACTGTGATTTCAGCACCTGTGACACCAGAATTGATGTAGGACCGTCAGCAGCGCCTATCATACCGATTGACGCAGCATCAACAAGATTAAAGCCCAACAACACGGCAGCGGCAACAACAAAGAATATACCAAACTGTGCAGCCGCGCCAAACAGGAACATCTTAGGATTAGAAAGCAGCGGTCCAAAATCAATCATAGCGCCGATACCGATAAACAACAGCAGCGGCATCGCCTCAGACGCTTCAATACCAATCTCATAAAGCCACTGAATAATTCCCCTGACTTCGCCGATTCCCTCAATATTTTGGTTTAGCACACCCGAAAAGGGCAGATTTACAAGTATTGCGCCAAAACCCATCGGCAAAAGCAGTGACGGCTCATACTTCTTAGCAATAGCAAGATAAATAAGCAATGCGCCCACAACATACATAACAAGTTGTTTCCAAGTAACAGCTAAAAAACCTTCAAGCAAAAACTCCACTTAAAACACCTCTACTAAATATTATTCTTGTATATCGTTTTGAATATCCTGAACCTCGGCTTTTTTTGCTACAAGCCTCTTTTCAATATACTCTTTGAAAATTACATACAGCACCGAGCATATCGGAACTGCAAACAGCATACCCAACACACCAAAGGTGCCACCGCCGACGGTAACCGCCACCAGCACCCAAACGCCAGGCAGTCCTACCGACTTGCCCACCACCTTGGGATAGATAAGATTACCCTCTAACTGCTGAAGTATTATAATAAACACGACAAACCAAACAGCTTTTACGGGGCTTTCAAGCAAAATCAAAAATGCGCCGATACCCGTACCTATAAATGCACCGAAAATCGGAACCAATGCGGTAAATCCAACCAAAACCGATATAAGCGGAGCATACGGCATACCGAAAATAAGCATACCGATAAAGCACAAAATTCCGATAATCACAGCCTCGGTAAGCTGACCGCTTACAAATTTTGTAAAGACGCGGTTTGTAAGCGTGGTAAGTCCCAATATCCTGTCGGCTGATTTGCGGCTGAAAACAGCGTATATTACATCATTTGCCTGACGGCCAAGTCTTTCCTTTTGAGCCAGAACATAAATTGAAAATGCAATTCCCAAAATTAAATTAAACAGAAATCCTGCTATTGAAGCCGTTATATTAACGGTCTTGTTAAGCATACTGTTACCGTAGTTGCTGATAAAATCGGTCGCCATATCTACAACCTTTTCGGTATCAAAGTGGATTGCGGGCAACTCAATATTATAGTTTGCAAGTCCCGCTGCCAAATCGCTATACCAACCCTCAACCGTGACAGCATATCGCGGAATGCGTTCAACAAATGTCACTACAGTATCGGCAAATTCAGGAATAACCATAAACACAATCGCAAAGATTGCGCCGAAAACAATAAGTGCGCTTAAAAGCAGACATATCGGTCTTTTAAGTTTATCCTTTATCTTAAGCTTCGATTTGCGCCAGATAAACGCCCAAAGCCGCTCTGTCGGAATAAGAAGCAGATTAACCACATAGGCTATACAAAATCCTACAATAAAGGGTGATATTACCGAAACAATCTTCGACACAACATTCCAAAGCTTCTGCGGTTCGCTGACTATTGAATAGAGTATGGCAATAAAAACGCATACAAATACAATATACTTTAAAAGTCTTCTGTTAAGCGGTACCGAGATTTCAAGTTTTTGATTTTTCTGTGAAGGTTTTTTATCTTTCATATTTATTATACCTTTTCATCGTCGTCGGGTTTTACTTCGCGTATTTCAACCTGAACGGTAGAAATGCGGTGTGAACCGGTTTCCATAACGGTTATATAAAGATTTTTATATTCAAAACTGTCGTCTTTTTTGGGTATGTTGCCCATCTGCTCCATAACCCAGCCGCCGCAGCTAACACTGTCCGATTCCAAATCGCCGATTTCAAAGAACTCACAAAAGTCGTCAAGGTTTACATTACAGTCAACTAAGTAACGGTTGTCATCAATACGCTTGAATTCCTCGACCACCTCGTCATGCTCGTCCCATATATCGCCGACAAGTTCTTCAAGAATATCCTCCATAGTTACAATACCCAATGTGCCGCCGTATTCGTCGACAACCACTGCTATGTGTGATTTTTCCTTTTGCAGCTTCTTTAAAATATCGTCAACCCTTTCAGACTGATGAATAAACAGCGGCGGTGAAATAAGTTTCTTTATGGGTGATTTTGATATACCGTTTCCCACATAAAAGTCTTTTTGATGAATAATGCCGACAATATTATCAATACTTTCATCGTAAAGCGGAATTCGCGAAAATCTTGTCTGGGTAAAAAGTTTTGCGATTTCCTCCTTATCAGCGTCTATTGGCAGAGCCTCCAAATCGACACGGTGGGTAAGAATATCCTCAGCCTTAAGGTCGGAAAATTCGATAGCGTTACGAAGAAGGTCACCCTCCTCGCTGTCGATACCACCCTCCTGCTCAGCCTCTTCAACCATCATAAGCAGTTCTTCCTGTGACATTTTATCGTCGTCTTCAATCTTAAACAGCTTGGAAATAAGCTTTTTCCAACCGCCGAAAATAAAGTTGAGCGGCATAAGCAAAAAGATGAAAACGCGGATAAGCGGCGCTGAAAACATGGCAAATTTTTCGGGAAAATCATTTGCAACACTTTTAGGTGTGATTTCGCCGAAGATAAGCACAACCACAGTAATTACCACGGTCGAAATTGTAGCGCCCATATTTTCATCAACATACTTTACAAAAAATACGGTGCCGATGGAAGCCAGCGCAATATTAACGATATTATTACCGATAAGTATTGTCGATATAAGCCTGTCGTACCTTTCAGCAAGTTTTAAAGTAAGCGCTGCACGGCTGTCGCCCTTTTCAGCAAAGGTCTTAAGACGCGTTTTATTAAGTGAAGAAAATGCCGTTTCGGTGGCAGAAAAATATGCCGACATAATAAGGCATACCGCCATCGCAATAATGTATGATGTCATAACAAAAATAACTCCTTAAAATATAGCTAAAATTTAATTTTCAGACGCAAAAAGGCACACCTATGCCCAACAAAAAAGCATAGGTATGCCGCCGTTATTATAAACAAAAGTATTACTGTTACAATTTTCGCCGTCGCCGGTGTCGCTGTCCATAAAGACGCTACTCCTCCTAAAAGAATTATATATTATAGCATATTATACCAAACCTTAAATATTTCGTCAAGTATTATTTACTTGACAAGTAAAATTAAAAATGATATAATTTCACCGTATTAAAAGCGATGATGAAGAAAAGTATCGGTATAAACGGTGTTAAGTGAGTGGCAGTCAGTGTAAATGCCGCCATACGCATACCGTGAAGAACACTTCGTAGCTGCAAACTGAAAGGCTTTTTGCTTAGTAGGGGCGCCGTGGACGGCACGTTAACGCCGACAACAGTTTTTGCTGTGAGTGACTGCGTCATTTGTGCAGTAACATGGGTGGCACCGCGAATAATGCTTTTACGCGTCTATTCGTCCCTGTTTTTATGGGATGAATGGCGCTTTTTTTATTTTTACAAAAATCGACAAATTTTAACGGAGTGATAATTTTATGAAGCACATCGACATTGTTGACATTATGACCAACCGCGAATATATCGGCAGTCAGGTTACGGTTTGCGGATGGGTGCGTACCTCGCGCGATTCCAAAAATATGGCTTTTTTGGAACTTAATGACGGCACAACCCTTAAACACCTGCAGATAGTTATTGATAAATCGGTTATGACCGACATTGGCGAGTTTATGAAGCTTGGCACCTCGCTTAAGGTTGAGGGTGAGGTTGTAAAGTCATTAGTAGCGGCAGATTCGGTTGAAATCAATGCAAAGCAAATCACGGTGCTTGGTGTGTGTCCGCCCGAATATCCGCTGCAGAAAAAGCGTCATACGCTTGAATATCTGCGCACCATACCCGCACTGAGAGTGCGTACAAACACCTTTAACGCTGTACTTCGTGTGCGTTCGGTAATATCTGCTAGTATACACGAATTTTTCCAAGACCGCCATTACACCTACATTCACACACCGCTTATTACAGCAAGTGACTGTGAGGGCGCAGGTGAAATGTTCAAGGTAACTACCATAGGTTACAGCAACGAATATAAAACCGAGGACGAGTACAATGCCGCCGATTTCTTTGGCAGACGCGCGGCGTTATCGGTTTCAGGTCAGCTTGAGGGTGAGGTTGCCGCAATGGCGCTTGGTAAAATTTACACCTTTGGTCCCTCCTTCCGCGCTGAAAAGAGCAATACCCCCCGCCACGTTGCAGAGTTCTGGCATGTTGAGCCTGAGGTTGCCTTTGCAGAGCTTCCCGATATTATCGAAATTGCAGAGGACCTTATAAAGCATATCATTAATACAGTTCTTGAAAAATGCCCTGAGGAATTAAAGTTTTTCAACGCGCATTTTGAAAAGGGACTTATTGAAAAACTGCAGAATGTTGTAAGCCGTGACTTTGCAGTTATGACCTACACCGAAGCAATCGAAAGGTTAAAAAACAGCGGCAAGGAATTCCAGTACCCTGTCGAGTGGGGCTGTGACCTTATGACCGAGCATGAGCGTTATATAGCCGAGGAGGTCTGCAAGCGTCCTGTGTTCCTTACCGACTATCCAAAGGAAATCAAGTCATTTTATATGAAGCAAAACGCCGACGGTAAAACCGTCGCCGCAACCGACCTTTTAGTGCCCGAAGTGGGCGAAATCATCGGTTGCAGCGAGCGTGAGGCTGACCTTGATAAACTGCTTGAGGCAATGCGTGTAAGAAATATGAGCCTTGACGAATATAATGATTATATCTCGCTTAGAAAATTCGGCTCCGTTCCGCACAGCGGCTTTGGCCTCGGCCTTGAAAGAATTATTATGTATGTTACGGGTGTGCAAAATATCCGCGATGTAATTCTTTACCCCCGTACCGTCGGAACTATATCTTAAAATAGGGTGATTTTATGTACAAACCGATTTTAGATGTTCTTAAAACTCAAAGTCTTATTCGTTCGTTAAGGCATAAGTTTGAGGAAAATCTTTGTGATGCCTTAAATTTATGCCGCGTATCAGCGCCGCTTTTTGTAAAGACAAACAGCGGTCTTAACGACAACCTAAACGGTGTTGAAAGACCTGTGTCGTTTGATATTTTGCAGTCGGGTGATGTGGTTGAGGTCGTGCACTCACTTGCAAAATGGAAAAGAATGGCGCTTGGCAAGTATGGATTTAAAATGCATACCGGCCTTTACACCGATATGAATGCCATTCGCCGTGACGAAGTATGTGACAACATACATTCCCTTTATGTTGACCAGTGGGATTGGGAAAAGGTAATTTCGGCAGACGACAGAAATATCGAATATTTAAAGGATACCGTAAAGCGCATATATGCGGCGGTACTTGCTACTGCAGATTATATCGAGCGCAAACACCCCAAACTCGAAAACTACCTGCCGCGAAAAATTAAGTTCATCACCAGCGAGGAACTGCTGCAAATGTATCCTACACTGACAGCCAAGCAGCGTGAGGATGCCGTTACAAAGGAATACGGCGCCGTATTCCTTATGCAAATCGGCGGCAGACTTTCAAACGGCGAAAAGCACGACGGCCGCGCCCCCGACTATGACGATTGGGCGCTAAACGGTGATATCCTTATCTACAACCGTGTAATTGACCGCGCGTTTGAAATTTCATCAATGGGTATCCGCGTAGACAAGACAAGTCTTATAAGTCAGTTAACGGCTGAGGACTCGCTCGAAAGACTGCAACTTCCCTTCCACAAAGCGCTTGTTGAAGACAAACTTCCGCTTACTATCGGCGGCGGTATCGGTCAGTCAAGGCTTTGTATGCTGCTTTTACAAAAAGCGCATATCGGTGAAGTACACGCGTCGGTTTGGCCCGATGAGGAAATCGCAAAGTGCGCAGAATTAGGAATTGAATTACTGTAACTTTGATATTTTTTACATAAAAAGCCTCCTATGGTAGAATTAAAACACTACCACGGGAGGTTTTATTATGCTGTCACAACATCCAGAAAGTCCGTGCCCTGTATCAACATAGTCCTTTAATTCTTGTTGTATGTTATAATTGCTTTTTTCTTTTATATGAACACACGAACAATTCTATGTGTTGAAAAAACAGCAAAGGCAGGGATCGGTTTTACACCATTCCCTGCCCTTTTATCAGTCCTTATCAAGAACCTTTCGATTTTTCTGTTTTGGCAACCCTTGAGCAATTTTGGGGAAATCGTTATTGCTGTCACAGGTAGGCTGTATCTCATAGGTGCCGTATTTGTTTATCTGTTCAAAGGCGGTCTCGGGTTGCGCCATAACAGGCGTTGCGGCAATTTCGGTTTGAATTTTGTTATCAGTCTTCTTTTTATTTTTCATAATAATCACCCCTGTTATTTTGAGTTAAAAAAGTGGTCTTATACCCTTTGACACAGATAAAGTTATATGATATACTATAGTGTGAATTTATCCTTATTGGAGGAGTAAAAATGCTGGATATTAAATATATTTGCGAAAATGCGGAACTTGTTAAGGAAAATATCAAAAGAAAATTTAAGGACAGCAAGTTACCGCTTGTGGACGAGGTTATAGCGCTTTATAACGAAAAGAGAGATGTCAACAACCGCGCTAATGAACTTCGTGCCAATCGAAATAAAATAAGTAAGCAGATTGGCATACTTATGGGACAGGGCAAGCGTGACGAGGCTGAGGAAACCAAAAAACTTGTAACCCAACAGGCCGAAGAACTAAAGGCGCTTGAAGAGCGTGAGAGCGAACTTGAAATAAAGGTGCGCGAAATACAGATGAAGATACCCAACATCGTAGACAGCAGCGTACCCGTAGGCCGCGACGATAGCGAGAATGTTGAGGTTAAGCAATACGGTGAGCAGTCGGCACCCGATTTTGAAGTTCCCTATCACACAGACATTATGGCGCTGTTTGACGGTATAGATAAGGAGGCAGCAGGCCGCGTTGCAGGTGAGGGCTTTTATTACCTTATGGGTGATATTGCAAGACTGCACTCTGCCGTTACAGCATACGCGCGTGACTTTATGATAGATAAGGGCTTTACCTACTGCATTCCGCCCTTTATGATAAGAAGCAATGTCGTTTCAGGTGTTATGAGTTTTGAGGAAATGGATGCTATGATGTATAAGATTGAGGGTGAAGACCTTTATCTTATCGGCACTTCCGAACACTCAATGATAGGTAAATTTATTGACACCATCACACCCGAAGAAAAACTTCCGATGACGCTTACAAGCTATTCTCCCTGTTTCAGAAAGGAAAAGGGCGCTCACGGTATCGAGGAACGCGGTATCTACCGCATCCACCAGTTTGAAAAGCAGGAAATGATTGTTATCTGCAAACCTGAGGATAGTATGGAATGGTTTAATAAGATGTGGAGCTATTCGGTGGAATTGTTCCGCAGTCTTGACATACCTGTACGCACACTTGAATGCTGCACGGGTGACCTTGCCGACCTTAAGGTTAAATCCTATGATGTTGAGGCTTGGAGCCCTAAACAGCAGAAATATTTTGAGGTTTGCTCATGCTCAAACTTAGGTGACGCACAGGCAAGAAGACTTGGTATTCGCGTAAAAGGCGCAGACGGCAAGAAGTATCTTGCGCACACACTTAACAACACGGTTGTAGCACCGCCGCGAATGCTTATCGCTTTCCTTGAAAACAACCTTTGCTTTGACGGTGAATATTACAGCGTTAAGATACCCGCCGCGTTGCAGTCATATATGGGCGGCACCACCGAAATCAAGGCAAATAAGAAGTATAGCGGCTGATACTTATGAAAAAGTTTCTAACGCAAGACAACAAACCGAATAAAAAGAAAATCCTATGGCTTATTCTTATGATACTTGCGATAGCCGTTTTTACGGCATCGGCAATTATGCTTGCACTCAAATTTATACCGTTTGGCGAAAATTATGATGGCTTTAAAAATAATTTGTCCGAGCCTACGGTTTCGCTTCAGTTACCTGAAAACCCGATTGATTTTGCAGCGCTTACTGCTACTAATGATGAGGTTTGCGCTTGGATACGCGTTGACGGCACGGTAATCGACTATCCCATACTGCAAAGCCGACTTGACAGGCAGGAGGACTATTACCTTGACCGCGATTTAGAGGGTAAGCGAAAGGCTGCAGGTTCAATTTATATTCAAAAAGCCAACAATAAGGATTTTGAGGACCCGAACACATTAATTTACGGTCACAATATGCTTAACGGCACCATGTTTGGACAGCTTAAGAAGTTTCGTAACAAAGATTTCTTTGACCAAAACAGATATATCTACATCTACACACCGGGTCACATTTATAAGTATGAGATTATGTCGGCATTTGTTTATGATGACCGCCACATTCTTAACTCATTCAACTTTTTCACCGACGACGGTTATCAGTTATTCCTTGATGAGTGTATGAACCCGACCTCGCTTACGCGTCAGGTCAAGGCGGGTGTCACCGCCGATATCGAGGATAGAATTATTACACTAAGCACCTGCACCTCAAACAGTACCGAACGATATTTAGTCGTAGGTGTTTTAATCGAGGACACAAAGACAAAATAAAAATAAGACTTGATGAAACAAATCATCAAGTCTTTATTTTTATCCCTTTTTAATTTCTTCAATATCATAGGGTGTGGTCTGATACACAAAGTAATTCAGCCAGTTGCTGTAAAGCAGATTTGCGTGTGAACGCCAGGTAACCAAAGGCTCGTTTTCAGGATTGTCGTCGGGAAAATAGTTTTCAGGCACCTTAATTTCAAGTCCTGCATTTATATCGCGCAGATATTCGTTTTTAAGGGTATCCGCGTCATACTCACTGTGTCCTGTTATAAATATCTGCTTTCCGCCGTCGGTTGCTATAGCATATATTCCGCACCTTTCGGATGAGGCAAGAATTTTAAGTTCAGGCACCGCCTTTACAGCATCGGTATCAATGGTTGTATGGCGCGACTGCGGCACCATAAACTCATCATCAAACCCTCTGAAAAGAATGGATTGTTTGTAATCGGCTTTGTGAGGGAAAATACCGAAAAGTTTTTCGGGCAGAATTTTTTTATCAATACCGTAGTGGTAATAAAGTCCTGCCTGAGCACCCCAGCAGATATGGAATGTGCTGTGAACATGGGTTTTTGTCCATTCCATTATCTCACAAAGTTCATCCCAATACTCAACCTCCTCAAAAGGCATAAGCTCGACAGGAGCTCCGGTGATTATCATACCGTCAAAGGTTTTATCCTTTATATCCTCAAAGGTCTTGTAAAAGGCAAACAGATGCTCTGCCGAGGTGTTTTTCGACTGATGGCTTTTTGTGTGTATAAACTCAAAATCCACCTGCAGCGGCGAGTTGCCAAGCAGCCGTGAAAGTTGTGTTTCGGTTTCAATTTTTTTGGGCATAAGGTTCAGCAGCAATATTTTAAGGGGGCGAATATCCTGTGTAATGGCGCGTGTTTCGGTCATTACAAAAATATTTTCATCTGCCAACACCTTAACTGCCGGTAAATCATTAGGTATTTTTATAGGCATCTTATGCCTCCTTTACTGTTGTTAAATATTATCAAGCGCCTGTGCAATGTCGGCAATAAGATCATCAGCGCTCTCAATACCGCAGGAAAAACGGATAAGGTCTGCCGATATTCCTGCAGCGGTAAGCTCCTCGTCATTCATCTGGCGGTGTGTTGCACTTGCAGGGTGCAGACAACAACTTCTTGCGTCTGCGACATGGGTTTCAATTGCGGCAAGTTTTAAATTCTTCATAAAACTTTCAGCAGCACGTCTTCCGCCCTTTACACCAAAGCTTACAACACCGCAACTGCCGTTTGGCAGATACTTTTGTGCAAGGTCATAGTACTTGTCACCCTCAAGACTCGGATATGTTACCCAAGTAATGCGGTCGTCAGCCTTTAGAAATTTTGCAACTGCAAGACCGTTTTCACAGTGCTTTTTCATACGAAGATGCAGACTCTCAAGTCCAAGGTTCAAAAGAAACGCATTTTGCGGTGACTGAATAGAGCCAAAGTCACGCATAAGCTGTGCAGTAGCCTTGGTTATATATGCACCCTCAAGACCAAACCGCTCGGTATATGTGACCCCGTGATAGCTTTCATCGGGTGTGCAAAGTCCAGGAAATTTATCAGGATATTTTGTCCAGTCAAATTTACCGCTGTCAACTATACAACCGCCGACACCTGCACCGTGACCGTCCATATACTTGGTGGTAGAATGGGTAACAATATCCGCACCCCATTCAAAAGGACGGCAGTTTACGGGCGTTGCAAAGGTATTGTCGATTATAAGCGGAACGCCGTGTGCGTGGGCAGCATTTGCAAAACGCTCGATATCAAGTACTGAAAGCGCGGGGTTTGCGATAGTCTCGCCGAACACCGCCTTTGTGTTAGGTCTGAAAGCAGCCTCTAATTCCTCATCAGTACAATCGGGTGAAACAAATGTAAATTCAATTCCCATACGCTTCATTGTAACGGCAAAAAGATTGTATGTTCCGCCGTAAATGGTAGATGAAGATACAATATGGTCACCACAGGAAGCGATGTTAAATATTGAATAGAAGGAGGCCGCCTGACCAGATGAAGTAAGCATAGCGGCAGTACCGCCCTCCATCTCACAGATTTTAGCCGCTACCGAATCGTTGGTCGGATTCTGAAGACGGGTATAAAAATATCCCGAAGCCTCTAAATCAAAGAGTTTACCCATATCCTCACTCGTAGCATATTTAAAGGTCGTGCTCTGCACAATCGGTATCTGGCGCGGCTCACCGTTACCTGGGGTGTAACCGCCCTGAACACATTTTGTTTCTATATTATAATTGCTCATATTAAAGCCTCCCTAACTATTTGTTTTTTAAATATTCGTCTATCGACTCTGCCGCCTTTTTACCTGCACCCATGGCAAGAATTACCGTAGCGGCGCCCGTTACAGCATCACCGCCTGCATAAACGCCCTGCTTTGTGGTTTGCATATTCTCATCCACTACAAGACAGCCGCGGCGGTTTGCCTCAAGACCGTGTGTGGTGGTACGGATAAGCGGATTTGGTGAAGTGCCAAGCGCCATAATTACAGAATCAACCTCTATAACAAACTCTGAATTTTCAATTCCTTCAGGTCTGCGGCGGCCGCTCTCATCAGGCTGACCTAACTGCATTCTGATACATTCTATACCCTTAACATGACTTTTTTCATCCGTAATTATACGAACAGGATTGCAAAGCAGTTTAAATTCAATTTCTTCTTCCCTTGCGTGTTCAATCTCTTCTTTACGGGCGGGCATTTCCTCCTCGCCACGACGGTAGATTATGTATACATGCTTAGCACCCAGTCTTTTTGCGCAGCGTGCCGCGTCCATAGCAACGTTACCGCCGCCGACAACCGCTACCGATTTGGAATGTTTAATCGGCGTATCATATCCGTCAAGATATGCCTTCATAAGATTTATTCTGGTCAAGAATTCGTTGGCAGAATAAACACCTACGGCACCCTCGCCCTCAATGCCCATAAACATCGGAAGTCCTGCGCCCGAGCCGATAAATACGGCTTCAAAGCCCATATCAATAATTTCATCAACCGATAAAACCTTGCCGATTACCATATCGGTCATAATCTTTACGCCTTGCTTTTCAAGGCCCTCAATTTCATTTTTTACAATAGCTTTTGGCAGACGGAATTCGGGTATACCGTAAACAAGCACACCGCCCGCAGTGTGAAACGCCTCAAAAATCGTGACATCATAGCCTTTTTTGGAAAGGTCACCCGCACAGGTAAGTCCCGCAGGTCCTGCGCCGATAACCGCAACCTTTTTACCGTTTTTCTCGATTTCGGGAACACTGCGCACAAAGTTTTCACGGTAATAGTCGGCAGCAAAACGCTCAAGGCGACCAATGGCAACACTTTCACCCTTTATGCCGCGTACACACTTGCCCTCGCACTGAGATTCCTGCGGACATACCCTGCCGCAAACCGCGGGCAAAGCATTAGTTTCACTTATTACCTCGTAAGCGGTTTTAAAATCACCATCGGCAATTCTTTGGATAAACTCGGGTATCTTTACATTAACGGGACAGCCCGAAACACAGGGCTTATGTTTGCAGTTAAGACATCTCTTGGCTTCTGCTATCGCCATTTCGGGTGTGTAACCAAGTGCTACCTCATCAAAATTTTTGTTACGCACGGTGGGTAATTGCACCGGCATTTCCGTCTTTTTAGGACTCATATCAGCCATTGTTTGTTACCCCCAATCTACAAGCATGCTCCTCTTCCTCACGGTAGAAACTGTTTCTGCGCATCAGCTCATCAAAATCCACAAGATGACCGTCAAAGTCGGGGCCGTCTACACAGGCAAACTTTGTTTCTCCGCCCACACTTACACGGCAACCGCCGCACATTCCAGTACCGTCAATCATAATGGGATTAAGACTTACAATCGTCTTTATTCCATACTGCTTTGTAGTCTCGGCTACAAACTTCATCATAGGTACGGGGCCTATCGCAATGCACAGGTCATAGTTGTCCTTTTCGGCAAGTTCACGAAGCACATCGGTAACAAAGCCCTTTGTACCGTAACTGCCGTCATCGGTAGTAATAAAAAGATTGTTGCTTACCTTTTTCATCTCACTCTCAAGTATTACAATATCCTTTGAACGAAAACCCGCAATAACGGTCGTATCAACACCCATATTGTAAAGAGTCTTTGCCTGTGGGTAGGCGATTGCGCAACCCACACCGCCGCCGATTACAATCGCTTTCTTAGGCATACCGAATTCGGTAGGCAACCCTAACGGCCCTACAACATTTAAAATGCTGTCCCCTACCGACATGGCAGCCAGTCGCTTTGTGGTGTAGCCGATAGCCTGAACAACGATTGTTATTGTGCCCTCCTTGGCATCAAAATCCGATACCGTAAGGGGTATACGCTCACCCATATCGTCAATTCTTACAATTACAAACTGTCCTGCGCGTACCGCACGGGCAATAAAGGGAGCGTCAATCTTTATAGATGTTACTACATCATTAAGTTGTTTGCTTTCTAAAATTTTAAACACATTAAACACCAAGAATCTTCTTTAATTCATTAATCTTATCTGTTCTTTCCCAAGCAAAATCGCTATCCTCACGTCCCATATGGCCGTAGTTCGATGTCTTGCGGTAAATAGGACGGCGCAGTTCAAGTTTATCAATAATAGCGGCAGGGCGAAGGTCAAACACACGCGTTACTGCGTTTGCTATAACCTCGTCATCAAAAGCACCTGTACCAAAGGTGTCAACCATAACCGAAACGGGTGTCGCCACACCGATAGCATATGCAAGTTGTACCTCACACTTGCGCGCAAGAGAGGCTGCAACAATATTTTTTGCAACATAGCGCGCAGCATAAGCGGCGCTGCGGTCAACCTTTGTAGGATCCTTGCCCGAAAAGGCGCCGCCGCCATGACGTGCCATACCGCCGTATGTATCAACAATAATTTTTCTGCCTGTAAGGCCCGTATCACCCTGCGGTCCGCCAACAACAAAGCGGCCTGTGGGGTTAATGTATATTTTCGTATCCCCGTCAAGCAGATTTTCAGGTACGATAGGCTTTATAACCTTTTCAAGTATATCCGCCCTCAAAGTATCAAGTTCCACATCCGTACTGTGCTGACTTGATACGACTACAGCGTCAACACGGGTGGGTACACCGTCATTATATTCCACCGTAACCTGTGTTTTTCCGTCAGGACGCAGATATGAAAGCTCACCCGTCTTTCTAACCTCGGTCAAGCGATAGGACATTTTGTGTGCAAGTGAAATAGGCAACGGCATAAGCTCGTCGGTTTCGTCACAGGCGAAGCCAAACATCATACCTTGGTCACCTGCACCGTTTAGATTGTAGGCATCTTCTTCGCCACCCTTGTATTCAAGCGAATTATCCACACCCATAGCAATATCGGGCGACTGCTTGTCAAGGCAGGTAACTACCGCGCAGGTGTTACCGTCAAATCCCGCGTCAGCACTGTCATAGCCAATATCACAAAGCACACTGCGTACAACAGCGGGTATGTCCACCTGAGCCTTGGTGGTTATCTCACCCATTACATTAACAATACCTGTGGTACAAAAGGTTTCACAGGCAACGCGCGAGTGCTTGTCCCCGCGCAGCATTTCATCAAGTATTGCATCTGAAATTTGGTCGCACACCTTGTCGGGATGCCCCTCTGTCACAGATTCTGATGTGAATAACATTTTTGACATTTTAATATTCCCCCATAAAAAAGAGCCCCTTACCAAAAGATAAGCGGCTTTTCTAAAACCTCATCTTTCGGATAATCCGCAGGATTTAGCACCTTGAATTTAACAGGTTGCCGGACTTCACAGGGCCTGTACCCTCCGTCACTCTTGATAAGGACTGATATATTTAATTTACTTATGATATTTTACTGCT
>JAZRPH010000012.1:0-5801 GCA_045649125.1 Acutalibacteraceae bacterium | reverse complement strand
TTTTAGATATAATATATTTGGTGAAATTTGTAAATAATTTCAAATAATTATAGGAGTGTTATTTCCATGACAACAAACAAAACCGTTATCAAATGGCTTGACGAAATGAAAGAGCTTCTTCAGCCCGACCAAATCGTTTGGATTGATGGCAGTGATGAACAGCGTGAAGAGCTTCGCGCAGAGGCTGTTAGAACAGGCGAATTGTTCACCTTAAATCAGGAAGAACTTCCGGGTTGTTACCTTCACAGAACAAACCCTAACGACGTTGCACGTGTTGAGGACCGCACATTTATCTGTACATCTACTAAAGAGATGGCTGGTCCTACAAACAACTGGTGTGACCCCAAAGAAATGTATGCAAAACTTTACGACATTGCACGCGACAGTTACAAAGGCCGTACAATGTACGTAATCCCTTACTCAATGGGACCGATTGGCTCACCGCTCGCTAAGATTGGTATTGAGATTACTGATTCGGTTTATGTTGTACTCAATATGCTTATTATGACCCGCGTAGGCACTAAGGTTCTTGAAGTGCTTGGTGACAGCAACGACTGGGTACGTGGTTTACACTCACGTTGTGACGTAGATCCCGAAAAGAGATACATCTGCCACTTCCCTGAAGACAATACAATTATTTCTGTAAACTCTGGTTACGGCGGTAACGTACTTCTCGGTAAAAAGTGCTTCGCACTTCGTATCGCTTCCTTCCAAGGTTGGAAAGAGGGTTGGATGGCTGAGCATATGCTTATCTTAGGACTCCAGAATCCGAAGGGTGAGGTTCGCTATATTGCAGCAGCATTCCCGTCGGCTTGCGGTAAGACCAACCTTGCAATGCTTATTCCGCCTGAGTATCTTAAAGAAAAGGGCTACAAGGTTTGGACAGTAGGTGATGATATCGCTTGGATGAGAATAGGTGAGGATGGCAGACTTTATGCTATCAACCCCGAAAATGGTTTCTTTGGCGTTGCTCCCGGTACCAACGCTCATTCAAACTTCAATGCTCTTGAATCAACCAAGAAAAATACCATTTTCACCAACGTTGCACTTGACTTAAACGACAACACAGTTTGGTGGGAAGGCCTTAATAAGAATCTACCTGAGAATGCACTTGATTGGAAGGGCAATCCTTGGGATCCTGCTAAGTTTAACAAGGCAGACAAATCAACATGTGCTGCTCACCCCAACTCACGTTTCACAGCTCCTGCTGAAAACTGCCCCTGCATCTCTGATGAATTCAACAAGGGTGCCGGCGTTCCGATTTCTGCTATCGTATTCGGTGGCCGTCGCGCTAAGTGCGCTCCGCTTGTATATCAATCAAAAGATTGGGTTAATGGTGTATTCGTAGGCTCTGCTATGGCTTCTGAAACAACAGCAGCTGCTGCAGGTGCCGTTGGTGTAGTTCGTCGTGACCCGATGGCTATGCTTCCGTTCTGCGGTTACCACATGGGCGACTACTTCCGCCATTGGCTCGAAATGGGCAAGAAGCTTGGCGACAAGGCTCCTAAAATCTTCAACGTTAACTGGTTCCGTACCGACGATGAAGGCAACTTCGTTTGGCCGGGATTTGGTGATAATATGCGTGTTCTTAACTGGATTATCGACCGTTGCGAAGGCAAGGCTGATGCTAAAGAAACCGCTATCGGTTACGTTCCGAATGCAGAAGATATCGACCTTACCGACCTTGACTTTGACGTAGAAACTCTTAAGAGCATTCTTGAAGTTGACAAGGACGTTTGGAACAAAGAAGCTGCTGAAATTGAAGAACACTACAAGAAGTTTGGCGACAAACTCCCTGCAGAACTTCGCGAGCAACTTGAAAACCTTAAAAACGCACTTAACTAATTTTAAAGGCACCTGCTTGTCAGGTGCTTTTTTGTTAACCAAAGGGGTCACATTATAGGAAAATCATTATTTTTTAAAAAACTTGTGTTTTTCACAAATTTCTCATTGACATTTAAAAACTTTTGATATATAATCAATACGTATAAGGTCGGTGATTGTTATAAAACGCTGGATAATTTTTGCGTGTGCAGCTCTTGTCGTTTTGGCTATTACGATTTCGGTCATTCTTTCTTCCTGTAAAGATAAGGAAAAAGAGGAAGAGATGAATAGCAATACGTCAAGTTCAAGCAGTTACACCGAGTCTGAGATTGAAGAAATCAAAGACTGGTGGGCATCAGTTGTAATATAAACAAATATCGGCACATCGATTTTAAAATAATAATTGAGCAGAAAAGGAGAATTTACAATGAGAAAAGATTATGAAACACCTAAGATGCTTATCGCTGTTTTGAATGTTCAAGACGTTATAAACAGTACTGAATTCGGTGAAGGTGAAGATAACATTCCGTGGGATCCTAACTGGAGTTCGTTACTTAAGTAATTTGTGAAATAATTGATTTCAGAAAAACTTTTCGGCGATGCATTTTATGTACCGCCGTTTTGTTGCGCAGTTTTTAATTAAGTAATACTTGAATACGTTGTCGTATCAAATATTGTTTTAAAACTCGTAATTTAATAACAATAATATATTAAACCCCGCCAATGACACCTACACGTCATTGGCGGGGTTTATCTTTTGCAATAAAGCGCGAAATATATATCCAATACTACCAAACCTGCGTAGAGCTTTTTAGTGAAAAAATCAATAGATTTTGTATGGTTCTGCTTGTTATAATTTAATTAAATAGTCATATGTAATCGTATTTAATATTACATATAATTATGTTCACTGCGTAGAAATTTAAAAGGAGGAGAAAGAATTGAAAAAACTTTTCCACAAAATTTCCAAAAAGACATTGTCGTTAATATTGGCTCTTTGCTTAATTTCAACTTCAATGGCTGCAACCTTTGCTGTTTTTGCAGAAGCCGCTCCCTATGAGGTGGGCTACAATGCTCCTGCAATTCCTATGGTAAAGGGCACAAGACTCTCACTTAATGATGTAAGCATTCAGCTTACGCAGGCAGGTGAATATGTTCCCGGTTCTTTAATTAGCTGGTCGAACGTTGACGCAGGTCTGCGTTACGATGCAACCACAAACGAGGTTTCGGTATACGCTACAGGTGTATACGGAATTACCGCTTCTTATGCAGGCGTTACCAAAAGAGTTTACGTTGTTGCTGCCGAGACGGCGGACGGACCTTTCAATATTTTTGAGTATGATTTTGCAAACTTCACTTCCGATTTAAGTGCAGGTAAAAACATTTGGAAGTTTGCGGGTTACAAAAAAGCGTCAAACAATGACTACACAAGTAGTATGGCAGATAAATTGACATGGAACACAACTGTTAATGGTCTTAAATTTGGTTCTACCGATAGAATTCTTTGGACAACTAACGACGTCCTTAAAGAATTTACCGATTACACAATTAAGACTACCGCAGGTAGTTCTTCAAGCTACGGTGGATATCGTAACTATGGCGTCGTAGCACGTATTGTCCCCGGTGCTAATGAAGCATCCCCGTTTGCCGATGATAGTAAGTTGATTATGGCAGGCTTGACACCCGGTGATGCGGCAAATTCACCCCGCAAGGTATTTATCGCGCGTCCTGTTTACTATACCAGCGGTCTTGGTAACTGGGAAACTGCAGATAAAAGTGTATATTGGACTGCCAACACAAGTTATGACTATGCTTACAAGTTTGAAGGTAAAACCGTAACCATTTCGGTAGGTCCCGAAGGCGGTGCCTTAACAGAGGTTTACAGCTTTACCGATACTAAGAATCTTCTTACCACCACAGGTGGCGGTATCGGTGTGTATTCTGATGACACTGCTTGCTACTTTAAGCACGTTGCGGTTGAACTTGACATAGATGAAATTCCTGCAGCATCACCCGTTGATGAAATCTTTACAGTTGATGCCAACAACCCCATAATCGCTATGGGCGAACTCACAAAGGCTAACCTTAACAACGTTCTTTTAGGCATTGGTGATACCTATGCTGTAGCAGGCGCGAAAAATGTTACTTGGAACACAAGCAAAGCAGGTCAGGCAATCATGGTTAAGGATGGGTACCTATATGCTTATGCTAAGGGTATGTATCAGGTTGACGTTACATATCAAGGTGTAACCGCTCAATTTTACGTAATCGTAAGCGCCGAGGGCGAGGATGAATACGTAATTTATGAACAAGAATTTGGTGATTATTCTAACGGTGGTAACGTGCCTGACGGTTGGAAGGTTCAGTACCATAGCAATAAAACGGCAAACGGTGTATGGACCGAGGCTGCAACACTTTCACCATATAAATCGTCTCTAGGTACAAATTACACCGGTACAACAGGTGCTGCACCCTTTACAAACCAGACCGCTTCACATTGGAGTGGTGAAGGATACTTCGTTTTAGATAATGAAATAGTTTCAAACTTTGCCGATTATAGAATCACTGCAGAGATTGTAGGTTATTCACACTACAATCATGGTGCAGAGTCCGGTTTCGGTATTTTTGGCCGTGCCAATACTACAAACGGTGCTTTAAGCGCTACATCCAGTTGGACTCAGGTGTATATGAACACAAAAGATTCGTCTGCATATGGTTATAACTATGCAAATGCGACAGGTACCTCCTTTACACCTCTAAACGCGTCAGGTGTTAACACAGGCTTTAACACAAACTATAACAAAAACAGTCCTAAAAGTGATGCAACAACCCTCGTTGCCGACTTTAAGGGTGATACCGTTAAGTTCTGGGCAATGGGCGAAGAGAGTAACGCTTACTCTGCTACCGTTCCCAATACACAGGCAGGTGCCGTAGGTATTG
Source organism: Acutalibacteraceae bacterium (assembly GCA_045649125.1). Classification (GTDB taxonomy): domain Bacteria; phylum Bacillota; class Clostridia; order Oscillospirales; family Acutalibacteraceae; genus UBA737. The sequence continues at coordinate 1,037 of JAZRPH010000012.1, read as the reverse complement.
TTCTGGTACGTGCGGGTGATGGTAACATTACCAACTGGGCAGTTCTTAAGAATATTAAGGTAGCCCTTAACAACGTTAAGGCTGTTCCTACCGAAGCTATTGATATTTATAAGGTAGATAGTGACGTTTCACCTGCTATTCCGATGGATGCTATGACATACGTTGATTTAGCCGAAATGATGATTAAGGTTGACGGAACCTATATTCTCGGTTCTTCACTCGACCTTAAAGTTGAAAATGGTGTAATCGGTATTGAAGTATCAAATGGTACTATCAGAGCTTACGAAAAGGGTACATATAAGCTTACTGCTACCGACGTTGACGGTAATAAGCAGGTAGTTTACGTTGTAGTTAAGAATCCTACCGATACAAGTTATGAAATTTACAGCGAAACCTTTGGTGATTACACTGGTATTACAACCTTCCCGAACAACTGGAAGTCACAGTGGCGTCAGGATAGTCCGTCGTATAGTACAGTTGCTCAATATACTTGGCACGATTTTGAGTCACCTCGTATATACGAAGCTAATGGTAGCTTCCATCAGGGAACCACTTCTCCCGGTATTGTTCCTTTCTCAAATACAAGATCTTGGAACTCTGCAGGTTACTTTACATTAAACGACGAAGCTGTTTCGGCTTTCTCTGATTATACAGTAATTGCTAAAATGGCGGCTTACGCTCACCATAACGATGCAACATGTGGTGTAGGTATTTTTGGTCGTGCAAACACTACAGCCGCAGGTAAGCTCGATAACCTTTCGACCCTCACTGGTGTATATTCAGCTTCACACAACAGCAAAAAGTTAGCACAAAAAATTGAATCTGCACCCGGTGCAGATGCTGCAACTGCTACCATTACCCGCACCACAATCGGTGAAAATTGGGATTACACAAACCGTAATAGCAGAACAGACAATGTTACAATGGTTGTTAAGTTTGTGGGCGAAAACATCCTTACCTATATGAATGGTGATGACCAGTCATTTACTGGTACTACCGCTAATACCAACAATGGTACAGTTGGTATCTATGCCGGT
>JAZRPH010000011.1:0-31741 GCA_045649125.1 Acutalibacteraceae bacterium | reverse complement strand
ACGAACCTACGAATGCAGCAGTCAAAGTGCTGTGTCTTACCGCTTGACGACACCCCAATATTTAAATTTAAAAAATTTAGATTTTTTTACTGTATTAATACGCGAGGTTTAAAATTGTAAAAAAAGAAGAGCCTCAATTACGCGTTTGCGTGTCGAGGCTCTCGACTGGGGTGGAAGATGGGATTCGAACCCACGGTCTCCAGTGCCACAAACTGGCGCTTTAACCAACTAAGCTACATCCACCATGGCGCAAAATCTATTATATCAAAATTATTTTATTTGTCAAGAATTATTTTATGTTTTTTAAGAAAAAAGCCGCCATTTTTCATGGCGGCTCGATTTATTAGCCGATAAATGCATCATGAACTGCCTGAACAGCCTTGTCAGCATTTTTTTCGTTAATAAGAACAGAAATCTTTGTTTCGCTTGTAGAAATCATATGAATATTAATTCCTGCGTCATACAATGCCTCAAACATCTTGGAGGCAACACCCGGGTTGCTTTCCATACCGGCACCTACAATGGAAATTTTAGCAAGGTTATTGTTAACCTTAATGTCATTATATTCAAAGACATCTTTCATAGTGTCGAGTGCCTTAATAGCATCTGCAGACTGCTCGTGAGAGCAGGTGAATGTAATATCCTTTGTGCCGTCACGACCAACAGACTGTAATATGATATCAACATTAACCTTGTACTGCGCGAGCTTATTGAAAAGCTTAAAAGCAACACCTGGCTGATCGTTAAGTCCTACAACAGCGATGGTAGTAACACTTGTATCCTTTGCAACACCGCGAATTAAAGTTTTTTCCATTTTAGTATGCTCCTTTACAATTGTTCCGGGCTTTCTTTCAAGACTTGAAAGAACCTCAAGTTCAACATTATATTTCTTAGCCATTTCAACAGAACGGTTATTAAGTACCTGCGCACCAAGAGTTGCCATTTCAAGCATCTCGTCATACTGAACCTCGTCAATTTTCACAGCACCCTTAACTTTACGGGGGTCTGCTGTGTATACACCGTCAACATCGGTATAAATCTGGCAACGGTCAGCCTTCATAGCAGCAGCAATTGCTACAGCACTTGTATCAGAGCCACCACGGCCCAAGGTGGTAAGGTCATCGTATTTATTAAGGCCTTGGAATCCTGCAACAATAATAATATTGCGTTTTGCAAGTTCAGCCTTCATTCTTTCGGTATTAATTTTCTTAATTCGTGCAATACCGTGATGTGAATCGGTTTCAAAGCCTGCTTGCCAGCCAAGCAGGGAAATTACCGGACAGCCCAGTTTATCAATCGCCATTGCAAGAAGTGCGATTGAAATTTGCTCGCCCGCAGTAAGTAAAACATCAAGTTCACGCTTTGGTGCGCTGTCAGGATTTATTTCTTTAGCTTTTTCAATCAAATCATCTGTAGTGTCACCTTGTGCGGAAACAACAGTAATAACATCGTTGCCTTTTTTATATTCATCAACAATTATCTGTGCAACATTAAATACACGCTCGGCATCAGCTACAGAAGAGCCACCGAATTTTTTTACAATAAGTGCCATTATCGGAACCTCCAATAGAATTAGAATAGTGTGTGCATAACCTTAATTTTATCAGCATTAATGGAATTAATTTTCTCCATAAGTGTGCTCTCATAATCTTCATCTGTAATAAAGGCGATTTCTTTTTTGAAATCATTTTTTACATGCCATGTGTTATCGGTGAAAATATTGTTAAACTGTTCGGTTAACATATCGTAATTATCCGATTGCATATATACATAAAGGCGTACCTTTTGGTCGGGATTAATTACATAATCATCAGCCCCGTCGGTCCAATCAAGATATTTACGTGTGTTGATATGCTTAGCGCAATCAATTACATCGGCAACAACCGCACTAGCGGTTGGCATTTTACCGGCACCCTTGCCATAGAACATAACATCGCCCGTGGCATCGCCGTTTACCATTATTGCATTAAACACACCATCAACATCTGAGATTATATTGTTTTTGCTAACAAGTGTAGGTCTGACAGATGCCGTGATTTTACCGTTTTCAAAGCGTTTTGCGTGACCGATTAATTTAATTACACAATCAAACGCTTCTGCATACTCAACATCACTTAGTGTAATGTCGGTAATACCTTTGGTTGTAACCTGTTCGGGATAGACATGTTTTCCAAAAGCCAGAGCCGCCAATATACATATTTTGCGACAAGCATCATGACCGTCAATGTCAGCACTGGGATTGCGCTCTGCAAAGCCTAATTCCTGAGCTAATTTTAATGCAGATTCGAAATCCATATTATCCACTATCATTTTATTTAAAATGTAGTTTGTTGTTCCGTTCAGTATACCGGTAATCTCGTTAATTTCGTTTGCAGCAAGACACTGTGCGATAGGGCGAAGAATAGGTATTCCGCCGCCGACACTTGCCTCGAAAAGAAAATTAACATTTTTTTCTTTTGCAATTTTAAGCAATTCTGCACCTTTTGCGGCAACAAGCTCTTTGTTAGAAGTAACAACACTCTTACCACGCAGCAGACACTGTTTTACAAACTCATACGCTGGGTTTATCCCACCCATAACCTCAATAACAATATCAATATCATCGTCGTTAGCGATAATATTAAAATCCTTAATGAACCTATCAGAATACGGAAGGTCGTTAAAATCGCGCAGTTCAAGTATGTATTTAACATTAATGCTATCCTTAATTTTCGATGTAATAAGGGAATTATGAAGCAATAATATTTCAGCAACACCCGAACCGACCGTTCCGTGTCCCATAATAGCCGTATTAACCATATTTAACCTCCTTAACTTAGGCTGACTTTACAGATATAATACCGTCAACGCTTGATAAATCCTGTAACAACTCTTCTAACGAAATGTTGATATTTTCGGTTTCTACCGTTAGCGAAACGGCAGCAATGCTGTCAACAGGCTTATTTTGATTGACTGTAATAATATTCGCGCCGTGCTCATAAAGACGAGCCGTCATTGCAGAAAATACACCAGCCCTATCAGAAAGCAGGGCGTTTAAGGTCACTGTATTTTCGTCGTCAGCATCATACTTAAACACAAAATCCTTGTATTTGTAAAATGCACTTCGCGATATTCCCGCCAATTTAGCCGCCTGCATAGCATTCGGCGCTGTGCCGTCAGCAAGCATCTTTTTTGCACGCACCACATTCTTGAAAACCGGCGGAAGTATTTTTGTGTTAACTAACAAATAATAATCTTTATCCATATATCTGTGTCCTCGTCACAAAAACTTTGTATTCGATTATACTACACTTATTTTCAAAAATCAATATAAATATTAAAAAAGGTAATAGTAATTTTAAGGAAAGGAGTGAAGTGTAAATTGCAACTACAAGACAGAAAGATTTTTTTGATTAATTTTGCGTTCATTCTAACTGCTGTAGGATTAATATATTTTACCTTTAGGTTTATGTTGGCATATTTATTGCCATTTTTAATTGGTTTGATAATTTCATATCTGATGCAACGGCCCGCAAAAATTTTGTCTTCAAAATTTAGCATTAAAAAGGGAATTTGCGCAGCGTTTTTATCGGTGTTAATGTATCTGGCATTAATATTTTTAATTTCAATTATCATATGGACATTTTTATCGCGGATAAACACAATCACAGGTTCAATTTCACATTTTTTTGTAACCCTTACAAATTGGATTGAAAAAATGAGTCAGGCATACGACAACTTTACAAGAAACTTTTCGGGCAAAATGCAAACTGCTGCTAACGATTTTGTTGAGGATGCATTAAATAAATTTATAACTAAAATCACCCAGTATTTTTCTGATATGATTACTTCGCTTGTTAAAAGTTTGCCTACATTTTTTGTAAGCAGTATTGTAACAGTAGTTGCAACCTGCTACATCTCAAAGGATTATGATAGGTTGTACAAATTTGTTAAGGGACTGATAAAGGAGAGGACCTACAACAATATTATCACAATAAAAAACATACTTTTTAATTGTGTATTTAAATTTGCTTCTGGGTATTTTTTGCTGATAATAATTACATTTTTTGAGGTTTTAATAGGACTTATAATTCTTGGTGTAGAGCACTACCTTATTATCGCTATATTGATTGCACTTATTGATATCTTGCCGGTGTTGGGTACGGGTACGGTTTTAATGCCTTGGGCAGGGATTCTATTTTTTAACGGTGATTATGCCAGTGGATTAGGGCTGGTTGTTCTATATTTAGTTATAAGTGTTGTGCGAAACATAATAGAGCCAAAAATTATAAGCAAAAAAGTGGGTATCAGCCCATTATTTACACTGATTTCAATGTTTTTAGGGTTAAAACTTGCGGGGGTTGCAGGAATGATAGTTTTGCCACTTATCACCATAGTCACGATAAATTATTATAAGCAACAAATTGATATGGAAAGGCTTAACGATTAACACTGACAATTTAATTTGCTAATGCATATTATGAATTGTAGGTTAGGGTAATAATCTACAACAGACAGCTGAATAGGAGTGTTAAAATGCGACGGCTTATCATATCTACCGATACAATAACCTATGCAATTAAAGGACGAGATTTGCTGCGCAGACTAGGATATAAAGCACATATTGAGCGAAGAACGAATGCCAGCGGTGGCGTCGGCTGTGGATATGTAATTATTGCCGAAGGCAACCCTCAAAAAATAGTAGGTGCTTTAAAAAATGCAGATATCAATATTTTAGATATAAGCAGCAAATAGTTAAGAAAGCAGCCTGTAAAGGCTGCTTTTACATAATAATTTATACAAGGTGACTTTATGATATATTTTGATAATGCGGCTACCACTGGCCATAAGCCGATGGCGGTGGGTAATGCCATATATAAAACGATGAAAAATCTTACTGCAAATCCGGGCAGAAGCGGACATTCACTATCACAAGCGGCTGCTATGACGGTTTATAAGACGCGCTTAGAAATTGCTGATTTTTTTGGAGCGCACGGGCCAGAAAATGTAATTTTTACCGCAAACTGTACGCATAGTATTAATTTTGTTTTAAAGGGAATTATTACGGCAAGAGACCATGTAATTGTATCGGATTTGGAGCACAACGCCGTGATGCGCCCGCTAAACACAATAAAAGCTAATTATGATACAGCACAGGTATCCTTTAGTGATGATACACAAACAGTTGAAAATTTTAAAAAGCTAATTAAACCTGAGACAAAAATGATTTTTTGCACAGCGGCTTCAAATGTAATTGGTAAAGCGCTGCCACTCAAAGAAATCGGTGAACTTTGCCGCAAAAAGAAAATATTATTCGCGGTTGATGCCGCACAGGGTGCAGGTGTCTTACCAATTAATATGAAAGAAATGAATATAGATTTTTTATGTATAGCACCACATAAGGGTTTATACGCACCTATGGGACTTGGTATTTTGATTGCTCAAAAACCAATTTCATACACGGTGATTGAGGGTGGCACAGGTACCGATTCTATAAATTTCAAGCAGCCTGATGTTTTGCCCGAAATGTTGGAAAGCGGAACGATAAATTTCCCTGCAATATCTGCTTTAAACGACGGAATAAACTTTGTAAAAAGCAAAAAAGACTGCATATTAAAGTATGAAATGAATTTAGTAAATAAGTTATATGACGGGCTCTCTACAATTCCTGATATTAAGCTTTATTGTAATCCTAAAGTTAGTGTTTATGCTCCCGTTTTAAGCTTCAATATAGCGGGTGTACCTTCCGACATTGTGGCAAGGTATTTGAGTGATAACGGTTTTGCTTTAAGGGCTGGACTGCACTGTGCACCGACTGCTCATAAAAAGATAGGAACCCTTGAGGGTGGTACAGTTAGATTTTCTCCTTCTGTTTTTAATACCTTACGCGAAGTTGACCTTTTAATAAATACTATAAAAAATTTTAGAAAAAGTAAAATTACTATTGATTGATTATATTAAATATGTTAAAATTATATTGAATAAATGTGTAGTAAGATTTTGAAAAGGAATGATGTCAGTGGGTAATTTCTTTGATGCCGTGTATACCCTTTGGAACCAAGTCATATATGCAATTTCGAATGTAAGAGTGTTTGATATTATTGACATTATCATTATTGCTTTTATTGTGTATAAGGCTATTGAGTTTCTTAGAGAAACGAGGGCCGGTCAGCTTGTAAAGGGCATAGCGGTTTTACTTATTATGTACGCATGCTCTATAGTGTTTAAGCTGGTGGTATTGCGTTGGTTACTGTCGGCTATTGTTGGCTCGGCAATTGTGGCTTTGGCAATCATTTTTCAGCCGGAACTTCGTCGTATACTTGAGCGTGTCGGACAAATTAAATTTGGTCATTCACAATCGGCTGACAGTGAAACTGCCTTAATACTTGATTCGATTGATAAAATTTGTAAAGCTGCCGGTAATATGCAAAAAAACAAAGTCGGTGCAATTGTTGTTTTTGAAAGAAAAACACAGTTGGGCGAAATAATAAATACGGGCACTGTTATTGATGCTGCCGTTTCGGTTGAGATGGTCAATAATATATTTTTCCCGAAAACGCCCCTTCACGACGGTGCAGTTATTGTAAGGGATGGCAGAATTTATGCCGCTGGCTGTATTTTGCCGCTTACTTCAAGTAACGTCTTTTCTTCGCAACTTGGAACGCGCCACAGGGCAGCTGTTGGTATGACGGAAAATTCTGATGCAATTGTTTTGGTGGTTTCTGAAGAAACCGGTATTATCTCGATTGCATATAACGGTGAGATTACAAGAAATCACAGCGTAGCATCTGCCTATACTGAGATTAAGGCTAAGTTGGTTGATGAAGAAACAGAAGCGCGCGATTCTGCAATTGTTACATCACTTAAGCGATTTTTACCTTTTTTAAAAGAAAAAACCGCCGAAAGTGATGTTGCGGACGATAATGTTAAGGAGGAACAATAATTATGAAAATTAACATACCATCCTCTTTAAGATTACGCAACCTGTTATATAATAAAAAATTTACCGTTGCATTATCTATTGTAATGTCATTTGTTATATGGCTTACAATATCGATAGAAAAGAATGATATTCGTCAACAGACATTTACCGATATATCTGCTTCCATTTCAATTGAAAATACAGCTGCAGCCGATATGGGACTTGGTATTATTTCAGATGTTTCCGCACAAAAATTCAGTGTAACCGTAAGCGGACCGGACAACATTGTCAGTTCGCTTAAGAGTGATGATTTTTCACTTTCTGCATCTGTTATCGATGTAAATGCCGCAGGCACATACACGCTTGAAGTTTTAGGTACAAGCAATAGTAGTAAATCAGGTTATACCTTTACTTCAATATCACCATCAACAATTGATGTGACCTTTGATTATATTGATACTAAAGAATTTACTTTGCAATCAAAAATTTTAGGTGTCAGTGCATCTGAAGGCCTTGTGGCAGAGGCTCCGATTGTGTCAAACGCAGAGCAAAATATAATTACAATTAAGGGACCGCGTACCATTGTTGATAAAATCGCAACGGTTGTAGCTTTGGCTGAGGTTAATGAGACTCTAAGCACATCACAGACATATGATGCCGACATAGTTTTGTATGATGATGCCGAGAATGTAATTTATAAATTTTCTTTTGACGGAACAATATATGACGGCGACGGCAACAAACTTGAAACAACAAATTTAAATCTTAGCTTTAACAGTGTGAAAATAACACAACCGATTTCCAAAAAAGCAACTGTTGTATGCAAACCGGTCTTTAATAATCTGCCTTCCGGCATTTCTGAAGATGATATCAAGTATAAACTTGATTACAGTAAGGTAACCATTATCGGAACACCCGATGTTGTCGATAAAATTGAGAGTATTTCGCTTTCGGCAATTGACTTTACAAAAGTTTCTACTACCAGTCATGAGTTTGAGGTGTCTGCAACACTGCCTGACGGTGTTAAGATACTTGAGAATATTGAGTTTTTTACGGTAGACATTAATGTATCAAATTATGCTGAAACTACATTAGATATCAAAAATATTAGGTGTATAGGTATTGATTCTTCGTTAACTGCTAAGACTGATACGAGCATTAAAAAGGTAAAAATTTGCGGTCCTAAGGAAGTCATTAATGTATTAAAGGCATCTGATTTGTATGCCGTTGTTGATTTAACCAATAAGGGTGTGGGTGATTACACCGTTGATGCTACTATCAAGTCCGATATTTATGATAATATTTGGCAGGTTGGCACTTATAGTACGCCAATAACACTTAAATAGGAATTTTGACAGATACCGCCTTTTTGCATAATATGTAATGAGGTGGTATTTGTGATTAAATCAATATTATTGGTATTTTTACTGTTTTTTGCAGTTGTTGGTATTTGTGAGTTCATCTACATAATCAGGTCGGCCGTTAGCTACCCGTCAAAGAGATTTAGGAACTATGTATTTGTAGTATTAGAGTCGGGTCACGCAATAGAACAATTAAAATTTCTATGGCTAAAGATTCGCTGGCAAGGTGATGAATTTGCAAGCGGTATTGTCGCCGTAAGCGATTTTTTACAGCCTGAAGAGATATCTTTTTGCAATGATTTTAAGTTGGAAAAGAATATTCTTGTTTGTAAAACCGAAGATTTACCAAAATATGTTGATGATTTGTTTGCAGTATATAAGGAGAATTATTTTAATGAATGACGCTGTGGTAAGCGAACAAGAGGAAATTAACGGTATTGTTGAAAAAATTACATATAAAAACGAACAGAACGGTTATACGGTATGCACTGTAAAGCATGGCAGGGAAAGTATAACCGTTGTTGGCATTTTGCCTTTCTTATCACAGGGAGATAATGTTAAATTTTTCGGAAATTTTACGGTACATCAGACCTATGGCAGACAGTTTTTAGCTGTCAATTTTGAACGCACTGCGCCTAAAACTGCAGCGGCTATTCTGCGTTATTTGTCATCCGGAGTAATTAAGGGAGTGGGTCCCGCCACCGCTAATCGAATTGTGGAAAAGTTCGGTGCCGATTCTTTGGAAATTATTCAAAACGCACCTGAACAACTTTCGCTATTGAAAGGTATATCTACCGAAAAGGCTTTTGCTATTTCAGAAGAGTATAAAAAGCAGTACGGCATACGTGAAATTATGCTTCTTTTGTCGCCGTATGATGTTTCTTTAGAAAAGTGCATATCAATCTTCAAAAATTTAGGCTCACAAGCGGGTGAGATTATCAAGGATAACCCCTATGTGTTGTGCAACGCAGATATAGGTTTATCCTTTGAAAAGGTTGAGATAATTGCATCTGATTTTGGCATTTCGTCGGACAACGAATTGAGGCTTAGCGCAGGTATTGAATACATTTTAAGAAGAAATCTTGCCAACGGTCATACTTGTTTGCCAAGAAACAAATTAACTAATGTGGCGATTTCACTACTTGAAAGTGATGAATTGCGTATAGAATGCATTATTGACAAGATGATTTCCGGCTTGTTTGTGAGAACTAAAACTGTGGGTAACACAGATTTTATTATGCTGCCTGAATATTATAATGCTGAAGAATATATTGCCGCCAGACTATTTTCAACCTCTAAACACATTTGCTCATCATCAAAAATAGACGATCTTGAAATTGACTATGTTGAAAACAAATTAGGATTTAAGTTTGAAAAAATGCAGCGTGAGGCAATAAAGAGCGCTTTTCAAAACGGAATACTTATATTGACCGGCGGACCCGGTACCGGTAAAACAACAACATTAAATGCGATTATAGCGCTTTTTGAGCAACGCAACGCGTATGTTCAGTTGGCGGCCCCCACAGGACGCGCCGCCAAGCGAATGACTGATCTTACAGGCAGGGAAGCAAAAACCATACACCGTTTGCTTGAGGTGGAATGGACAAGCGATGAAAAACAAAAATTTTCACGTAACGAACGAAATCCATTAGAGTGTGATGTTATAATAGTTGACGAAGCCTCGATGATTGACTCACTTTTATTTGAAAGCCTTATGCGCGCGGTAAGGATCAACTGCAGAATAATACTGGTAGGGGATACTAACCAGTTACCAAGCGTATCGGCGGGTAATGTTTTAAATGATATTCTTATGTCTGATAAATTTCCATCTATCTGCTTAAAAAAAGTTTTCAGGCAATCGCGTGAAAGCGCTATAATTACAAATGCACACGCGGTTATCAATAAAGAAGCTGTAGATTTCAGTAACAGTTCTAAAGATTTTTTTATGCTAAGAAGGGACAATCCTTATGATGCTTGTAATACGATTATCGAGCTGTGTACCGAACGCCTTCCTAAAGCATACGGGTACAACAACCTTACAGATATACAAGTAATTTGCCCCTCAAGAAAGGCCGAAACAGGCACCGTTAATCTTAATAACTTATTACAACAATCGATTAATCCAAACCCTCAAAAAAACAAACAACTAAGTTATAAAGGTATATACTATCGCGTTGGCGATAAAGTAATGCAGATAAAAAACAATTATGATATGCAGTGGCAACGTGATGATGGTGAAATTGGCTTTGGCGTTTACAACGGCGATATTGGATTTATAACCGATATTGATATATTAGGCGGCATCATAAATGTAAGGTTTGATGACCGTACAGCAACATATTTCACCGAAAATATTGGGGAACTCGAATTGGCATACGCAATAACAGTGCATAAAAGTCAAGGTAGCGAATTTGACTGTGTTATTGTGCCTATGATTGATATTCCACCACAGCTTATGTATCAAAACCTGTTATACACAGCAATTACAAGGGCAAAAAAACATTTAATAATTGTTGGTAATGAGTATGTCTTTTATAAAATGGCAGAAAACGACAGAAAAACGCTCAGATATACCATGCTTAAGGAATTTATTAATGGCAAATACGATATTTAAAATCCTAAAACATTTGTATAAGATTTTTCTATCATCATTATATCCGAATATGTGTATAGGATGTCGGGAAATAATCGAGGAAGAAACGCATCTGTGTTCTTATTGTGAAAAACATATCGAAAAACTTGATAGTAAGAAATTGTGTTTGATTTGTGGAAACGAAAAAGATGATTGTGTTTGTAATTTCAAAATATTTCACTTTCAAAATTTATTGTGTGTGTTTCGGAATGAAGGGATTGCTAAAAGAGCATATTATGCTTATAAATTTGGCAGACGAATGCAATACGCCGATTATTTTGCCCAGAAAATGTCCGAATTGGTTCTTGAAAAATACAAAGACATAAAGTTCGATTATATATGCTCGGTCCCGACATCTAAATCAAGCCTAATGTGGCGCGGCTTTGATCATAGCGGTTTATTGTGCCGTAAGATGTCTGAAATTCTTGATATACCTATCCTAGAAAATGTTATACAATGCGGAAAATTCCATAAAAAGCAGCACGATAGCAGTTTAAGTGAACGCTTTAAAAATATTAAGGGAAAATACTTTTATAAGACAAGAATTAATTGTTCGTCTGTATTACTTGTTGATGATATAAGAACAAGCTCGGCAACTCTTGATGAGTGTTCCAGGGTATTAATGTTTGCAGGTGCGGACAAGGTGTTTTGCGTAACTGCTCTTACCACAATGTCTAAATCCAAAAAGAAGGATTCTGAACTAAAAAACAGTTTACATTAAATAAAGTGAATGTTATAATAAATGCGATATATCTTTAAAATTCTATTTATTGTTGGTGATTTGAATGGCAACTGAAATTGGTATAGATTTAGGGTCTTCAAAGACTGTCATTTTTTCCAGTTCAAAGGTGGTTCTTGAACAGCCGAGCATTGTAACTGTTGATAATGAGGGGTGGGAGCCTGTATATTATGGCGAAAAAGCTAAACAGACTCTGGGCAGAACCCCTGAAAGCCTTGTGTGCGTTCAACCCATTGAACACGGAATTATTTCCGAGTACGACACAGCCGAATCAATGCTTAAACATTATATGAATATGGCATTTGGCAATAAAATTGTAAGACCGCGCATTATGGCAACTTTGCCTGTAGGGCTCACTGAACTTCAACATCATTCTCTTGCGAATGTAGTTGAGTCTGCCGGCGGAAGAAATATATCTGTAATTGAAAGTCCTCTTGCTATTGCTTTTGGTTTGGGGCTCGATTTTTCAAAGCCACACGGATATTTAGTTGTTGATATTGGTGCGGGAACTACTGATATTGCTGTCATTTCAATGGGCGGCATCTCTGTTTGCGAGTCATTTAAGACTGCATCTTTTGATTTTGATGTACAAATAATGCGATACATTCGTAAGGAATATAATATCGAGATAGGGCCGCTGATGGCTGAGTCAATTAAAAAACAAATCGGCAGCGTTGTTGAAAGGCCTATCGAAATCGCTATGGTGGCAAAGGGTAGAAATGTTTTTACCGGTCTTCCTGAAAGTTTTGAAGTTACCTCTAGCGAGGTGTACGCGGCTATCAAAGAGATTGCTGATTCAATTTGCAATGCAATTCGTTCGGTACTTGCAAAAACCGATCCGGATTTACTTGTAGACATTAAGAATGATGGATTATATCTTGCCGGCGGCGGTTCACTGATAAACGGTATGGATGTTTTAATATCAGAGTTTACGGGAATACCTGTACATACACTTGAAGATCCCACCCACAGTGTTGTTCGCGGTGCTGCGGTCGCCTTAAGAAAACCCGAAATGCTTAAAAATGTAAATTATCAGCTTCGCTCTATCAAAGAGTTAATTATTGAATAATAAAAAACTCTTGACAACGGCGGATTTAGTGGTATAATATTTTTGACAACGAAGAAGAATATGTTATGTTTCTCACCTTTACGTGTGTTATCGTAGGGTTAATAAGACAAATTTTGTGTTTTATGAGACGTAGGCATATTCTGCTTACGTCTTTGTTATATTTTACCGTTTACGGAGGTGCTTTACAATCAGCAGTAAAGAATTAGCTATCAACGAAGCAATTAAATTTAAGGAAGTTCGCGTCATTGATTCTGACGGCTCTCAACTTGGTATTTTGCCGATTTCCAAGGCTTTGGATGCGGCATACGCTAAGGAACTTGATCTTGTCAACATTTCACCTAATGCCACTCCGCCTGTTTGCAAAATTATGGATTACGGCAAATATCGTTTCGAGCAGGCAAAACGTGAAAAAGAGGCACGAAAGAATCAAAAGGTAGTCGAAGTCAAGGAAATCCGTTTAGGTCTTGGTATTGATACCCACGACTTTGAAACAAAGGGAAATCACGCCATCCGCTTTTTAAAGGAAGGTAATAAGGTAAAGGTTTCAATTCGTTTCAGGGGCAGAGAACTCGGACATCCGGAAATTGGTCTTGATACTATGTCTCGTTTTGCGGATTATTGTGCTGATTTTTGCACTGTTGAAAAGGCAGCCAAAATGGAAGGCAGAAATATGTTGATGTTTTTGGCTCCTAAATCAGGTAAATAAAGTATTTTTATAGGAGGACTTATAATGCCTAAGATCAAAACACACAGCGGCGCTAAAAAGCGCTTCAAACTCACAAAGAACGGCAAAGTAAAACGCGCTCATGCTTTCAAGTCTCATATTCTTAATAAGAAGACTACAAAGCGTAAGAGAAATCTGCGTAAGGTCGTATGTGCTGATGTAACAAATGTTGCAACAGTAAAGAAACTTATTCCGTATAAATAATCGGTCAACTTGAAAGTGGAGGGAAACTGTAAATGGCTCGTGTAAAAGGTGCGTTAGCAACACGCAAAAGAAGAAAAAAGACTTTAAAACTTGCCAAGGGTTATTTTGGCGCTAAATCTAAGCTCTTTAAAACTGCTAAAGAAGCGGTTATGAAATCTGGCAACTATGCATATATCGGTCGTAGACTTAAAAAGCGCGATTTCCGTCGCCTTTGGATTACCCGTATATCTGCTGCCGCAAAAATTAACGGTATGAACTATTCAACATTTATGAACGGTCTTAATAAGGCCGGTGTTCAGATTAATCGTAAGATGCTTGCGGACATTGCTGTCAACGATGCTGCCGGCTTTGCTAATCTTGTAAAGACCGCACAAAAAGCTTTAAGTAAATAAACATTATCTCGCCCGAGGATTTATATCTCCGGGCGAATTTTGCTTTTATTTTGGGAGAAAAGTATGCGCAATTTTATTGAAATCACCTCAAAAGACAATCCGCTTATCAAACTTGTTAGCAGTCTACAAACCTCTGCAAAGCAAAGAAAAGACAAGGGCATTTTCGTTCTTGAAGGTCTTAGAATTTGCAAGGACGCTATGGAAAATTCTATCAAATTTGATAAACTGATTGTCACAAAAACAGCACTAAAAAAGTATACTGCGGATATTGAAAATTTTTCAAAAATTGCGCAAGCTTCTTATATTATTTCTGAAAGCTTGTTCGATAAAATCAGTGATACCGATAGCCCGCAGGGTGTTATTGCACTTGCAAAAACACCTGACAATTCTAATGAAATAAATTCAAAGGGTAGATATATTGTATTAGAAAACATATCTGATCCGTCAAACTTAGGTGCCATTGCCCGTACTGCTGAGGCTTTAGGTGTCAGCGGTATTATTTTAACTTCTGGCAGTTGTAATCCTTATTCTCCTAAATCATTGCGCAGTTCAATGGGAACTCTTTTGCGTATGCCACTTTACATAACGGATGATATTAATAAACTTATAAAGGATAATAATCTGCGCTCCTTTGCGTGTGTTGTTGACCCATCTGCTGAAAAAATTAATAATATCGCCTTTAAAGACGGTGATGTTATACTGATCGGTAACGAGGCTAACGGTTTATTAGATGCAACAAAACATTGTGCCGATAAACAGATAACCATACATATGAAAGGTAAGGCAGAGTCGTTAAATGCAGCGGTTGCAGCTTCAATTTCAATGTGGGAAATGATGAAGGATTGTTAATATGCAAATAAGTAAAGATAATATAACATTGATTAATTTACTGCGTTTGCAGATGGCATTTGGTGCAGGAAGTTGCAAAGCGGTAGAAATTTATTATGCGCTAAGGTCAGATAATTTACTTGATAAGGACCTAAAAAGCATTGAACTGCCAAGCAGCATTATGAATGCAGATATTAAACGCATTAGGTCCATTAAATTATCGCAGGTTCATAAGATTATTGATGATTGTAAGGACAATAAAATTGATATTATTACAATTGAGGATGATAATTATCCTGATAGGCTGCGTAATATTTCAGAACCGCCCATTGTATTATATATCAAAGGGGAATTGCCTGATATTGATAATGAGCCTGTAATTTGTATTGTAGGGCCAAGAAAGGTATCGGAATTTGGTAAGAAAGCAGCATATTCTCTTTCAAGACGTCTTGCAAAATCGGGTATGATAATTGTAAGTGGCGGTGCTGTCGGTACTGATACTTTTGCGCATAACGGTGCGCTTGACTGCGGCGGTAAAACCATAGCAGTGCTTGGTTGCGGCATCTGTTATAACTATCTGCCGCAAAACCGTAATCTTCGCAATAAAATTGCAGACAGCTGCTGCATTATTAGTGAGCATCCTCCCTATGCATCGACCACAAAATACTGTTTTCCCATAAGAAACAGACTAATGTCCGCATTATCTTTGGCTGCAATAATTGTTGAAGCAAACGAGAAAAGCGGTGCACTGATTACCGCGCGTCACGCTAATGAACAGGGCAGGGATGTTTTTGTTATTCCCGGCAATCCTACAGATGAACACTATAAGGGCTCTAATAACCTTTTCCGCGACGGTGCAATACCTTTAATAGATACTTCTGATATTTTTAATCAGTATATAGCGCAATTTCCCGATAAAATTGATATTAAAAAGGCTTTCACGAAGGACAAAAAAGTAAAGACTGTGACAAAAATTCAAAAAAAGAACATCTTAGGTCTTTCAAAAGAGGCAAAAATAGTGTATAATAATTTGAATAAACCAAAATTCACTGCTGATGATCTGCTAAATTTAGGACTTGATGATAATAAAATCATTTCAGTGCTTACCGAACTTGAAATGGAACATATTATTTCTGCCTTGCCTGGCGGCATCTATGAATTAACAAAATAACCAAAGGAGAAAAGCAATGGCAAAACTTGTAATCGTTGAGTCGCCATCAAAGATTAAAAGCGTCAAAAAATATCTTGGTAGCGGCTATAATGTTATGGCATCTAATGGCCATATTCGTGATTTACCCAAGTCAAAGCTTGGTGTTGATATTGAACACGGATTTAAGCCTAATTATATAAATATGTCTGATAAAAAGGAATTGATTAAATCTCTCAAAAATGCTGCAGCTGAAAGTGAGCAGGTGCTTCTTGCAACCGACCCTGATCGTGAGGGTGAGGCAATCTCATGGCATTTAGCGCTTATTTTAGGTCTTGATTTAAATGAAGCAAACCGTATTTCCTTTAATGAAATTACTAAGACGGGTGTCACAAACGGTATTGCAAACCCACATAAAATTGATCTTAATCTTGTTGATGCCCAACAGGCAAGACGAGTTCTTGACCGTATTGTAGGTTATAAGTTAAGTCCTTTTCTTTGGCGTAAGGTTAAGAGTGGACTTTCTGCGGGTCGTGTTCAAACGGTTGCTCTTCGCCTTATTGTTGACCGTGAACGCGAAATTATGGCTTTCAACAGCGATGAATATTGGTCTGTTGATGCGAAACTTGCAAGCGGAAGAAGAACCTTTGAGGCAAAACTTTTTGGCACTGCTGACGGTAAAAAGCTTGATGTAATTCCTAATGCTCAAGCAGCCGATAGCATTGTAAGCCGTCTTGAAAATGCTGAGTATAAGGTTACCGACATTAAAAAAGGCACTCGCAATAAGCAGCCGGCGCCTCCGTTCATTACTTCAACATTACAGCAGGAGGCTTCAAGAAAACTTGGATTTACCGGTCAACGCACAATGCGTGTTGCACAACAGCTTTACGAAGGCATTGATGTTGCAGGTCATGGAATTACGGGTCTTATTACCTATATGCGTACCGATTCACTTCGCATTTCTGAAGAGGCTCGTGCTGCAGCAAATGGACTGATTACTAAAAAATACGGTAAAGACTATTTACCGTCGAAACAACGCTATTTTAAGACAAAAAGCGGCGCACAGGATGCGCATGAGGCTATCAGACCCACTGATGTATATATTCTTCCCGATGATATAAAGTCATCGGTTACCGCGGATCAATATAAACTCTACAAGCTAATTTGGGAAAGATTTATTGCTTCGCTTATGTCGGCGTGTGTTCACAATACTGTTTCGGTTGATATTACCGCTGGTGATTATTTGTTTAAAGCAAGTGGATATTCTGTCAAATTTGACGGTTTTACCGTGCTTTATGAAGAGGGTAAGGATATTGACGACGAGGACAATATATCACTCCCCGAAATGAATATGGGTGATTTGCTTAAATTAAAGTCGCTTACTCCTAACCAGCACTTTACCCAACCGCCTGCACGTTATATCGAGCCTACACTTATTAAAGCTCTGGAAGAAAACGGCATTGGCAGACCTTCAACATTTGCCACTATAATATCAAATATACTTCAAAGAAGTTATATTGAACGAGAAAAGAAATCTTTTAAGCCAACCCAACTTGGTATTGCTGTTTCCGATCTTATGAGCGAGTATTTTGATCAGATATTTGATATAAAGTTCACTGCAGGTCTTGAAAACAAACTTGACAAAATTGGTGCCGGTGATCTTAACTGGGTCGACACCATAGAACAATTCTATAACAACTTTGACTCGCTTTACAAAAAGGCTGAGGCTTCACTTGACGGTAAACGCGTTAAGATTCCTACTGTTGAGACAGATGTTGTTTGTGAGAAATGCGGCAGAAAAATGGTTGAAAAAACCGGTAGATTTGGAAAATTTCTTGCATGTCCGGGTTACCCCGAATGCAAAAATACAAAGCCAATGCCTGAAGATGAGGTTAAACAGCCCTGTCCAAAATGCGGCAGCAAACTTTTAAAGAAGATTTCTAAAAAGGGAAAGAAATTTTACGGATGCTCAAACTACCCGCAGTGTGATTTTGCGTCACCCGGCGTTCCTACTGGGGATACTTGTTCTGAATGCGGAAGTTATATTATAAGCGGTATCCGCGGACGAAAGTATTGTATGAATTCTGAATGTCCGACCCGTATCACAAAAAAGGATAAAAAATAATGTGTAAAATTACTGTTATCGGCGCGGGACTTGCTGGGTGTGAAGCGGCATATATTGCTGCTAATCATGGTATTAAGGTTGACTTATACGAAATGAAACTTTTAAAAAAGACACCCGCGCATAAGACAGATAAATTTGCAGAACTTGTCTGCTCTAATTCGCTTAAAGCGGCGCGTATTGACTCTGCAGCGGGACTTCTTAAACAAGAAATGCGGGTTTTAGGCTCACTTTGTTTGGAAGCCGCTGAAGTTGCAAAGGTCGCTGCAGGTGGCGCCTTAGCGGTCGACCGTGATATTTTTTCATCATATATTACCGAAAAAATCAACTCGCATAAAAACATAACCGTTATTAACGAGATTGTCGAAAGAATTCCAAATGATGATATAACTATTATAGCAACAGGTCCGCTTACCGACGGCAAGTTAGCTGAAGATATTGAAAAATTTTGCAACTCTGACAATTTAAGTTTTTATGATGCGGCGGCTCCCATAGTTACTTCGGAAAGTATTGATTTTTCAAAGGCATTTATCGCTTCTCGTTACGATAACGATAACGAGGGCGATTACATAAATTGTCCTATGAATAAGGACGAGTATGAATTGTTTTATAACGAACTTATTAATGCCGAAGTTGCGCCGTTACATGAATTTGATAAACCGTTTAAGGTGTATGAGGGTTGTATGCCTGTTGAGGTACTTGCAAAGCGTGGTATCGATTCTATTCGCTTTGGTCCGTTAAAACCTGTCGGTCTGCGTGATCCGCGGACAGGCCATAGACCGTGGGCGGTTGTGCAACTTCGTAAAGAAAATTCTGCTGGTACACTTTATAATCTTGTTGGTTTTCAAACCAACCTTAAGTTCGGTGAGCAAAAAAGGGTTTTTTCTTTGATACCCGGTCTTGAAAATGCCGAGTTTGCGCGTTATGGTGTTATGCATAGAAACTCTTTCATAAATTCAACAGTACTTCTTGACCGTGATTTATCACTTAAAAAAGCTGATAATATATTCTTTGCCGGACAAATTTCCGGTGTTGAGGGTTATATGGAATCTGCCGCTTCGGGTATAATAGCCGGTATTAATGCGGCTAACCGAATTTTAGGTAAACCTCCGCTTATATTACCCAAAATTTCTATGATTGGCGCCTTGCTTGATTATATAACTGATGAATCTGTTGCTAATTTTCAACCTATGGGCGCAAATTTTGGTGTTTTGCCGCCTCTTGAAATACATATCAGGGACAAGCGTGAAAGATATGCGGCCCTTGCCCAAAGATCGTTGGATTTTTTTAAAACCATAGGAGAGTGATTTTATGAGAATAGTTGTTGATGCTTTTGGTGGCGATAATGCGCCTTACGAAATTGTTAAAGGAGCATCCGCTGCGTCTTTAGAGTTTGAAACAGAAATTATTCTTACCGGAAAAGCAGATGAAATTAATAAAATAATTAAGGAAAATAATTTAAAGTTTTACGGTGAGTTAGCAATTGTCGATACTGACGATGTTATTACAATGCACGATGACCCTACAACGATACTAAAAGCACATTCTAATTCTTCAATGGGATTAGCATTTAAGGAATTGGCTGAAGGCAGGGCAGATGCTTTTGTATCTGCGGGCTCTACGGGTGCGATTGTTGTAGGTGGCACACTTATTATTAAGCGTATCAAGGGAATAAAGCGTCCCGCTCTTGGCGGTCTCATACCATCACCAAACGGTCATTATATGCTTATGGATATGGGCGCTAATGCAGAATGCCGTCCCGAAATGCTTGCACAGTTTGGTATAATGTCCAGTGTTTATCTTGAAAAGGTTGAGGGAATTAGTAAGCCTAAAATCGCTCTGCTTAATATTGGTGCGGAAGATACAAAAGGCGATGAACTAAGGCTTGAAGCATATAAACTTTTAAAAGAGGCGCCAATAAATTTTGTGGGTAATATTGAATCACGCGAAATGCCCAAGGGTGTTTGTGATGCAGTAATTACTGACGGTTTTACAGGAAATATTGCATTAAAACTTATCGAAGGTACATCAACTACACTTTTTAAAATTATAAAGGGTGTATTGTATAAGAATTTGCTTAATAAACTTGCCGCTTTAGTTATCAAAAAAGATTTGTACTCTGTAAAATCTATGATGGATAGCTCTGAAGTTGGCGGTGCGCCGCTTTTAGGCGTTTCTAAACCCGTAATAAAGGCGCATGGCAGTTCTGATGCTAAGGCAATTAAGAATGCAATTCGTCAGGCGATTACATTTGTTAATAAGGATGTAATCAGCACAATCAGTGCCAATATTAGTAAGTCGGAGTAGTTTAAATGAATTCACTTGAGAAGAAACTTAACTACAAATTTAATAACATCAATCTTCTAAAAAATGCGCTGACACACTCATCGTATGCTAACGAGGTCCGTAACGGTGTAGCCTCTAACGAGCGATTGGAGTTTTTAGGTGATTCTGTTTTATCACTTATTGTGTCCGAGCACATATTTAACACCTTTCCAAACAGACCGGAGGGTGAACTCACTCGCCTTAGGGCATCGTTAGTATGTGAAAAGGCATTATGTTCATTTTCGCGGGAGCTTGAGCTTGGCAACTATCTCAGGCTTGGAAAAGGTGAGGATAAGGGTGGCGGCAGAGAAAGAGATTCCATTCTTGCCGATGCTTTTGAGGCGGTTGTTGCTGCAATTTACCTTGATGGCGGTATGACTGCTGCGCGTACACATGTTATGAATTTTGTCTTACGAGAAATATCGCATTATCACGAAGATGATGTGTTTAAGGACTATAAAACCACTTTACAAGAGATTATACAACGTAATCCTGAAGAAGCGGTCACATACATTCTCACCGGTGAATCAGGTCCTGACCATGATAAGTGCTTTGAAGTTGAAGTACATCTTAATTCAAATGTTATTGGTAAGGGCACGGGACGAAGTAAAAAACAGGCTGAGCAGATGGCAGCAAAACAGGCTCTTAAATTGATGGGTGAGACTTTATGAGCCGTAGGCACTCAAATATTTCTATTTTTGTACCGCATATCGGCTGCCCCAATATGTGCAGTTTTTGTAATCAGCGGCATATAACCGGCATACACTCTGCTCCGCATGTTTCCGATGTAATCGAGCAGGTGAAAATTGCTGTAAAAACCCCTAATTACGATCCTGCAAACACCGAAATTGCCTTTTTAGGTGGCAGTTTTACTGCAATTAATCGCAATTATATGGTTGAACTTTTAAAGACTGCTAATGTTTTCGTTAAAAACAATGTGGTATCGGGTATTCGTATATCAACAAGACCTGATGCAATCAACGATGAGATTCTGCAAATTCTTAAATCCTACGGTGTTACTTCAATTGAACTTGGCGCTCAAAGCCTTAACAATAAGGTATTACGAACTAATAATCGCGGACATAATGCAAACGATGTTATCAGTTCTTCAAAACTTATAAAAAAATTCGGATTTTCTCTCGGTCTTCAAATGATGACAGGACTTTATAATGACTGCGATGATTATGCGATTGAAACTGCCAATAAGATAATTGATTTAAAACCTGACACTGTAAGAATTTATCCCACTATCGTTTTAAAGGATACAGATTTGGCAGCACTTTATTTTGACGGAAGATATAAACCCCAAACCCTTGATGATGCGATTTCACTTTGTTCAAAGCTTTTTACAATGTTTGAAAAAGAAAATATCAAGGTAATAAGAATGGGGCTGCATTCCATCGAAAACGACTCATATATTGCAGGCCCTTGGCATCCTGCATTTAGTGAATTATGTCAATCAAAAATTATGTATAACAATGTGATTTCTCAGTTGACTGCAAGTGGCAATTATGACCTTTTTGTCAATTCCTCTTGTATTTCTAAAATGGTCGGTCAACGACGGGAAAACATTTTAAAATTGAAGAAAGCGGGCTTTGAATGCTCTGTCAAAGCCGATGATGCGCTTTCAGATTATCAAATAAGAGTTGAAAGGAGAAATTAGCAGTGCTTTTAAGTTCTATTCAAATTCAGGGCTTTAAATCCTTTGCTGATAAAACTACACTGAAATTCGGCCGCGGTATTACTGCCGTTGTCGGCCCAAACGGTAGCGGAAAAAGTAACATTTCAGATGCTGTGCGTTGGGTTTTGGGTGAACAGTCAACCAAGAGTCTGCGCGGTCAGTCTATGGAGGATGTTATCTTTGGCGGTACCGATTCGCGCCGTCCACACGGCTTTTGTGAAGTAACGCTAAATATTGATAATGCCGACAGAACTCTTAATTTTGATAATGATTTTGTTTCAATAACAAGACGTTTTTACCGTTCACACGAAAGTGAATATTTAATTAATAATGTTTCTGTAAGACTTAAAGATGTTCATGAGTTATTTATGGACACCGGCCTTGGTCGCGATGGATATTCAATGATCGGTCAGGGTAAGATTGATAATATTATCAGCACAAAATCTGACGAGCGCCGTGATATTTTTGAGGAGGCGTCCGGTATTTCTAAATACCGCTACCGTAAAACCGAAGCCGAGCGTAAGCTTACTGCGGCAGAAGACAATCTTTTGCGCCTTAAAGATATTATGGACGAGCTTGAAAGCCGCGTCGGTCCTCTGGAGGAGCAGAGTAAAAAGGCTGAAAAGTTTTTAGAATTGGCTGAATCTAAGAAGCAACTTGAAATAGGACTATGGCTATATACACTTAATAATTCTAAGGACCTGTTGCGCTCGCAAGAAAGCAAAATCGCTGCCGCACAGTTAAAATATAAAGAAATTGAAGATGCGCTCAGTGACTTTGACCAACAAGCAGAAAACAATACAAACGAATTTACGCGCATTACCTCTGAAATTGAGGCAAACCGTGCAAAAATTGCCGAAGCTAACGAAGAAACAGTAAAAATCGAGGGCGAAATTTCCGTTCTGCTTAATGAAATACAGCACAACAACGAAACCATTGAGCGCCTTGAAAACGAAAAACTTCAGCTTGATTCTTCTGATTCTGTTGCAAAAAGCGAAGTTGAGGCTAAACGAAAGGCTGCAGAGGATAAACGCGCTGTAATATCGCAACTTAATCAAAAACTTAATGAACTTGATACAGAACTCAATGGCCTTTTAACAGACAGTGAAAGTATTTCTCGTAAGATTGAGGAACAAATTAAAAGGCTGAATCTTCTTTCTGCAAAAAGTTCTGACCGCCGCGTTGAAATGACCACTTCAAACACATCAATTGAAGAAATCACTTCACGTAGTGCCATTGTTGAAGAACTGATTACACAAAATACTCAAGAACTTAATAGTTTACAAAGAGATTTTGATGAAACGGGATTATTGCTCGATAAAAATGAGGAGAATATACTTTCATATAAAAACTCTATAAGCGGTTATGAATTAAGACTTAAAAACCGCAGCGAATCTGTTGAAGCGCTTTCAGCAAAGGCAAATGAATTCCACCTTGAAATTGAATCAAAAAAGCGCAGAGTAAATATGCTTACTGAGCTTGAAAGCAGTATGGAAGGCTTTTCGCACGCCGTTAAGGTAATTATGTCCGAATCTGAAAAGGGTGTTTTACGCGGAATTTATGGCCCTGTATCAAAGCTTATTTCGGTTGATAAAAAATATACAGTTGCGATTGAGACCGCGCTTGGAAACGCAATTCAAAATATTGTTGTTGAATCAGAAGGTGACGCTAAACGCGCTATTAATTTTCTGAAAAGCAATAACGGCGGACGCGCAACTTTTTTGCCGCTTTCTTCAATTACTGCACGCGAATTTAAAAAAGGTGATTTTGACTCTTTTTACGGCTTTGTTGGTTTTGCGCCCGATCTGCTTACGGTTGACAACAAGTACAAGACGGTAATTGATTATCTCTTGGGCGGTGTTGTTGTTACCGAAGATATTGACAGCGCTGTGACTCTGGCAAAGAAACATAATTATCGGGTTAAGGTGGTTTCCCTTGACGGTCAGGTCATTAATCCGGGCGGCTCACTTACAGGTGGTTCACTTGTTAAACATGCAGGTATTTTAAGTCGTACTGCCGATATAAAGCGTATAAAACAAGATATTGAGACACTTGAAAAGCAGGAACGGGAAAATGCTACCGCTTTGGCAGAGGCTGAGAGTGCTGTTGCTCAGGTTAATGCGGATATAACAGCGGTGATGGCAGATTTGACCACAGCAAACGAGGATAAAATTCGCACCTTGGCCGAACTTAAGCGCCTTGAGGATTTAATTAATAATGTTAAATCAAATTTAGACTCATTAATTTCAGAACGCGACGGCAGTGAGGAAAAGATTAATCTCTTAAGAGAAAAATCTGCCGCTGCCGCTATGGAA
The DNA here is from genome assembly GCA_045649125.1 of Acutalibacteraceae bacterium. Lineage (GTDB taxonomy): Bacteria > Bacillota > Clostridia > Oscillospirales > Acutalibacteraceae > UBA737. The sequence continues at coordinate 7,301 of JAZRPH010000011.1, read as the reverse complement.
ATTGCAGAAATTGAGTCAGAAAAAGCTAAATTGCAGTCCGAAATTGATGAAATGTCGGGTGGCAGGGATAATATTTCTCAAAAGCGTGAGGAAATTACAAATCATCTGACCGAAATTAAACTGCAAATCTTTGATAATGAAAAGGATATTTCTGCGCTGTTGTTAGGTGCGGACGAGCTTGAAAATTCAATTTCAAACCGTGCTGCAAGGGCGGCAGAGATTGATTCGGAAATTGCCGCTGTCACCTTTAAAATTTCTCAGCTTAATACAGATATTTCTACCTCAAAAGATAATATTGACAATCTCAAATTAAGCATTGAGCAGACAAATATTAATATTGAAGATTTAATGACTCAGCGTAATGAGGTTGAAAAAATGGGTGTTCAGCTTCGTACCAGCGAGCGTGAGCGCACTATGGAGCGTGAGCGCATCGGCGGTGAACTTGCCCGTCTGTGTGAGCGTAAAGAGGTTATGCTTAAGGAGTATGACGATGTTATTCGGCAACTTTATGATGAATATCAATTAACAAAAAGCGAAGCCGAAAACATTGGCATAGAAATCGAAAAACCGACAGAGGCTAAAAAGAGTCTTGCAGAAATTAAATCTAAAATCAGAGGACTTGGCAATGTCAATGTCTCTGCTATTGAGGAATATAAAGAAGTTAAGGAACGCCACGACTTTATGCAGGCGCAGATTGATGATGTTGAAAAAGCAAGAAGCGAACTCAGAAAACTTATAAATCAATTAACTGCTCAAATGCAGGAATTGTTTATTGTTGGCTTTAATAAAATCAACGAGAATTTCACCAAAACCTTCCGTGAACTTTTTGGTGGCGGCAGTGCCGAACTTAAACTTACCGATCCTGATAATATTCTGGAAAGCGGCATTGATATTGAAGCAAGACTGCCGGGTAAAAATGTGCCTAGTCTTAACGGTCTTTCAGGCGGCGAAAAAGCGCTTGTGGCACTTTCAATATACTTTGCTATTATGCAGGTTAACGCACCGCCGTTCTGCTTCTTGGATGAGGTTGATACCGCACTTGATGATATTAATGTAGACCGTTTTGCAGATTATATGAAACATTCAAACTTCAACACTCAATTTATATGCGTTACACACCGCCGCGGCACTATGGAATCAGCTGATATGCTTTACGGTGTAACAATGCAAGAAAAGGGTGTTACTAAGCTTTTAGAATTAAATGTAACAGAACTTGAAAAGAAATTACTTGACAGTCAGGGAGCATAATTAATGGGTTTATTCAGCAAAATTAAAGCAGGACTTCAAAAAACCAAGGCAAATATTTCAGATGGCGTACTTAGTATTCTTAATAGTTTCACAAAGATTGATGAAGAACTTTTTGAGGAACTTGAGGAACTGCTTGTAATGTCGGATGTAGGTGTTAATACATCACTTGAAATTTGCGAACATTTGCGCACTAAAATTAAGGAAAAGGGAATCACCGATCCTGCCGAAATTAAATCTCTTATGCGTGATATTATTGAAGAAATGTTAGGGGAGAATGTCGGTCTTCAACTTGAAACTAAACCCTCAATTATACTTGTTATCGGTGTAAACGGTGTGGGTAAAACAACCTCGATTGGCAAACTTTCACTAATGCTTAAAGAGCAGGGAAAAAAGGTAGTATTAGGTGCCGCCGACACATTCCGTGCAGCCGCTATTGACCAACTTGGAATTTGGGCAGAACGTGCCGATGTGGCTATGGTTAAAAGTACCGAGGGTTCTGACCCTGCATCTGTTGTATTCGATACCATTGCTTCTGCAAAATCAAAAGGGGCAGATGTAATTATTTGCGATACTGCAGGCAGACTTCACAACAAAAAGAATTTAATGGATGAACTTGCAAAAATATACCGCATAATTTCACGCGAACTGCCTGATTCATCTGTTGAAACGCTTTTGGTGCTTGATGCAGCCACCGGACAAAACGCTGTAAATCAGGCGCGCGAATTTAAAAATGTAACCGATGTTACGGGCATTATCCTTACAAAACTTGACGGTACGGCGAAGGGCGGTATTGTTATTGCAATTCATAACGAACTTGGTATACCGGTTAAGTATGTCGGTGTGGGTGAGGGCATTAACGATCTTCAGCCATTTAATGCAAAAGAATTTGTCAGCGGTATATTTGATAGCGAGGAAGAATAATGAAAATTTTTATTGCTACTAAAAATCAAAAAAAGCTTCGTGAACTTGAAAGAATACTAATACCAATGGGTTTTCAGGTTTTAAGCGAAAAGGACTATGATGAAGATTTTCCTGAGGTTGAGGAAAATGGCACCACATTTGAAGAAAACGCAATTACGAAGGCTAAGGAAGGGCTTAAAAACACAGGTCTTATTACAGTTGCCGACGATTCGGGTATTTGTGTCGATTATTTAGGCGGTGCCCCCGGTGTTTATTCAGCAAGATATTCGGGCGAACATGGCGATGATCAATCAAATAACGATAAACTGCTTTTCGAACTCGACGGTGTGCCCGAAGAAAAGCGCACAGCTCGTTATGTTGCAGCAGTTGCATGTGTTTTCCCAGACGGCAGACAGTTTGTTGTTCGCGGTGAATGTGAGGGTAGAATTGCCTTTACCCCTTGTGGTGAGGGCGGCTTTGGATACGATCCGCTGTTTATCGGTGAACTTGGTTATTTTGCTAACCTTACACCCGAGCAAAAGGATAGTATCAGCCATCGCGGCAAAGCCTTAAAATTATTTAAAGAAGAATTAAAAAAATATATTGAAATTGAAGAGGAACAATAATGTTAAACAGTAGACAACGCGCACAGCTTAGAGGAATGGCAAATACCTACGAAACAATTTTTCAGATAGGTAAAAGCGGTATTAATGACCAACTTATTATACAGGTTGATCAGGCACTTGAAGCACGGGAACTTATTAAGCTGCGCACCCTTGAAACATCACCCGAAACCTCGCGTACAGCAGCCGATACTATTGCAGAACGCGTGGGCGCTGATGTTGTTCAGGTAATCGGTTCTCGCTTTATTCTTTACAGGGAAAGCAAGGAAAATAAAACAATAAAATTGGTGAAATAAATGTCTGTTATTGCTGTCTTCGGTGGAACATTCAATCCCTTTCATATCGGTCATTATGAGATGCTAAGTTACCTTTGCGGTCTTGGTTTTATTGATAAGGTTTTGGTTATGCCCGATAATATTCCACCTCACAAATCATGTGATTATCTGGCTGATGATGTGGATAGAATTGAAATGTGCAATATAGTATGTCAGGATTTTAAAAAAGCTGAAATTTGCTTGATTGAGTTTGAACGGGAAGGGAAGAGTTATACCCTTGATACTCTGAAAATTTTAACTAAAAAATATCCTGAAGATAAATTTTATACTGTAATCGGCGGCGATATGCTTGCAACACTGGATGAATGGCATAATTGGCAAGAACTTCTTAAAATAACCTCATTTATTGTTTTTGAAAGGGACGGCTATGATGATTTTGAATACCATCTTGACCGTATGCGAAAACTAGGTGCTAATATTTTTGTCGCAAGTGCCGAGATTACCGATGTCAGTTCTACCGAATTAAGACACCGCTTAAATAAAAAACTTCTACCTGAAAAAGTTTACGATTATATAATTAAAAAAGGAACATACGATGTCTAATCAAAACGATTATATTGAATATAAGCAATTACTTGAAGAAAGATTAAATCCAAAGCGATATTATCATTCGCTCTGTGTTGCCGATGAGGCAGTGCGACTTGCCAGAAAATATGGCTGCGATGAAAACAAAGCATATTTAGCCGGTCTGTTGCACGATATTACTAAAAATGCATCTTCAGAAGAACACTTGTATATATTTGATAAATTTGATATAATGCTAAACAGTATTGAAAAAAGCGCCGAAAAGCTTTGGCACGCAATATCAGGGGCTGCATTTATTGAACATAATCTGCAAATCACAGATAGTGATATAATAAATGCCGTTCGTTATCACACCACAGCAAGAGCCGGTATGTCGCTTTTAGAAAAGGTTTTATATCTTGCTGATTTTACATCCATTGACCGCGATTATGAGGATGTTGATGTAATGCGTCAGCTTGTCGATTCTTCGATGGAGGATGCATTAATTTACGCTTTGTCATTCACTATAACAGATTTAGTTAAAAGGGAAAAGGCATTGCATATTGATACAATAAACGCATATAACGAGTATGTGCTGAAAGGAATTTAATTTAATGGACGTTGAAGCAATTTTAAAGGTGGCAGCAAATGCCCTGAACTCAAAAAAAGCGCGTCAGTTAAAAGCGCTGAAAATTGATGATTTAACAACACTAACCGATTATTTTTTAATTGCTACCGCTACCTCGTCAACCCACGTACGTGCGCTTGCTGATGAGGTTGAGGAAAAGCTTAAAGAAGCAGGTGTTACACCGCACCATATTGAAGGCCGATCTACCGGCTGGATTATACTTGATTACAATTCTGTTATCGTTCATGTCTTCACTTCTGATCAACGCGAATTTTACGGTCTTGACAGTATGTGGCGAGATGCTGCGGAAATAGAACTTAATAATATTCTTGATGAAGCCGAGGGCGATTAACTATGAAGTACAACTATTCAGAAATCGAAAAGAAATGGCAGCAAATTTGGGATGATGAACAGTCATTTGCCGCAAAAAATGACTATACTCTTCCGAAATTTTACGGTTTGGTAGAGTTTCCTTATCCATCAGGACACGGTCTTCACGTAGGCCACCCGCGTTCCTACACGGCAATTGACATTGTATCCCGCAAAAAGCGTTTACAGGGCTATAATGTATTGTATCCTATGGGTTGGGATGCATTTGGTCTGCCAACTGAAAACTTTGCTATAAAAAATCATATACATCCTGCTGAGGTTACAAAAGCAAATGTCGAAAACTTTAAACGTCAATTAAAGTCACTGGGATTTTCTTTTGACTGGAGAAGGGAAGTAAACACAACCGATCCTGCATACTACAAGTGGACTCAGTGGATTTTCTTACAGCTTTACAAAAAGGGTCTTGCTTATAAAAAGAAGATGTCTGTAAACTGGTGCACTTCCTGTAAATGTGTTCTTGCTAATGAAGAGGTTGTAAACGGTGTTTGCGAACGCTGCGGCAGTGAGGTTATACATAAGGAAAAAAGCCAGTGGATGCTTAAGATAACCGAGTACGCAGAAAAACTGCTTGAGGGTCTTGATGAGGTCGATTTCATCGAACGTGTTAAGACACAGCAGCGCAACTGGATTGGACGCTCCTATGGTACACTGGTCAACTTTGGTACTACAAACGGTGACAAGTTTGAAGTTTTCACAACTCGTGCAGATACATTGTTTGGTGCAACCTATACAGTTTTATCACCTGAGCATCCTTTGATTGAAAAATGGGCTGATAAGATTGAAAATTATGATGAAGTTTTAGCATACAAACAGGAAGCTGCTAAAAAATCCGATTTTGAGCGCACCGAACTTGCTAAAGATAAGACAGGCGTTAAACTAATTGGTGTTAGTGCCATTAATCCTGTAAATGGAAATCAGATTCCTATTTTTATTTCCGACTACGTTCTTATTTCTTACGGCACGGGCGCCATAATGGCAGTACCCGCGCACGATACTCGCGACTGGGATTTTGCTAAGAAGTTTGACCTACCGATTATTGAGGTTGTTTCAGGCGGTAATGTAGAACAAGAAGCATTTACTGACTGCAATACCGGTGTTATGGTTAATTCCGATTTCCTTAACGGTCTTTCTGTTGAGGATGCAAAGGTAAAGATTCAGCAGTGGCTGACAGAAAAAGGATTAGGCATACGCAAGACTAATTATAAGCTTCGTGACTGGGTGTTCTCCAGACAAAGATATTGGGGCGAACCCATTCCAATGGTTTACTGCGAAAAGTGCGGCTATGTTCCGATTGATGAGAGCGAACTTCCGCTTATGCTTCCTAATGTAGATTCTTATGAGCCTACTGACAATGGTGAATCGCCACTTGCCAAAATGACAGATTGGGTTAATACAACATGCCCACATTGTGGTGGAAAGGCAACGAGAGAGACGGATACTATGCCGCAGTGGGCAGGTTCTTCCTGGTATTTCCTGCGTTATTGTGATCCCAATAACGAAACTGAACTTGCTTCAAAAGAAGCGCTTGAATATTGGGGACCTGTTGATTGGTACAACGGCGGTATGGAACATACAACACTACATTTGCTTTATAGCCGTTTTTGGAATATTTTCCTTTATGATATCGGCGTTGTTCCTAATAAAGAACCGTATGCAAAGCGTACAAGCCATGGTATGATTTTGGGTGAAAACGGCGAAAAGATGTCAAAGTCACGCGGCAATGTAGTAAATCCCGATGATATAATCCGTGATTACGGCGCCGATACTATGCGTGTTTACGAAATGTTTATCGGTGACTTTGAAAAGGCTGCTCCTTGGAGTCAGGCTTCCATCAAGGGAAGTAAGCGTTTTCTAGACCGAGTATTCGCTTTACAGGATATTTTAATTGACGGTGACACCTATCGCGCTGAAGTTGAGGCTGAAATTCATAAAACCATTAAAAAGGTTACTGAGGATATTGAAAACCTTAAAATGAATACCGCTATTGCAGCGCTTATGGCATTACTTAATGTTGTGACTGCAACAGGTAAAATTAATAGGGCAGAGTTTAAAACCTTTATAACCTTGTTCAACCCCTTTGCACCGCATATTACCGAAGAACTTTGGGAAATTGCAGGTTTTGACGGCAGATTAAACCAAACGGCGTGGCCCGAATTTGACGAAGCCAAGTGTGTTGATTCTGCAGTTGAAATTGCAGTTCAGGTAAACGGCAAAATTAAGGCAAGAATCAATGTTGCCGCCGATATAACCGCTGATGACGCAATTACACTTGCTAAAGAAAATACAGCCGTTGCAGCTGAAATTTCAGGAAAGAATGTCATTAAAGAACTCTATGTTCCAAAGCGACTTGTTAATATCGTTGTAAAATAATTAATAAACAGTAAAAAACCGCAATCTTAGATGGATTTCTAAGATTGCGGTTTTTGTTTATCACATCTGATTATTTATTTAATAAAAATCTTGTGAACTTACCATCAAAATGATCGATAATTCCTGCTGCAAGAACTTTAGGTGTATTTAAAAATGCATCCTTACTTCCGCCTGCCATATGTGGTGTTAATGTAACATTAGGCAGGGTAACCAACGGATAATCAACTGACGGAGGTTCTACATCAAATACATCAAGTGCGGCGCCTGCAATTTTTCCAGCACTTAAAACATTATAAAGCGCTT
>JAZRPH010000010.1:0-16936 GCA_045649125.1 Acutalibacteraceae bacterium | reverse complement strand
AGTATTACTGCGTTCTTCGACTTCGCCTTTTCAAAAAATTATTTATTTGGCAGGTCAAAGAGTTTCTCACAGCCGCCTTTTTTCGAAAGGCGAAGCGTGAAATTTGCAGTAAGGCTGTCGCCTTACAAAAATAAGCGCAAGAAAGGCGATAAAAGGCGGCGAGCGAAACCGTAACGGGTTCGACGCTCGTCAGCCTAGGGTAATAAGAATAATCCGAACTCGATTTTGGAATGCGGATTTATTACCCGTATTTCGTTAAAATACTCGTAAATCTTATGTTAATATGCCCGAAGGCGCGGGGGAAGAGAAGGGTTAATATCACCTGCTCTCCCCCGAAAAGAAATTACTTTAATGAGGGAAGAATCTTCTCTACATCGCCATGAGGTCTGGGGATTACGTGTGTTGCGATAACCTCACCCAAAGAACCTGCTGATGTAGAACCTGCTTCAACAGCAGCCTTTACAGCGCCAACGTCGCCGCGTACCATAACAGATACAAGACCTGAACCGATTTTCTCGGTGCCGATAAGCTCAACGTTTGCAGCCTTTACCATTGCATCTGCAGCTTCGATTGCAGCTACAAGACCTCTGGTTTCAACCATACCTAATGCTTCGAGTGCCATAATGTTTTCCTCCTAAAAATAGATTAATTATTTAATAGTTTAATAATTGATTACTTCAAAACGGGAAGAATTTTCTCCACGTCGCTATGGGGTCTGGGGATTACGTGTGTTGCAATAACCTCACCCAAAGAACCTGCTGATGTAGAACCTGCTTCAACAGCAGCCTTTACAGCGCCAACGTCGCCGCGTACCATAACAGATACAAGACCTGAACCGATTTTTTCGGTGCCGATAAGCTCAACGTTTGCAGCCTTTACCATTGCATCTGCAGCTTCGATTGCAGCTACAAGACCTCTGGTTTCAACCATACCTAATGCTTCAAGTGCCATTTTCTTAACCTCCTTTACGGGTGTTGCAGGTGCAGCAGCCTTTACTTCTGCCGGTTTAGCAGCAGTAGTAGTTTTCTTTGCTGCAGGTTTACTTGTTTTATTTTCAGTACTCATAATCAGTTACCTGCCTTACTTTTTAAATTTGGAAGCGCTGAGTTTTAGCAGACGCTCAATCTCTTCATGAGGGTTGGCAATAACCGCCGACGCTACGGGTTTTTTGATAGCACCCGCAGCCGCATTCTCAACTGCGGCTGTCACAGCGGAAACCTGACCTTCAATCACTATCGTGACCAGTCTGCCACCGAGTTTGCGTTCCCAAGTGACGAATTCGACATCAGCCGACTTGCACATAATATCAAGGCAATCGATTGCTGCCGTTACGCCCGAAACTTCAATAAGTCCGATAGACTTCATAATTCAACTGCTCCTTAGAACTTAGGAAGTATTTTTTCAACATCTGCGTGGGGTCTGGGGATTACGTGAACTGCTACCAATTCGCCAAGGCGTGAAGCGTTTGCAGAGCCTGCCTCAACAGCAGCCTTTACAGCGCCAACATCGCCGCGTACCATAACAGATACGAGTCCAGAACCGATTTTTTCGGTACCGATAAGGGTAACCTCTGCTGCCTTAACCATTGCATCAGCAGCCTCAATTGCTGCGGTTAAACCGCGGGTTTCTACCATACCAAGAGCTTCTTTAGACATAATAATTATCCTCCAAAAGTAATTTTAATTTTTATCAAAAGCGTTTAGCTTTAACATAGCTTCTGTATCAGATTCCGTTCTTGTAATCAGGTGTGATGTTACGACGCCCGAAACACCCTCGGCTGCGCGTTTTGCAGCCTCAAGAGCAGCCTCAACCGCATCAACCGTACCCCTGAATTTTATTGCCACAATAAGCGGAACCTCTAATTCATCGGCATTACCCGGTTTGTTTTTGTCAAAGTATTCTACCGTGACATCCGCCGCTTTGCAACCTGCATCACACGCAACAAAGGCGGTTACAAGACCGAATACCTCAAGAATACCTGTGGCTTTACCCATTTATCTCTCTCCTATCTACTTATTAACAACAGCAATCTTAAGACCTTCCATTTTAAGATTGGTAACAAGAGCTTCGTTAATCTGTTCAAGGGGATACTTATGGGTGATAAGCTGCTCAATGGGAAGTCCTATTCCCTTTGCGCGCTTAAGGAAATCAAAGGTGGTGGCATAATCGCGAAGTGTGTAAACCCAAGAGCCCACAGTTGTGATTTCTTTAGCGCAGATATCAAAGTGGGGGTTAATACTTGCGTCACCGCCGTTGATGAAGAAGCCGAGTTCGCAAAGGCCGCCGCCGTTGCGGATAAACTTGTAGATGTTGCTGTGTGCTACGGGTGAACCTGTGCACTGGAAGGCAAAATCTGCAAGGTAGCCGCCGAAGGCATCCTTAACGCCGTCTGTCAACGCTTCAATACCCTTGTGATTCTTAAAGTTTACAACCTGTGTTGCACCCATTTTACGAGCGAACTCAAGACGCTTATCCTCACCGTCAACCGCAACTATGTTTTCAATACCCATAGTGCGAAGTACGGCAATACAGATAAGACCGATAGGTCCGCAGCCCTGAACAACAACACGGCTGTTAAAACGCAGAATTCCTGTTGTCTTAGCGCGTTCAACCGCGTGGATTAAAACGGCGCAAGGCTCGATAAGAATTCTGGAATCCAAATCCAAATCGCTTACATTAAATACGGTAGAACCGCCGCGAACTACTATGTAATCGCTGAACCAACCGTTAAGATGAATATCATCATCGGGAAGCAGTCCGTAAACATCGGCGCCGCCGACATTCTGCTTATTAAGGTCAAACATTGTGATATCGGGGTTATCCTTGAATATCATACAGGTTACAACCTTATCACCTATGTTAAGGGGCTTACCCGCGCTGTCAAGCTTAACATTCTTACCCATCTTTACGATTTCACCCGTGCCCTCGTGACCGAGCGCTACCGGAATAAGACCGAATGGGTCGCGCTTAAACTCGTGAGCATCGGTACCGCAGACGCCGCAGCCCTCAACCTTAACGAGAATATCGTCATCGCCAAGTTCGGGAATGGGATATTCCTTAAGTTCAAACTTTTCAAGGCCTGTGAGCATTGCAACGCGCGCAGTCTTAGGAATGCTGCCACCCGCTGCCGAGGTAGTCGGCTTGCCGTTCATGCTGTCAAGCACCTGACGGACAATCTGCTCAATATTGGAAGAATTAATATCCATTAGAGTTTGTATCCTTTCTCAAAAATTTCTTTACCGTAGGCTGCAAGTGCAGTATCCTGCTCCTCACTGCCGCCGCTGACGCCAAGTCCGCCGATTATCACTCCGTCGGCATTTTTAAGTGGCTCGCCGCCGCCGAAAATAACAATCTTACCGCCGTTGGTAAACTGTATTCCGTAAAGCGAACCGCCCGGTTGAGCGAGGGGTTTAAGCGTGGCGGTGGACATTTTAAGCGATACCACGGTAAAGGATTTTTGCACAGCCACATCGTAGCTAGCAATATATGAGTCGTCCATGCATTCCACCAGAACCGGATGTGCGGCTCTGTTAGAAATTGCTACGACCGCATTGACGCCCATCTGCCTTGCCTTTTCCCTTACCTTTTCGGCAAGAGACTGCGCAAGTTGCAGCGTCATATCCTGTGGTGTCTTTATCTGCTTTACCACTGTGTCAACAATGGAACGCAAGGTCTGTTCATTCATAAGTTTACCTATTATTTACCAAGCTGTTCAAGAACACGCTTAGTGATTTCGGAAACGATGTCAGCATTGCCGTTGCCGCAAGAGCAGTTACCGCCGCAACCGTGACAGCTGGGCTGACCGTTCTTAGCGTTGGGGCAAAGGTCTGCGGGGTGCTTACCCTTAAGACCGAACTGACGGCGAATTTCGTAAAGGCGCTGTACCTGTGAATCAGAAAGCTCCTTAGGACCGCCTAACTGCTTTGAGATGTAGAGAAGCTTTGCATAAAATTCAACAGATTCCATCTTGTGATAAGCACTGAGAAGTGAATCGGAGAATGTAAGCGCACCGTGATTTTCAAGAAGCACTGCGTCAAATGACTGTAAGTACTTTGAAACTGCATCGGGGATTTCTACGGTGGAAGGTGTGCCGTATTCAGCAATCGGTACGCAGCCGAGAGCGATTACAGCCTCAGGCATAATAGGCTGTGTAAGCGGAATGCCTGCGATAGCAAAGCCTGTAGCATAAATAGGATGAGCGTGAACTACCGAGTTAACATCGGGACGCTCCTTATACACACGCATGTGCATCTTGATTTCAGAAGAGGGTTTAAATCCTGCGTTAGCCTGGATAACCTTACCGTCGCGGTCAACCTTACAGATGTACTCAGGTGTCATAAAGCCCTTGCTTACACCGGTGGGTGTGCAGAGGAACTCATTATCGTTAAGCTTTACTGAGATGTTGCCGTCGTTAGCAGCAACCATTCCCTGATTGTAAATACGCTTACCGATTTCGCATATTTGCTTTTTGATTTCAAACTCGTTTGCCATAACAATTTCTCCTTATGTTTTTATATTTGGTTTGTTTGCTATAATAATACCACAAAAAAGTGGTAAAGTCAACAGAAAAAAGAGGTTTTTCTTGGTTTTTTGGCATATTTTTTTGGTTTTATGTTGTTTTTAGGTAATTTATTACCTCATTTATGCCCTCTTTTGTCTTGGAATCAACCCAAAAGACATTTTTACAACCCGAAAGCCTCAGCCAGTTTTCCGCACGCTGCGGATTGCCGCAGTTTTTCTTGGTTACTATACCGATTACATCACGGTTTACCATACAGGTAATACAGGGCGGAAAAAGTGAATACTGCTCGTCAGCGGCAACAAGAAGCGCCACAACATCTGCTTCATACGCGTAAAGGCAAAGCGCTGCGCCCAAATCGTGATTTTCGGCATATTCGCCTGGGGTATCAATAAGGAACTCGTTTTCGTAGGATATCGACTGAGTTTTTTTATATTCTACCTGTTCGCCCTTAAGCGCTTGTGCAAGGGTGGTCTTGCCTACGCCGCTGCGTCCCATCAAAATAAGTCTTTTCATTATGTTTTGGTTATGTCGCAGACCGTAAAGCCAAGTTTTATAGCGGCATATTCGGTTATCGCTGTAAGCGAAGCCTCAACCTCAGACACGGTACCTGTAAGAATTACCGTACCGCTAAATCTGTCCACAAAACCAAGTGTCGCACCCGAAGACTTAATTGCAATATCACCTGCAATTATTGCGGTCTCACTTGGGGATACGGTAAGTATACCGATTGCGCCCTTATGCTCTTCGGCAGGGTCAAGTCCAAGTTTTTTGTAAAGGATTTCGTCGGGATTGGCAATTATATGCGCAAGTGTTATCTGTTTACCGGGAACAAGTTCCTGAACGATACGCATCTTGTCGCCCGACGACATAAGTTTATCAAAATCCATTTTCTTAACCTCCCAACCGCGCCGTAAGTCCGTAGCTTTCGGCAGTCTTTAATAGTATTTCCATCTGTTCATTGGTGGGTGATTTAACATCCCCCATCGGATAATCGCGGCCAAGGCCTGTGTATTTATCCCTACCCATATTGTGATACGGCAAAAGATGAATTTCGCCTATGCCGATGCTCTTTGTAAAAGCGGCAATATCTGCAATTTCATCTACCGTGTCATTAAATCCAGGGATCACAGGAACGCGAATAATGAGTTGCCTTGCTTCCCGCGCTATAAGCCGCGCGTTTTCAAGTATGCGCTCATTAGGCTGCGTTGTGAACTGACGGTGTTTTTCGCTGTTTATATGCTTAATATCCATAAGCACACAGTCAAGGTAAGGTAAAAATGCGCGAATGGTCTGGGCATCTGCAAAACCTGTGGTTTCAATACAGGTGTTAATTCCGTTGTTCTTACACGCTTTAAGCAGTGCCAACGCAAATTCAGGTTGCAAAAGGCTTTCGCCGCCCGAAAGCGTCACGCCGCCGCCCGAACGGTTGTAATAAGGTCGGTCCTTTAAAACCTCGCTTAAAACCTCGCCTACCGTAACATCCTTACCTATCGTTTTCGGTTTGCCGTTTTGCATCATAGTCTCAATCTCGTAGGATTGCGATTCGGGGTTGCAGCACCAACGGCAGCGAAGTGCGCAGCCCTTTAAAAACACTATTGTGCGTATACCCGCACCGTCGTGGGTGGAAAATCTTTGAATGTCAAAGATTCTGCCCCTTACAGAAAGGTTTTGCTCATTCATTAAAATCCTCCCTGTTCGGTACGGTTTATTATATCATCCTGAAGTGAACGTGAAAGGGTGGTGAACAGCGCACTGTAACCCGCAACGCGTACTACAAGCGATTTGTACTTTTCGGGATTCTTTTGCGCATCCCTCAGCGTCTCACCGCTTACAACATTAAACTGCATATGCATACCCTTTTGGTCAAAATATCCGCGGACAAGCGCTACAAAACTTTCAAGTCCTCCCTGACCTGCAAGTGCGCTTGGGTGGAATTTCATATTAAACAGGGTGCCGTTCGATGCAATAAAGTGGTCAAGACGGGATACCGAGTTTGCAGCGGCTGTCGGGCCCTTTACATCCCTGCCTGCCGCAGGTGATACACCGTCAGCCACAGGTGTGTAGGCAAGTCTGCCGTCGGGGGTGGCGCCCGTCTGTGCGCCAAGTGGCACATTTGCCGATACGGGATAAAGACCTGCCTGGAACATACCGCCGCGTGGGTTTCGATAATTTTCAAGCGGCTTTGTATATGTATAGGCGACATCCCGCGCAAAAGCATCTATTTCTGCGTCGTCGTTGCCAAATTTAGGCAGTTGCTGTATCTGCTCTAAAATATCGTTCCAACGCTTTTTCTGCTCGTCGCTGCCGCTGTTCTTAGCAACAGCCATATAGATAGCCTTTACATCATCTGCGGTAAGGTTTTTGCCGTCGGCTACCAATTTTTGCGCTACCGTCTTGGTTAACTTTTCTGCGGTAGCAGCATCCATATCAGCGCCGTAGTTGTTATCAAGCGCCTCTTTAAGTTCGCAAAGCTTTAAAACCTTTTTATCGTAAACCAGAGTTTTAACCGCCATCAGCGCGTCCGCCATATTTGCTATACCAAAGCCCTGAGGACCTGTAAAGTTGTATATCGCGCCGCCCTCCTGCAAACTCTTACCTCTGCCGATACAATCCTCAATCATACAGGACTGGAAGGGCAACGGGCAAAGACGGGCATGTGCCATATCAATGGAGTTATCTGCATTTACAAGCAGTTTTATAAAGTAGTTCATCTGCGCCTTGTAGGCATCATAGAACTTTTCAAATGTCGTAAACTCGTGAAGTTCACCGGTTTTGGGTCCTACCTGCACACCCTTGTCTACACCGTTTGAGAAAACAAGTTCAAGCGGTCTGCACATATTAAAGAATGCGGCATCGTGCCAACCGTCTGTCTTTGCGGGAGCCTGAGGCTCAACACAACCGATTATGTTGTAGTTACGCGCATCCTCAAGCGTAACACCGCGGCTCATAAGCGATGGGATAATGACCTCATCATTGTAGTATGCGGGAAGCCCCACACCCGTACGGGTAAGTTCTGCCGCGCGAAGCATAAATTCGTGCGGAGTACCGTTCCACACACGCACCGAGAAGGATGGCATCGGCAACATTACATGCAATGTTGCGTTTATGCACATATAAGATATATCGTTTGTCGCATCACGGCCGTCCTTATCCTGACCGCCCGCGATAAGATTCTGGAACAGACTGTAACCCGCAAAACCTTCGGCAGAAGCAGCGTCACGGACTTTGTTAAGGTCGTTAAGTTTAACCCATATACAGTCAATAAGTTCCTGTGCGAATTCGCGTGTGATTTTTCCGCTCTCAAAATCTTTTTTAAAGTAGGGATACATATATTGGTCAAATCGTCCCGGAGAAATTGAATGTCCGCTCGACTCGACCTGTAAAAGCATCTGCACAAACCAGAAGGACTGACAGGCTTCATAAAAAGACTCGGCACCATAACGCGGAACGCGTGAACAGTTAGCCGCTATCTTTAAAAGTTCTTCACGACGCGCAGCGTCGTTTTCGGCAGCCGCCATCTGTTTTGCAAGTGTTGCATAACGGTCGGCATAGTTTATAACCGCATCGCAGCTTATTATTACCGCCTGTAAAAAGGCACTGCGGGAAGCATATTCAGCATCTGCAAAATCAAGCCCTTCAAGTGCCGCCTTAGCCTCGGCGATAATGCCCTTGTAGCCTATGGCAAGAACCTTACCGTAGTCAACCGTGAAATGACCTATACCATTATAAAAATAGTTGCCGACGGTGAATATATTATGCTCAATAGCGGCAAGCGCTTCGGGCGACATATATGATGTCGCAAGTTCGCTTGTTGTTTTGCCCTTCCAATAAGGGTAAACCTCGCTAAGCTTTTTCTTGGTTTCTTCGGATATGTAGAACGGGTCAGCGCTGCGGGTTGCAACGGTATCAAACTCCGCCTCAAGCCATTCGTAAGAATATTCGGGGAATACCTGACAGCCGCGCGGCGCCTTTGAATTGCTGCCGACAACAAGCTCATACGGACGGATTGTTATTGGCAGATTTTCAAGTATATGCGCAAAGGCTTTAGCGCGACGAAGAACTATGGGCTGTCCCTCGGTAGCCTTATATGATTCTGTAATAAGTACCGCACGGTCAGCTTCGATTTCGGGCATCTTTTCAAAAAGATGGTCGATTAAAAGCTGTATTCTCGGCGATTTTTCTATATGTTCTGTAAATGTGTATGACATAATACAACACCTCACACTACTAATTGATTACATTGTACACCAAAACAACATAAATGTCAACACAAAAACCAATAAAAAACAGAACAAAAAACACAAAACCAAAGTTTTTCATAATAAATCGCAAAATTTACCACATATTTTGCTCACTTTTTGGCTTTAACCCTAAAAACAAACATGACTACCGACTTATCCGGTAGTCATGCTTTACTCTATATACTCTTTATTTTCTTGATTCTAATGGGTTTTTTATATTTTCGGGCATATTCAATCATTGATTTTGTACCTTTGCTTTGACCGTCCCAAAAGCAGATAACATAATCACTGACCTGTGCCATTTTCTCATTTCTTCTCGGTCCGGCACTTCGACCATACTTTTCCCACTGTGCAGGATATCTTTCAATTTTAAAACTATTTTCTTTAGCATACCTCTCTCCAAGCGAATCCGCACCCTTTGCACCACCTGACACAATAACAATCGTGTTTTCTTTTCGTATATCAGATATGCAAAAATCTATATATTCTTTTGCCTCTTTGTAATTACTGTAATTTCTGCACCCCGCAACAACTACTCTTTTATCCATATCATTTCTCCCGTAAATTAATATAGCATCTAATTTTAACCTGTTTCAGATTAAAAATCAATAACCTTTATTAGATTAATCTAAAATTGTTAATAATAACTTAGTTGGAGGTTATTGTGATGTATAAAAGAATTCGCGACTTACGAGAAGACCGTGATTTAAACCAAACAGAAATTGCAAACTTCCTAGGAATGTCACAGACTGGATATTCTAAATATGAAACAGGCGAAAATGATATTCCCACTATCGTACTTATAAAACTCGCCAAATTTTACAATACATCAACCGACTATATTCTTGGATTAACAAATAACCCTAATACAAATAAATAATAAAACACAAGGACTTGAAGATTTTCCTTCAAGTCCCTTTTTTCGTTATATAAAAAACAAGGACGGATTTAATTAAAAATCCATCCTTGCAGAATGCGCCATCTATTTATTTGTGCTTGATTATATATGAAAAGTCGATATAACCGTTGTTAAGCTCTGCCCTGACATTTTCAAGTGTGGGTATGTATGAAATATTGGTATCCTCAAATGCTACGGGGAAAAGTGTGTTGCCGCTAAGCAACTGCTGCTGTAATTCGGCAGGAGTTTCATCTGAGTCAATACCGAAATTAATCATATATTCCGACACCGAGCCGCTGCTTACGGTTATGGGAAAAACGGCAAACGGCAATGTACGGGCGGTAAGTTCAGCCTTGAGCGAGTCGAGTGAATCCGCCGCTTCAATATTAATAAATGTACTTAAATTCTGCTGCCAATGGCCCACAATACCCGTCACCACCGTCTTTATGCCATCGGTATCATAATAATAAAGGGTTGAGGTTGGGAACTTCTTATCCTCCATAGCGGAAATTTGCTCGGTCATAATTGACTTTGCATTTTCAATATCGTAGGGCGTCAGTCCCACACCGTCCACATCGCCTGACTGCAAAACCTTAGGATAAAGCGACACCGCAGGTGTAAAGCCCTTTGGCAGAGCATCTTTATATGTATCGGTGCTGAATGCCATAGCAAGTGCCTTGCGTACCTCGGGTGAGTATTGGTCGCTTACCGTCATAACCCAGCAGGTGTTCTGTACTGCAGAAACGGTAAGCTGCTCCTTTTCAGCCGTCTCCAGTTCGTTACAGGGAATAAATGCCATATCACTCTCGCCGCTTAAAAGCCTTTCGGTCTGCTTTTCATCGTCAATACAGGAAATAAATACCGCCGCGTTTTGCGCGGTAAAGTTTCCGGTGTAGTCTTCGTTGCGATAAAGCCGTACACCAAACTCTTCCCTGTTCCATTTTGTCAGCACATACGAGCCGTTAGATATCACATACTCCCTGTCAAGCCCGTACTTGCCGATACTCTCATCAAAAAACTTCTCGTTACACGGCATACAAACAGAGGTTGTAAGTGTCTCTTCAAAGCCCGAATCAATTTCGCAAAGCGTAATACTCAAGGTGCTATCATCGTGTGCCACCGCCGCCAATGTATCGGTGGCTGCCGCGCCCGAATTTATCTCACGCGCACCCGAAATGCTAAACAGCCGACTTGCAAACGGCGCCTGTGTTTTTGGGTCAACCGCGCGGCGAAGCGCAAAAACAAAGTCGTGCGCGGTAACGGCTTCACCGTTGCTCCAAAAAATATCATCACGCAGTTTAAATGTATATGTCATATCCTCAAAGGAATACTCTTTTGCGGCGCCGCATACAATATCACCGTTTTGGTCGTGGCGCAGAAGCCCCTCGTAAATATTTCGTACAATAATCAGTTCCGAATCGGTATGCGCAGTCTGTGCATCAAGCGTTTCGGGCGTGGACATAAGTTCAAAGTATATGTATGATTTCATATAACCGTCACCGCAGCCGCAGGTGCATATAAGCACTACCGCCGCAAGTAATACGGATAAAACCTTTTTTATAATATGCATATAAGCTCTCCCATACAGAAATTACATACACATTATATATATAAACCGTCTTTTTTTCAAGTGTAAAGAAAAAAACTTGACAGATGCACCATTTTGTGATAATATACCCTTTGTGATTTAAAGGAGGGTGCGTTTATGGCAAAGGATTTATATGTCTGCGCACTTCTTGACTTTTACGGTCCCTTTTTAAGTGAAAAGCAACGCCGCCTTGCCCACCATTATTATAATGAGGATTTTTCACTGGGCGAAATCGCCGAGAATGAGGGGATTACCCGACAGGGTGTATGCGACCTTATAAAACGGGCTGAAATTCAGCTCAAGCGGTTTGAGGAAGAATGCGGATACTGTAAAAAGGTTCTTAATATGCAAAAAATACTTGATAATAATTCCTGTGCCGAGGAAAAACTTTCGGCGCTAAGGAAAGTAATAGATAATTTTTAATTGACGGGGGTGAGCGCATTGGCATTTGATAACCTTTCGGATAAGCTTGGTAACATTTTCAAAAAACTTAAAAACAAGGGCCGTCTTACCGAAAACGATGTTAAGGAGGCTATGCGTGAAGTCCGTCTGGCACTGCTTGAAGCGGATGTAAACTACAAGGTTGCAAAGGACTTTACAACCACCGTTTCCCAAAAGTGCATCGGCGCTAATGTTATGGAAAGCCTCACCGCACCGCAGATGGTTATCAAAATCGTGCGTGAGGAACTTACCGCCCTTATGGGCAGTGAGCATACCCGTCTTAATACCGCCGCTAAAATACCGACGGTAATTATGATGTGCGGTCTTCAAGGTTCGGGTAAAACCACACACAGCGCAAAACTTGCAAAGCATCTTAAATCAAAGGGACACAGACCGTTGCTTGTCGCCTGTGACATATACCGCCCCGCCGCTATTGAACAGTTAAAGGTGGTCGGCTCTCAGGTTGATACCCCCGTTTTTGAAATGGGCACAGAACGACCTGAAAAGATTGCAACAAACGCCATAAAACATGCAAGGGATTACGGTTATGACTTTGTAATTCTTGACACCGCGGGCAGACTTCATATTGATAATGAGCTTATGGATGAGCTCAAAAGAATCACACAGAGTGTTGAGGTTAATAACATACTGCTTGTTGTCGACGCAATGGTCGGTCAGGACGCGGTTAATATTGCCAAGGCATTTAATGATGTGCTTGAAATTGACGGTATAATACTTACAAAGCTTGACGGTGACACGCGCGGCGGCGCGGCACTTTCAATAAAGGCAGTTACGGGTAAGCCTATTATGTTTGCGGGTGTGGGTGAAAAACTTGACCAGCTCGACGAATTCCACCCCGAACGTATGGCAAGCCGAATTCTCGGTATGGGCGATGTGCTTTCCCTTATTGAAAAGGCAGAAACCCAACTCGACCAAAAGAAAGCCGAGGAAACGGCTAAAAAACTTGCCGAAAACAAATTTGATATGAACGATTTGCTTGACCAGTTCCAGCAGATTAAAAAGATGGGCAGTCTTAAAAGTGTGCTTTCAATGCTTCCGGGTATGGAAAAGCAACTTCGCGATGTAGATGTTGACGACAGACAGATGCTGCGTGTCGAGGCGATAATTAAATCAATGACCGCAAAGGAACGCGCAAAGCCTGATATTATAAACGCTTCTCGGCGCCGCAGAATTGCAGCAGGCTGCGGACAGACGGTTGAGGAGGTCAACCGCCTTATAAAACAGTATGAACAGATGAAAAAAATGTTCAAGCAGATGAACTCAAAGGGCTCAAAGCGCCGAATGATGCGCGGAATGAACCCATCAAACTTCGGTTTTTAAGAGTAATATCTCTTTAATTAAGAGTAATATCTCTTTGAAATAACTATTTTATATGGAGGTGTAAGGAAATGGCAGTTAAAATCAGACTTCGCAGAATTGGTGCTAAGAAGGCTCCCTTTTATCGTGTAGTTGTTGCAGATTCCAGATATCCGCGTGACGGCCGCTTTATCGAAGAAATCGGTTATTATGATCCTACCAAGGAACCCGCTGATGTTAAAATCGATACAGAAAAGGCTAAAAAGTGGATTGGCAACGGCGCTCAGCCTACCGATACAGTTAAGGCGCTTCTTAAGAAGAACGGCGTTCTTTAATTTTTTGTTTGGAGTATTTTATTACTATGAAAGAACTTCTTATCACTATTGCAGCGGGTATTGTTGAAAATCCCGATGCAGTAACAGCAACAGTTGATGAACCTAATGAGGAAGGTGTTACAGTATACCACCTTCACGTCGCTGAGGATGATATGGGCAGGGTTATCGGTAAGCAGGGCAGAATAGCAAAGGCTATCCGCACTGTTATGCGCGCTGCCGCCAACCGCAACGACCAAAAAATTGCAGTGGAAATCGACTAAAAAATCTCGGTCGTCAAGACATTGGCGACCCAAAACATTTAAAAGCCCCCTGCAAAACGGGGGCTTTAATATATAAAATAGGTGCTTTATGAAAAAAGAATTTTTACAGGCGGGCCAGTTTGTAGGAACCCACGGCGTTAAGGGTATGGTGCGAATTCAACCTTGGTCTGATGACACTGGGTTTCTTACAGGCTTTAAAAAGTTTTACCTCAATGGCGGTAATACCCCCATTGAACTTAATAAAATCACCCCCCACGGCAATGTTGTAATTGCCGCGATTCGCGGTGTCGATACTATTGAGGCGGCGGAAAAATACCGCGGTAAGACGCTGTATATTAAGCGCACTGACGCAAAACTGCCTGAGGGCAGATACTTCATCAGTGAAATTATCGGCAGTCAGGTTTTTG
This sequence comes from Acutalibacteraceae bacterium, assembly GCA_045649125.1. Taxonomy (GTDB): domain Bacteria; phylum Bacillota; class Clostridia; order Oscillospirales; family Acutalibacteraceae; genus UBA737. The sequence goes on along the minus strand of JAZRPH010000010.1, from coordinate 2,927 downwards.
ATGCCGATAACGATACCCTTTTAGGTACCCTTACCGATGTATCAAAGACGGGCGCTAACGATGTGTGGCACATAACCCGTGACGGCAAAGAATATCTTATTCCCGCGATTGATGATGTTATCGCGGATGTTGATATAGATAATGACATTATCAGAATCAAACCTTTAAAGGGGATTTTTGACGATGAGAATTGATATAATGACACTCTTCCCTGCTATGTGTGAAAGTGTGCTCAGTGAGAGTATTATCGGCAGGGCAAGAAAGGCACAAAAGGTGGAAATAAACTGCCACGATATACGGGATTTTGCAGGCAACAAGCACAACAAGGTTGACGATATGCCCTACGGCGGCGGTATGGGTATGGTAATGGCGGCATCCCCCATTTACGACTGCTACAAAAGTCTTTACGGTGAGGGTGACGAAAAACCCCATCTGATTTACCTGTCCCCTAAAGGCGATACCCTGACACAAAAAAGGGTGGTCGAACTGTCGCAGCTTGACCGTATTGTTTTGCTTTGCGGTCACTATGAGGGTGTGGACGAACGCGTTTTAGAGGAGATAGTGGACGAGCAGATTTCGGTTGGCGACTATGTCGTAACGGGCGGCGAACTCCCCGCGCTTATAGTTGCAGATGCGGTGTGCCGTATGCTGCCAGATGTTTTGTCTGACGATTTGTGTTTTGAGGACGAAAGCCACTTTTCAGGACTGCTTGAATACCCGCAATATACACGACCTGCCGTCTGGAACGGCAAGGCAGTACCCGATGTGTTGCTTTCGGGCAACCATGCCGAAATTGCAAAGTGGCGCAGAAAGCAATCGCTCGAAATTACAAGAGAAAAGCGCCCCGAAATGTTTGCCAAAATCGAACTCGACAAGCTTGATAAAAAACTACTCGGAATAGATATAAAAAAATGAGGTTGTTTATGCAACCTCATTTTTTATTATCCGTTGTAGATTTTAGGAACGCTTTCCCCTGTTCTGTATATATCTTTTGTTGTTCGGGTGTCATAGCCCTAAAAACACGCAATAAATCGTTTTCCAATTTATTGAATTCTTTGTCAGAATTATAATTCAATAAATAATCTGTGCTCACACCAAAATATTGCGCAATTCGGCGCACAGTGTCAAAATCAGGCTGACGCAGATTTCTAATGTAATTACCAATAGTGGAGGCGGCTATATTTAGGTCGTCTGCCATCTGTTTTTGTGTAATCATCTTTTCTTCTAAAAGTGACCGTAGGATGTCGCCAAACTGCATATAATCACTCCTTTATGTACATTTTACCCGAAAACCACATTATGTGTGGAATAAAATTCAAATTGTATTGACAAACCACAAAACGAATGGTATTATATTAATAAGAGTTATGTTTTACTCTCAATCTCTCGTTAACATTTAAAATAGGAGGAGTTAAAAAATGAAAAAATTGATGGTTATAATGTTTTCTATTCTTAGCGTAATGATGCTTTCAGGTTGCGAATCAGAAGCATTTAATAACTTAATTCAAGAAATAGAACCTCTTGTTTCAGATGCCATAGAGATGTATGAATCCTATAACGATAGCGAAAAAGACGCTAACAACGATAAAAAAATAAAAAAAGTAACTGTAAAGTGCAAAATAACTAAAAAGGCAAAAGCCGATACAAACGATACTACAACGGATAACAGCAGTTCTGAAAATTCAAAAAACACTTCACAAATTAATGACGAAGTTATCGACTCAATTAAAAAATCATGCGAAGAACAAGTATCATCTATAATATCCGTGATAGAATCTGACTAGGTTGCCTTGTCACACATATACTGTATAAATACTCAAAAGCGCCCACTTCATTTGAGTGGGCGCTTTTTTACATTAAAACTTATTAAGCCATTGACATACAGAAAAATTTTAACTAAATTTGCAAACGCAACGCAAAAAATAAATTTTTTTGCCAAAATGTTACATTTAGTATGAACAATTTTACCAAATTGAACCTTCAACTTAACCAAAAAATTGGAAAATTATTAGAACTTATTAACAAATCGTTGACGATTACATTAAATGTGGTATAATACTAATACAGAAACCTTTTTGATATAACTGTTTTTTGTTTTTATACTTACTTTTAAAAGGAGTTTTTTCAATGTGTGTTAAAGATGTTGTAATCCAAAATCAAGTTGGTCTTCACGCTCGTCCCGCAACCTTCTTTATCCAGAAGGCTAACGAATTCAAGTCATCTATCTGGGTTGAAAAGGATGAGAGAAAGGTAAACGCTAAAAGTTTGCTCGGCGTACTTTCACTAGGCATTATCGGCGGCACAACAATTAAAATCATTGTTGACGGCAGCGATGAACAGGAAGCAATGGAAGGTTTAGTAGCGCTTGTAGAATCAGGTTTTGCTGACTAAAATTTTTCTTTGTATTTTTTAAAATTTCTTTTGACATTTATGCCCGACTGATGTATAATATGTCAGTCGGGCAATAATACTGCAAATTTGCCAGTTTACATATCAGATATATCCGGGTGTGGCGCAGTTGGCTGCTTGGCACCGGGGTCATGAGTAGAATGTTTCGTTAAAATTAAATATATAAAATTAAATATATATTTCCGGGTGTGGCGCAGTTGGCTGCTTGGCACTGGGGTTAAGTGTTAAACTTTTCGTTTAAATGTTTCTAAGTGAAAATTAAATATATTATTTCCGGGTGTGGCGCAGTTGGTAGCGCGCTTGACTGGGGGTCAAGAGGCCGCAGGTTCAAGTCCTGTCACTCGGACCAGAAAAAGACGATTGCGAAAGCAATCGTCTTTTTCAGTTATATTCGCCTTCAGCGAGTTATATTGCTTCGCAGTTATATTTGGACTTTTGTCCAAGTTGTATTCGCTTCGCGAGTTATAAAGGCGAATATAATATCACTGAAACTGTAAGGTTTCAATATCACTTTCACT
>JAZRPH010000009.1:0-25438 GCA_045649125.1 Acutalibacteraceae bacterium | reverse complement strand
GGAAAAAATTTTTTATAGCCTTACCAGATTTAATATGTTAGAAAAACCAACATTTATAGGCTTTGAAAATTATTCAAGCATTTTTAAAGATGATGTAATTCAGAAATGTCTTGATAATACGGTTCAAATGGTTTGTATTGTTGCGATATTGCTTATCTTTACAGCTGTTTTACCTGCGATTTTTACGGCAAGACTTAAGTTACCGTTTGGACTAGGCGTTATGTGCGCATTTTCTTTTATAAGCGTTTGCGTTATGCTACCTAATTTTTTTAATATGTTTTTTAGCGATGACAGTTATGGAATGCTCAATTCTTGGCTTTTAAGTAAATCTATTATAAATGAGCCTATAATATTTAAACAATCACACGCAATGCTATTGGCGGTAATTGTACTTTGGCTTTATTGCTTGGCACCTGTATTTTCAATTACATATATTGCCGCAAAAATGAAACACAGCTTTTTAGGAACTGCAATTGCAGTTTGTTTAATTCCTGTGTTAATGTATAGCGGTGGAGATATTGTAACGGGTATTATTGGCTCTCCATCAACGAATTATTCTGCTGATTGGCTTTATACTATATTTCAAGATTATCTTATGGTGAGGTTTGATGTGGGCTTTGCCTATGCAATTTTGATTATAGGCTTAATAATGATTATCGGTTGGTGTGTTCTAGTTTGTTCTGTTGCTTTTGGCTTTTGGACACTTTGCAAAAATATTAATTCTAATTCTATGACATTTAAAGTGTTAGGATTTATAACCTTTGCCATTGCCTTGCAATTGTTCGTTTTAGTTTTGATTTTTATCATAATGTATTTATCAAAAGCGTTTATGCCGCTTGATGAATTACTTGTTTTTCCTAGCCTTATGCCGAAAAAACCAACTCTTCAAAATTTCTCTGATTTAGGTGAATTGGCATCAGGTTTTTGGGCTCCTTTTTCCTGTTATCTGAGTAATTCTCTATTCGTTGTGCCGTTGATGATAATGCCTATATGTTTTTCCGTAGTTCTTCCTTCAGGTGTGGGATTCGGCCTATTTAAAGCATTTAACAAGCAAAAGCTATTATCACTTTGCTTTATACCATTTTTATTCGTTTCGGGTTATATTACTTTTAGTAAACTCGGAATAATTAACAGTTATTCTGTTTATATGTTCAAATTTTTATCAAGCTTTGAACTCTTAATAGCTATATTTTTAGTATGTCTTGCGGTAAAGCTTGTTTTTTACAACCGCAAACCCCGCATAAGCGGTATTTTGTTGGGGAGCTTTTTCGTGTTATCATCATTTTATGCAATAGGCGCAATAAGAGGTATATGGTATAGTAGTGGCAGCAGTGGTATATATGATGAAAATTTGAAGCTTTGGAGAGATATATCCTCATATATATCTTCTGGTGGAATAGCAAGATGCGGGGTTGCTGCTGCAAACGATATGTTAATGTTGCTTGCAACGATAGCAGTTGTAATTATTCCATTAATTTTGTTGATTACACTTTATATTTTGTATCGAAGAAATGCTAACGATATGACAAAAAAATAGAAAAAAAGGATAGAGCGAGGAAGAAAAAGGTACGGGCAGAATTGAGGAAACGAGATGGTATTATGATGAAAAATGAGAATACGAGGATTTGCCCTTTAGAGAATGAAAGGGTTTACCTCGTAATAATTTACAATTCTAAACAACAATTTAATAACAACAGCGGCAGGGAGAGAAATTCTCCTTGCCGCTGTTGTTTATATGAGGAACGGTGTGAAAAATATTGACAAAGCCGATACTTCGTGATATGATGTATTACACGATAGGAGGTATGGTATGGATATTCAGTTGAAACGAGGCCTTTTGGATGTATGCGTATTGGCTGCGATTAAAGGTGAAGATTCTTACGGATATAAGATTATTAAAGATATGAAGCCGTATATTGAACTGTCGGAATCAACCTTATATACCATTCTAAAACGGTTGGAAACGGCAAACATGCTGACCGTTCGCACTGCAGAGCACGGCGGCAGACTGCGTAAGTATTACCATATTACCGATTTGGGATTAAAGCGTATTGAGGATTTTAAGAGCGAGTGGAAGGAAATCCTATCTATTTATAGATTCGTAACTAAGGAGGGTGAGGCGCATGAGTAAGCAAGAGTTTCTTGCGCAGTTGCAAAAAGGACTGCTTGGACTGCCGCAAAACGATATAGAAGAAAGACTGACATTTTACAGCGAAATGATTGATGACCGAATGGAAGAAGGTCTGACAGAAGAGGCTGCTGTTGGTGAGATTGGTGCTGTGGATGATATTGTATCGCAAATTGTGTCGGAGACTCCTTTATCCAAACTTGTAAAGGAGAAGGCAAAGCCAACACGGGCATTAAGAGTGTGGGAAATCGTGCTTTTGATATTGGGCTCTCCTATATGGCTTTCTCTTTTGATTGCGGCATTTGCCGTAATCTTTGCTGTTTTTGTTGTGGGATGGGTTGTGATTGTTTCCCTGTGGGCAATAGAGGCTTCATTGGCGGCGTGTTCACTTGGCGCGGTGGTATCGGCAATGGTTTTTGTTTTGAGCGATAATGCTCTCATAGGTGTTGCTATACTTGGCGCAGGTCTTGTATGCGGCGGCATATCTATCTTGTTCTTTTTTGGCTGCAAACTTGCTAGCAAAGGCTTTATACAGTTGACAAAAAAGATGGTTTTAGGCAGTAAATTTCTATTTCTTGGGAAGGAGGATGTAAAATGCGTAAGAGTCTAAAAATATGGCTTATTGTTGCAGTTTCTATCGTTGTAGTCGGCGCTTTTATTTTTGTGGGTGCTTTAGCCGTTTTGGGCTTTGATTTTACCAGACTCAGCACCGTGAAGTATGAAACCAACACCTACGAGGTAGACGCGGATTTTAATAAGATATTCATAGATGTGGATACGACGGAGATTGTATTTGTGCCGTCCGACGACGGAAAATGCAGAGTTGTCTGTTTTGAAGAAGAAAAGGTAAAGCATTCTGCTATGGTGCAAAACGGAACGCTCGTTATTGATACGGTTGACACGCGGAAATGGTATGACTATATCGGCATCTCCTTTGGAAACACCAAGATGACCGTATATCTCCCGGATTATGAATATGCTTCTCTTTCAATAGATACAGATACGGGTGATATAGCCATACCTAAAGATTTTACTTTTGAAAATCTTGAAATCAATGGATATACGGCAGATGTGGAATGCTTAGCATCTGTTTCAAATGTCATTAAAATGAAAACCAGCACGGGTGATGTGAAAATAGATACATTGACCGCGGGGGAAATTGATGTTTCTACCAATACGGGAAGCGTCAACATAAATTCTGTAACGGCTAAGGGAAATGTTGAAATAGAAACAGACACGGGAGAAGTAAAACTGACGGATGTTTCTTGCGCGGATTTCACTGCAGAAAGCGATACGGGCACTATAACTTTAAAAAATGTTGTTGCTGTGGGCGGTTTTTCTATTGAGAGTGATACAGGAGATGTCGAATTTGAAAATAGTGACGCTTTACAGATTTTCGTCAAAACAAGCACAGGCGATGTTACAGGCACCCTGCTTTCCCAAAAAGTATTCATAACAAAAACTTCTACAGGTGATATCAGCGTGCCGAAAAGTATCACAGGCGGCAGATGTGAGATTACAACTTCAACCGGCGATATCAAAATCAATATACATTAAAAATCATCCCCGCCAAACAGGCGGGGATGATTGCTGTTATAAATATACGGTTTACTGAACAGTTTCGTCGGTATCTGACGGTTGTGCAGCGACTACATTTACAACGATTTCGTCGGATTTAATTGTTCCGTCTTGGTTTTGGGCATATACCGTTGCGGTTCCGGGGGCATGTGAATAAATCACATAGTGAATTCCGTCCGCATCTATTCCGCCGAAATCAACGGTTGCAACACTTTCGTCCGTACTTACGAAGACAACATCATCTTTTGTGAAATTTTTACTGTCTACACTTATGCAACCGGTGTTTACCTTTGGTACTTCAAGGGTTACTTGACGGGTAACAGCAGTAAGCTCAAGTGCGGTAATTTCGTCCGGTTCGGAACTGGTGTCTTTAGCGCCGCAGCCTGTTAATACTGAAAAAAGCATTAAGGCAGCTAGGAAAAAGGAAATTGTTTTTTTCATAATATACGATACTCCTAACATATTTATAAAGAACATTTTCGCTAAAAGTATATTAGCACATTTAATTTGTGTTGTCAACTTACTCTGTATTGACAAAGGGAAGAAAATCCTTGCCGTTTTGTTTATATTTAACTTGATAAAAGACATAAGATATGGTAGAATAATATGAATTAGTATCGATTAAAAGGGGAGGTATACCTATGGCAGATAACCGCGCTATCGGAATTTTTGATTCAGGACTTGGCGGACTTACGGTTGTTCGTGAAGTTATAAGGCTGCTTCCGAATGAAAATATCGTCTACTTTGGCGATACAGGGCGTGTTCCTTACGGTACACGAAGCGCCGATACAATAAAGAAATATGCCTGTCAGGATGAACGCTTTTTGCTTTCGCATGATGTAAAGCTTATTGTTGCGGCCTGCGGTACGGTATCGTCAATAGCAGCCGATACGGCAAACAACCTGCCCGTACCGTTTGTCGAGGTGGTATCCCATTCGGTAGACTCGGCGCTGTCGGTTACAAAAAACGGTAAAATAGGTATTCTTGCAACCGCGGCAACCATAAACAGCGGCGCACATCGCCGACAGATACTTAAAAAACTGCCCGACGCTGCCGTTGTTGAATGTAGCGGCACGTTGCTGGTGCCTCTTGTAGAAGAGGGTTGGATAGAAAAAGATGATATAGTGGTAAGCGAAACACTGAAAAGATACCTTAAACCGATGATTGACGGCGGTGTCGATACGCTAATTCTCGGATGTACGCATTTTCCCGTACTTGCCGATGCCATACGAAAGGTTATGGGTGAGGGTGTAACCCTAATAAATATGGGTGTTTCCGCAGCGCAGTATATTAAGGAAAGTCTGACATCAAGTGCGCAGCTTAATGACGGCAGCCGTGCCGCCGAACATCGCTTTTATGTAAGCGATAAGACCGAAACCTTCGGTAAAACAGCCCAAATGCTTCTGGGCGAACAGTATGGTGAAATTACGGTGCAGCAGGTGGATATCAATAATTTATGAAGAAAGTAATTATAAAGATAAAAGGAACGCAGGGTATGGGTGCTCAAAAGGATGTAATTGAGTTTACGACCGAGGGCACCTTGCAAAAAACTGAAGACGGCTTTGCGCTTTGTTACGAAGAGGGCGAGATGATGGGTGAGCGCTCGGTGCGGACAACCCTTACCGCCTGTGGACAAAACGATGTTATTTTAGAGCGAAGCGGTGATATGTCCTCACGGCTTGTTATACAAAGCGGTGTTCGCAACAACTGCTTTTACAGCACTCCGCAGGGCGAACTTACACTCGGAATTTACGGTAAAACGGTAGAAAACCGCCTTAGTGATAAGGGCGGCACACTTAAAATGGAATATACAATAGATACAAATCTTCAGCCGATAAGCGAAAACACGGTGGAGATAAGCGTGAAAGAGGTAGACAAATGTCAGTTTTAGTAGCAGAAGCAAAAAAGCAGATAGAAAGCGCCCTTTATGCCGCAGCGCAGAGGGCTATGACTAAGGGTGAGTTTGATGCGGCAGAACTGCCCGCTTTTAAGGTCGAGATACCTGCTGACCGCACCCACGGGGACTATGCGGTAAATGCTGCAATGGTTTGGGCACGTGCGCTGAAAAAAGCGCCGCGAATGATTGCCGAAGCACTTGTTGCCAATGCCGATTTTGAAAACACTTATATCGAGCGCTGTGAGATTGCAGGCCCTGGATTTATCAACTTTTTTCTTGGCGACAGTTATTATGCGGCAATCGTTTCCGATGTTATTAGCAAGGGCGAAAACTACGGCAAAAGCGACTACGGCAAGGGTGAGCGTGTGCTGGTTGAGTTTGTTTCGGCTAATCCCACAGGCCCTATGCACATAGGCAATGCACGCGGCGGTGCCTTGGGTGACTGCTTGGCGGCTGTAATGGCGGCGGCAGGATATTATACCGAGCGTGAGTTTTATATTAATGACGCGGGTAACCAGATAAACAAATTTGCGCTGTCGCTGGACCTTAGATATCAACAACTTTACAAAGACGGCATTGAAATGCCCGAGGATTCATATCACGGCGATGATATTGTCGCGCACGCAAAGGCGTTTGCCGAGATACACGGCGACAAATATATGCAAACTGACATTGACGAACGCCGCGATGCGTTGGTAAAGTTTGCGCTACCAAAGAACATTCAGGGGTTGCACGACGACCTGCTTAAATACCGCATTGAATATAATACGTGGTTTAAAGAAAGCACACTTCACGAAAGCGGTGAGACCGCAAAGATTATTGAATTGTTAAAGCAAAGCGGACACACCTACACTCAGGACGATGCGCTTTGGTTCCGCGCTACCGATTTTGGTTGCGACAAGAACTTCGTGCTTGTACGTGCAAACGGTGTGCCGACCTATGTAGTGCCTGATATTGCTTATCATTACAACAAATTACAGGTAAGAAAGTTTGACCGAGCCATTGACATTTTGGGTGCGGACCATCACGGTTATGTGCCTCGTCTTAAGGCGGCGCTTACTGCCTTGTCGGTGGATGCCAGCCGACTTGACGCGGTACTTATGCAGATGGTTCGTCTTGTGCGTGACGGACAGGTTATAAAGGCTTCTAAACGCTCGGGCAAGGCCATTACATTAGTGACACTGCTTGATGAGGTGCCGATTGACGCGGCAAGATTCTTCTTTAACCTGCGTGAACCGAATTCTCACTTTGACTTTGACCTTGACCTTGCGGTAAGTGAAAGCAACAGCAACCCCGTTTATTATGTTCAGTACGCTTATGCTAGAATTTGCAGCATTTTAAGAAATCTTGCAGCAGAGGGCATAAAAAACCGTGACTGCACATTAAACGAACTTGAACTTTTAACCGCAGCCGAGGAACGCGAACTTATACTTCACATATCGGGACTTACCGATGAAATTATACAGTCCGCGAAATCCTATGACCCCGCAAGAATGACACACTATGTAACCGAACTTGCGACAAAATTCCATAAGTTTTATGCCGCCTGCCGTGTTAAAGGTGAGGATGAATCGCTTACTCAGGCGCGGCTTACGCTTTGCGAAGCGACGGGCATTGCAATAAAAAATGTGCTTGATATGCTTAAAATTACAGCGCCTGAAAAGATGTAATCGGGGGGATGTAAAATGAAAATGGACAACCGCAACCTTACAATGCTGATGGACCTGTATGAACTCACGATGTCGAACGGCATTTTTAACAGCGAACTTCGTGATACGGTGACATACTTTGATATGTTTTTCCGTCGCGTACCCGATGCGGGCGGTTATGCCATTATGGCAGGAATACAGCAGCTTATAGAGTACATTAATAATCTGCATTTTGATGAGGATGACATAGAGTATCTTAAAGCGCTCAATCTATTTTCAAGTGACTTTATTGACTATCTTCGCGACTTTAAGTTCTGCTGCGATATATGGGCCGTGCCCGAGGGCACACCCATCTTTCCGCAGGAGCCGATATTAACGGTAAGAGGTCCTGCAATACAGGCCATGATGATTGAAACTATGGTTCTGCTTACCATAAACCATCAATCGCTAATCGCAACCAAGGCAAACCGTATTGTACGCGCGGCGGCAGGCCGTCCCGTTATGGAATTCGGTGCACGTCGTGCGCAGGGCGCAGATGCTGCATACTACGGTGCGCGTGCCGCAATAATCGGCGGATGTACAGGCACATCCGATATTAAAACCGCAAAGGACTTCGGCGTGAAGGCTTCGGGCACAATGGCACACAGCTGGGTGCAGCTTTTTGATGATGAGTACACCGCCTTTAAAACCTATGCCGAAAAATATCCTAATTCGTGTATGCTGCTTGTCGATACGTATAATGTTTTAAAATCGGGCATACCCAATGCAATCAAGGTTTTTGACGAGGTGTTAAAACCGCGTGGCTGCCGTCCTGTCGGAGTAAGAATTGACAGCGGCGACATAACCTACCTTACCAAAAAAGTGCGCAAAATGCTTGATGATGCAGGTTATGCCGATGCCAAGATTTGTGTTTCCAATTCGCTTGACGAATACCTTATTCGCGATATGATTTTCCAAGGCGCCTGTGTTGACAGCTTCGGTGTGGGCGAGCGGCTTATCACCGCTTCAAGCGAATCGGTTTTCGGCGGAGTGTACAAGCTTGCCGCTACCGAAATAGACGATAAAATCATACCTAAAATTAAAATCAGCGAAAACACCGCAAAAATAACCATTCCCGGTGTAAAAATACCGTGGAGACTTTATGATAATAAAACAGGCAAGGCAATAGCCGATGTTATCACCCTCAATCACGAAAAAATAGATGACAGCAAGCCCTATGAGATATTTGATCCTGTGTACACATGGAAGCGTAAGACCGTTACCGATTTTACGGCAAGAAAGTTGCAGGAAAAGATTTTTGAAGAGGGCAGACAGGTTTACACCTCTCCCTGCGTTGCCGATATTGCAAAGCGTCGCGAATGTGAGATTGAAAACCTTTGGGATGAGGTTAAGCGTTTTGAAAAGCCTCATAGTTACTATGTTGACCTGAGCCCTGACCTTTGGGAGCAGAGAAACGAGTTGCTGAATGCATATAATAAAAAGGAGAATAAGAAATGAAAAAACTATTAGCCATCTGTCTTTGTTTTGTACTCACCTTTGTATTTGCCGCCTGCGGTGATAGAGATAAGTACGAAGAAGTAGTTGATGTTGAATACTATGCAAACATCGGTCAAATGCCCGAAACCGACTATGCCATCGGCGCAAAGGTTGCTACCGTTAAAAGTGAGCTTGAGGCAGCCGCCGAGCAGTCTGAGGATGTAGGATACTACTGCAACGAAGGTTTTGAATACACCATAATCGGCGACGGAAACTTCAGTTATTGCTATGAAAACGAAAAAGAAAGCGAGGGCATTACCACCATCGTTTCGTTTGGTGAGACCTACGGTTTTGCCCACGGTGAATCGCTGACCAGAGTGAAAGAGGTTATGGAAGCCCTTGAAATAACTGCAGAAGAGCGTGAGCCTGAAAGCGGCGAACTTTTCTTCCTGCCGGTTTCCTCAAACCCAAGCGTTTTGCAGTGTGATTTTGAAAAATACACCATTTTGTTTGTGTTTGAAGAAAATTCGCTCTGCGCAGGTGCAATCAGCGCAAAATAATATACCCCGAAGGAAGAAAAATTAATGCCAACAGATGAGAAACAACAGCTCGGCACATTTCCCGTTCTCGCACTTAGAGGGCTTGTAGCCTTTCCCAATATGATGCTTACCCTTGATGTAGGCAGAAAAAAGTCGGTAAAGGCGTTAAGCTTCGCTATGGACAATAATAAGCCGATATATTTAGTAACGCAGAAGGATATCAGAGTTGAGGAGCCTACCGCTTGCGACCTGTATCCAATCGGATGCATTTGCCGTGTGCGTCAGGTGTTAAAAATGCCTGACGGAGGCGCAAAGGTCTTGGTGCAGGGGCTTTACCGTGCCATGCACCAAAGCTTTGCGGATAACGGCTCATATTATGTGTCGGCTGTGGAAAAGTGCGAGGAAAAGGCTGTAAGAAACCGTGCTGTTTATAAGGAAAGCCTTGTGCGAAAAATCCGCACCGAGTTTGAAAGATACTTAGATGCCAACCCGAATATAGCACCCGATGTTGTGATGACGGTGGCAACCGACGAAAACATAGGTTATTTGTGCGACTATATCGCATTTAACATACCCGCGCCTTTTGACGATAAGCAGTATGTTTTAGAGCAATTAAACCCCATAACCCGCGCAAAGATATTGCTTGAATTGCTTAATAAGGAACGCGAGATTACCGAAATTGATAACAGAATAAGTCAAAAAACCCGTAACCGTCTTGATGAAAACCAAAAAGATTATTATCTTAAGGAACAGATTAAGATAATCAGCGACGAACTTTACGGAGACGATTTTGCGAACGAGATTGAAAACTATCATTCTCAACTGGACTGTCTTAACGCAGATGAAACTGTTAAAGATAAAATCCGCGCCGAAATAAACAAGCTTTCAAAGATGCCTCAGGGTGCGCACGAGGGAACGGTTTCCCGCGCCTATATTGAGTTGTGTCTGGCTATGCCGTGGAAAACGGCGGATGACGCACGTGTCGATATCAAGCGTGCCGAAAGGGTTCTTGACCGCGATTTTTACGGTCTTAAAAAGGTAAAAGAACGCATACTTGAAATGCTGTCGGTATATGCTTTATCTCCCGATGTCAAGGGGCAGATACTATGCCTTGTAGGACCTCCCGGTGTTGGTAAAACCTCAATCGGAAAAACGGTTGCCGAATGTATGGGAAGAAAATATCAGCGAGTGTCATTAGGCGGTATGCATGATGAGGCTGAAATACGCGGTCACAGAAAGACATACATAGGTGCTATGCCCGGTAAAATTATAAATGCTATCAAGAACGCAGGAACATCAAATCCTCTGATACTGCTTGACGAGGTGGATAAACTTGGCAGCGACTACAAGGGTGATCCGTCAAGCGCACTGCTTGAGGTTTTAGATCCTGAGCAAAACTGCACATTTAACGATAACTTCCTTGATATGCCGTATGACCTTAGCCGAGTGGTGTTTTTGACCACGGCAAATTCGCTTGAAACCATACCCGCTCCGTTGCTTGACCGTATGGAGATAATTTCACTTGACGGCTACACAAGAGAAGAAAAGTTTAATATCGCAAAACGCCACATTGTACCGCATGAGGTTGTGTCTCACGCGCTTAGCAATAAAAACTGCCGTTTCACCGATGCGGCACTCTACGGAATCATTGATTTTTATACCCGCGAGGCAGGGGTGCGCAAGTTACAGCGTACGATAGGCTCACTTTGCGGCAAGGTCGCAAAAAAGATAGCATCGGCAGAGTGTGAAAAATACACAGTCAAACCTTGTGACCTTGAAGAAATGTTAGGGCACAAAAAATACCGTCCCGAAACCATCCTGCCTACCCATGAGGTTGGCGTTATCAACGGTCTTGCATGGACGCAGCTCGGCGGCGAGATAATGCAAATGGAAGTAGCAGTGCTTGAGGGCAGCGGCAAAACCGTGCTGACGGGAAATCTTGGCGATGTTATGAAGGAATCTGCCTCAGCAGCGGTTACCTTTGTACGTGCAAATGCGCATAAGTACGGTATTGATAAGGAATTTTATAAAAACAAGGACATACACATACATGCTACCGAATCGGCAGTTCCCAAGGACGGCCCGTCGGCAGGTGTGACCATAACTACAGCGCTTATTTCCGCCCTCACAGGCAGGGCAGTGCGCCGCGACATCGCCATGACGGGCGAAGTGTCAATACGCGGCCGTGTTCTTGCAATCGGCGGACTTAAGGAAAAGGCAATGGCAGCGCACCGCGGCGGTGTAAAAACGGTCTTTATACCTAAGGATAATGTCCCCGATATTGATGAGGTTGATTTGGCGGTAAGGGAAAGTCTGAACTTTATACCGGTAAGCTATGTGGACGAGATAATTGACCGAGCGCTACTGCCGCTAGAAATAGACAAGTCGACCACCCACGAGCATCATATATGTCATGTTGAAAAACCGGTGGCAGCAATCAGAAACTGAATGGGAGTATCTTAAATGAATTGGAATAAGGTTGAGTTTGAGGCTGCCTTCGGTACACTACAGCAGCTTACAGCATCCGATATGCCCGAAGTTTGTTTTTCGGGCAGGTCAAATGTCGGCAAGTCATCCCTTATTAATAAGGTGTTAAATCGCAAGTCAATAGCGCGCGTAAGTTCAACACCGGGCAAGACCGTAACGGTAAACTTTTACCGTCTTGACGGACTGCGGCTGGTTGACCTGCCGGGTTACGGCTATGCAAAGGTCGCCGACCGCGACCGTGAGCGTTGGGCAGAACTTATGGAGGGCTATTTCAGAAGCGGCAGAGAAATAAGACTTTGTCTGCAGCTTGTCGATATGCGTCATCCCGTTAGCGAATTTGACCTCTCGATGCTTGAATTTTTGAAACATTTTAATATTCCCTATGCGGTGGTGCTTACAAAATGCGACAAATTAAACCGCGCGCAGTTTGAAAGCCGACTTGCTGCAGTAAGACAGGAACTGGGTGCGCTTGGTGACGGAATAGAGCTTATACCTTTTTCGGCGCTTAAAGGCACCGGTACAGATGTTGTACGGCAGACGATAGAAACTGCGGTTTTAAATTAAAAAATTGCTTGACAAATAATTTGCTATATGGTAGAATGTTCAAGCCGCATATTGTGGGCTTTGTAAGTTGCGCCTTTTTTAAAGGCCGCACGCCTATCTTTAGCGAGACTGTAAAATATCAGGCAGGTGTAAAAAAATGTACGCTATTATCGAAACAGGCGGCAAGCAGTACCGTGTTGAAAGCGGCGACGTAATCTACGTTGAAAAGCTCGGCGCCGAGGTTGACGAGGAAGTCACCTTTGATAAGGTCGTTGCTGTATGCAACAGAACTCTTAAGGTTGGCAAGCCCTATGTAAAGGACGCTTTCGTTAAGGGTACCGTTCTTAAGAACGGCAAGGGCAAGAAGGTAACAGTATTTACCTACAAGCCTAAGAAGAGCAGCTCACGCAAAATGGGCCACAGACAGCCTTACACTAAGGTACAGATTAACGAAATCGGTTAATTTATATGACCAGTGTAAAATTTCTGTCTAACGGGAAAGATATTTTAGGTTATGAAATAAACGGTCACAGTTCGCTTGATTGTGATGATGTGATGGGAAAAATCGTCTGCTCAGCAGTTTCTTCGGCAGCCTATATGGCAGCCAACACTATTATCGAAGTTGTCGGTGATAGGTGTGAGGTGTCGGTTGACGATGCAAGAATGTTTCTGCAGGTAAGCAACCCGTCACCCGAAACACAGGCGGTGCTCAGCGGTTTTAAACTTCATATTACCGAACTTTCCAAACAGTACAGCAAACGAATCAGAATTATCACGGAGGTGTAACAAATGTTAAAGATAAACATTCAGTTGTTCGCTCATAAAAAGGGAATGGGCTCTACCAAGAACGGCCGCGACAGTGAATCAAAGCGTCTTGGTGTTAAACGCGCTGACGGTCAGTTTGTTTTGGCCGGCAACATTCTTGTTCGCCAGAGAGGAACACACATCCACGCAGGCAACAATGTTGGCCGTGGTTCTGACGACACACTCTTCGCACTTATCGACGGTAAGGTTAAGTTTGAGCGTGTAGGTAAGGATCGTAAAAAGGTTAGCATCTACGCTGTGGAACAGTAATCATTTAAAAGTTAAGACCGAGCGGCGAACTTTAAAAGTACAGTCGCTCGGTTTTTTGTTATCGAGAGGGAGATTCTTATGAAAAATTGTCATGTATGTGGATTTGCGTGTGACGACGCTGCCGAGTTGTGCGCCCTTTGCGGTGCTGAACTTGCCACTTTTGAGGCATACGCCAAGCAACTTGAGGAAACAATAGATGAAACGGAAGAAGCGGCTGTATCACAGCCTGTTCTGGCAGTTTCGGTTTCCAATATTGTCACTGCAGAAATTTACAAGGATGTTTTAAAGGATAACAATATCCCCTTTACTTGTGACGAGCGTGACGAGAGTCTCCATATCGTTTTTGGAGGCGGGTTCACTGCAGTCGATATATATGTTGCGGAAGAAAACCTTGACATAGCGCAGCGGCTTTATGATGAGGTTGCAAACGCCGAGCCGGAGTTTGACGAGGATGATTTTGAGGGATTTCCCGATGATGCTGAGGAGTAAAAATGTTTGTAGATATTGCTAAGATACATTTAAAGGCGGGAAACGGCGGCAATGGCGCTGTGTCCTTTCACCGTGAAAAGTATGTAGCTGCAGGCGGTCCCGACGGCGGCGACGGCGGACGCGGCGGCGATATAATATTTCAGGTTGATGACAATCTTTCCACACTGGCGGATTTTCGTTATAAGCGTAAATACTGTGCACAGCCGGGTGAAAACGGAAAAGCGGGACGCTGCAGCGGCAAAAAGGCACCTGCACTTGTAATCAAGGTTCCGCGAGGAACACTTGTTAAGGATACCGAGACAGGTAGAATAATCGCCGATATTTCGTCGCAAGAGCCGGTTGTTATTGCAAAGGGCGGTAACGGCGGCTGGGGCAATCAGCATTTTGCAACCGCCACCCGTCAGGTTCCGCGGTTTGCCAAAAACGGCAACCCTGGTGAAGAACTTGATGTCACGCTTGAACTTAAATTACTTGCAGATGTCGGACTTATCGGCTTCCCCAATGTTGGCAAGTCAACCCTTATTTCTGTAGTCAGTGAGGCAAAGCCCAATATTGCTAACTACCACTTTACAACCCTTACACCCGTTTTGGGTGTTGTGCGTATGGGTGAGGGCAGCTCGTTTGTTATGGCTGACATCCCAGGACTGATTGAGGGAGCAAGTGAGGGTGTAGGACTTGGTCATGAATTTTTGCGCCATGTTGAACGTTGCAGACTGCTGCTTCATGTTATTGACATTTCGGGCAGCGAGGGCCGTGACCCCATTGAAGATTTTGAAAAGATTAACTATGAACTTTCGGCTTTCAGTGAGGAACTTAAGGACCGTCCTCAGATAGTTGTGGGCAACAAATGTGACCTTTGCGATGACGATGAGGTCGAAAGAATATCCAAGCATTTTACCGACTTGGGTTATAAATTCTTTCCCATTATGGCACCCATTCGTGAGGGCACACAGGAACTTGTTAACTGTGTAGCCGCCGAACTTGCAAAGCTACCCGCAATCAAGATTTATGAGGCAGAGCCGAAACCGCAGCTTGACCTTAATGTTAAAACCAAACGCACCTTTAACATTCGTGCGTGCGACGGGGTCTTCTTTGTTGAGGACGCACCGTGGCTGCTTGATGTAATGAATACCGTTAATCCGGAAGACTATGAGTCACTGCAGTATTTTGAACGGGTTCTTCGTCAAAGCGGTATTATCGATGCTCTCCGCGCAGCAGGTGTACAAGAGGGTGACACCGTAAGCGTTTACGACGTAGAATTTGATTATGTGGATTAGGGTGTAGCATTATGGATAATGTCAATCTTTTAAGTCCTTCGGTACTTGCCTTTGTGGGCGATGCCGTATATGGATTATATGTAAGAACCCATCTTGCGCAGGTTAATCGCCCGTCGGGTGAACTGCACAGCCTTTCGGTAAAGTATGTAAGCGCCGTATCTCAGGCAGAGGCGTTTCGTATAATCGAGAAGCACCTTGACGAAAATGAGATTGCCATATTTAAACGCGGCAGAAATTTTCATACAGGCAACACCCCAAAAAGTGCGACAGGCGGACAGTATCATACCGCTACGGGACTTGAATGTCTGTTTGGCTTTTTGCATCTTTCGGGGCAAAATTCCCGCGCGGATGAGTTGTTTGAAATAATATATAAACATTTTGAAAATAAGCAGCAGTAAAAAATACTAAATTTTAACTGTTAAGGGTACACTTATAGTGTGCCCTATTTTTATTGGTGTGAAAGGTCCGATGAATTTTATGAAAAAAGCGTTTTTATCAATTGCCACCGATACAGCTTATTTTGTTATCGGTACGCTTATATATTCTTCGGCAGTTACCGTTTTTGTGTCGGCTAACGAAATTTCACCCGCGGGGTTTACGGGCATAGCTTCAATACTTAACTATACAATAGGCATCCCCACCGGTTTGGCGGTGCTTTTGCTCAATATACCTGTTATAATAATAGGGTATATCAAGCTGGGGGGCATTTTTATTTTGAAAACAGGTGCAGTTACCATACTGCTTTCGGTTTGGCTTGATATAAGCGATGTTATCTTTAAACCCTTTAAGACCGACGGCATACTTGCGGCATTGTTTGGCGGTATACTTATGGGTGTAGGACTCAGCCTTGTGATGTTACGCGGAGCCACTACGGGCGGAGTTGATATTATCGCAAAGCTTGTCAACCGCCGTATGCGGCATATCGGTGTGGGAAGAATAATACTTATAATAGACGCTGTAGTAATCGTACTTGCCGCTGTGGTGTATAAGAACATTGAAAGTGCGCTATACTCGATTGTTGCGGTATCAGTATCTTCAAGGGTGATTGACACTCTGATATACGGAGCCGATAAGGGTAAGATTGTTTATATAATTACAGGTGAGCCCGATTTAATAGCTACCGATGTGGCACAACTCCTGCACCGAGGCGTCACCCGACTTTCCGTAAAGGGAGGATATACGGGAGAAGAACGGACTATGCTTATGTGCGCGGTGCGCAGGCATGAGGTTTCTCAGATTTATGATATAGTGCGCGAATATGATGCCAAGGCGTTTATCGTTGTGGGCGAAGCGGGCGAAATAATTGGTGAAGGCTTTAAAATGCACAATGCATAACAATAATGACACAAGATATTGTGTGGCAAAATAATACGAGCCGCAACATAAAATATGTTGCGGCATTCTTTCGTTATTATATACAAAAAATCTTATTAAAGTTCGTGAAAAATATAAGAAATTTATTTCAAAAAAACCTTGCAATTTTACTTGCATTATGGTATTATTCTAAGGCACGCTGTGAAAATGCGGCGTAAAAACATGCGTTGATGCGGGAGGTGGCCCACCGTGAGTGGGGAAATTTCCGCGGAGTATGTCCGATTTTAAACCGGGCGAAAGAACCAGGAGGCATCGATTGATACTTGCGAATCACTTGATGTCGCGGCGGCGCGAGCCGCTGCTCCGGAATTGCGCTAACCCCAGCAATTGCCGGTTTTATGTTGTGTCGTTATGAAAAACACGGCACGGTGTAAGTTTTGCCCGCCAACTAATTAAGGAGGCGAAAGTTCACATGGCAGTGAAAGAAAAAATCCGAATTCGTATCAAAGGTTACGACCACGCACTTGTAGACCAGTCCGCTGAGAAAATAGTGGAAACCGCTAAACGTACAGGCGCAAGGGTATCCGGTCCCGTACCGCTTCCCACCGAAAAGGAAGTTGTAACCATTCTCCGCGCTGTTCATAAGTATAAGGACAGCCGTGAGCAGTTCGAAATGAGGACACACAAAAGGCTTATCGACATAATCAGACCTTCCAACAAAACTGTTGAAGCTCTGACAGGTCTTGAGCTCCCCGCCGGTGTTGAAATCGAAATCAAACTCTAATATATATTATATGTATATGAAAAGTTGATTTCCTAAATGATTAATCGCACCGCAGGTCATGTCAGCGCACGCTGACCAATAACCAAAATGGAGGAAAAGTTATGAAAAAGGCAATCATTGGCAAAAAGCTTGGTATGACTCAGCTTTTTGACGCAAATGGTAATGTTGTTCCGGTTACTGTAATCGAAGCAGGTCCCTGTGCAGTAGCGCAGAAGAAAACAACCGAGAACGACGGTTATGAAGCTGTTCAGTTAGGCTACGGCGATATGAAGGCTTCTAAGGTAAACAAGCCTATGAAGGGCCACTTCGCTAAGGGCGATGTAGCTCCGAAAAAGGTGCTTCGTGAATTCCGTTTTGAAGACACAAGCGCTCTTAATGTAGGCGACATCATCAAAGCTGACACATTCGCTGAGGGTGATGCAGTAGATGTACGCGGCACTTCCAAGGGTAAGGGTTATGCCGGCACTATCAAGCGCTGGAATTTCGGTCGTCTTAAGGAAAGCCACGGTACAGGTCCTGTTCACCGTCACGGTGGTTCTTTGGGCGCATGCTCCAGTCCTTCCCGCGTATTTAAGGGTAAGAAGATGGCAGGCCACTTAGGTCACGAGCGTGTAACCGTACAGAACCTCAGCGTAGTTAAAGTTGACGCAGAAAAGAACATTATCGCTGTTAAGGGTGCCGTTCCCGGTCCCAAGGGCGGTATCGTAGTTCTTTTCGACAGCGTAAAGGCTTAAGGGAAGGAGTGTTTGAACTATGCCAAATATTGCAGTTGTTGATATGACAGGTAAAAGCGTTGGCAAGCTAAAGCTCAGCGATGCTGTTTTCGGCATTACACCAAATGCGGTTGTTATGCATGCAGCAGTTGTGAACTACCTTGCTAATCAGCGTCAGGGCACACAGTCCACTCTTACTCGTACAGAGGTTTCCGGCGGCGGTAAAAAGCCTTGGAGACAAAAGGGTACAGGCCATGCCCGTCAGGGTTCTACAAGAGCTCCCCAGTGGAGACACGGTGGTATCGTACATGCACCGAAGCCGAGAGATTATTCATACTCTCTCAACAAGAAGGTTCGCAAGCTTGCTCTCAAGTCTGCGCTTTCTGATAAGGTTTTAAGCGGTAGCATGATCGTGCTCGACGAACTTAAAATGGAAGAATACAAGACCAAGACTGTTGCTGAGTGCTTAAAGGCTATCGGCGCAGGCAAGAAGACTTTGGTCGTTCTTGATAGTAACAATCCTTTCGCAGTTAAGAGCATTGCAAATATTGCAGGTGCTAAGGCTGCACAGGTAAACACTATCAACACCTACGACATCATTAACGCCGATACATTGGTAGTTGTTAAGAATGCCGTAGCAAAAATTGAGGAGGTGTACGCATAATGAAAGCTCCACAGGACATCATTATCGCTCCGGTAATCACCGAAAAGAGCATGTCAGGCATTGCCGACAAGAAATACACCTTCAAGGTCGCTAAGGACGCTAATAAGCTTGAAATTGCAGATGCAGTTGAAAAGTTGTTCAAGGTAGACGTTGCCAAGGTAAACACCGTAAGTATGCGCGGTAAGAAGAGAAGAATGGGCCGCTTTGAAGGTTACACTGCTTCATGGAAGAAGGCAATCGTAACACTTAAGGCTGATTCCAAGACCATCGAATTTTTTGACGGTTTAATGTAATCCGCGTTTTCAGGAAATTTTAATTTCCGGTGATGTATGAAGCCGTAAGACGCGGCTTCGCTAAGCCAAAATAGGAGAGTGAAACAAATGGCAATAAAGCATTATAAGCCGACTACGAACGGTCGCCGTAATATGACCAGCATGGATTATTCCGAGCTGTCAAAGGTAGCACCTGAGAGAAGTCTGCTTGAGCCTATAAAGAAAAATGCAGGCCGTAACAGCTATGGCCGTATCACTGTCCGTCACAGAGGTGGCGGCAACCGCAGAAAGTACAGAATCATCGATTTCAAGAGAGAGCGTTTTGGCGTAAATGCTACCGTTCTTACCCTTGAATACGATCCTAACCGTTCTGCATTCATCGCCCTCGTTCAGTATGAGGATGGCGAAAAGCGTTATATCATCGCACCGCAAGACCTTAAGGTCGGCGATGTTATCGTAAGCGGTCCCGATGCCGACATTAAGCCCGGCAACGCACTTCCGCTTATCAACATTCCTGTAGGTACATTCCTTCATAATATTGAGCTTTACCCCGGCAAGGGCGCACAGCTTGCCCGCAGCGCCGGTAACATGGCTCAGCTTATGGCTAAGGAAAACGGAATGGCACTGCTTCGTTTGCCTTCCGGCGAACTTCGCAATGTATCTGACAAGTGTATGGCAACCGTTGGCGCTGTATCAAATCCTGAGCACGCTAACATCAACTACGGTAAAGCAGGCCGTAAGCGTCACATGGGTTGGCGTCCTACCGTTCGCGGTTCTGTAATGAACCCCTGCGACCACCCCCACGGCGGTGGTGAAGGTAAGTCACCCATCGGTCGTCCAGGCCCTGTAACACCTTGGGGTAAACCCACCTTGGGTTACAAGACCCGCAAGAAGAATAAGGCTAGCGATAAGTATATCGTAAAGCGCCGTAAGTAAGTCGACGAAAGGAGAATTCATAATGGGAAGAAGCGTTAAAAAAGGACCTTATGTGCAGCCCGTTCTGTTCAAAAGAGTTCAGGAAATGAATGCGGCCGGTGAAAAGCGCGTGCTTAAAACATGGAGCCGTTCGTCCACCATATTCCCCGATTTCGTCGGTCATACTTTTGCAGTTCATGACGGCAGAAAGCATGTGCCGGTTTATGTAACTGAGGATATGGTTGGTCACAAGCTCGGTGAGTTTGCACCTACAAGAACATTCAAGGGTCACGCCGGTTCTAAGACAACCGGTAGGTAAGCGGCTTGAAAGGAGAGTTAACTATGGAAGCAAGGGCTACACTTAAATACGCCCGTATTTCACCCCGTAAGGTGAAGATTGTTTTGGATCTTATCCGCAATCAAGATGCTGAAAAAGCTATGGCTATACTCAAATTCACTCCTAAGTCCGCTTGTGAGTATTTAGAGAAGCTGCTTCATTCAGCTATGGCAAATGCCGAAGAAAAAAATATGGATATGGCTCGCCTTTATGTTGCAGAGTGCCTTGTTTGTCCCGGACCTACTTTAAAGAGAATTCGTCCGAAGGACCACGGCAGAGCACACCGCATTTTAAAGAGAACAAGTCATATGACAATCGTTCTTAAAGAACGTGATATTTAAGAAAGGGAGGTTAAAGTTATGGGTCAGAAGGTTAATCCGCACGGTTACCGTGTAGGTGTTATCAAAAACTGGGACTCACGTTGGTTTGCCAATGACAGCACTTTCGGTGATACATTGGTTGAGGACTACAACCTCCGTAAATACCTGAAGAAAACTCTTTTCACAGCAGGTATTGCAAAAATCGAAATCGAACGTGACGACAAGCGTGTAAGATTGCACATCCACTGTGCAAAGCCGGGTATGGTTATCGGCCGCAACGGTGCCGAAATCGAAAAGCTTAAGACCAAGTGTCAGGATATGCTCGGCAAGCCTGTTATCATCAATATCGTTGAGATCAAGAATCCCGATGCAAATGCTCAGCTCGTTGCTGAAAACATTGCAGCACAGCTTGAAAAGCGTATCTCTTTCCGCCGCGCAATGAAGCTCTCCATCGGCAGAGCAATGCGTCTTGGTGTAAAGGGTATCAAGACTCAGGTTTCGGGCCGTCTCGGCGGTGCAGAAATTGCAAGAAGCGAACAGTACCACGAAGGTACCATTCCGCTTCAGACCCTTCGTGCAGACATTGACTACGGTTTTGCTGAGGCTGCAACAACCTACGGCATAATCGGTGTTAAGGTTTGGATTTACAGGGGCGAGGTTCTTAATGAGAACCGTCGCACAAATAAGAGACAAGGAGGTTCACGCTAATGTTAATGCCTAAGCGTGTGAAGTACCGTCGTGTACAGCGCGGCCGTTTGACCGGTGCTGCATCCCGTGGTACAACCGTAACACATGGTGATTTCGGTCTTAAGGCTTTAGAGCCTGCGTGGATCACCTCTAACCAGATAGAAGCTGCCCGTATTGCTATGACACGTTATATCAAGCGTGGCGGTAAGGTTTGGATTAAAATATTCCCCGATAAGCCGATTACTGAAAAGCCTGCTGAAACCCGAATGGGTTCCGGTAAGGGTTCACCTGAATACTGGGTAGCAGTAGTTAAGCCCGGTCGCGTTATGTTCGAGATCGGCGGCGTATCAGAGGAGCTCGCTCGTGAGGCTATGCGTCTTGCGGCAAACAAACTTCCTATCAAGTGCAAGTTTGTAACTAAAGAGATGGGTGGTGAGCAGTAATGAATGCTAAGGAAATCAGAGAATTATCTTTAACCGAGCTTAATGAAAAATTGGCTGACCTTAAGGATGAGCTTTATAAGCTTCGTTTCCAGCACGCCATTAACCAGCTCGACAACCCCATGCGCATTACAGCTGTCAAGAAGGATATTGCTCGTGTTCAGACTATTATTCGCGAAACTGAGCTTAACGCTGACAGCGCGAACGCTTAAGGGAGGTAAACTGAGATGGAAAGAAACCTTCGTAAAACAAGAGTGGGTAAGGTTGTAAGCGACAAGATGGATAAAACCGTTGTAGTTGCTATTGAAGACAACGTTAAGCATCCGCTTTACAAGAAGATTATCAAAAACACAATCAGACTCAAAGCTCATGACGAGAACAACTCCTGTGGCGTTGGCGACAGAGTACTCATCATGGAAACAAGACCTCTTTCTAAGGATAAGAGATGGCGTGTTTCCGAAATAATCGAAAAAGCTAAGTAGTCTAACAAGGAGGAAACCACTGTGATACAACAACAGAGTTACCTCAAGGTTGCTGACAACACCGGTGCAAAAGAAATTATGTGCATCCGTGTTCTTGGAGGCTCCAAAAGGAGGTATGCCAACATCGGCGATGTTATCGTTGCTTCTGTTAAGAAAGCCGCTCCCGGCGGTACTGTAAAGAAGGGCGATGTTGTTAAGGCGGTTGTAGTTCGTTCTGCAAAGGGCCTTCGCCGTAATGATGGCACATACATTAGATTTGACGAAAATGCGGCTGTAATCATCCGTGAGGACAAAAACCCCCGCGGCACCCGTATTTTTGGACCGGTAGCCCGTGAGCTTCGTGATAAGGAATATACAAAAATCCTGTCTCTTGCTCCGGAAGTACTTTAATGGGAGGTAAATTGAATATGAGTAAGCTTCACATTAAAACCGGTGATACCGTAGTACTCCTTACAGGAGATGCTAAGGACCGTAAGAAGTCCGGCAAGGTACTTGAGGTTAGTCCCAGTGAGGGCAAGGTTATTGTTGAAGGTCTTAACAAGGTTAAAAAGCATGTTAAGCCCCGCAAGGCTGGCGACCCTTCTGGCATAATTGAAACAGAGAGCGCTATCTATGCTTGCAAAGTACAGGTAGTTTGCCCCAAATGCGGAAAGCCCACCCGCGTAGGCACTAAGATCTACGAAGATGGCAAAAAAGAACGCGTTTGTAAAAAATGCGGAGAGACTTTTTAAGAGATAAGGAGGACATGACATGTCAACGCTTGGAAACGAATACAAGAATTCGGTTGCTCCTGCATTGATGACCAAATTTGGCTATAAGAGCGTCATGCAGATTCCGAAGCTCGAAAAGGTCATTATCAATGTAGGCTGCGGCGAAGCAAAGGATAACTCAAAGGTTATCGACGCTGCTATCGCAGACTTAGGTTTAATCACCGGTCAGAAGGCTGTTCCCTGCCGTGCAAAGAAGTCGGTTGCTAACTTTAAGCTCCGTACAGGAATGCCCATCGGCGCAAAGGTAACACTTCGCGGTGAAAGAATGTATGAATTTGTCGACAGACTGTTCAACACAGCACTTCCCCGTGTTCGTGACTTCAGAGGTATCAA
The DNA here is from genome assembly GCA_045649125.1 of Acutalibacteraceae bacterium. Classification (GTDB taxonomy): domain Bacteria; phylum Bacillota; class Clostridia; order Oscillospirales; family Acutalibacteraceae; genus UBA737. The sequence goes on along the minus strand of JAZRPH010000009.1, from coordinate 2,270 downwards.
CCCCAACTCCTTCGACGGCCGCGGCAACTATGCAATGGGCGTTAAGGAACAGTTGATCTTCCCTGAAATCGAATACGATAAGATCGATAAGGTGCGCGGTATGGACATTATTTTTGTTACAACCGCAAAGACAGATGAAGAGGCTCGTGAGCTTTTAACACTTATGGGCGCTCCGTTTGCGAAGTAAGGAGAAGGAATTATGGCTAAAACATCTATGAAAGTTAAGCAGGCTCGTCCCGCTAAGTTTTCAACAAGACAGTACAACAGATGCAAAATCTGTGGCCGCCCCCATGCTTATCTTCGCAAGTACGGCATCTGCCGTATATGCTTCAGAGAGCTCGCTTACAAGGGCGAGATTCCCGGAGTTAAGAAGGCAAGCTGGTAAAGGCGAGTAAAGCTTAAGGAGGTTTACGGTATGCAAATCACCGATACAATAGCTGATATGCTTACAAGAATTCGTAATGCATCTGCAGCAAAACATAATTCGGTAGATGTACCGGCGTCCAAAGTAAAGAAGGCAATAGCCCAGATTTTGCTTGACGAGGGTTACATCAGCAGCTTCACCGTCGAGGAAGACGGTAAGCAGGGCGTAATTCATATTGTATTGAAGTACGGTCCCAACAAAGCACAGACCATCACAGGCATCCGCCGTGTATCAAAGCCCGGTCTGCGCATCTATACAAATGTAGAGGAAATGCCAAAGGTTATGAAGGGCCTCGGCATTGCAATCCTTTCCACCTCTAAAGGAATTATGACAGATAAGCAGGCACGCATCGCCAATGTCGGCGGCGAAGTCCTCGCTTATGTCTGGTAAGGGGGTGCAAGGGAATGTCAAGAATAGGTAAGAAGCCTATCACAATACCTGCCGGTGTTGAAGTAAAGCTCGACGGCAACAATGTTACCGTTAAGGGCCCCAAGGGTGAGCTTAGTTACACTCACCATGCTGACATCACCGTTGCAGTTGAGGGTAGCGAGATAATCGTAACCCGTCCCAGCGATGTAAAAGAGCATCGCGCAATGCACGGTCTTACCCGTACACTTATCTCTAATATGGTAACAGGTGTAACCGATGGTTACTCCAAGACCTTGGAGGTGAACGGTGTCGGTTACCGTGCACAGAAGCAGGGTAATAACCTTGTTATGAACCTTGGTTACTCACATCAGGTAATTATTCCTGAGGTTGAGGGTATTAAGATTGAAGTGCCGTCGGCTAACCAGATAGTTGTCAGCGGCGCAGATAAGCAGTTAGTTGGTCAGTTTGCAGCTGATATCCGCAAGAAGAGACCCCCCGAACCCTACAAGGGCAAGGGTATCAAGTACTCTGATGAGCATATTCGCCGCAAGGAAGGTAAGGCCGCTAAGGGCTCTAAGAAGTAATAAAAGGAGTGTATATAAATGGTTAACAAGCCTAATAGCAATCAGGCAAGACTTAAGCGCCATGCCCGCGTTCGTTCAAAGATCAGCGGTACAGCTGCTTGTCCTCGCCTCGATGTATTCCGCTCCAACAGCAATATATACGCCCAGCTTATCGATGACGTAAACGGTGTTACACTCGTATCTGCAGGCTCTAATGAGAAGGACTTCGGTCTTTCCGGCGGCAACTGCGAGGGTGCACATAAGGTTGGACAGTTAATCGCTGAACGCGCTGCTGCTAAAGGTATCACAGAGGTTGTTTTCGACCGCGGTGGTTACATTTATCACGGCCGTGTCAAGGAGCTTGCCGAAGGTGCCCGTGAGGGCGGCCTCAAGTTCTAAGTAAGAAGAAGGAGGAAATACTTTTGGCTACAAATATTGACGCATCAACATTAGATTTACAGGAACGTGTAGTTGCTATAAATCGTGTATCTAAGACCGTTAAGGCCGGCCGCATTATGAAATTCTCTGCACTTGTTGTTGTCGGTGACGGCAACGGCATTGTAGGCTACGGCCTTGGCAAAGCAGGTGAAGTTCCGGACGCTATCCGCAAGGGTATCGAGGATGCAAAGAAAAATCTTATTAAGGTTTCACTTAAGGGTACTACTATCCCTCACGAAATTATTGGTGAATTTGGCGCAGGCCGCGTGCTTCTTAAGCCAGCTGGCCCTGGTACCGGTGTTATCGCTGGTGGCGCTGTTCGTGCAGTTGTTGAGATGGTTGGTATTAAAGACATCCGTACAAAAGCACTTCGCTCAAATAATCCGTGCAATGTAGTTCGTGCAACAGTTGCAGGCCTTGCAGCTCTTCGTGACGCTAGCCAGGTTGCTGCAGTTCGTGGCAAAGACGTTAAGGAA
>JAZRPH010000008.1:0-22037 GCA_045649125.1 Acutalibacteraceae bacterium | reverse complement strand
AGTTGCTTTGTTTTCAGTGCGTTTATTAAATCCTCCTGTTTCACAATGGCACCTCTTGCAACATTAACCAAAATCGCATTTGGCTTAAAGTGCGAGAGAAGAGATTTATCAAACATATACCTTGTTTTTTCTGTAAGCGGCAAGGTTAAAAAAATAATATCTGAGATTTTTATAGCTTCAACCATGTTTTCTAGCGAAAAACATCTATCATATACTTCATCTTTAGATTCGCAAATATCGACAGCATAAACTGTTGTTCCAAATGCCTTGAAACGTTTAGCACACTCGGTACCAACATTACCGGCACCTACAATACATACATTTTTATTGCAAAGTTCTAAAAGTCCTCTATGTTTGTCCCATTTATGAAGCCTTTGATTCTCAGCAAAAAAACGGCTATTCTTATACAGCTCAAGCACACCGCAAATGGCAAATTCCGCCATAGGTACACTATAAACACCACGTGCATTATGAATTGTTATATCATGATTTTTAATATAATCCATTGGCACACGGTCAGTACCTGCACTTGTAAGTTGTATGAATTTAAGATTAACAAATTTTTCGATGGGATGATGTAAAAATAGTCCGTTACAAATGACACCCTCTACCCAATCGTACGCGCAAGGTAATTCATCAATTTCGTTTTTGTGGAAAATTATATCATTTCCTAAATCTGATAAGGCTTTCAATTCTATATCAGAGCAATTAAAGGCTCCTGTAATAAGCAGTTTCATAAAAAAACCCCTTACCTGCAAATTTGATTTACTATGTCTTGTAACTCTTTTTGATTCTTTATAAAAAATTTATCTGTTTGTACGCTGCAAAAATCTTCATATTCACGAATTTTCTTAATACCGTTTTTAAAGATATTATCAATCTCCGCTAAATCTTGTGTAAGAGCTGTATTACAAAAGGCGCGAGAAAGAATTACACAGGAAGAAGCTAATCGATAATGCTCTGGTAAAACCATTTTACCGGGTAATGCTCCACCATCCAGCGTCGCCATTCCACCAAAGCCAAAGGGAATATTTTTATCAATAAATTTTTTGGTTATCTTTTCTACGGTACCATCTGCAAGAATGGAAAATAAAAATTTTCGCCCGTAATCTAATGACAAATCGTTAAGTCCGATATATACTTCATCAATACCGTCAACCGATAAAATCTCGTCAATATTTTCAACAGAAGCAGCGCTTTCAAACAATAGCATTGTCTTTGTTCGCCTATTAACCGCTTTAATAAATCTTTTTACTTCCGCTACCGTCTTAAAGTACGGTAACATAATTATATCGGCGCCCGCTTCAACGACAGAATCAATTTCATCTTCGGTAGATGAATATTCTTTAGTAGCATCGTGTATGGGATTGATGCGTACCAACAGTTCCGATTTTGTAAGTGCTTTTTTAATATTTGCAACATCAATAGGTGTATGACGGTTTTGTACGGTATCCATGCCGCCCTGACGTAAGCTTTTACCAATATATTCCAAATCAACAAAAATTCGGTCAACACCTGCCGATTCGGCAATTAATGCGACATCGCAACGATTTGTTATATACATTAATTTTAGTGGCATGAAAACCAACCTCACCTGTTTACTGTTTCTTTTGACTTAACGGTCTGCTCTAAATTTTCATTATCAGCATTTGTAAAGACCTTTAAAACAGTCAAAAAAAATATTTTTATATCAAGCCAAAACGAAATATTCTCTACATACCAATTGTTAAGTTCAATTCGCCTGTTCCACTCGACAGATTTTCGTCCGTTCACCTGTGCCCAACCGGTAATTCCTGGACGCACATCAAACATTCTTTTTTGTTCATCCGTATATTCTTCAATCGGCCAAGGATGATATGTAAGCGGTGGGCGTGGTCCTATAAAACTCATATCTCCAACTAATACGTTTATCGCTTGTGGCAATTCGTCAATGCTTGTTTTGCGTAAAATTTTACCCACTCTTGTTATGCGTTTATCAGAATCGTTTGAATAAACACCATCTTTTTCAGCACCTACACACATAGAACGGAATTTATAAATAAAAAATTCTTTTCCATTAAGCCCTAGTCTTTTTTGCTTAAAAATGATTGGTCCTTGCGAATCTAACTTAATTAAAATCGCAGTAATTAGAAGAACCGGTGAGAGAAATATTAAGATAATTAACGACAGAGAAATATCAATTAGCCTTTTAAAGAAATGTTTATACATTTTAACCTTCTCTTTTCATAAAAAATGGAACATTTAATTTGCTGTAAAATTACAAACAAAATTTTTATACACCATATTTAGTAGTGAAAGCATCACAAAACACAATACACACAATCATACATTATCTATTATATAACAACACAATTAATTAATCAACTGGTTTTTGTATATATTTATATAAAAATATATAGTAGATTTAAATAATATTATATGTTATACTGAATTTACCATTTAAAAAGGACTGTTTTTATGAAGCAACTTAAAAAGATTAAATTTCAAAATGTTTTTATGCTTACAATAGCGGGAATTGTTAATGCATTCGGTATTACAATGTTTTTAGCACCGGTAAAGCTTTACGACAGCGGTATATCGGGTACTTCGATGCTCTTATCACAAATCACTCCCCAGTATCTAACGCTTTCTGTTTTTCTGTTACTGCTGAACATACCGCTATTTATATACGGTTTAAAAAAGCAGGGTGCCCTTTTTACCTTTTATGCAATTTACACCGTTACTATTTACTCGATTGCCGCGTGGCTTATAACAGATGTGTTGCCTATTGATGTAAGTGTCGCATCTCCCCTTGCCGGCAAAGATTTGCTATTATGTGCCCTGTTTGGCGGTGTAATTTCGGGTGTAGGCAGTGGTATGGCTATCCGCTTTGGCGGTGCTATGGACGGCGTTGAGGTAATGGCTGTAATATTTGCAAAACGGCTTGGTATCAGCGTTGGCACATTTGCTATGATTTACAATGTAATACTCTATGTGGTTTGTGGTTTTGTCTTTAAAAGTTGGGTGCTACCCCTTTATTCTATTGTCACATATGCTGCTGCCCTAAAAACTATTGATTTCATTGTTGAAGGTTTTGACCGTGCAAAATGTGCAATTATAATTACTGTTCATCCCACAGAGGTTTGCGAAGCTCTTTCTACAGAATTTGAGAGCGGTATGACGGTACTTAATGCTAAGGGTGGCTATTCAAACAAAGAAAAAACTATGATATATTTTGTTGTAAATCGTTTTCAGGTAGCCCGAATGAAAGATATTGTACATGAAATTGATCCCACGGCATACATCACAATAAGTGAGGTTGCCGACATTTACTCACTTAATAACAGCGACAAATAGTTTCAGACATAAGAAAAGACAGCGTTCTTTTTAAGAATGCTGTCTTTTAATAATTGTATTAAATTACTTTACCATGCTTGCAACTTCAGCAGCGAAATCGTCAACACGCTTTTCGATACCTTCGCCCTTTTCCATACGAACAAAGGATACAAGATTGATTTCCTTGCCAAGTTCCTTAGCTGTTTTTTCAATATATTTACCAACGGTAAGGTCGCCGTCAATAACAAACTGCTGTTCAACAAGACAGTTTTCCTTGTAGTACTTGCCGATTTTACCCTCAACGATTTTGCCGAGAACTGCATCAGGCTTGTTAGCCATCTTAGGATCTTCTTTCATCTGAGCGATAAGAATTTCCTTCTCTTTCTCAACAACCTCTGCCGGAACAGAAGCCTGATCAAGATATGCAGGGTTCATAGCAGCAATCTGCATTGCTACATTTTTACCCATTGCAACAAAGTCAGCATTGTCGGCATCAATATCACCGTCAAAGTTAACCATAACGCCAATCTTGCCGCCTGCATGAACATAGGTAACAACCTTACCCTCGAAGCGTACAAAACGACGAATCTTGATATTCTCACGAATCTTAAGGAACAGTTCCTGAACCATTTCCTCAACGGTTTGACCGTTTTCTGTGCATGAAAGAAGCGCATCAACATCAGCAGGGTTCTGAGCTGCTATAATCTTAGCAACTCTAAGTGCCAATGCTTTGAAATCATCACCGTTAGCAACAAAGTCGGTTTCAGCGTTCAACTCAACAACAACGCCGATGCCGTTTTCTGAAATTGCACACACTGTACCCTCGGCAGCAATTCTGCTTGCCTTTTTAGCCTGAGAAGCGAGTCCCTTTTCTCTAAGGAAATCAATAGCTGCGTCCATATCACCATTGCATTCGGTAAGAGCCTTTTTGCAATCCATCATACCGCAACCGGTCTTCTCTCTTAAAGCCTGTACATCTTTAGCAGTAAAAGCCATAATATATAATCCTCCTAAAAGAGTAGTATTTTGATTATTCAGCTGTTTCTTCAGAAACTTCTTCAACAGTTTCTTCCTGAGCAGCAGTACCCATTTCTTCACCCTGTCTGCCTTCAATAACAGCAGCGGCAATAGTTTCAGCAATGAGCTTTACAGCACGGATAGCGTCGTCATTACCAGGAATAACAGCATCAATTTCATCGGGATCACAGTTAGTGTCTACGATAGCGATAATCGGAATACCGAGTTTCTTAGCTTCAGCAACTGCAATTCTTTCCTTGCGTGGATCAACAATGAAAAGAGCGCCGGGAAGCTTATTCATATTCTGAATACCGCCGATGAATTTTTCAAGCTTTTCAATTTCAAGATTAAGGGTTACAACTTCCTTCTTAGGAAGAAGCTCGAAAGTACCGTCATCACGCATTGCGCGAAGCTGTTCAAGACGGGCAATTCTTGTGCGAATGGTTGAGAAGTTTGTAAGCATACCGCCGAGCCAACGAGCGTTGACATAGGGCATACCGCAATGCTCTGCTTCTTCCTTAACGGAATCCTGAGCCTGCTTCTTAGTACCTACAAAAAGAATGTCGCCGCCGTTTGCCGCAATGTCACGAGCAAAAAGATATGCATCGTTTAATTTCTTTACGGTCTTCTGAAGGTCGATAATGTAGATACCGTTACGCTCTGTAAAAATATACTGAGCCATTTTGGGATTCCAACGTCTTGTCTGGTGACCGAAATGTACACCGGCTTCAAGAAGTTGTTTCATTGATACAACTGCCATTTGTTTTTCCTCCTGAGGTTTCTCCTCCATCTCGCTAGGCATGCGGTAAACACCCTGTATCGCGGTGACACCTCTACCAACACAAAGCGAAATGTGTGTAATATTTTTTGCTGTTACGCAGAACAGCTGATAGATTATACCACAAACAAATTGAAAATACAAGTATTTTTTTACTTTTTATTATAAACTGCAACAATTTTTTGCGAGCGCTCACTCAACATGTTACGAAGCTCGCCAGGATATATTACCTCAACCCTGTCACCATAGTTCATAAGCCATGTAACTAAACCTTGACTAATTGCAGCAGTAATTGAAAATTCAAAATAATCATCTGTTACATTTGTGATGAATAAATTTTCGCCAAAGCGGTCGACTACCTGCTCAAGAAGTGATTTGTTGCATTTAAGTTTTATATCGGTATTCTCACCGCCAAACATACCAAACAGTTTTCGTGTATAATCTGCTACATCAAACGCATCCGAATAGGTGCTTACCTCACTGAAAGGACGCGCCTGTTCATCGATTATCTCAACCGAACGCATCCTGTCAATTCTAAGGTGCATAAGATTATCATATTTGTCATAATTACCGATTAAATAATAATGATCATCCTGCCAGGTCATTGCATAAGGGCTTACCTTGTGTGTTTTATACTCTGTAACTATGCTCCTACTCTCCGATAAAACTCGCTTGCCGTATTTCAAAGTAATTTTTCTGTTTTTCTCAATTGCTGTGTTGATTTTATCTATGTTATAAAAAATTTCTTCGTTCCGAGTTTTATAACTACCGTCAATGTAAATCCCCTTACCGCGTTTAGCTAACTGATATTCACTTAGCATTCCGTCAAGTTTTGAAGTCAACAAACGCGTTTTCTTTTCACTTATGAATTGCGCTGTTCTTACTGCGTCGCCCAGCAGAAAAATTTCGGGTAATTCGAACTCTCTTGAACCGATAAAATATCCGCTTTTGGGGGAACGAGTTTGTATTATGTCATAACCAAATGTTATAAGACATTCGATATCGTCATAAATTGCCTTGCGTTCTGCGGTAACACCATATTCAGCAAGACGGTTACAAATTTCAGTTGCTGATAAGGGATGCTCCTCATCAGAATGTTGCATAAGAATTTTAACAATATAGAGTAATTTTATTTTTTGACCTCTTCTTGATGCCATAAATTCACCGCCTCAATAAATTCATCGTAAGAAAAAACTGCATTAACAGCATCTAAAAAAGCATTAGAGGACATACCTAGTGGTAAGTCCAAATATCTTGCTAAACGATCGCGCCGAGCAGAACAATCATCGACACCCGATAAACCTAACACATAAAAATCAGTTTTATTAATAACCCTCTTTTTTTCAGTAGTTGTATCGCAACCAACAATACCGCTTCTTTGTAAGGCGCTGACAATTATTTCCGTTGTCATTCCCTCGACACCTAAAAATCCTTGCTTAGAGGGCCTGTCTTTACGCTTTTCTTTCCCTTTAAGTTGGGGTATATAAACGTTTGTAATCGTGTTTTCAGGACATATTTGCTTAAGATGTGACCTTATTAGAGCGCCTGCCGAATCAGAGTCTGTCATAACAATAATACCGCATTTTTTGGCAATTCGCTGTAAAAGCATACATTTGCTTTTATCCTTAAAAATACCAAAACCGTTTGTGGGTATTATTGTTGCGTCTAAAATATTTTCAAGGGTGATTTTATCATATTTACCCTCAACAACAACCGCTTGACTAAGTCTTAACAACCGATTCACCCTTTTCGATTATATATATCAATTTCAAAGTTAATTGTTCCAATACAATGCGCGGATCGACACCAAAGCTTTTAAGCAAATTATCTGCTTCAAGCAAGGCGTCTAAACTTAAATCCAAGGACTTATTATTGAATTTGCGTAGGTTTTGAACAGCACGGTCAAGTAAAAACGCCCTGTTTTTATATTCAAAATCGCTCGATACCTGTGCTCTGTTGACGCTTACCTTTGATGCCGCAGAAATACGGAACATATCAACATATGATGTTGATATTGCATAAAGAATAGTTATGGGTTCAATGCGCATATAAAGCATTTCATCAAGTAACTTCAAAGCGTTTGATATATCGCCTAAAAATATCTGCTTTACATAATCATATACCGATGCATCAACCGACTTAACAGATACTAAATCAACAATTTCCTTTCTAATTTCCCCAGTACCCACAAAGTTACAAAGCTTATCTAATTCATTACGTAGCGTATTCAAATCATTACCTGAAATTTCAATTAAGCGTTTTGCTGAAATCTCACCAAGTTTACAACCCCGCTTAGCCGCACCGTCAGATAATATTTTAGCGAGGGCAGTAATGCTACGATGATTGAGTTCAACACACTTACCGTTACCTTTTTCAACAGCATGAAAAATTTTCTTTGCTTTATTGTTTCTTTTATAATCAAAATCAACGCTATCAAAGTTAAGTACCACAACGCAGAAATCGTTGCTGTCGCTAATTAATTTACAAAGCCTGTCAAACTCATCTTTTGATGCCTGTTCATAATCATAATCAGAAATTACAACGCATTTTCTTTCCGCCATCATTGGAAACTGATTTACCGCATCAAAAACATCCTGTAAATCAACCATACCCTCAAATCTTTGCAGATTAAAAAAAGGATCGCCGTCATAAGCCTTTTTCATAAGAGTATCCCTATAGTGTCTTTTAAGGTATGAATCATCACCGTAAACCAAATAAACAGGAGCGAATTTTCCGCTTGATATATCTTTTTTTAGCGTATCTTCATTAATAACAGGCATTTAAAAACTCTCCCTTCCCAAAGATTTAGTCCTTTTGTAATTATAGACATCGGTAACTAAAATCAACACAAAAATTACAAATATAGAAAAAATTAGTAAAATATTTGAAGATCTTACTGTACCGCCAAAAGCATTACATAAAAGATTAACGACCCAGATTATATATTTTGCGCAAAAGCCTGCCAATAAAAAGGCAGCATTGCTTATAGAAGAAAAGATTGGCGAAAGATTTGAAAGCAAACCGATTATATTGAATTCCAGCGCCCAAGAAACCGGATATGTTACAAGAAGATTAGTTATCGGCGCAATCATAGAAACATATCCAAATCTTGTTGCAAGAACTGGCATTGTAAAGGCAGTTGCAAAAATACTGCCCAAAAGTATATTCAAAACAGCAAACAAAATTTTAGATTTTATGTTAAAAAATTGTGAAATCAGATTCTGATAAAATGGCACCATCCACACAATTGCCAATGTTGCAAGTACCGATAACTGAAAAGAAACATTAAAAACAGCAAAGGGTGCACTAATTAAAACAATAATTACGGCAGTTCCCAAAGAGTTTAGTGAATCATTATCCCTTTTAAAAATCGGCGCAAAGCCCGCAATCAAATACATTATCCCCGCTCTTATAATCGACATCGAAAAACCACAAACCGCAGTAATCAGAAAAACCAATATAATCGACACAGCGCAACGGATATAGCGGTTATAAAAGAAGTTGTCGGGCAGATTAAAAATACCATTCATTATTATCGATAGGTGCAGACCTGAAACAACGATGATATGACTTATTCCTGCACCCATAACATTATTAGAGAAATCTTCACTTAATCCTGATTTATCGCCTGTTGTAAGTGCCGTTAACAGTCCGCATATATCACCACCAAAAACGCTGGAAAGCGTGTTCCTTACATAGTTGCGAACCCTACCAACAAAATTATATAACTTATCTTCGATATCTAATCTTTCAATAGAAACAGCAGAACACCCTGCATAAATCGAATTGCTGTAATCAAAAAGTTTATACTCACTGTTTTCCAGAGAGGACAACTTCACATCGGCAACAAACATATCTCCGGAAGTTAGAAAATCATCAGTATAATAGAACATTAAAAACTTTGTGCCGTTTGGTATGAGATGACTTTCCTTTGAAATTACTGTTACACTATTATAGCCATCGAAACCTTTACTATCTTCTACAGCAACAAAGGTTGTCCGTATACTTCCCTCACCTAAATTATTTAACCGTTTAATCGCTTTGTTTGTGGATTGCAAACTAAATAATACTGACAAAATTGCAATTGATACCATTACAAGTCTTAAATCACGCTTTAAAAATACTGCAACAATTGATATCAGAATTGCAAGAACGACAAACAAAACAGTAGTATGTAAATAATAAGAGATAACTATCGCAAAGAAGGCAAGAACAGCCGCAAAAGCCATCGGTCTTTTAAAAATAGTAATCATTAATCTAAAACTTTAAAACTCCCAAATGCTCAAGCAATATTTTAAATCCAATGAGTATAAGAATTACTCCGCCTGCAAACTCTGCCTTGTTTTTATAAACCGCGCCAAACCTATGACCGATTATTACCCCCAAAGCCGATAAAACAAAAGTAGTTATACCAATTATTAAGATGGCAGGCAGTATATTTATTTTATCTATAGCAAATGCAATACCGACCGCCAAAGCATCAATGCTTGTAGCAACAGCCAGAACAAACAGTTCCTTAATGTCAAACCCACCATCGTTATCTTCATCTTGCTGTAAAGATTCATATATCATCCTACCGCCAATAAACGCCAATAATATAAAGGCTATCCAGTGGTCGACACTCTCTATATACGACCTTAAACTTACACCTAAAAACCAGCCAATCAACGGCATAATTGCCTGAAAGCCGCCAAAGAAAAGCGCAATCAGCGCCGTGTGCTTTAAATTAAGCTTTGGCATCTTAAGCCCCTTGCATATCGCTACTGCAAAGGCATCCATTGAAAGTGCAATACCTGTGAGAAAAACAGTAATAAGCACAAAAAACCACCCTAACAAATCACTTATTTGTTTTACTATTCCATTCCATAACACCTGCAAGTTCTTTTACAAGTGCTACATAGCTGTTATGGCGTGACTGCTGCACCCTGCCATCCTTTACAGCGGCAATAAGTGAACAACCTTTTTCGTTTACATGCGTACAACTCGAGAATTTGCAATTATTGATATAATCATTAAAATCAGGGAAACACTTTGATAAACTTAACTTAAAATCGTAAAGATTTCCGCCGTTTTCAACAGTAGAGAATCCCGGAGTATCTGCGACAAAGCATCCGTTCTTTGTTGAAAAAAGCTCTGTGTGTCGAGTTGTATGCCTTCCCCTGCCCAATTTCTCGCTCACTTCACCTGTCTTAAGGCAAAGTTCCGGAAAAAGCGCATTTAACAAACTTGATTTGCCAACACCCGAATTGCCCGAAAAAGCACATACACAGTTATGCATCTCCTCTTTCAATACATCAATTCCATCGTTATTAATGGCTGATACAACGAAGGTTTTAAGGCCGGCATTAACATATATATGATATAACGCATCAAAACTTCCCATATCAGATTTATTAAAGACTATAATCGGTTCAATATTATTATAAACCGCAAAGGCAGTAAGACGGTCTATCATTAACACATCGGGTGCGGGTGTTGAAAACGCCGAAACAATGAACAACTTATCAATGTTTGCAATCAAAGGTCTGTGAAGTAAATTTTTTCTGTCAAAGATTTTCTCCACAACACCGTGTGAATTATCAGTTAAAGAAAACTCAACTTTATCACCCACAACAGGGGAAACTCCCGTTTTTCGGAAGTTTCCCCTAGCCTTGCATTCGTATACTTTATCACCGGATTTTACATAATAAAATCCTGCTATTGCTTTAACAAGTACACCATTCATAATTATTCGTTACCGCTGTCCTGTGTATTTGAAGACTCCTGAGTTGAAGAATCAGTGCTGCTTTCTTTTGAAGCATTCGGTGAAACGTATTTCTGATAATCATTCGAACTGCTTATTGTTGTTACAGTACCTTTTTCGGTATCAATATTGACAATTGCATAGTTGTAGTATTCTGAACTATTGCCAAATCTAACCTTTAAATCGAATTTAACATTTTTTGAAGTCGTTGTCATCTCATCAAAGGTATATGTGCTTCCTACTTCATCAAATTTGATTGTTTCACTTTCTTTGACCCTTTTTCCCTCTGACCACAAGGATACATAACCGGTTGACTCATAATCCGAGAAATCGCTCTTTAGGTCAACTCTGGGGCTGTATTTGTAGTTTACAACACCCGAACTGATGTAAATTTTTATAACGGTACCCTCAGCGACCTGTGAGGTGGAATTTGCATCGGGGCTTTGCGAAACTACACGGCCCTTTTCATAATACTTATCCTCTGACGTAAGGTCACGGGTTTCTGTTTCAACAACAAGTCCTAACTTTTCAATATCAGACTTTGCTTTTTGTTCGGTGAGTCCCACAACATTGGGCACATCAACCATTTTAGTACCCTTACCCGTGCTTACATAAACGGTAATTTCAGTACCCTCCGCCACGACGGTTGTGCGCGCAGGCTCGGTCTTTATGACAAGGCCTGCCTCTACCTCATCATCAGCAATCTCTTTAATAATGGTTTTAAAACTCTTGGACTTAAGTTCTGAAATAGCATAAGATTCAGTTTTACCGTAAACATCGGGAACCTTAATCGTCTTCTGTCCCATACTTACATACAGTGTTATGTTAGCGCCGCTTTTTAACTTTTCACCTGCAGTTTGCGACTGCTCACAAACAACACCGATAGCGTATTCGTCGTTTGAAGTGTAATCCCACTTTATTTTAAAGTCATCATAGGTCTCGTCTTCTTCTATCTCCTCCATTGTCATACCGACAAAATTAGGACATTCAATTTCTGAACCGGTACTCTTAAACAGACGCGGTACGAAAATAATTGCGAGAACTATAATGGCAAGAATTAGCGCGGACGCTATGCCTGCAAGGATTGGTATCATATTATTTCTTTCGGTTGTCTCATCGTCGTCATCATCAATATCTTCTACCGCAGAGGCAGGTGTTGACGACATAAGGGTATCAACAAATTTTGTTGGTGAATCATCAACAAAATATGAAGTTTCAAAGGTACTTTCGGGATCCTTTTTAAACTGTTCAAGATCACAGAGCATTTCAGATGCCGATTGATAACGGCGCTCAAGAGTTTTTTGCATTGCATGCATGGTTATCTGCTCAAGACCATAAGGAATTGAAGGATTAACCTCGGTCGGAAGCTTAGGATCGTGCTGCAACTGCATTATAGCCACCGAAACGGCACTTTCAGCCTCAAACGGCAACTGACCAGTCAGCATCTCGTAAAGCATAATGCCGACTGAATAAATGTCAGCCTTTTCATCGGTCTTCTCGCCCCTTGCCTGTTCAGGACTGATATAATGAACCGAGCCAATTGCCATATCTGTTATTGTTCGCTGCTCATTACGCGCAAAACGCGCAATTCCGAAATCGGCAACTTTAATTGTACCATCGGGCAGAACCATAATATTTTGCGGCTTTATGTCGCGGTGTACTATTCCCTTATCGTGAGCGTGCTGCAAGCCCTTTAAAATTTGCAGTGTAAAGTAAACCGCATCCTTCCATTTAAGGCTGCCCTGACGCTCGATATATTCCTTGAGAGTAATTCCGTCTATGTACTCCATAACAATATACTGAATAATATCACCGAAACTAACATCATAAACCTTAACAATGTTAGGATGCGAAAGTACTGCAATTGCCTTGGATTCATTTTTAAAACGGCGCAAAAACTCCTCGTTAGAAACAAATTCGCCCTTAAGAATTTTGATTGCAACGGTACGGTTTTCAACATTATCATACGCCTTATAAACTACCGCCATACCGCCAACGCCGATAATCTCATGAATTTCATATCGTCCGTCAAGACGTTTACCTATAAATCTATCCATATAGCACTATCCTTTCTGTCAGTGTGATACGGCAACAACGGTTATGTTATCGCCGCCGCCGCGCATATTCGCCTCATCGACCAATATATCGGCAATTTTATCAATTTCATTATTTTTAATAATGTAAAAAACTGCTTCAGCATCAACATAATTTGTTAAACCATCTGTGCATAACAGAACGACATCATTTTCACACAAACTTACCTTGTAGCCATCAGGAATGACATTTTCCTCAACACCGAGCGCACGTGTTATAACATTCTTTTTAGGATGAACACGAGCCTCCTGTGGTGATAACTTACCGCTTTCAACAAGCGATTGTACAACCGAATGGTCGCGCGTAACCTGTGTTACCCCACTATTAAAAATATAAGCACGGCTGTCGCCGACATTACAGATAAGTGCAATATCGGGTTTTACAATTGCCACAACAGCAGTAGTTCCCATACCGCTTAAACTTTCATCCTTTACAGCAAGGTCATAAACATCAATGTTCGCTGACGAAATGGCGTTTTTTATTAAATTTAAAAGATTTTCGGCATCCATAGAACCGGTATACGCATTAATAATATACTGTGATATTATATCAACCGACCTTTTGCTAGCAATATCGCCCGCATTGTAACCGCCCATACCGTCACATACGACTGCAAGGGCAGCGCCATCGGGCAGAATTTTTACGGCAAAGGCATCCTGGTTAATATTTCTTACTTTACCACAGTCGGTTTTAGCAAATATACGCACCGTCTATCTCCTCCTTTGTCTTTTTTCTTAGTTGTCCGCAAGAAGCATTAATATCGGCACCCAGTGTACGTCTTACGGTGGCCGTTATACCGTACTTCTCAAGTTTCTTCTGGAAAGCGATTATTTTCTTACGGTCAGGTTTATTAAAACCGTTATCCTTGACAGGATTTGCAGGAATAAGATTTACATGGCACATAATACCACGCAGTCTGGATGCCAGTTCTTTTGCACAGGCATCGCTATCATTAACACCCTCAATGAGAGCATATTCGAACGAAATACGCCGAGTCGTAATTTTTTGATAGTTACGACATGCTGTAAGCAACGAATCAATATTCCATTTTTTATTTATCGGCATTGTAGCACAACGAATTTCATCATTAGGTGCATGTAGGGATATTGAAAGTGTTATTGGCATATTAAGATTTGCTAATTTGTCAATGCCCGACACAACGCCCGATGTTGATAACGAAATATGACGAAGACCGATATTCAGTCCATTGTCGTCGCTTACAAGCTTTAAAAACTTAACTGAATTGTCAAAATTATCAAGCGGTTCGCCCATACCCATCATAACAACATTGGACACACGAATATTATTGTCACGTTGTGCATAGGTAATTTGTGCCAGTATTTCCGAAGCGGTAAGGTTTCGTGTAAGACCGTACAAGCCGGAAGCACAGAATTTGCACCCCATACGGCAGCCTACCTGTGTTGAAACACAAACGGTATATCCGTGTTCATACTTCATAAGCACCGACTCAATTAATTCACCGTCGTACAGTTCATACAAATATTTAACCGTACCATCAATCCTTGAAACATAACGGCGCAAAGGTTTAACCGATGCAATATAACTGATACTATTAAGCTTATCACGAAGGCTAACAGGTATATTAGTCATCTCATCAAAGCTGTCTACCCCAGATTGCAGCCATTTAAAAATCTGCAAAGCCCTGAACTTTTGCTGACCTAAATCGTTAAGTAGACAGGAAAGCTCAGCTAAATCCATTGATTTAATATCAATTTTATCGGTAATAAATATCACCTGCTCTTTTGTAACAACGCACAGTAAAAACCGTCGCCGCCGTCAATATGCGGCATAAATGTATGCTCGTATTTTAACTCATAATCACCGTGTTTGTCAAGAAATGTATGGACTACAGAGTCGTTTTCACTTTTTCTGACAGTACAGGTCGAATAAAGAATTCTACCGCCCTGTTTCAAATAAGAAACGGCATTTTCAAGAATTTTTGCTTGAATTTCTGTTATATCGCTGTAATCTTCTAAATTTTTATACTTAATTTCAGGCTTACGGCGAATTACGCCAAGCCCTGAACACGGCACATCGCAAAGAATTGCATCAAAAACGCCCAAACTGTCATCGTGAATTGTGGCATCTGCCACGCGCGCGGTAATGTTGTCAAGTCCTAAGCGTTTTGCACCCTTTGAAATTAACTGGGCGCGTTTCTCATACAAATCACAAGCAATAATTTCGCCGCTGTTTTCCATATATTGTGACGCGGTAAAGGTCTTTCCTCCGGGAGCTGAACACATATCAAGAATTCTTTCATTACTTTTCGGTGAAAGAATTTTTACCGCAGTTTGCGAGGAGAGATCCTGAATATGAAAATACCCTTTTTTATACATATCGCTGCCAGAAACATCAATTCCGCCGATTATATTGAGCGCGTTTTCAATATCGCACTTGACGGTGCTAATTCCGTTTTCAGCAAACATAACCGACAAACGTTCTGTATCAGTTTTAGTTGTGTTAACCCTAACCGTAACAGGCGGTTTTTTTAGTGAATGACTTAACAGTTGTTTCGCGTTTTCAATGCCGTAGTCACAAATAAAACTTTCGACTATCCATTGAGGACATGAATATGCCACGCTTAAACTTTTAGCATCATCACCGTTTGGAAGTGTAATATTTTTACGCAAAACATTTCGCAGCACACCGTTTATAAATGCAGCGTTGTACCTTTCCCTTGTTGCCTTAATAAGCTTTACAGACTCATTAACGGCAGCGCTGACAGGTATCTTATCCATAAACATTATCTGATATACTGCACAACGCAAAATCTCCAAAGAAATGGGTGAAACTTTTTTAATAGGTGTTTTTATAAAAAGTGATAATACAAAATCGAGTGTAATTGTTCTGTCAAGCACACCATAAAAGATTGCCGTTGCAAGTGCTTTATCACTATCGGTAATACTATTGTCCTTAAAAGAATTATTTAAGGTAATATTTGAATAGGCGTTGTTTTGTCTTACCTGAAGCAGTGCGTCTAAAGCAATTTTTCGTGCATTTGCCATATTACTTTACCTGCGTTCCGATTTGAATTTTGTGACCGTTTAGCATTTGAACTGCTGTCATCGGCTTAGCGCCCTCAGGCTGAACGGTAAGCAACTCGACCGAAGTACCGCCGCCACAGGCAATTACCAGCCGATTATTATTACAAATAACTGTAGCAGGATTTTTATCGGTTGCATTTGAAACACAAGCCTTAATAACCTTGACCCGCTTGCCGTCTATAAAACAAAAGGCACAAGGCCACGAATAAAATCCGCGAACTGCATTACAAAGTTCTTGAGCGCTTTTTGTAAAATCAAGATGTGCCATTTCTTTTTTAATTATTGGCGCATAACTAGCCTTAGCATCGTTCTGTTTTTCAGGCACAAGGCCACCGTTTTTGACCCTTTCGAGAGTTGAAACCATCAAATCAGCCGAAATTACGGAAAGCCTTTCAAACAACTCTTCGGCCGTTTCGTCTTCACCGATTTCAGTAACAGCCGTTTCTAAAATATCGCCTGTGTCCATACCCTCGTCCATAAGCATTGTGGTAACACCGGTTATCTTCTCACCAGTCACAATAGCCCACTGTATAGGTGACGCGCCACGAAGCTTAGGCAAAAGTGAAGCGTGGCCGTTAATACAACCGTATTTTGGCAGTTCAAGTATTTCTTTAGGCAATATTTTTCCGTATGCAACAACAACAATTACATCAGGCGCAATTTCCCTTAAAATTTCGCCCGCCTTGCCGTCGCGAAGTGTTGCAGGTTGATAAACAGGTATTCCGTGTTGTAATGCGATTACCTTTGTGGCAGGAGGAGTAAGTATCTGTTTTCTGCCGACGGGTTTATCAGGTTGGGCAAAAACTGCTGCTATATCATATCCAAGTTCTATAAGCTTAGCAAGTGTCACCGCCGAATAATCGGGAGTGCCCATAAAAACAATACGCATCAAATATCTCCTTATTTCTTGTCAGCTTTATCTATATAGAGTATACCGTCAAGATGGTCGATTTCATGACAAAGAGCCCTTGCCTTAAGCCCCTCACCGCTTACGGTAATGTTTTCACCATCGCGATTTTGAGCGCGAACGGTTACACTAAGCGGTCTTGTAACAGTTTCATATCTGCCGGGGATTGAAAGACAACCCTCGTCACCGGTTTGTTCGCCGCTTTTTCCGGTTATTACCGGATTAATAAGCTCTATCAAGCCATCACCTACATCAACGATACAATAACGGCGTAAAATTCCAACCTGTGGGGCTGCAAGTCCCACACCCTCGGCTTCGTACATTGTTTCAGCCATATCATCCAGTGTCTGATGAAGTCTGTCATCAAAGGTCAACTGTGTACGGCAGATTTTTCTTAAAACATCATCGCCTATTTTAACAATATTGCGTTTTGCCATATTTATCCTCTTTTATATTATAGTTTCGGGATTTATATCTACACCGATAGAAACATCCCGTTTTTGTTTAATACTAACCGCCGATTTAAGCATTTTACGAAACCGACTGCTGTTTCTGGTTTTTATAATCATACGGTAGCGGTATTTATTACTAACCTTTGGTACCGTTGCCGCGGTAGGTCCTAAAATAATCAGCTTAATATCCTTATATTCCCCGTGGACTGCGGATTTAATATTGTTAAATACGCTGTCAATTGCGCGTCTTGCAGCTGTAGAATCGGCCGATTGCGCAAAAACAACGCATATATCACAGTACGGTGGATATATCATAAGTTTTCTATTTAAAATTTCTTCATTGAAAAATGCGTCGTAATCCTGTGACTGTGCCAAACTTATTACATTACTTTGAACATCATTGGTCTGAATTACAGCAACACCCTCATTACCCGATCTTCCCGCGCGGCCGACAACCTGCGTAAGCAATGAGAAAGTGCGTTCAAATCCGCGGTAGTCGTCACTGTAAAGTGCGCGGTCTGCACCAATTACGCCAACCACTGTAACATTAGGAAAATCAAGTCCCTTTGCCACCATTTGAGTGCCCAGCATAATGTCATACTCGCCGTTTGCAAAGGCAGTAAGGTTTACAGAGTATGAATCCTTTGTCATGGTGCTGTCGGCATCGAGCCTTAGAATTTTTGCCTCTGGGAAAAGCAGTTTGAGTTCCTCTTCAACCAGTTGTGTACCCGCACCCGAAAAGGTAAAGTGTTCACAACCGCAGTTATAACATTTTTCAGGAACGGCTTTCGACGCATTACAATAGTGGCACATAAGCCTTTTATTTGCAGAGTGATATGTCAGTGAAATACTGCAGTTGTCACATGTAACAACCGTACCGCATTCAGCGCATGAAACATATGTATTATGTCCGCGTCTGTTTAAAAGAATTATCGCCTGTTTACCGCAACTTAGTGCATCCTCAACCGACAAAGCAAGTTCACGGCTTATATTAGACGAATTGCCGTCAGCAAGTTCTTTACGCATATCAACAATATTTACTTTAGGTAAAACGGCATTTCCGTAACGGTTGTTTAGTGTAAAAATGCCGTATTTGCCGCTTTTGGCTGCCGAATAGCTTTCCACTGAGGGTGTTGCACTTGCCAGACATAAAAGCGCGTTATGGTATGAGGCGCGGAAACGCGCCAAATCTCTTGTATGAAAGCGCGGGGTTTTTTCAGATTTATAGGTATGCTCCTGTTCCTCATCAATTATAATGAGACCTAAATCGGAAAATGGCGCAAATACAGCGCTTCTTGTACCGATGGCAATAGTTGCCTTACCCTGCTTTATACGGTTATATTCATCCATTCGCTGTCCCAGTGACATAGCACTGTGGAAAACGGCTATTTTATCGCCGTAACGGTCGCTGAAAATTTTAATCATCTGGGGTGTTAAAGCAATTTCAGGCACCATTATTATTACACCGCGGCCCGAATCGGAAACATCATCGGTAAGTTTTAAAAACACCTGTGTCTTTCCGCTGCCTGTAACACCGTATAACAGATCTGTATGCGCAGCACCTGAAAACGCATTTCTTTTTAAGCCGTCATATGCTTCCTGCTGTTCTGCAGTGAGAATAATCTCTTCACGGTGGGATACAGTGTTATTACGATACGGAATACGAAATTCCTGCTTTTCAAAGCTTACAAAAATTCCTTTGTCCACAAGCGAATTAATAACACCTATTGAAACACCGGTAAAATACTGCAGTTCCTTGACAGAAACTTGACCTGCGGCTTTAACAATTTCAAAAATTTCACGCTGTCTTGCGGTTAATTTTATATCAGGTAAAACGCTATCAATATTAATTCGTACCCAGCGGCGTGTAAGGTCATTCATACGCCGCAACGGTACACTGTTGCGAATAAGAGCCTGCTTGTCCGTAAGGGATGAAAGCAGACAAGCTGCATTTTCAAACTTTTTTTCAAGTTTTTTAAGCGAGGTCTCACCATTTGAAAGCAAAAACTCATAAACTTCACGCTCGTCGCTTTCCAAAACAGAGGGAACCGCAAATTCATCGTTTACCGAATAATAATCAGTAAGGCGATAATTTAGTCCCGTAGGCAACATAGCATGAATGGCATCAAAATAAGTGCAAAACACATTATTTTGAAGCCACTCACACATTTTTATCATTTCGTCATTTAGTATCGGTAGCGAGTCAGTAACGGCAAAAATTTCCTTCGTTTTTGAGGTTATTTCACCCTCAAAAACCCGTAAAATCATACCCTGTTTTTTAGAGTTACCCATACCAAACGGAACCGTGACACGACAACCTGCAAGCGCTGTGTCCTTAAGTGCTTCAGGTATCGCATAGGTATATCGTTTGTCAAAAGAGTCGGTGGCGCCGTCAATTACAATTTCGGCAACTAATCGACCCATAAAGCAACCCTCCAAAAATAATAATTAGTTGAAATCCTTTTCACTTGCCATCTTATTAATAGCGATACTAACGGGCTTTTCAATAAGAATTTCCTCTTTAGACTCTGCCTCGCTTGATATATTGCGAGCGCAATTTGAAATGTCTATTACCAAACGGTAACGGTTTTCATAACTTTCGATAAGTTTTCCTATTGCGGGATTTAACATATTAACATATCCTTTCAGAATAAAAATTACTTGCCTAAAACCTTTTTGATAATGTGTAAATTACGGTCGGTCTTAAAACGGTCAACCGTCATTACAGAAATCACATCGTCAACAGCTTTCTCCAAATCGTCATTAACGATAATAAAATCATACAAAACAGCACTTTCAATTTCACGAAGCGCCTCATAAATACGCTTGTCAATTACTTCTTGAGTTTCGGTACCGCGGCCCGACAGACGTGCGCGAAGTTCCTCAAGTGAAGGCGGCATAATGAATATGCTTACCGCCTCAGGCATTTTTTTGCGTATCTGATTAGCGCCGTTAACATCCACCTCGATAATCATATCGCTGCCGTTTTTAATGCAGTCCATAACGGGCGCCTTAGGTGTACCGTAGTAGTTACCCACAAATACATTATGCTCAAGAAGCATATCATTTTTTAACATTTCTTCAAATTTTTCCCTTGAGATAAAATTATATTTATCGCCCTCAACCTCGCCCTCACGCATAGGTCTTGTTATCGAGGAAATAGAAAATTTTATATCCGGACAGCGCTTAAATATACCTTTAAGCACTGTGTCTTTGCCCGAACCTGACGGTCCTGAAATAATAAATAAACGGCCTTTACTCATCCTCATTCTCCTCGTCATCAATGGCATTTTCATCAGTAATGCGATTTGCCACAGTCTCGGATTGCAGATAGGTCAAAATTATATGGTCGCTGTCAGTAATAATAACCGCGCGGGTTCTTCTGCCGTGGGTAGCGTCGATAAGCGTACCGCGCTCCTTTGCGTCCTGTATAATTCGCTTTATCGGTGCCGATTCAGGACTTACTATTGCTACCATACGGTTTGCGGAAACCATATTGCCAAATCCGATATTAATCAGTCGCATTAAAATTCACCTGCTTTATTACTCAATATTTTGTATTTGTTCTCTTATTTTCTCAATCTCAGACTTTATGTCAACCACAACCTTGGTAATTTCCATATCCTGAGCCTTAGAACCGATAGTATTGGTCTCCCGATTCATTTCCTGAACTATAAAATCAAGCTTTCTGCCGGTAACGCCGCCCTCATCAAGCAAGGCGCAAAGAGAAGAAATATGACTGCGAAGTCTTACTGTTTCTTCGGCGACTGCAATTTTGTCAGCGTATATAGCGGTTTCGGTAAGAAGACGCTGCTCATCAATGTTAATATCACCGATAAGTTCTTTAATTTTTTGTTCTATCTTTTCGCGGTATTCTTTGACGGTCTGCGGTGAACGCTGCTCAATGAAAGCAATTTGTGTGAGTATGTAGTCCGCCCTGCCCTTAACATCCAAAGAAAGTCTTTCACCCTCGACTGCGCGCATATTAACAAAGTTGTCAATAGCCTCTTTTGCGGTGGATAAAGCAGTTTCGGTAATAAGTTCCTCATCAAGTTCACGCTTTTTGGCGGTGAATATTTCAGTATTGCCTACAAGGGAGGAAACCTTAATATCATCCTTTAGCCGATATTCCTTGGCAAGATTATGCAGTGCGGCAACATACGCATCTGCGTAAGCGTGATTTACCGAAAGTTCAATAGATTTTGCAGAGGTATCCTCAACAAAAACCGAAACCTCAACCTTGCCGCGCGAAATACGCTCTTGACAAAGTTTTTTAAGTTTTTCATCCAAAAACTGATATGCACGAGGCAGCCTTGAAGAAAATTCAAAGTATCTATGGTTTACTGATTTAATTTCAACAGTAATATCAAAATCCTGTTGTGAACTCTTGGCCCGTCCAAAGCCCGTCATACTTGTAACCGTGTCACTCATCTCCTACACATAAATATTGCATTATAATTCATATTATTTTACCAAAAAACCAGCATTTTGTCAATAATAATACAATTTATTATTATTATATAATTGTAGCGTTACAATAGATGTGAGACCAAAAGAATAGAAAAAGTGATTGAGTTCTGTTAAAATTAGTTTGCTACAACTCAAAATAACAGAGAGGACTCAATCACCATGAATAGTATAACACAAAACAAGAGATATTGTCCAC
>JAZRPH010000007.1:0-1795 GCA_045649125.1 Acutalibacteraceae bacterium | reverse complement strand
GCTCATCACTAAGCACGAGTTTGGGTAAATCGCCCTTATCAAAAACACAGGTACGAGTGGTTGCGACTTTACTTAACCAAATAACCGACATAAATGAACGATAACCGCTTTTTTGCTCGATTAAATCTACCGATACATTATATTTTTCAAAATCTTTTATTAAAAATTGTCCTGCATTATCATCAGCCAAAACACCGATAAATGCGGTATCTTCACCAAGTTTGGCCGCCGCTACAAGACCTGTTGCAACGGGACCACCACCGGCAATTTTGCTACCCTCGGCACGTAGTTTAGTATCCTCGGTAGGATACTGTGGCACGCTCATAAGGGTATCCATAACGCAGGCACCGATACCAACGATTTTACTCATAATTAAGCCTTTCCATTGGCGCCTACGAGTTCAATTTTCTCGAGTGCCATTTTCTTAACTGTTTCTATCGGTTTCTTCATAAAGAGATCAACTGCAAGACTGCGTGACGGGTCGTTGAGTGATTCAAGAGTACCATCAGCAAAAGCACAACATACGTCGGTGCCGATATTCATTTTACGAATACCTGCAGCGATTGCGGCCTTAACCTGCTCATCAGGAATACCCGAGCCACCGTGAAGTACAAGCGGAATACCGCCTGTTGCTTCTCTAATAGCCTTTACGCGTTCAATATCAAGTTTCGGCGGTTTCTTGTAGTGACCGTGTGCATTACCGATAAGTACGGCAAGACAGGTAACGCCTGTGAGCTTAACAAACTCTGCAGCTTCAGCGGGATCGGTAAACTCTGACATAGCGTCATCATTAACGCTACCAACGTGACCGATTTCACCTTCAACACCAATATCAAGTGATTTACATGTTTCAACGATGTGTTTGGTCATCTGGACATTTGTTTCAAAATCATGTGCCGAGCCATCAAGCATAATACCTGTACAACCCCAACGTAAAGCACGGGTAACTTCCCACTCTGTAGGACCGTGGTCAAGGTGGAAACATACCGGTACGCTTGCCTTATGTGCGGCAGCGATTACTGTGGGGCAAAGATAATAACCAACCTCTTCATTTAAAAGACGCGGATAAACCTGAATAATTACGGGAGCCTTAGCCTCTTCAGCAGCGGCAATTACACCCATAACTGTTTCAATATTGTAAACGTTGAATGCAGGTATACAATAGTTACCTTCTTCTGCCATACCAATTACTGTTTGTAAAGATACTAACATTTTAATCCCCCACTATGCCAAAATCAAATCTTCAATAGAAAGAATTTCTATATCGTTCTGATTTACGTTCTTAAGTGCAACGTACTCTGATACACAAGCAGTAACGATTGCCTTTTCGCCGATGCTCTTAACGTTGAAGAGACGTCTTTCAGCAACCTTGTTAATAACTTCAGGCATATACTGAGCCATTAAGATGTTACCTGCCCATACGGTTTGCTCTCTGTTAAGTAACATTTCGTGTAAAGTAGCAAATGCGCTAACAACTGTTCTTGCTTCTTCGGTTTCTTCAAGATTACGAGCAAGTTGGAAAGGATCTTGGTAAACAACGGTCTTGCCGCCGTTTACACCCTTTAACTGACCATTCTTAACTAAATCAGCTAAGAATGCGGTGTATGTAACTGCATTAGCAGTAAGTTCAATACCGTAGGTCTTGTAGAGTTGTTTAACAACCTTTGCATCGGTCGGGTCATAGAGAACAACGGTCTTGTAGTTATCCATAACTGCCTTTGCATTTACCATCTGCTGTTTTGCTTCATCGGCTGCACCGATAAGGAAGTCAAGTTGAGCACCACTGGGTACTTCA
>JAZRPH010000006.1:0-2983 GCA_045649125.1 Acutalibacteraceae bacterium | reverse complement strand
CGAAATGAAAAAAGGTCAAAAGAAACGAGTATGGACTAAAGAACAAAAATTAGAAATCATCGGCAAACACTTAAATGAACATATCTCCGTTCGTACACTCGAAAAAGAATATAGTGCAGACAGAAGTATGATCTGCCATTGGTTAAGGGATTATGGAAAATATGGAGAAGCTGCATTTAATCCTAAAGGACATCCCGGAAACCCTTTTGCAGCATTACACACAAGCAAAACATTAACCGAAACAGAAAGATTAAGATTGCAACTAGTGAAATTAGAAATCGAAAATGAACGGTTAAAAAAAGGATACAAAGTGAAAGGAGTTGGTGTAAACAAGGAGTTCGTTTCTTTAAAAGATGCGAATATGAAATAATATATTCATTAAAAGATAGATATAGTGTTAAATTTTTATGTGAGATTATGTCAGTTAACCGTTCGGGATACTACAAATGGTTAGCAAGAAAAGATAAGCCGAATAGGTACGAACAGGATAGACTAATACTTACGGAATTACTGTTAGAACAACATAAAAGACATAAGACGAAAGGTTACCATTATCTTGCAAACTTAATTCGTAATGAAACTGGTTGGGTTTTCTCGGATAACTTAGCACATAAATGCTGTAAATTAGCAGGCATACGTTCTAAAACTAAGAGAGGTAGAAAAATTGCAGGTAAAGAAAACATCAAATTTCCTAATATCATTAGAGGTAATTGGAATGTTACAAAGCCTTTGGAAATTGTTGTATCAGATATGACTTGCATTAAACATAAAGGGACCCTTTGGGAATGGACGTATCTTTTAGATGTATTCAATAACGAGATTGTTGCAAGTTCGGTAACTAATAAAGTCGGTAGTAGTTTGCCATATTATCATTGTTTAGAATATTTAATAGAGAAAAAGAAAGAGCAGACCTACCCGGTCACACTTCACACCGACCAAGGTAGCGTCTACTCATCAGCGGGCTTTTACCAAACCCACAAAGATTATACTAATATTATACGCTCAATGTCAAGAGCAGGAACACCAACAGATAATCCAATTATTGAATCATTAAACGGTTGGATAAAAGAAGAAATGAGAATAGATTTCAATTTAAAATCCGTCGAGGGTATACCCTCGTTTATTGAAAAGTATGTTCATTACTTCAATAACGAAAGATTGTCATACAAACTTAATTACAAAACCCCTGTCCAATATAGAATCGAACAAGGGTTTGAGTAATTGGTGGTTTTTACTGTCTACTTTTACTTGACAAGTTCACTATGCGGGGGGATTATTATTCAGCGGTTGAGTAAATAATACCCGATGTTTAAATATGCGGCGAATACCAGCCACAGAAGATAGGGGATGAGCAAGCGGAATGCCGTGCGGTTGATTTTGCGAAACGCGACCATCGTCAGCACCACGACGGCAATGAGCAGCAAAAGCCAGAAGAACGCAAACAACCGCCACTCCAAACGGAAGAAGAAAAACGACCACAGTGCGTTGATCGCGACCTGCAAAAGATACAGACGCAAGGCGGGACCGCGATCCAGATCGTTACTCACAAACACAAGGTACGCCGCTATTGCCATCAGTGTATAGAGAATGGTCCATACCACGGGAAAGAGCCATGCAGGTGGTGCCAAGGGCGGTGCGTTTAGCGTACTGATGTCAAAGTTTCCGCCGAGCAGTGCGCCGATCCCCGCCAACGCATAGGTGTACACCAAAAAAAATAAGAGCGCCTTCCAATCAATTTTCGGTCGAGTCATACCATCATCTCCTTGTAGGATAGTGTATGCCTCCACCTCAAAAAATATGAGCCTCACGCAGCAGCGTGAGGCTCATATGTATGTTATAACGTTTTAACCAGTTCTTTTAAGTACGCGGCAAAATCGGTGCCGACTTCGGGGTGCTTCAATGCCACCTCGCAAGTGGCTTGCAAAATACCGAGCTTGTTGCCCATATCGTACCGAATGCCGGTGAAATCCACGCCCGTCATACCCGTGGTGCGCGCCAGTGTCACCATTGCGTCGGTGAGCTGGATCTCACCGCCGGCTCCGGGAGGTGTCTTGTCTAAAATATCAAAGATCTCCGGAGGAAGTACGCAACGACCTAAAATGGAAAATAGGGAAAGGATCTGATCCGGTTTTGGTTTCTCAATCATGTCCGATACGGCATAAATGTTATCGCGCAGCGGTGCAACTGCCAAACTGGAATATTTCTGAATCTGCTCGACGGTTACTTCTTTCATGCCGACAACGCCCTTGCCGTATTCCTCATAGGCACGGCACAGTTGACCGCAGGCGGGATCCTCGCCGATGATGACATCATCACCGTACAATACCGCAAAGGGCTCGTTGCCGACGAAAGAACGGGCGCAGTTTACCGCATGACCCAAGCCTTTGGTTTCCTTCTGACGGATAAAAGTGATATTAGCAAGATCGGTGATGCGGTTGAGTTCCGCGAGCGTTTCGGTACGTCCGCCGGCAAGCAACCGTTGTTCGAGCTCAATACTGTGGTCAAAGTGATCCTCAATGATACCTTTGCCGCGATTTGTGATAATCAGAATATCCGTGATGCCGGCGGCAACAGCCTCCTCCACGATATATTGGATCGCCGGCTTGTCGACGATGGGCAGCATTTCTTTCGGCATTGCCTTGGATGCCGGTAACACACGAGTACCGAGACCAGCTGCAGGGATGACTGCTTTACGAACACGATTTGACATAGGTAACACTCCTCACAAAATAGATAGAACGAAAAAGGCGATATAGGATAATGCCAAGACCAACAGTTCCGGTGCCATTGCCAGTGCAAAAGATACACCGCCGGATTTGCGGAAATCTTGATCATAGGGGGTGGACAGCTCGTTTTCCGCTTTTTTTGCTTTCCGCAACGTTACACGCAGATACAAATAATTTCCGAACAGTCCGATGAGCACACGCAATGCCAAAGATATCAGCGAAAGTAACGATAGGATACTCCATAACAGGCGCCCTTG
>JAZRPH010000005.1:0-21357 GCA_045649125.1 Acutalibacteraceae bacterium | reverse complement strand
GCACGCTTGGTGCTTTTTGTTTTTGTCATTTTTTATGACCTCCTTTTTCATAATGCCTTTCGGCAATCAAAGAACACAAGCCGTCTTCGACGGCAGTGAAGAGTGAATAGATAAAGGATAAAAGAAAGGTTTTTAATTATTAAAACAAATTTATATCCATGTCGACGGCACCAACTTTTCACTATTCACTTTTAACTCTTCTCTGCCGACAGAGTCGGCGCTTGTGCCCTTTGATTGCCGCCCATCATTACTGATGGGACGGCGCGAGGTAAAAAAGTTTGAAGACAAGACACAATTTTTTACCACGCTTACATTACAGAGAAAAACTCTGTTTGTAAGAAAATTAATATTTAACAAACAGGATTAGCGACATCCATAATCTGCGGCGCTGGCGTTTCCAGCGTTTTCTTTCTGATCCTGTTGTGCGATTTATCTCAATATTGAGATATTTAAGTTCTCTTGAAAAATCATTGATAAGACACAGAAACCTTATGAATAAAAACAGGAGAACGGCAGCGGCAAAAATGCCGATAAGATAATAAAGTTCGGTATCTGTTTTATTCATGGGATTCGCTGTTTTCTCCTGACCTTTCGTGGCTTCGGGTGGGGATGTTTTTATCTTCGTCGGTGCTGCTTATACTGACAAGCGCACAGGCAAAAAGTCCAACAAAACCGCCTATGATTAAGCCGATAAAAAACTGTAACATGGGGACATCAACTCGCTATTGGGTACTTATTCGGTTTCTTGTGTTGTTTCTGTAACGGTTGTAACGGTTTGCTTATCGCCTTCAAGCTGCGCTTTGAGGGCTTGAAGTTCCTCAAGCATTTTTGCATTTTCTGCGCGTTCGGCTGCGATTTTATCCCGTTCTGCCTGCATTTCCTCCATTTGCTCCTTTTTATAGCGGCGGAACAGGCGGAAGAAATTGATGCCCTGATAGACAATCAGCAGCATAAAGGGTACAAAAATACAAACGAAATAACCCTGTGTGGTTTTCAGAAAATTGAAGAATGTACCGACTTTGGCGATGTGGGTTTCGTACTTTCCTAAAATATAGGGATATGTAACAATTGCCGCGTCATCGGTATCGGTGGTTGTACCGTAGGTGATAAATCCCGGATTGCCCGCGGCATCGGTTGTCAGTTTTCTGATTTTATGGGTAATGGTTTCGCCGAAGTTATCGGTATCCTGCGACATATAGGTGATAATATCGCCCTGCTTGAGCGTGGAGGGGTCGACTTCCTTGACGAATATCAAATCGCCTGCGCCAAAGTCGGTCTTTGACATTGAATCGGTATTGACTATGTAAGCCTTATACCCGAACAAATCACGGTCGTTTCGATTAAATGTTGTTACTGAAATAACTGTGAATATTGTCATAAACACCGCAAGTGATACTACCAGCCACACAAGCGTTGTTTTAATAATGCTTAATGCTTTTTTCATAATATACCCTCTCTTAATTTTTGGTTTTCCAAAACAGTTTCTGCCGCCTCTTTATTACTCCAGAAAAGTTGCGGCTCAATCGCTGAATAAACGACCGTAAAAACTTCTTCCGCCGTTTCATCGTCATCGGGAATTTCGGCGCGCAAAATTTTAATAATGGTAGAGTAAACAATATCGAGTATGCGATTGAACACACGCCAAACGTCCGTACCTTTTTTGAAAGCGGGTGTGAACCTCTCCACAACCTCGCGATACGCCCTTCTTCTGTCGATGGGCGAATAGGAATTGTAATAGTGAGAATAATAGTACTTGATAAAGAAAGAGCACTTCTCGCTGTCGGAAACAATACTCTTCCAGCAGCTTTTGAAAAATATACGGCATCTTTCATCAATATTGATTCCTTTTATATCCATAATCGGCACATATTTTAGAATACAAGCAATAAGCTCGTTGTCGATTGCGGAAAAAGTCGCGGCAAATAAATCTTCCTTATCCTTAAATACGCGGTAAATGTACGCCTCATTAATGCCCGAATGGGTTGCTATTGCTTTTGTGGTGGCTTTGTGGATGCCGTCGGCGGCGACAATGTGGATAGTGCTGTCAATAAATTGTTGGCGCAAGTCATCCTGTTTCATTTTCATATTCCCCTTTTGTAAGTGTTTACTACAAATTTTAGTTAAAAAATACAAACGCTGAACGTTTGTGCTGGGATATACACATGGTCTTTTGCGAGGGTTGACATTTGCTGTGATATTACGTTTAGATATTTTTATCTGTGCGTAATTTTTAAGTTTCAGTAATCGGTGCGACATTTACAATACTTTCCTTGCCGCATCGTTTGCATTTGATTGGCAGATCCCTGATCTCCGTAGTGGGAAGCAACCACAAAACTGTGTGTTTGCCACATACTGGGCAAAGAAACCGTCGACACTTGGTTTGGATTTCATCGCTTTGTGGTTTGAGTTGTAATGTTTCTTGCAATTTGTATCACCTCGGTTTCAACTCATTTGCGGCAAGAGGTAAAAAAGAAAAGCCTGCACCACAATCGTATTTAACGATTAAATGGCACAGGCTCTAGGGCTCAGGCGCAGATTAAATTATAAAATAAATATGTGTACCTTATGTTTAATTCTGAAATTTCACACGCGCTTTCGCACACGATACACGAAAGTTTTGGATTATTATACACGAAAACTTGGTTTCTGTCAATCACCTAAACATTAAAAAAATACAAACATATATGTGTTTTTTTGTGCAATTTAATAAATAATACAAATATTTCAACCCAATAATAATTAACAATGGTTTGCAAACATAATAATATCATCGCTGACTAATACAGTCAAGCGCTTATATATGAATACTGAAAAGAAATTTAATTAAAAGTATACTTATACAGGCATAAATTATTATAAGTGAGGTTTTTATTATGGGAAAGGAAGTAGATTATAGAAACAGAGACCGTTTCATTCAACTTGGTATCGCAATTTCTACGCTGCGAAGAATACGAAGCCTGTCGCAAGAGAAGTTGGCGGAAAAAGCAAATATCAGTCGTTCACTGTTAAGTAATATTGAGGCGCCAAATATGGCATACGGATTTTCTTTAAATGTGTTTTATAATATCGCAGATGCTCTGGATATTTCACCTGAAGACTTAATAAAAGCATCTGTTTTCCCTGACGGAGTAATTGGTAATAAATAAAAAACGGATGGCTGTGGATTGGCACAGCCATCCGTTTTTTATTTATTCACTGCTGAATATTATCGGTTTATTTGCACAAACTGAAATAAAAAGGAGTAGGAAAATGGACGGTAATAATCTTGCTAAAAACACACTTGACGAAATTCCGCAGACAAGGAAAGATGCAAAACAGATAGTAGGTCTTGTAAAAGAGGGCGGCAGAGTGACGGGATACAAACTTTCCGACGAGACATTTGTATCAAAGCCCGATGCTGTCAGGATGGCAAAACAGGGTGAAATTGCGGGTGTTGGCATTGCACACAGAGGTGATACCGAGTACCTTAAATCAGTTCCGAACGGACAGGAAAACGACAATTTGGGCAACCTACCCTCTTTTTCGCCTAAGCAGTAGATAAAAAATCCCTGAGTGCGACCTTACATCACGCTCAGGGGATTTTTAGTTGTTACTGTGTTTTTATCTTTCGGTCACTAAATCGGTCATTTCCTTGCGCTTTTTGGGACGGAGTTTATCACCGTCACTTGCATAACCGAGCGAGATTACAAGTCTTACCGCGCCGTCAAGACCGCAAATTTTGCAAATTTTGTCACTGTCAAGCCAACCGAGAATACAACTGCCGAGTCCTTGCGCTGTTGCCTCTGCAGTGATATAGGCGCTAACGATACCGATGTCAATCGAGCGATAATCGTTACCCTTAACCTTAGCGCCCAAAGCCGCCGATTTTACATAGGGCATTTCAGAAATTACAATCATAATCGGTGCATCCGCGGTGAATTTGTTCATACCCATACCCATTGTTGCTTTTGCAACCTGCTTTGCAGTATCACCCGTACAGACGGTTATATGATAGGGCTGACCGTTACAGGCAGACGGGCTTAGTCTTGCCGCTTCAAGTATTGCGTCGAGTTTTTCCTGTTCAACCGTCCTTTCGGCATTGTAACTGCGGCAGGATTGACGGTTTTGCGCTATCTGTAAAAAATTCATAATGTAACACCCTCCAAATATTTTGGCTGTATACATTATACTTTATTTTTACATAAAATACAACCGCATATCACTTTAGGCTGACGAGAGTCGAACCCGTCACGCCTGACAAATAATAATTTTTCGCCCTTTCTTGCCTCATCACTTGTAATACGGCAGTATTACTGCGTTCTTCGACTTCGCTTTTTCAAAAAATTATTTATTTGGCAGGTCAAAGAGTTTCTCACAGCCGCCTTTTTTCGAAAGGCGAAGCGTGAAATTTGCAGTAAGGCTGTCGCCTTACAAAAATAAGCGCAAGTAAGGCGATAAAAGGCGGAGAGCGAAACCGTAACGGGTTCGACTCTCGTCAGCCTAAACAAAAAACCGCAACCGCCCCCAAAGGCCGATTGCGGAATTGCGGTAAAATTATTTGTCTTCCATACCGAAACGCTTCTTAAATCTGTCAACACGTCCGCCGGTATCTACCAGCTTCTGCTTACCGGTGAAAAACGGATGACATTTAGAACAAATATCCAAACGAATGTCCTTCTTTGTAGAGCGTGTTTCAAATTCAGCGCCACAAGCGCATTTAATTGTTACCTTTTCGTACTGAGGATGTAAACCTTCCTTCATCCCTGTCACCCCTTTCAATTAGACACATAATAAGATTAACATTAGAATATTATCACATCAATCAAGAAAATGCAAGTATTAATTTAATTTTTTTACATTTTATTTTTAAAGTACTGTTTTAAATCCTCATAAATTTCGGCAGTTTTAAACTTCATAACATATCTTGACGCATTTTTTGCCACCCTTGCTGCGTCTTCTGAAACACTGTCGGTAAGCTCACCCTTTGTGGCAGAGGGCACACATACACAAGGGAAAACCACACACCACCAATTCTTACCCTCTGCCGCGCCCAAGTTCACAATAAGCGAACGGTATGTTCCTGCGGGTAGGGTAAAATCCTCATACTCACGGGTATCAAAGTATGCGTCGGCAATCTCGACCTTAGCGTCATAGGAAAAGCCGTTTTGACGGATTACACTGTCTGCCACAGCAGTCAGCACATCTATGTTCTCACTCGCCGACTGTTGTGCGGCATCAAGGTCACTGCAGTCTTCAAACACCGACGAAGTATACTCAAGTATTTCGTCGCGCACCAAAAGTTTTAACTGTTGGTCGGCGGCAGAATCGGAATTTGCAATTATGTGAAGCCTTAGAATATTATTCTTTAGTTCATCGCAGTTAGCGTCAAACCTTGCAAAACTAAGTGCCACCGCGAAAATTAGTCCAAACAGTACGCCAAGTTCAATATTTTTTCTAATATTTGTTTTCATAAAAATACTCCTGTCAAAAAGTTCTAAGGAAAATTTTGACAGAAGCGTAAATTTTTATTCAAATATAATGCCCTGCTTTGACGGGTGGGCAATTATCGGCTGATAACCCAAAGCCGAAAGACTGTCCGCCGCGGCGGCAGCCGCACAATCGTCAGCATACACCGCAAAAACGGTGGGGCCGCTGCCCGACAGCGATACCGCCATAGGCGATGTTGTCATTATATGTGAAACCAGTTCTCTATTATCGTTAACGGCGCTGAATGCGTTGCCGATGTTCTGCAAAAGCGCGTTAAGGTCACCGCTTTGCACAGCATTTACTGCAGCAGATGTGTGCTTTTTTGTCTGCGACATACCGTCAAGTCTGCGGTACATATCAGCGGTGGACTTTTTCTTTGCGTGTTTTACCAAAACAAGACTGTAGTCAATCTTACTTTCAAGAGCATCTACTACCTCACCGATGCCGCCCACTCTGGCGCAGCCGCCCGTAACACAAAACGGCACATCAGCGCCCACCGAAAGCGCAATTTCACAAAGCGCATTGTCTGGCAGCCTTGTGTCATATATTTTATCAAGGGCGCATATCACCGCTGCCGCATCGGCGCTGCCGCCGCCCA
Organism: Acutalibacteraceae bacterium; assembly: GCA_045649125.1. GTDB lineage: Bacteria > Bacillota > Clostridia > Oscillospirales > Acutalibacteraceae > UBA737. The sequence goes on along the minus strand of JAZRPH010000005.1, from coordinate 15,293 downwards.
AACCCGCAGACACGGGAATATTCTTTTGTATGTTTATTTTAGCGCCACCGCAAATGCCCGTAAACTCAAAAAACTTTTGCGCTGCCACGGTTGCAATATTGTCGCAGTCGGTAATTGCAGAGTTGTCACACAAAACGGTAATTTCGTCATTCTTTTCCACCGTGAGAATGTCACAAAGCGACACCGACTGCATAAGCGAATCAATAAGGTGATATCCGTCGTCACGCTTCCCCACAATATCAAGGGTAAGATTAATTTTTGCATTCGCCTTTATAAGCATAATTACACCTCAATACCAAGTTTTGATAGTACCGCGTAGGTGCAACAGCCCGTACGCCGCCATAGCACCCGAAAGATTTAGTATAAAATCGTCAACATCGGCAGAGCCTGTGAGAAAAATTATCTGCATAATCTCAATAGCAATAATAAACAGCGCCACAAACAAAAAGAATTTAATAGCAGAGTTTATAAATCTCAGTGCCGACGGCACAAACAGCGCAAAGGGCATAAACACAAAAAAGTTGCCGATAAGGTTTTCAACCGCAATATACGGCTCGACATTACCCTTTACATAGGCATTAATGTAAAGACTGACCGTGCGAAGCGGCACAAAATTTGTATTTTCTAAAATGTACTGCCTTGCCGATTGTCCGCTTAATAAAAATATGTTAGACAGACTTCTGCCAAAACTGTTGCTTATAAGGGTAAAGTCCACAACAACGAAAACATAGGTTATAAACAGCCAGATAAAAGTTGCGCGCATAATGCGGTTTGCCGTGCGCACAGACGCGCCCATACAAAGAAACCGCGCCGCCATAAAACCTAAAACCAATATTATAAAGACGGTGACAAACTTTTCACCGTGGGAAAGCGTTAGGGGTAAAAAAATGGGTGCTACAAGTCCCACCGTTGCCACAGCGCACAAAAAGTACATAACAACGCATACTGCCATTAATTTATGGGATTTCAAAAAATTCACCGCCGAAAAGAATAATACTAAATCATTCTAAACTACGGCGGTGAAGGTTGTCAAGCAAATTATGTCAGTTAATGACCGACTGGTGATATCCGTAAACATCGGCTGTAAGGGCGGCAAACCGAAAGCCCATAGCGTCAAGCCCCTCAATAATAGATGGCAGCGCCTCGACCGTGGTGGTCTTGGCGGCGGTATCGTGCATAAGCACACAAATACTGTTTTTACCCGTTGCCGCCGATAACACATTATTAATTATGGTCTGTGTCGGCACACGCGCGGCAGTCGCATCGCCCGACGATACATTCCAGTCGTAATAAGAATACCCAAGGCTTGGCAGTCTTACGGTAAGGTCTGACATAATACCCGCACAGTACGAGCGGCTAACCCCGTTACTGCTGCCCCCTGGAAAGCGGATTATATTACTGCGGATACCCGTTTGTGAAAATACTATATCAGATATCGACTGCAAATCTGTAAGATAACTGTTGACATCGGCATATATTGACGCATAATTGTGCGTGGCAGAGTGAAGCCCGATGGCATGTCCGCGCTGATGAATTGTAGGCAGATACTGCACCTTAGCCGTGCCGACCACAAAAAAGGTTGCCTTTATACCGTATGCATCAAGTATGTCAAGTATCCTAAGGGTGTTATCCGACGGGCCGTCATCAAAAGTAAGATAGCAGACACCGCCCTCGGCGGTATCTGCCTGATTTATATTACGCAACGCTATCTGTTTTTGAAGTTCCTCACGGCGCTTTTTCGCGGCAAGTTGCTCAATCTGATTTTTAAGGTTGGCATTTTCCTGCTCAAGCCGTTGTTTTTCCTGCTGCGCCGCCTCAAGTTGAGAAGTTAGTTCACTTTGTGTTTTTGCGCTCTCCTCGGCTGCCGAGGTGTAATTTTCAATCTGTGAAGAGTATTCCTCAATTTTACTTTCTGCCGACGCAAGTTTTGAAGCGTTACTGTCAAGGTTTGCCGAAACTGACTTGTAATCACGGTTTCCTTTAAGCACCGCAAAGGACGCAAGTGAAAGCGCCGCTACAAGCAGAAAAATTATTATGCAAAAAACGATATTTGTTTTATTTTTAAAAAACATCATTATAATCACCAACTCTGTAGAAATAATAACACAAATCAAACCGTTTTTGTGTTACAAATTGTTACAAAAAAATATTTGTTGTTTTATGAGAGAATAAATGCTATAATGTCTAAAACGGAGGTAGATTTAATGTCTAATATTATTATATCAAGTGACAGCACAACCGATTTAAGCGCCGAACTTCGTGAGCGCTACGGCGTGCGTACCATCCCCCTTGGAATAACTTTGGGAACCGATGTCTACCGTGACGGTATTGATATTACACCTGACGATATTTATGCCCACCACGCAAAAACGGGCGAACTGCCCAAAACCACCGCCGCAAACATTGGTGAGTGCACCGACTTTTTCAAAGAACTTACCGCCGACGGCAGTACGGTTATACATTTTTCAATAAGCAGTGAAATGTCCTCTACATACCGCAATTCGTGTATTGCAGCAGAAGAGTTTGAAAATGTATATGTAATCGACACACGAAATCTTTCAACGGGCGGCGGTCTTTTGGTGATTGCTGCGGCTGAAATGGCAAAAAGCGGTATGGCGGCTAAAGATATTGTCGAGCAGATTGAAAAGTTAGTTCCTTGTGTTGACGCTTCGTTTGTAATTGACAGTCTTGAATATCTGCACAAAGGCGGCAGATGCTCTGCCCTTGCGATGTTGGGCGCTAATCTTTTAAAACTTAAGCCCTGTATTGAAGTAAAGGGCGGCAGTATGGGTGTCGGCAAAAAATACCGCGGCGTTTACGGTAAGGTGCTTAGTGAGTATGTTGCCGAGCGTCTTACTAATCCCGACGATATCGACACCAGCCGTGTTTTTGTAACACACGCAGGCTGTGACGCGGAAATTGTAAACGCTGTTGTCGAACAGGTTAAGGCAAGTGGATTATTCAAGGAAATTTTCCTTACCCGCGCGGGTTGTACAATTTCATCACATTGCGGTGCTAATACTTTGGGTGTGCTGTTTATCAGAAAGTCACCGATTGAATAAATCGGCATAGTATAAAGCAGGGGCGTTTGAAGGATATCCTGCTTTATCGGCGGTAGTAATTTTCTACCTGCAAATTACCGATTGTTGCCCCTTTATATACAAAAGCCCTCTCCCGTAGGAGAGGCTTTTTTTAGTTGCGATATTTTGTGCTTTGCACAAAGCGATATTTTTGCCTCACGGCAAAAGCGATATATTTTTTTAGAAAAAATGCGATATGATACATATGCCCTCGCGCCCCGCAGGGCATATCTCGTGCGAAGCACATATCGCGTTTTACATATCGCAAATCCCGCAAGGGATTTATATCGCTGCGTTGTGTCCTTGAGGACACAACGCCAAACGATTGATTTTTCTTTTTTCACTCATATTTTACCACGACCGTTTCGTGACATTCAAGCCTGTCAAGCGTAAAACTGCACACACCGTCAGCACAGTTAAAAGTGAGTTCCCTGTCTTTAAGCGGCAGATAGACCGAGGTGACCTTTTTATCGGTGTATACCTTTATGGGAATATCATATACAGGTGTAATATCCTCGACAACCTCAGCAAGACCGCGCTTTACAGGACAGGCATAGGTCATATTGATGCAGTACCGTTTTTGGTCGGGCTGCTCAATCATACGGCAGCGGCACTGTGCGCCGATATTTATATCGAGTGAAAGTTTGGGGTTCAGCAAATTAAACGCCGACATAAAATAACGCTTGTGGTAAAGACTGCCGAATGTATCGTATATTAAGCAAACGGGATGCGAAATATACACCACATTACCCTTTTTGCTCACAGCGGGATATGTCGTAGCATCCTTTACATAGGGTGAATTTTTATGTCCGCAGAAGCGGCGGTATGTACGGTTAAAGCAAGGCGGATAAACCCGTGCAAACACCTGAGCGTCATCCTCTTGTGCGCGTACCGAGGGGTAGTATGCAAAAAACGGAGATTTAGGCAGGTCACCGTCCAGATTATCCGCCATAATATAGTCCCCGTCACCCGTCGGCAACTGCGGATTTTTAAGTCCGCAATCTATTAAAAATTCGCCGTCAGCGATAAGCGCCTCACCCGCAAAAACAACCTTACCGCCCTTTTCGATATATTCCTTTAAAGCAGAAAGTTCCTGCTTACTGATTTCACATTTATCGGGGAAAATCACGGTGTCAAACTCACAGAAATTGCCATTTTCTATTATTCTGAAATCAATTTGATTTTCAATCAGAATTTTAGAAAGTCCCATATTTGAATTTTGTCTTTCGGAAAGATAAACACCTACCGTAGCGGTAGATTTTCCGCCAAAGCAGTACGGCTCAATACTTTCAAGATAGTCGTATGCAAAACCGATATTTTCATAGGTCTGCATATCCATCTCGCCGTCGTGGAAAAGATGGTCGCCGATTGACGCACCCGCACCGTAGGTTGCCATTGTGGCAATCTCATACCTTAGTGCCTCACGGCATTTGAAACCGCCGAATTCACCCCAGTCAAGATGGAACTTTCCCGTCATACCAAGGTAATACTTTTGGGTGTTTGAAAAAAAGGCTGCCTTAATCGGCATCTTATCATAACAGCCCCAAGCGGTAGGAAGGTCTTCCATTTCGTAATGCGTAAAATAGCGGTGGTAGTGGCCTTCTTCAATAAGGGCGCCGCCGTTAAAAAATATTGTAGCATCGGTATGATACCTGTCTAAAATCGCCCTGCATTTTTTTACAAATGCGATATGCTTATCTATGTAATATTTTCTTGCGTCGGCATCGTTTTCGGGGTTTAGCCCTGATTCAAGCATACCCTTTTTGCACTCGTCACAGTAGCATACGCCCGTGTTGAAACAAATGTCATAAAAAAGTCCGTCTATTTTCTTGTAGCGCTTACAAATTTCCTCTGTAATATCGTATATGTGCTGAGCATAACTCCCGTCATTTAAGCACATTTCAATCCAAGAGCAGTTTGGCTTTGCATCACTTGGCAATGCGTTGAAATTATAGTTGATTGCGGATATGCTGCCGTCCTTGCGCCTTACAACCCATTCGGGATGTTCTTTTGCGTCAAGGTCGGAATAACCCGCCGTAATGTACACAGGGGCGCGTACACCGATTTCGTGCGCCGCCTCAATCTGTGCGCCCATTAAATCAAAATCAAGACCTGGGTGTACTGTACCTACCTCGGTCGGATAATAGCATAAGCCGTGATGACACTTTGCAAAAACGGTTATTGATGAAACATTTCCCGTTTTAAGCGCGGTTTGAAAGTTTTGCTTTGAAAAGCGTGAGCCGACACTTTCCATATCGGGTGAAGTATGAAAATCAAGATGCACCTGACGGCGCGGAAAGGTTAACGGGTTATTTATATCAAAGTTCATTCTGTCACCTTATTCATTATTTTATCAAACAGCCCGTAAATTTCATCGGCACGGGCAAGTCCTGACGAAAATGCGGTGGCTCCCCCCGCGGCAGTGCCAAGGGTTAAAGCATAGCCAAAATCCCCCGTTTTCAAATACCCTGCTAAGAATCCTGCCAGCATAGAGTCCCCCGCGCCCGTCGAATTTACAAGCCTACCCTTTGCGGCATCGCAAAAGTGAATTTCACCGTTACGCTCAAGCAAAAAAGCGCCCTTTTCTGCCATAGATACTAACACATTCTGCGCACCCATTTGACAAAGTTTTTTAGCGTATGGCACAGCAGACTGTACAGTATCTAAGCGCACACCAAACATTTCGCCAAGTTCACAAATATTTGGCTTTACCACAAACGGTCGGTATTTAAGGCAGTTTAAAAGCAGTTTCCCCGTCGCATCACAGGCGGTAATCACACCCCTGCCCTCAAGCGACTCAAGAATTCGCTCATATATATTGTCACCTACACCGCACGGCACACTGCCCGATAACACAAAAACATCACCGCGTGTAAACCCTGACAGTCTCGCAATAAGGCTGTCAATATCTGCTTGGTAAATTTTAGGTCCGTTTCCGTTTAAATCGGTTTCAAACTGTGACTTTACCTTGACATTTATACGGGAAAAGCCGTGGGACAGATGCACAAAATCGGTTTTTACACCCATTTGCTCAAGTTCCTGCTTGATAGCAGTGCCCGTAAAACCCGCCGTAAATCCAAGCGCCGTCGAGGGCATACCAAGTTGCTTTAAAACAAGCGACACATTTATCCCCTTGCCGCCGATAAAAACCTCCTCACTTTCAGCGCGGTTAATATCACCCGCCGTAAGTGAGGGCATATTCATAACATAATCAATACAAGGATTAAAGGTTAAAGTATAAATCATAAATCATTTTCTGCCCTTGTATTCTTGGTATAACTGATTAATATATTCAACTATCATAGTGCGTTTTTCTTTCGGGAGTATGCGCATAACCTCAATACAAGACCTCTCCATCGAAGTAAGCGCAAGTGGAGGAGACTGAAAGGTCGAAGGTTTAGACACAGGCGGCGCCTGTGTTACGGGCTCTGTCGGGTGCGGCTCATCCATACCGTTTCCGCTGTTATTCCCTCTCATCTGCTCACTCTCATCCTCTTTGCCGAGAAGTATCATATTGATGGACACATTATAAAGTTGTGCCATCTTCAAAATAACATCAGGCTTTGGGTTGCCGTACTTTTCCATTCTGGCATAGGTGTTTTTCTTCATTTCAAGCAACTCAGCAGCGGTTTCCTGAGTATAACCCGCAAGTTTACGGAAAATAGCGATTCTTTCATTAAGTGTTTTCTCCTCAAGGGACATAACGTTTCTGTTAGTTGCCATAATATTCTCCTTATATAAAATTATTCTTGACTTAATTCATTTGCATTGATATAATAATTGTGCTTTTGCTGGGGTAGCTCAGTTGGTAGAGCAGCTGATTCGTAATCAGCAGGTCGTGGGTTCAAGTCCCATCTTCAGCTCCATAGCCTAAAACCTGATTTTATGGTTTTAGGCTATTTTTATTATATCTTAATTGTCGAAAATTGTCAATACTTTTTATAAAATCGTATATTTTCCAAAAAAACATTGTTTTTTAAAATACAAGCCTTTTTTGTCGAAAAGAAAAATATTTTTCAGGTTTATATGATTATGCCTTCGGTAATAATTTAAATAGTATTACGGGAGGTGCTTGAAAATGTACGGCAATAAGGTTGTTATCTGCGGAGTAGACACTTCAAAACTGCCGCTTCTTAAAGAAAAAGAGAAGGAGGAGCTGCTTTTAAAGGTAAAGCAGGGCAGCAAAACTGCCAGAGATACCCTTATAAACGGAAATTTACGGCTTGTGTTAAGCGTTGTTCAGCGTTTCGCAGGCAGAGGAGAAAATCCTGACGATTTATTTCAGGTCGGTTGCATAGGTCTTATAAAATCGATAGATAACTTTGATGTTTCGCACAATGTAAAATTCTCGACCTACGCGGTGCCGATGATTATTGGTGAAATAAGACGCTACTTGCGTGACAATAACTCTATACGGGTAAGCCGCTCAATCAAGGATACCGCATACCGTGCCATGCAGGTAAAAGAACAGCTTATGAACAAAAAGCAGCAAGAACCGACTGTAAGTGAAATCGCAGAGGCGTTGGGCGTACCCCGTGAGGATGTGGTGATAGCGCTTGAAAGCATTGTTGACCCCGTATCATTGTATGAGCCGATTTATTCCGACGGCGGCGATACCATATATGTGCTCGACCAACTGGGTGACAAAAACGATGATAGGAACTGGCTTGACGAAATATTTTTAAAGGAATCTATTAAAGCGCTGTCGGACAGAGAAAAGAAAATTTTAAACCTTCGTTTTATGCAGGGCAAAACTCAAATGGAGGTATCAGAGGAAATCGGCATTTCACAAGCACAGGTCTCTCGCCTTGAAAAGTACGCGCTTAAAAAAATTAAATCATAAAAATAAGGGAACTATCTATTCTAAATAGATAGTTCCCTCTTTTAAATCTTAAATAAAAGTGATACCACGGGCATTGTAACAACCGATATAAGCGTGGTAAATGCCACTAATTTCCCTGCATACTGCGCGTCGCCGTCATACAGCTCGGCAAACATCGCCGTTGCCGATGCCGCAGGTGTCGACGACAGCACCGTAACGATTGCCATAATTTCATACTCTATTATACCGAAATGATTTAATGCACGAACAATAACCCATATAATAAAGGGGAAAATCAGCAATCTTATTGCCGAAAACGGCAGAATATATCTGTCCTTTAAAAAGTATCTAAAATCAATTTCGGCAAGTTTTACACCGATTATCATCATAGAAAGCGGTGCCACCATATTTTTAAGTGCTGTCAGCACATTATAAAGGATACTTATAATATCCCCGATAACACCCGCTTGAGTAAGCGTATATTCAATATATCCACCAAGACCGCTGATGTATATGATAAGTCCGATAGTAATGGGAATAACCGCAGGATTTATCAAAACTTCCTTAACCGATATATATTTTTTGTCATCGGTATAAATCATTCTGCCAAGGGAAAACGCAAAAATATTAAACCAGACAATATATATCGTCGCATACACTGCATATTCAGCACCGAAAACATCGCTGATAACTGGAATTCCCATATAACCCGCATTTGAAAAAATAAGTCCGAACTGCAAAACCCTGCGCGTTCTTATTGCAACTTTTTTAAAAAGCCGTCTTGCGATTATATAAAAAATCAGGTGGATAAAAAACGATAAAATAAATGTGCAGACAATGCCCTTAAACACCTTTAAATCAAACTTTATTATAAAGCCGTGCACTAACAATGCCGCCTGAGCAACATAAAGCGTTACTACCGACAGCGCTTTTGCAAAGGTGCCGTCAACCATTTTTGCCTTTCGCAAAACAAACCCAGGTATCATATAACAAAAAAGTGTAATTACGGCTATAAAAAGCAACCCGAACATAAACAATCACCTTTTTTAAATTTAGCAAAGCCTTGCAAATAAAATCCGTGGCGAAGCCACAATAATTATTCATTATTCATCAGCCGAAGGCGACTTCAACATTCATTATTCATTACGGAAATCCGTTTTTAATGAATGATGAATATTGAATAATGAAGAATGAATAATACAAAATCAAAAATCCGCCGATTTTCATCAGCGGATTTCCGATTTTGGTGCGGGTGACAGGACTTGAACCTGCACATCGGTGACACCAGCTCCTAAGGCTGGCGCGTCTGCCAATTCCGCCACACCCGCATATCTTGCGAACAGTAAGAACATTTTACTTCAAAACCAATAGAAAGTCAAGATATTTAATCTTAAAACAAGAATAAAATTACTGTGTAACTGCCGCTTCCTGCTTCACCTTTGGTTTGGGCTGACATATTCTGCGTTTTACTACAACATCATCGTATGTTTTCTTAAAACTAACCCTGCAGATATACTTCTTTTTACACTCGTCACAACGAAACTCTGCCATAAAATCGCGGTTTTTAAACCGCCATTTTGAAGTGCGTTTCATTTCTTTTTTGCATACCGCACACTCAAACTTAAGGCTTGATTTATCGACATTCTTATCATTTATATCGCTGATATAAAACGGCTTGTAGCAAAGTCGGCGGTAAAATTCAGGATTTGAAGTATCCTTAATAAAGGTCTCAAAACGCTCCTTACAGTAGTGCTTTTTAAGCAGCGCCGCGCAAAGAAGACTGTCGTCCTTGGCGGTGTGTAAATCGTAACCGTCGGTAGTAATGCCAAGCAACTGCGCCGCATTGCCAAGCGCTATTTGTGACTTACACTCATGCCCTAAAAGCACCATTTCATTCTGTATGTATTTTTGCAAATCAAGATACTTTTCGATTTTAAAGCGGATGTTTTTTAAAAGATATTTCTCATTTTCAAGAATGGTAAACAGGTCGGAATTGCTCCAGGTCATAGTGACAACATCGTCACCAAGCCAGTGGTTATAACGGTCTACCGCAGTATCTAAAGGAATACCTGCAAGCATCATTTCCTTTGTAATGCCTGTAAGGGTGACAAATCTGCCCGACAGCCGTTTTGAAACCGACGACTTAACCGTAACATCAAATGTATCAATTATGTTAAAGTCCTCATCCAATTTAACGGCGCCGATTTGCAGTATCTGGTTTATAAACCTCTTGTAAAACGGATGATAAACGCTGTCCCATTCCATATCAAGAATAACATAATTCATCGGTTTTTAGCCTCAAATTTCATACGCTGCTCCTTATTAAGAATGCGTTTGCGGATTCTTATATTATTAGGTGTAATCTCAACAAGCTCGTCGTCCTTAATAAAGTCAAGTGATTGCTCAAGACTTAAAGCCGAGGGCGGAATAAGTCGCAGCGCATCGTCCGAGCCTGACGCGCGTGTGTTAGTAAGATGCTTTGCCTTGCATACATTACATACAATATCTTCACTCTTAGGGCTCTCACCCACTATCATACCCTCATAAACGGGAACACCTGGGCCGACAAACAGTCTGCCGCGGCTTTGGGTGTTAAATAGTCCGTAGCCTGTGGTCTCGCCCGTTTCGTGCACAATGATAGAGCCTGTGCTTCGCTGGTCAATATCGCCCTTAAAGGCTTCATATCCGTTAAAAATATGGCTCATAATACCGTTACCGTTGGTATCGGTCATAAACTGTGAGCGGTATCCAAGCAGTCCGCGTGCGGGAATTAAAAATTCAAGATGCGACATACCGCCCTCACGCGTACCCATATTCTGAAGTTCGGCGTGTCGGGTGCCAAGACGCTCCATAACCGAGCCGACATACTGCTCGGGCACCTCAATCATAAGCAGTTCAATGGGCTCTAACAGTTTGCCGTCCTCATCGTGCTTGTAGATAACATTAGGCGGTGACACCTGAAATTCATAACCCTGACGGCGCATGGTTTCGATAAGTATGGAAAGATGCAGTTCTCCCCTGCCCGACACCTTGAAGGTGTCTGCGCTGTCGGTTTCTTCAACACGAAGGCTGACATTGGTAAGCACCTCTTTAAAAAGCCGCTCACGCAGATTGCGCGAAGTAACATACTTGCCGTCCTTTCCCGCAAAGGGTGAATTATTAACCATAAAATTCATAGCAAGGGTAGGCTCATCAATCTTTACAAAGGGCAGTGGCTCGACACACTCTGTATCACAGGCGGTCTCGCCGATTTCAAGTTCGCTGATACCCGCAACCTGTATTATATCGCCCACACTTGCAGACTCAACCTCGGTACGCTTTAGTCCCTTGTACATAAACAGCTTTGAAATTTTTACCTTAGAGCTTGTACCGTCTTTGTGGCAAAGCGCAACGGTGTCCCCCGTCTTTACCGAGCCGCGAATTACACGGCCGACACCTATTCTGCCGACATAATCATCATACTCAATGTTGGTAAACAGTATCTGTAACGGCGCATCGGCATCACCCGTAGGCGCATCAATTTCCTTTACAATCTCCTCAAACAAAGGACGCATATCACTACCCGCAATATCGGGGGCGTATGTGGCATAGCCGTCCCTGCCCGAAGCAAAAACTACGGGAAATTCTATCTGGTCTTCATCTGCGCCAAGTTCGATAAACAGGTCTAAAACCTCATCAACCACCTCAAGCGGTCTTGCCATTGGTCTGTCAATTTTATTGATAACAACAACCGCCTTTTTGCCAAGCGCCAGTGCTTTTTTAAGCACAAAGCGTGTCTGCGGCATACATCCCTCAAACGCATCGACCAACAGCAAAACACCGTCAACCATCTGCAAAATGCGTTCAACCTCACCGCCGAAATCGGCGTGTCCCGGTGTGTCGATAATGTTAATCTTGACATCCCCATACATAACGCTTGTGTTTTTAGAAAGTATGGTAATTCCACGCTCACGCTCAAGGTCGTTAGAGTCCATAACACGCTCATTCACCGACTCATTTTCACGAAAGGTACCGCTCTGACGAAGCAGTTGGTCAACAAGCGTCGTCTTACCGTGGTCAACGTGAGCAATTATTGCAATATTTCTTAAATTTTCTATTTTCTTTACAGACATAATTTCGCCATCCCCATTTACATATCCAATGTATTGTAACACAACAAGTGTGTGATTTCAATTATTTAATATTAAAAATCAACCCAACAGAACATCTGTTACAAGCATAATGCAAAAGCCGACAAGCAACGCGTAGGTGGCGCCGCGCTGGTTACCGTGGGCATGTGTTTCGGGAATCATCTCATCGCTGATGACATACAGCATTGTCCCACCCGCAAAAGCAAGGGCAAAGGGCAAAATTACAGAAGCGATACTAACCGCAAAATATCCGATTAATGTTCCTACCACCTCAACAACACCCGTCAACATGGCGCAGATAAAGGTCCTTCGCGGCGCAACCCCTGCCGCAAGCATCGGCGCAATAATGACCATACCCTCAGGTATGTTCTGCAGCGCGATACCACCCGCAATAATAAGCGCCTGTGAAGTGTCACCCGAGCCAAAGCCCACACCCGCAGCAATTCCCTCGGGCAGATTGTGTATGGCAATCGCGGTAACAAACAGTAAAACCTTGCTAAGATTGGTGTTGCCGTGCGGCTCGGTATCAGCGCCGACCAGCCGATGTAGGTGCGGAACAAGTTTGTCTATAAGGTTAAGGCAAACAGCCCCCGTAAAAATTCCCGCAATCGTGATAAGCAGACCGTACCTTCCGCCGTAATCAAGCGACGGCAGAACAAGACCAAGCACCGCCGCAGCAAGCATAACCCCCGCCGCAAAGGACAGCACAATATCCGAAAATTTGTGTGTTGCCTTTTTAAACAAAAACCCGATTAACGAGCCCACAACCGTCGCGCCGCCTACCCCCAGCGCCGTAAGTAAAACCAGTCTCATATCCGCCTCCTGAAATTACTATTAGTGTATTATTTGTCTTACAAATAAATTATAACACACATATTGGTATAAAGCAACGGCACTAAGTAATACAGGGAACTGTCCCATGTGTTATGAATACATAAAAATAGAACCGCCATTGCTGACAGTTCTATTTTAATCTATTATTCTATTTCTATGGTGTATTTTAGGAACGATTTTATGTAGTTAAAGTTCACAATCTAATATGGCAAAATATTTTTTCCATACATCTTCATATTCTCTATCCATTTTTTCACAATAGTTTAAATCCATACATTCATCAAAATGTTCTTCGAGAAAATCTAAATCTTTCAATACACAATCTAACTTTGTTTTGATAATCTTTCTATAATCAAAAAAATCATTATTATAGTATCTCGTCACTACATCACATGAATGAACAGTAAAACATTTTCTTTTTAATGGAGGAAATCCAAAAGAAAAATTAACCCCACCATCTGTGTCAAAATATCTTTCAAAATAAATTGATACTTCAATATTTTTTTCATAAGATCTATAACACAGGGGACAGTTCCCTGTGTTACGTTTTTTTAATCGTTATTTTCTCCTTTCAACAACTCGTAAAAAAACTTGTGCACCTTAGGCTCTGGAATTTTTTTCAATTCTTTTAAAAAGTTTTCTTCAATAGTTTCGCTCTCGGGTAAAAGTATCATATCGGTGCTGTAGTATTTTTCTAATAGTTCTCCAACTAAAAAAGAATTTTGAACATTATTAAATAGGTTGTCGGGGATATATATTTCATTTAACATTTATTTCACTCCTATTGCATTCATAGCGTTTATAAGGATATGCTCAAAAACAAACTTTTCGTTTCTACTGTCCCCTGTGTTATAAACAAATAAAAACGACCGACGTTTTTTAATTTTTCTTTATTCGTTCTTTGTTTGATTAGATTTTGCTGTTTAAATATTTATTTAACTCGTTTACCCATTTGGGAGTGGTAGAGCCGATAATCGTGAATTCGTTGTCTTTATACTCTGCAACAACCTTAAAACCGTTTTCATTATCATAAAATACAGCTTCATCGCAAAACGGCAACACGGCGGATATATCTTCGTATCGGGAATTAAAGCGCCTAATAACATCGAACGGCGGTATATCGTGACCGCCTTTTTGTACTCTGTTAGCAATTCGGCGCAAACTTTCATCGACAGAGGATAAACCAACATAGTAAAGTCTTACGGTATAACCCTGAGACTTTGCCTTTTTTGCTGTCCTTGCTGTTTTATGTCCCGACAACGTTGTTTCTTGTGTAAAGTTCAAACCGTTTTCTATGCACTTTGTAATCAATTTTACAGCCTCTTTACCGCCTTGTAGTTTATCCCCATATTCAATATTTAATTTATCAACATCAATTATTTTTCCTAAGTCTTTTGTTTCGGCTTTAAGTACACCTGTCAGACTGCTCTTGCCTGTTCCGTTTACTCCACCGATTATTGTATATAGTTTCATTTGTTTTGCTCCTCATTAGAAGTATTTCCTGACATATTTTCTGCCATTTCAGTTAGGAGTTCTATTTGCTCTGTAGGGAGTGATTGAACAACCTTAACTAAATTACTTATTGCATTAGGGCATCATCCGAGTAACACAGGGGACTGTCCCCTATGTTATATCACCATTTTTAATAATTATAACATAAATTGAATATCTTTTCAATAGCCGCAGGCGACTTCATTCTTCATTAGCACCGTCAGGTGCGCTTCATTGCAACCAAAAAAATAGCAGCCGACATAGTCGACTGCATTTTTTGGTTGCGGGGGAAGGACTTGAACCAACGACCTTCGGGTTATGAGCCCGACGAGCTACCAGCTGCTCCACCCCGCGATATTTAGGTTACACGCTTAGCGCGTAAATGTATTATACTACATATCATTTTACAATGCAAGTACTTTTTAAAAAGTTTTTATAAAAACTTTTCGACAAAAGAACCAATGCTTTTTAACTCGGCTTACCCCGATTTAGCATTGGTTCTTTAAATTTATTATTTACTTACTATTTTACAATCTTTACCTTTGCGCCGTTGCCGATACCTGCGGCATTGGCATCGTCGGTATCAATGTGCATTTCAAGGCGGAAGTCCTTGTGAACACGCACCTGTACATCATAGAACTTGGTGCGGCGAGCGCCCGATACCTCGACATCGACATAATCGCCGTCCTTAAGACCGAATGCAGCGCCCTCGTCGGTGCTCATATGTATGTGGCGGTTAGCGATAATGCAACCCTCACTAAGAGTTACAACACCCTTAGGACCGATTATTGTTACGGGCGCAGAACCCGCAATATCGCCCGATTCCCTTACAGGCGGCTTAACCTTTAGGGTGAATGAATCGGTACGCGAAATTTCAACCTGAGATGCCTTGCGAACGGGACCTAACACACGAACATTTTCGATAGGACGAAGTGA
>JAZRPH010000004.1:0-24419 GCA_045649125.1 Acutalibacteraceae bacterium | reverse complement strand
TATGTTTTTGGTTGGTTTTATAGGTTTTAATCTCATAGCCGTAGCCACACTTAAGGGCGAATACATAACGGGTATCACAGCGGCTATTTGTGATATGCGATTTATAATTGCTATCTGCTATCTTGCAATTTTGTCTTCTATCTTGGCATTTTTGATGTACAACTATTCAACCACCGTTATAAGCGCAGTAAGGTCCTCATCCTTTTCAAATATAATCACCGTAGTATCGGTCCTTGCGGGAATGTTTATATTAAAAGAGGAGTTTTCGATTATACAGTTATTATTATGTATTCCTATAGTTTTAGGTGTATGGGGAGTAAATACAAAAAAATGAAATTAGCACTTGACTTTGCCTTTTAAATGTGGTATAGTAGTCAAGCGCTGAAAAACGCTGGTGTAGCTCAGTTGGTAGAGCAGCTGATTTGTAATCAGCAGGTCGGGGGTTCGAGTCCGTCCACCAGCTCCAATTTTTTACGAGTCCTTAAACGGACTCGAAGCCTGAGAGGGTGAGCGGCGTTAAGAAAACATCACGTTGTGATGTTTTTAGTCGCGAAGTGCGCAGTGGCTATGCCACAAGCACGGCAGACTTTTGTAAAAAAGGCTGCGTCCGTCCACCAGCTCCAATTATTTTAATATGGGAGATTTCCCGAGTGGCCAAAGGGGACAGACTGTAAATCTGCTGGCTAAGCCTTCGGTGGTTCGAATCCACCATCTCCCACCAAACAAATAAGGACTTGCGAAAGCAAGTCCTTATTTGTTTATCCAAGCCGAAGGCTTGGTATGTAATCCGCGTTAGCGGAATGTAATCAGTTCGCGTTACGCGAACTGTATGACATCAAGGCAAAAGCCTTCTATTTTCTTTCTTCGGCTTGATTACATACGCCTTATGGCGATTACATACAATGCTTAGCATTGATTACATCCACGGCTCACGCCGTGATTTTTTATTCCGCCAATGGCGGAATATCACTAAAATTTAAGGCAAGATGGTTTCGAACCACCACAACGGACAGTCGAGGACGCCTATCCCTACGAATAAAAATAGCACCCGATTCCAAAACGGAGTCAGGTGCTTGTTTTTCGTAAATTCAATTATAATATTTGTTTTAAAGAGAAATAGTTTTGTGATATAAACCGCAAGGAGTGTTATATTACCAACGGTAACCACAATTATCGCATTCGTATGTCTTAGTTATCTTACCTAAAGAAAACACTCCCCATAATGCGTAACTAACTCCTTTGCTAATCGCTCCAATCTTGTGTACATTTTGGCTACAACAATTCGGGCATTTAATTTGGTATGAAACCGTAGGATGAGTTTCTGTAAAATAGTTATCAATTATGTTTTGTGCGGTTTCGCTTCCGCACAAAACAGCCGCTTCAAAATATTTTTTTGCCACCATATCATTTTTTTCTACATATTCCCCGTTGAAATATATCCATCCTAAATTTTCGGCAGCTAGACTATAACCCTCATAGGCCGATTTTTTGTAGTATTCAAGTGCCAACTCAATATTTTGTTTCACGCCTGCATCACCAGTTAAATAAAGCACACCTAAATTATTCAATGGTATCTGTTTGTATCCGTGCTCTATTGCACGTTCATACCAATATATTGCTTTCTCTCCATTGTTATATACATTTTTATTAATGTACCCTATCTGAAATTCGGCTTTCCCATAGTTTTGCGCTGCAGATTTTTCAAAATATTCAATAGCCATTTTTTCGTTTTTCATTATGTTTAAATTCCTGTCGCCATCATAATAAAAAAATCCCATTTCGCACTGTGCTTCTGCGTTACCACAATCCGCAAGTTTGGAATACAATTCTAAACTTTTCGCATATTTCCCATCTTTATAATATTGTAAAGCAATTTCTAACTGCTCTTCTTCGGTGAGAGAATTGTTTTGGATTCTATCTTCATCTGTAATTGGGCATCCGCAATATACACACGCTGGTGCTTTGCTTGATATTTCTTTTTTGCATTCAGGACATAGTATTATAGCCATTTTTAATCCTCCTTATTTTTTATCAATTATAATCATCTCGATAATCATTCCAAGCATTTTCCATTTGATTATAGAATTCCAAATTATCTTTTTCTTGTTGTGTAAGTCCGTTTCCTGAATATGATGGGTTATAGTCGTCTTCTATAACGCCACCTATAATAATCATTACTATACACAAAATAACAGCATATATTATAGTTCTTTTAAACGCTTTTTCAATGCATCCAAAAATAGATGTTTCCTTTTTTGCACAATAAATACCTACCCCTATTGCAAGCACTGCACATAAAAATATGGTTATTCCAAAAACTTCAAATAAAACATCAAATATAATGCAAGCGACAAGCAGAGTTACATACGCTGCAACTATTCCCGATATAATTCCTGCTATAATTTTTTTCATTATTGTTTACCTCTTTTATAAAAATCTTGTCTAATTTCATTCCATTTCTTTTGGTCGCTGCCCATGCACAATTTACACGCCGTGACATGAGCATCTGTTTCTAAAAATGCACTTTCTAAAACACCAAAATATTTTTGACTTTCGCTATCCATTTTACAATAACAATTCTTTTTTGCATTTTCGACACTATGTATTTTTCGGTTCTTAACATTTACATAGTATTTATAATTTTTGTCCAACGCATCCAAATAAACACCCCCTAAAAACAAAAAAGTGTGCACAACCGAGGTTGCACACACTGAAAAATGCAAGCTTCGATTGTTGTCACACAAATCTAATCAGAACAGGTATCACACCGTACATCCATCATGTGAAGTTGCATTTTTACCAAATTCAAAGATAAATGTACAAAAGGGTATAATACCCCCTATAAAAAGGGAGATACCTTTACTTCTGATTATTTAGATTTATGTGACAAATATAGTTTACCACGAACTTTGAAAATTTTCAATATATTTCTGGACTTCTAAACTTTAATGTGTATAATTGCTGTTACCAAAAAAGAAAGGTGGCAGTAATATGGACAGAGAAGAATTGCAAGAAGAAATACGGTTTTTATATGGACTTTGGTACAGATACTTTAACCTTTATACTTATCTTCAAATTATTGACTTTACAAAAGACCAACTTTGAGTTGGCATCTAAATGGTTCATAACAGCTAAGAAAAAGACGATTGCGAAAGCAATCGTCTTTTTCAGTTATATTCGCTTTTTTAGCATCAAAATCTTGCAATTTATGATGTATTAAGATATACTTTTATGTGTAAACTAACTGTGGGGGTTTGGAAATGAGCACATTTACATATCAGACAGAAAAGCAGGAAACACCTCTTGAAACATTTGAATGGGATAATGTTTGGTGGGAACACACGGAAGACACCACATCAAAAAGAATACTTTACATCGGCGATTCCATTTCCTGTGATACCAGACGTCCTGCGACAAGGCTTTCTGGTGACAAAATGCTGTTTGACGGCTTTGGAACATCAAAAGCGCTGGATAACCCTTTCTTTAAGGAATCGCTTTTGTGCTTTATCCGTCAAGCAAATAAATATAATGCGCTTATATTTAACAACGGACTTCACGGTTGGCATCTTACCGACGAAGAATATGAAAAGCACTATCGCAGTATGCTGGAATTTTTACAAAAAAACAGCACTGCGCCGATATTTGTTGTGCTTACAACAAATATTAATAATGATCCTGAAAGAACAGAGATTATAATCAGTCGCAATAACATTGCAATAAATCTGGCAAAAGAATTCGGGTTTGGTGTTATAGATTTATTTTCCGTTTCGCAGCAGTACAAGGATTTGCATCACGAAGACGGCGTACACTTTAATGCTGCAGGAAGTGACCGCCTTGCCGAGTGTATACTTGACACACTTAGCCAAAGCATTTAAACCCGAACCAGCCTTAAAGGGCGGTTTTTAGGTGCCTTTAGGCTCATTGTCGCTCATAGGCGTTAGCCTTATGAGCTTCGCTTCACCAAAATCCACACAAAAAATCGCACCTTTAAGGTCGAAGAATTTTGTAAATAACGGATTTTTTGGTGTGCGAGGCACAAAACGCAGCAAATCCTGACGGATTTGCGAGTATTTTAACAAAGTCACAGCATAAAATTCGTGTTTCAAAATCTGATTCGAGTTTGAATGCTTTGGCTAAAGCCGCAGGCATATAATGGGAATTTTGTGGCATAATAACCACACGAAAATTACTAAGTCAACGGCTTAAAAACCATTTAAAAAATAATAATAAATTTATTTTACGGAGGTAATAATTATGGCTAATCGTTTCGTACTTAATGCAATGTCGTATCACGGCAAGGGCGCAATAAATGAGATTCCGTCACTTATTGCAGCTAAGGGTTTTAAAAAGGCTTTTATAGCTACAGACCCTGATTTAGTAAAATTCGGTGTTACAAAGAAGGTTACCGATTTGCTGGATGAGGCAGGTATGGATTACGAAGTGTTTTCGGATATTAAACCTAATCCGACCATTGAAAATATCGTGTCGGGTGTAGCGGCATACAAGGCTTCGGGTGCCGATTATATGATTACAATCGGCGGCGGTTCACCTATGGATGCGGGTAAGGCAATCGGTATTATCATCAACAATCCCGAATTTGCAGATGTTCGCTCACTTGAAGGTGTGGCGCCAACCAAAAACCGCACAGTATATACTATTGCTGTTCCTACTACAGCAGGCACCGCGGCAGAGGCTACCATAAACTATGTCATTACGGATGTTGAACGCAAGCGTAAATTTGTATGTGTAGACACTAATGACATCCCTGATATTGCTATTGTTGACCCTGATATGATGTCCTCCATGCCAAAAGGCTTGACGGCTGCTACGGGTATGGATGCGCTGACACATGCTATTGAGGGCTACACCACAAAGGCGGCTTGGGCATTACCCGACTGTCTTAACCTTGAGGCTATCCGCCTTATTTCCAAAAATCTGCGCGGCGCCGTAAACAACGACGACCAAAGCCGCGAAGGTATGGCACTCGGTCAATTTGTTACGGGTATGGCGTTTTCAAATGTTGGACTTGGTATTGCACACTCGGTTGCACATACATTGGGCGCTGTTTATGATACGCCTCACGGTGTAGCTTGTGCTATGATGCTGCCAATCGTTATGGAATACAACGCCGACACCACAGGTGAAAAATACAAGGCTATTGCCGAGGCTATGGGTGTTGACACCACCGGTATGAGTCAGGATGATTATCGAAAGGCTGCGGTTGAAGCCGTACGTAAGCTTAGCGTCGATGTAGGAATTCCTACCAAGCTTGACGCTTTAAAGGAGGAAGATTTGCAATTCCTTGCTGAATCCGCTGCTGCCGATGCTTGCGCTCCAGGCAACCCCAAGTCTGCTTCTGTCGAAGATATTAAGACTTTAATCCGCAAACTAATGTAATATTGCAAACTATGAAACTGCCCCGCAGGATTTCCTGCGGGGCAGTATTTTAATTTCTGGGTTTAGTCAGAGCTTTAAATGTTTCAGCAAGTTCTTTTGTGAGAGCATCATTTGGCATTCGCCACTGCCAATTACCGCGCACGGTGCCTGGTGTATTCATACGGGCCGACGAATCAAGGCAGAGCAGGTCCTGCATAGGCACAATCACCATTCGTGCTTGTGATTTAACCGCCGCCTTTATCATTCGATGAGGAACGGGTGTGTTATCCTCACCCATTAACGCATTAAAAAACACCCTTTCTTTTTTTGTGGTGGTGTTATACCAACCAAGCGTTGTATCATTGTCGTGGGTGCCTGTGTAGCAGACGCAGTTATATTTATAATTTTGCGGCAAAAACTGATTTTGCAGACTGCCCGTAAAACCAAACTGCATAATCTTCATATTAGGAAATCCGCTTTTGTAAAGCATCTGCTGTACTTCAATATCATCCTCACCGCCAAGGTCCTCGGCAATTATATTTATGTTGCCAAGTGTATTTTGCATTTTCTCCCAAAACGAAATACCTATTCCCTTTTCCCAAGCGCCGCTTCTTGCGTCCTTTGCGCCATAGGGTATGCTGTAAAAGTTTGCAAATGCGCGAAAATGGTCAATGCGTATTACATCATATAAATCCTTGCAAAACCGCAAACGGCGCTGCCACCAGCACAGGTCATTCTTCTTCATATTTTTCCAGTTATATATCGGGTTGCCCCATAACTGTCCGTTGTGTGAAAATTTATCGGGCGGAACGCCTGCCACGGCGGTGGGGGTGAAATCTCTTCCAACCTTAAAATCGTCGGGGTTTACCCACACATCCACACTGTCGGGCGAAACATAAAACGGTATGTCCCCTATTAATTCCACACCGCAGTTGTTTGCATAGCGTTTTAATTCAAAATACTGACGGTAAAAAATATATTGCATTATTTTATGAAAACGTATTTTGCTGCGATGTTTTTCGGCAAATTCAAAAATTGCCTTTGGAACACGGTATTTTATGCCGTCGGGCAACTCGGTAAGCTTTTGTGTGCTGTAAACCTGCATCGCGGTGCAAAAAAGTGCGTAGTCGTCAAGCCAATATGCATTGTCATGCTTAAACTTTAAAAAGGCTGATTGCTTTGTATCAAAATTTTCCGCCGCTTTTTTAAGCAGCGGAATTTTAAATTTGTAAACGGCATTATAATCGGTGTTTTGCGGAAAGTTCGTTTCGGGTATGTCAGATGCATCGAGATATCGGTCACGGATAAGAAAATCAATATCTATATAAAGCATTTCACCCGCAAATCCTGACACAGATTTGTACGGGGAGTTTCCCTCCCCTAAAGGATTAATGGGTAAAATCTGCCAGTAGCGCTGGTTTGCAAGTCTTAAAAAATCCACAAAGTCATAGGCAGACTTACCAAGAGTACCTATGCCATAATTTGACGGCAATGACGACACCGCCAGCAGCGCACCGCTGTATCGTTTTCCCCTTTTATCCCTTAACGGCACCGGCGGCAACTCCCTTAATAATATATTTTTGACAACTGAGATAGAATATAACAACAGGTATAATTGCAAGTACAAGCATTGCCATCATAGCGCCCATATCTATCGAGCCGTAACCGCCCTTTAAATACTGAATTGCAATAGGTATTGTCTTATAGTCACTGCCTATTACAAGGTATGGCAGCAGATAGTCGTTCCACACCCACATAGTATTCAGTATTGCAACGGTTATTGCAGTGGGCTTTAAAATCGGAAATACAACATGCCAAAAGGTTTGAAACGGATTACAGCCGTCAATTGTGGCTGCCTCCTCAATACCAAGCGGTACCGATTTTATAAAGCCCGAAAACATAAACACCGAAAGCCCCGCACCAAAACCCAGATATATCAAAATTATGCCAAGCGGGTTATCAAGGCGCATTGCGTTTGCAATCTTAGACATTGTGAACATAACCATTTGAAACGGAACAATCATAGAAAAGACAAAAAGATAATAAAGAAGACTTGTAAATCGGTTCTTTACACGCGTTATATACCATGCTGTCATAGCCGTAAAAACAACTATGCACAGCACCGATGCCACTGTAATAAAAAGCGACCAGAAAAGCGCAGTTAAAAAGGCTGTGTCGGCTATGCCCGAAATATAGTTATCAATTCCTGCAAAGGTATTGTTATCAGGCAGTACAAACGGTGTCTGGCTGATTGAAAATTTTGTTTTAAACGAATTTACCGCTACGGTAATTATGGGTATTAAAAATACAAAGCTTAGCAGCAACAACAAAGCAAATATTAAAACATTAGAAAAGGAAAGCTTTTTCATCAATTTTCAACCTCTCTGCTTCGTGTGAAATACAGCTGCAAAAGCGCTATCGCGGCAACGATTATAAAGAAAACAACCGCCTTTGCCTGACCGACGCCCTCATATCCTATCCTGCCATAAAAGGTATTGTAGATATCAAGCGCCACCATCTGCGTTTGTTTTGACGGCGCACCCGCAGTCAGCGCGAGATTTTGGTCAAACAATTTAAATGAATTTGTTATAGTCAAAAAAAGGCATATTGTAATTGACGGCATCACCGAAGGTATGGTCACATTGAAAAGTGCCCTCAGCGGACCTGCGCCGTCAACGCGCGCGGCCTCTAAAACAGCACTTGAGATGTTTTGTATTCCGGCTATATAAATTATCATCATATAACCTATCATCTGCCAGTTCATCAGTATTACCAACCCCCAATAACCGAAGTCTGCGTTGGAGGTTATCGAATATCCAAATCGGTAAAGCACACCGTTTATAATAAGCTGCCAGATATATCCCAACACTATACCGCCGATAAGATTCGGCATAAAAAATATTGTTCTGAAAACGTTTGTTCCACGGATGCCGCGCGTCAGCAGAAGCGCCAGACAAAAAGCCAATACATTAATGCTAATCACCGAAAGGACGGCAAATTTTACAGTAAACCACAGCGAATTTAAAAATTCGTTACTTCCCTTAAACGCGTTAATGTAGTTTTGCAGTCCGACAAATGTGGCGTCGCTTACTGTTCTGAACTCGCAAAAAGAAAGATAAATTCCCATTATAAACGGTATCAAAAAGGCTATACAGAAAGCGACTACAGTGGGCAATGCAAAGACGGGAAACCATCTTTTAAGCGATTTTTCCATTTACGCTCGCTCACTTTTCCAACTTGATTTTACAATGCTGTCAATGTCTTCCCAAGTTTTTGTACCCTGAACATACTCAAGCAGACCGTTACCCACTGCGGTTTTAAAGGTTTCGCTCGGAAACGAGGTGAATATCCACGGTATTGTTTCGACACTTTCATCGTTCATATAACGTACAACCTCTCGCGCTAAGGGGTCGTCGGGAAGTTCATCCTCACTAAAGGTATCAAAGGGGGTGATAAAATCAAGCTCACCCGTAACATATTCCTTGCCTGTTTCACTTGTAAAAAGCCAGTTAAGAAAATCAAGCGA
Organism: Acutalibacteraceae bacterium; assembly: GCA_045649125.1. GTDB lineage: Bacteria > Bacillota > Clostridia > Oscillospirales > Acutalibacteraceae > UBA737. Next base: position 15,517 of record JAZRPH010000004.1, on the reverse strand, counting down.
TTTCTGTTGCTGTTCTTCGGTGGCATATTTATTTATTGCAATATAATTTTCTGTGCCTATGCAAAGGCCCTGTCCCTTTTCACCCTCGATGCCTGTATAAAGCGGTAAAAACTTAACGTCATCCTCATCGACAACATTTCCGCTGACGCCCTCTATCTGAGACCAGCCCCAGTTTCCGTTTTGTACCATTGCAACCTGACCGAGCGCAAATTCAGCCATAGAATCACTTGTGGATTTTGAGCCCAAAAGTGTCTTTTCGGTGATAGAATTATTTATATAAAGGTCAAAAAGGTTGTGGAAGTTTTCGGCATATCTAAATCCCAGTTCCCTTGCATTAAGTCCTGCAATAGTTGGGTCGGTATAGTCTTCACTGTCGCGGAATTCATAGTATAACGGAACATTAAGAAGATGTGTCTGCCAACGCCAATCCTCACCCGAAGCTAATGATGTTGAGGCAAATACGCCGCCTATTCCAAGCTGTTCTTTTTTAGCAGTCATATCCTCAACCACGGCTTTAAGCGTGTCAAAACTTGTAATCTCCGACGCGGAACTTATGTCTACCGCGCGGTCGCTAAGGGCAAAATACTTACGCATAATCGCATCATTATAAATAATTCCGTAGCCCTCAACCACATACGGTACGGCATATATACCCTTGCCGTCATCATCGGTTATTGCAAGTGATTTGTCGGTTAAGTGGGAAGCAAACTCGCTGTCCTCAATATTAAGACAGTATTCCTTCCAAGACTGGTAACCGATAGGTCCGTTTACCTGAAATATTGTGGGCGCACTTGATTTTGCTATTTCTGATTTAAGGGTTTGCTCATAGGTGTTCGCCGCTGCAGTTACTACCTTTATGGGCACACCTGTTTCCTGCTCGTAAACCTCGGCAATTTCCTTATAAACATCAGCCGATTCAGGCTTGAAGTTAAGGAAGTAAACCTCAGCAGAGGTATTGCTGCAGCCTGTAAGGCTAAGCGGTAGAATTAAAACAATAAAAGACAGTAAAAGTGACAGTATTTTTTTACGCATATAAAATTCCTCCGTAAAATAAATTGGTTGATACCTATTTTATATTGCCACTTTTAAGCAGAAAATATGCGAAAAAATGAAAGTTGACAGTGAAAATTTACTATGCTATCATATTTTTATGAATATTAATAAATGGCTTTTAAAAAACACCTGCTGCCTTGATGGCAAAACTGTAGCAATAAGCGGCGCTACCGGCGGTATCGGATGTGCGCTTTGTGATTATCTGGCAAGGCTTGGCGCCCGTCTTTTTTTGCTTGACAGGAATGCAGAAAAATCGAAAAATTTAATACAAAAACTGCAAAAACGGTATCCTCAGCTTTGTGCTGAACACATTACCCTTGACCTTGAAAATATGGAGGATGTAATTTGCGTTACCGAAAAACTAAAGCAAATCCCGCTTGATTCACTTATCCTTAATGCAGGGGCATATCACATACCCCGTCACAAATGCAGTACGGGTTTTAACAATGTTTTTCAAATCAATTTTATATCCCCCTATTATATGGCTCGCGAATTAAAGCCGATTTTACAAGAAAGGGGCGGTAGAGTGGTTATTGTAGGCAGTATTGCGCATAACTATTCACACACAGACTCTGCTGACATCGACTTTTCATCAAAAACGGCGTCAAGTAAGGTTTACGGTAATTCAAAAAGATATCTTATGTTCGCTCTTTACGGTCTTTTTGAGGGTGAAAAGGGACTTGCCGTTACGCACCCGGGCATTACTTTTACCAATATTACAGCACACTACCCAAAGTTTATTTTTGCCATAATCAAGCATCCTATGAAGGTACTATTTATGCCGACAAAGGTTGCCTGTCTTAGCATATTGCGCGGTGTGTTTGAGGATTGTAATAAAAATGAATGGATAGGTCCGCGCTTTTTTAATATATGGGGCAAACCTAAAAAACAACGCCTTACTACATGTAGTAAGCAGGAGGCGGCACAAATATCTTTAACGGCGACAGACATTTTCAACAAATGCAAAAATTTAATACATAGATAAAAAAATCACCCGAATGGAAATCCATTCGGGTGATTGAATTTTAATTATTCAGCGGTATACTTTTTACGGGCAACGTAAGAAGTATGCAAATCATGGTGAGCCTTATGTCCGCCAAAGCCATCGTACCACTCGCTGTAAAGAGTCTTTACAACAGGTGATTCGTGAGACTTACGGATGTGACTTGCAGCGTCGGCATCATAAAGTGCCTTAGCGCGAACTGTCTTCAGGTCAACCGTATCACGAACAGTCTGGGACTGGATGGGCTGACCGCCGCCGTTTACACAGCCACCGGGACATCCCATAATTTCAACAAAGGTCCAACCGTCAGGGTTGCCTGCCTTCATTCTGTCCATAACAACCTTAGCAGCAGCGCCGCCGGAAGCAACAGCAACCTTTACTTCCATATCGCCAAGCTTAACGGTAGCCTGTTTAAGACCGTTTGTGCCACGGACTGCCTGATAATCTACATCAGTGTTATCCTTGCCTGAAATCCAGTCGTTAGCGGTACGCAATGCTGCCTCCATAACACCGCCTGTAGCGCCGAATATTACAGCAGCACCGGTATCTTCACCAAGAGGATTGTCAAAGTCTTCATCGGGAAGAAGTGTGAAGTTAAGACCTGCACGTTCGATCATACGGGCAAGTTCACGGGTGGTGATAGCAATATCAACATCGGGAACACCTGCTGCTGACTGGTCTTCGCGGCCGATTTCAAACTTCTTAGCAGTACAGGGCATTACAGATACAGAAACGATATCCTTAGCATCAATACCCTCTTTTTCTGCCCAATATGTCTTGATAACTGCGCCTGCCATCTGCTGAGGTGACTTACAGCTGGAAAGGTGATTTATCATATCGGGATAGTAGAACTCACAGAACTTAACCCAACCTGGTGAACAGGAGGTAATCATCGGGAGTGTGCCGCCGTTCTTTACACGGTCAAGAAGTTCATTTGCTTCCTCAACGATAGTAAGGTCGGCTGCAAAGTCGGTATCAAATACCTTAGCAAAGCCAAGGCGCTTAAGTGCTGCTACCATCTTACCCTCAACATTAGTGCCGATAGGCATACCGAAGCATTCGCCAAGTGTTGCGCGGATAGAGGGTGCAGTCTGAACAACAACAGTCTTTGTCGGGTCTGCCAAAGCTTCCCAAATCTTGTCGGTATCATCCTTTTCTACAAGCGCGCCTGTAGGACAAACAGCAGTACACTGACCGCAGGAAATACAGGGTGTGTTGTTAAGGGGAAGATTAAATGCCTGACCGATATTAGTATCAATACCACGGTCGTTAGCGCCGATAACATCAACATACTGCTCACGGCAAACTGCTACGCAGCGACGGCAAAGTATACACTTGTTGTTGTCGCGTACAAGGTGGGGTGTGCTCTTGTCAAGCTCGTATTCAGGCTTAAAGCCTTCAAATGCCGATTCCTCAACACCGTAATCACGGCAGAGTTTCTGCAACTCGCAATTGGTGGAACGAGCGCAGGAAAGGCACTTCTTATCGTGGGTAGAAAGAATAAGTTCAAGTGTAGTTCTTCTGGACTTCTGAACCTTTTCAGAATTGGTAAGAACCTCCATACCCTCGCTTACGGGGAAAACGCAGGCGGTGACCAAACGGAAACCGCGGCCTTCGTTTACTTCTACCATACAAACACGGCATGCGCCGATTTCGTTCTTTTCTTTCATAAAGCAGAGTGTGGGTACTTCAACACCTGCTTTGCGGGCAGCCTCTAAAACAGTGGAGCCCTTGGGTACGCTTACAGCGATACCGTTAATTTTTAAGTTAATCATATCCATTGTAATACGGCTCCTTTCTTATACTTTAGCAATTGCCTTAAACTTACAGTTACCGATACATACGCCGCACTTAATGCACTTTTCAGCATCAATTTCGTAAGACGGCAGTTTATGACCGGGTGCTGTATAGTCGGTCTTTGTAATAGCGTTAACAGGGCAATTTCTTGCGCACATTCCGCAACCAATACACTTGTCAAGGTCAACCTTGAATGTAAGAAGATCCTTACAAACACCTGCGGGACACTTTTTATCAACAACGTGGGCAATATATTCCTCACGGAAGAATTTAAGTGTAGCAAGTACAGGGTTGGGGGCTGTCTGACCAAGACCGCAAAGTGAATTCTGCTTTATGTAGTTGCAAAGTTCTTCAAGACGGTCGATATCCTCAATTGTGCCCTTGCCCTTAGTAATATTGTCAAGCATTTCAAGCAGACGCTTTGTGCCCACACGGCAGGGTGTACATTTACCGCAAGATTCATCAACGGTAAATTCAAGGAAGAACTTAGCCATATCAACCATACAGTTGTCTTCGTCCATAACGATAAGACCGCCCGAACCCATCATACAACCGATGGCAGTAAGGTTGTCATAATCAACTTCTGTATCAATAAGGGAAGCAGGAATACACCCGCCCGAAGGCCCGCCTGTCTGGGCTGCCTTAAACTTCTTACCGTTCGGAATACCTCCGCCGATATCCTCAATAATATGTCTAAGTGTAGTACCCATTGCAATTTCAACAAGACCGGTGTGCTCGATCTTACCGCCCAAAGCGAATACCTTAGTACCCTTGGATTTTTCGGTACCCATGGATGTGAACCAATCAACACCCTTAAGAATAATCTGCGGAATGTTTGCAAAGGTTTCAACATTGTTTTCAACAGTGGGTGAATTGTAAAGTCCCTTAACTGCCGGATAGGGCGGACGGGGACGCGGCTCACCGCGGTTACCTTCGATAGAGGTCATAAGAGCGGTTTCCTCACCGCAAACGAATGCACCTGCACCAAGTCTGATTTCAAGGTCGAAATCAAAGCCTGAACCAAAGATGTTTTTACCAAGCAGACCATATTCCTTAGCCTGATCAATAGCCTTTTGCAGACGGTTAACTGCGATAGGATATTCAGCGCGAACATAAACATAACCCTTGGTAGCGCCGATAGCATAACCGGCTATTGCCATTGCTTCGATTACAGCGTGGGGGTCACCTTCCAGAATGGAACGGTCCATAAATGCACCGGGGTCGCCCTCGTCGGCATTACAAACAACATACTTCTGGTCGGCTTTGTTGGGCGCGCAGAGTGACCACTTAAAGCCTGTTGGGAATCCGCCGCCGCCACGTCCGCGAAGACCTGAATCGCTTACTACCTTAATAACTTCCTCAGGTGTCATTTCGGTAAGCGCTTTACCAAGCGCTGCATAACCGTCCATAGCGATATATTCATCAATTTCTTCAGGGTCAATAACGCCGCAGTTACGCAAAACAACACGGTTCTGTGATTTGTAGAACGCGGTATCATTAAGAGATACATTGTGGTTGTCGACAACTTCCTCAGCGCCGGTGTCGTTGTAAACCAGACGGTCAACAATTCTACCCTTAAGAAGATGTTCTTCAACGATTTCCTTAACATCCTCCGTAGTTACTCGGCTATAGAATGTACCGTCAGGGTAAACGATAACTACCGGACCTAATGCACAAAGACCGAAACAACCGGTTTGAACGAGCTTTACTTCCTCTGTAAGACCGTTTGCTTCAATGTTCTTTTCAAAAGCCTCCTGAATAGCCACACTACCTGACGAGGTACAGCCTGTACCGCCACAGATAAGTACATGTGAACGAATCATAACTTTACCTCCAATTATTTGCAGTTGGCAATGGTGTATTCAGCTACTACCTTGCCGCCCTTAAGATGCTTTTCAACGATTTCTTTTGCCTTTTCGGCAGTCATTTTAACATATGTAACCTTTTCCTTATCGCCCTCATAAACCTCAACAATAGGTTCGTACTGGCAAAAGCCTACGCAGCCTGTCTGGGAAACGATAACCTTTTCCGCAAGACCTGCGGCGTTTACTTCCTCAACAAAAGCGTTAAGTACGGGACGTGCGCCTGCTGCAATACCGCAGGTAGCCATACCTACAACTACACGAATGTCGCTGGCACCTTCACGGATTACAACCTTGCTTCTCATTTTGTCTTTGATTGCTTGCAATTCAGCTAAAGATTTCATAGTCTTTATTCCTTTCTGCAAAATACTTTATTTTAATCTTTTAATTGCCTGTATTGTTCATTCAGATTTTCCTTTATCCACTTAATAACCTCATAACTGTCAAGGGGTACCTCTTCAAGCACGGCGCGAAGTTCACGCGTGTCAAGTGTAACCTCACCCACATCGGTTTTATGTGTAAACAGAAAATCTGTTTCAGGATGCCCTTGTATAAGGGTTGTGATTGTTGCCGTAATATCACCCAAAGGTGTAAAATCTAAATGATTTTTATAAAAATGTGCTGTAACGACGGTACCGTGACTGTCGGCGGATGTTTCAGAAACAATTTCTAAACTTCCGTCCGTTTGCTCGCAAGCGAGTTTAAGCAACGGAATACCCATTCCAACCTTACGCGTTGTGCGTGTGGTATAAAACGGATTTGTAACCGCTTGTAGTGTTTCGTCACTCATACCGCAGCCGTCATCCCTTATTGTGAGAGTGAATATATCACCCGTTTCGACAATACCGATTTCAACAAGTGAGGCACCCGCCTTTATTGAGTTCTCGGTAATATCAAGAATGTTAAGTGATAGTTCCTTCATATCTTCCCCTCAACAGTTCAAACAGTTTATGTCTTACATAAGCACTGCTGTACGGCTCATCATCAATATCAAAATAGTTTTCTTTGTCGCGCATTTCGGTAAGGCGGTGCGCATCCGAACTTATAATGACCGTTTTTTCCTGCAAACCGTATTTTTCTACATATTCTGCAGTCTTTTCACCGTCGTGCAGTTCAATGCACGAAAAGTACGGCGTTTCGGGGTATGTACCCAAAACCGATATAATACCGTTGGCTTCGCGGTCGATGTGCGCCGGATAACAGATGCCGCCGTGACGCGCTGCCATATCGGGCACTTCCTCCACCGAAATAAGTGTTGCATTTATAAGAAGATTGTTTTCTTCACCTATTATATTATCCTCACCGTCGAGAATAAGCTGTCTGCCAAATATCTCACGACGGTTTTCTATGGGAATGCGAAGGGAGTCAACCTCACTTGAAAAAGCCATAGCGCCCTCAAGCGTTTCAAAAAGACACACAATATGTATATCTTCAGAGGTGGTAAGTTCCATCCCAGCAACAGGTATTATTCCGTACCGCTTTGCCGCGGTAAAAAATGCAGGACAGTTTTTGCAGGTATTATGGTCGGTCAATGCGACAATATTAAGTCCGCAAAGCGACGCCATACCTGCTATATTATTTGGTGTATTATCATCATCTGCACAGGGAGAAAGACAGGAATGTATATGCAAATCATAATAGTATCTGTTCATTACACTACACCGGAAATGCTGACCGCCGTATTAAAGGCATCAAGGTCGGTCGAAAGTATGTTTATGCCCTTTTGTATAGCGGTGGTGATTATTTCACTGTCGGGTGATACCCCCTCTGCCAATATAACACAGGAGACATCAGAAAGACTTGCTACCGCAACAACATTGATGTTGGACATAATGGTAATCCAAGCGTTATCGGGCTGTGCCCTGCCCATAACCCAGCTTAACAGGTCGCCTACATAAGCGCCCGATATTTCGCGTTCGGGTTGGGGCATTGATAAAACCCTCATATTCTTACCGCTCGCAAGTTCGGCTACTGTCATAAATCACCATCCCCTTGCTTAGAAGACCTGTGTTTCTTTATAAGACATTCCTCAGGGCTTACAATTCCCTTTACCACATCCTCAGCAAATGCACGGCAGGTGGGTGATCCGCAAGAGCCGCAATCAATGCCCGGAAGTGTATTCTTTAGTTTCTGTATATCGGCCATCATACGCATAGACTCTGCCATACTGTCACTCAGGCGCGATATTGGATTATATTCGGGAAGTTCGTTAAACAGATAATTGTCAGGAATGTATGCTGTTTTATCTGTATTTATATAGTTTTGTGATACCGGAAGGTATCTGCGCAGTGTCTGTAATCGTGTTTTTGCGATGTACGGGTTTTGCATTGTAAGCACTCCGCCAACGCAGCCGCCTGTACAGGCATTAAGCTCGATAAATTCAAGCGGAGGTATGTTACCGTTTTCAATCTGGTCTAACACACGGTTAACATTATCTATGCCGTCTGCCGCAAGGTAATCCTCATTGAAAATTGCGGTTGATTCACCGCCGCTGCTTGCCCAACCGATTCCTATCATACCCGATTCGCTTAGCATCTCGACATTTTCATCCTGCCGCATTTCATTAATAAGCAGAAAATAAATATCACTGATTGATACGACCTCATCCACCTGACTTTTATAACCTGCAAAACCGTTTTTTACATAACTGGCTTTTGCGGGGCAGGGTGAAATGAAGCACACGCCGATATCCTGCGGTTCAAGTTCGGGATGCGCTTTTTGCGCACGCTCGCGAGCAAGTTTTGCCGCAACCTCCATAGGAGGTAGCATATGTATGATATTTTCATTAAGGGATGGGAAACGCAGACCGATAAGTCTTACCACAACGGGACATGCCGAGCTGATAGCCGGTTTCTTAACTCCGTCGGTTTTAAGATACAGCCTTGTGTAAGCCGAAACAAGTTCGGCCGCCTTTGAAACCTCAAAAACATCGTCAAAGCCGATTTTTTTAAGACCCGCAAGCACATAGTCTACATCCTCAAGATTGTCAAACTGACCGTAAAGAGTCGGTGCCGGAAGAGCAATCTTAAACTTAAAACGGTTCATACTTTCAAGTTTGCTGCAGACCGCCTTTTTCGCCTTATGGGGACATACCCTTATACACTCACCGCAATCAATACACCTTTCGTTATTGATTACTGCGTGACCGTCGCGAATGCGTATCGCTTCGGTGGGGCAATGTCTAAGACAAGTAGTACAGCCAGTGCACTTGCTTTGGTCAAGTAAAACCGAATGTTTATAACTTTGCATAGCGTTCACCTACTGCAGATTAACGCGCATAACGACCTTAGTACCCACACCTACTGTGGAGGTAATCTCCATAGAATCGGTATACCGCTTCATATTGGGAAGTCCCATACCTGCACCAAAGCCCAAAGAACGTATTCGGTCGGGTGCGGTGGAATATCCCTCCTGCATAGCCTGATCAATATTCTTTATACCTGGACCCTTATCGTCAAGAACGATTTCTATATGGTCCTCACACACCTTTACATCGGCCTTGCCGCCGCCCGCGTGAATGACCATATTAATCTCGCCCTCGTACATAGCGATTGAAACCCGCCTGATTATTTCGGGCGAAATGCCTAACTGCCGAAGATTTTTCTTGATTTGTACCGATGCTTGACCTGCAGATGTAAAATCATCGCCGTCAACATTAAAGCTGAAAACTAATTCATCGCTCATTTAGAAACCTTCTTACCTACAAGGCCGTTGGTGTAAAGCAGACCGCAAGCCTCATAAAGTCTTTTATCGGTAACCATTACCACGATGCCGCTCTCGCGTGCGAGTTCAAGCATCTCCTCACTGGGTATTTTAGAGCGAACAAAAACGATACAATTCATATCCATCATAACGGCAGTACGGATAACCTGTGGATTAACTAAACCTGTAAGCAAAACAGCCTGATCCTTTACATATGCCAAAACATCGCTCATAAGGTCGCAGCCGCAGGCTGAGTAGACATGTCGGTCTACATTCTCCTCACAGCAAAGAACTCTGGCATCAAGAAGCTGTTTAATATCACTGATTTTCATACAGACACTTTCCTTTTAAACAAAAGTTTATATTTAGTCAGCGTATTTAGCAAGAATACCATCTACATCGTCAACGGTGAGACGGCCGTAAACATCCTCATTTACAGTAAGTACCGGAGCCAGACCGCATGCGCCGATGCAACGGCAGGCTGTAAGTGAAAACTTACCGTCTTCGGTGCATTCGTCAGCAGCGATACCTAACTTTTCGCTGAGTTTGTCAAAAATATCACCTGAACCTACAACATAGCAGGCAGTACCAAGGCAAACAGAAATGTTGTACTTGCCCTTGGGAGAGAGTGAAAACTGTGCGTAGAAGGTTGCTACGCCGTAAACCTTTTCGAGAGAAACTCCCATACCCTCTGCTATCATCTCCTGTACCTCTAAGGGCAGATAGCCGTAAATATCCTGAGCCTTCTGCATTACCACCATAACATTGCTCTTATCGTGGCAGTTATCTGCGATAACCTGCTTAAGCTGAGCTTCCTGTTCGGCAGTTCCTTTAAAGGGGAGCTTGCTGATTTTCTTTTTCATTAACAGTATCCTCCTTTTTGCTTGTAACAAGGCATAATTAAAGATTGTTATAATTATGTCAATATATAATAACATATTTTTTTGCATTTGAAAAGCCTTTTTGCAAAATTTCCTCAAATTTCTGCAAAAAGGCTTATTTTTTTAAAGAATCATCAATTTTTTGGTGCTTTTAGTGAGATTTTCCGCTCCGTTTTCGGTGACAAAAACCATATCCTCAATGCGAACACCGAATTTGTTTTCTATATATATTCCCGGCTCTACCGTAATGACTGCACCTACAGGTAATTTTTCATGACATACGGGTGAAAAGTTGGGGCTTTCGTGGACATCAAGCCCGACGCTGTGGCCAAGCGAATGACCGAAGCAACCCTTGTATCCGGCATCATAAATTATATCACGCGCAATTTTATCAATATCACTGCAAACAACACCGCCTTTAATGGCACTAAAGGCCTCAATCTGCGCTTTCAGTACAGTATCATAAACCCTTTTTTGTTCGTCACTGACACTGCCTACCGCAACAGTCCGTGTCATATCACTGCGATAGCCGCCTACTACGGCGCCAAAGTCCATAGTGACAAAGTCGCCCTTTTCTACAACCTTTTCTGTCGGTACGCCGTGTGGAAGCGAAGAATTTTTACCCGATACCACGATAAAATCAAAGGACACGCCGTCAGAGCCTAACCTACGAATAAAAAACTCCATATCAAGCATTATATCACGCTCGGTGCGGCCTGCCTCTATCCTTTCAGTTATGTATTCAAATGTTTGGTCAGTAAGAAACTGCGACTGCTTTATCAGTCTGAGTTCCTCTTCACTTTTTACCGCACGCATTAACCCAAGCTTACAGTCAAGAATATTTTCATTTGATACCGACATACCCTCAAAATTCTTACAGTAACGGTTGTACTCTGAAATGCTGATGTGTGAAGTTTCAAGATAAACCGTCTTAATCTTTGCATCATTACAAGCACAAACGACATCGTCAAGTCCTTTGGAATTAAGGACAACGCGGCAACTGTTAACCGTGCGCTTTGCATTTTCGTAGTATCTGAAATCGATAAAAAATACGGCATCATCGGGTGTTATAAGCACCGTACCTGCGCTGGTATTTACACCCGTCAAATAAAATCGGTTGGATGGGGAGGTTATGATAAATGCCTCCCCTGTTTTCAAAACATTTTGCAACCTTGCAATTCTGTTCTTTATCATACCTTCACCCCATCACCATTATATCTGTTATAAGAATTTTCTCATATCAACGGCAAGTTGCGCCTCAAGATTTATAAGCCGTTTAGTTATATCCTTAGACACTTCATCCGCTGCGGCATATTGATTAAGGTAGCGGTTAAGCGATTTAACCCCCATATTACAGCCGTCTGTCATAAGGTCGGCAACGGTGTTATCGGTATCCTTAATACCAAGTTTTACACCCGTTTTCATCTTTGCCATATTTTCTGCCATAAAGTTGGGATCCTTACCCTCATCGTTATACTTATGCAGCAACTGTCTTAACTCACGGTCAAGCTTTTCGTGCTCTTTTTTGCAGGTAGTTAACAGACTTTTTAAATCGGCGTTTTCCACATGGTCCAATACGTCATCAATAGAGCCCACGCCCATTTTAATGCCTGCGTCACACTCACGCAATAATTTTATAGTATCTTCATGAATCATAAACCAACACTCCTCGCATTAAGTATTGGTCACAAACGCGAAAAATATTTATAAAATTTTTATAAGCGCCAATATCTTACCGTCGGAACCGCCCATAGTAATATAGGTTGTTTTGTCAACAGTTTTTCGGCGAAGTTCGATAACATCACCCTCATAGCACTGATTTTTATATGCAATTTCGATGTCGGTTATGTTAAGTGACTGCCACTCTTCAGACGAAAAAGATGACATTAACGCCCTGATATACGCGGCATTATTCATATGACCACCAAAGTCAAGGTCGGCAGCCGTTACGCAATGTGTGGCAAACGGTGTACTTTCGGCGCACATATCATTCATTCTTTCAAACGGTTCGGGTATTGCTAACTCAGGACAATACTCAAATCCATCAGGATAAATCTGCTGTGTTCTGTAGGGTTTTCCACTATCAAGTTCAATTATTGCCCATTCGGTTTTACCCTCTATCAGTCTTTTATCACCCATCGTGACAAGATAGTCACGGTTACAGCGAATTTTACCCGCAACCTCAGGCCAAGTACAGACGGTTATATTGTCCATCATTTCAGGCCTTTCATAAATGCGCAGTCTTGTACGCACAGCCACCCAAAAAAGTCCTTTTGGTCCCAATGTATCAGAGCCGATGCCAAGACGCTGAGCATGAAGTGTTGCGGCGTCCATAAAAATTGAAAACATACTTGGTATACTAAGACGCTTTGTGCTGTCGCAGTGGCTTAACAGCACCGTCATATTTTGCGTAAATTTACTTTCCATACAATACCTTCTTTATGGCAAAAAGCAACAGGCATTCCTGTTGCTTTTTAAAACTACAATACGGCCTTAATCGCGGCAAGCAGGTCATCATACTCGTCGTAAGCAGGCAGTTCAGGATAATCTTTTTTAATCTGCTCTGTACTTTTAAACAGGAAACCTGCCTTGCTGGCGGTTATCATACCAAGATCATTAAAACTGTCACCTGCGGCTATTGTTTCAAAACCACAAGACTGCAAAGCCTTAACGGTGGTAAGTTTTGATTTTTCACAACGCATTCTGTAGCCTGTTATCTCACCGTTTTCTGCAATTTCCAAGGTGTTGCAGAAAATCGTCGGCCAACCAAGTTTTTCCATAAGGGGTGTTGCAAACTGTTCAAATGTATCACTTAAAATAATTACCTGTGTAATTGAACGAAGCTCGTCAAGAAACTCCTTAGCGCCATCCATAACATTGATTTTTGAAATTGTTTCCTGAATTTCTTTAATGCCCAGTCCGTGCTGCTTTAAAATATCAAGTCTGTATTTCATAAGCTTATCGTAATCAGGCTCATCACGGGTGGTACGCTTAAGTTCGGGAATGCCAACCTCATTAGCAAAAGCAATCCAAATTTCAGGGACTAAAACGCCCTCCATATCCAAACATACAACATTCATTATTTATAACCTCTTCTATATGTAATCAAAGTAAATATGACGGTAGGTCGTGGTCCTTTACACAAAGCACCTTAAACTTAGCCTCACGAATTTCATCGGGTATATAAGAAAGTTCTGATATTTCCTTTGCCATACGGGTGGCTGCCGCCTTGTTTTCCACACTTACTATAACAGCGGAAATCTCACCTTCGCCAACCGCCTTTGCGGCTGCAAGTCGGCGTGCGCCGTCAACCAGCCAAAGTTTGCCGTCAGTTCCGCCTGCAAGCAGCACAGGTACTAAAACACCGTGCTTTTTAACGCTTTTTATCATAGCGTCAAGATTTCCCTCGGTCTGTTTCGAAAGCAGTGTAATGCTGTCAATTTGGACAGTTGTCACAATCTTAGTTTTTTCTTCTGCCTTTTTAACTGCTGCCGTCTGTGTTGCACCGACAGCACGTGCAATACTGTTTTTACCGATTGACAAGTGACAAAACCTCCTTTGTTAGTTCGCGGTATTCCTTAGCGCTTCTTGCGCCCGATTTAAACGCGGCTACGGGTTTACTGTTGTCCTGAGCCCACTCAATAGAACTATCAACGCGAATATAGTTTTCAAAAAGATGTACGCCGTCGGTATTTTGCAGCGCCTCAATAGTCTGTCTGAAATAGTTTTTACGGGAATCAACCTTGGTTATTGCGACACCAAGCAATGAAACATCGGGGTTTATCTGCCGAACGGAAGCAAAAAATTCAAACATATTTGCAAGGCCGAAAAGTCCCCAAGGACTAGCCTCCACAGGAATGAGCAGATAATCGGACGCGCAAAGCATATTCATTACCCATCCGCCAAGCGTTGGCGGCGCGTCCATAAGAATAAAATCGTACTTTCCGCTTTCCTTAACCGCGCTTAAACATTTGCTTAAAATAAGTTCGCGCTGCCATTTTGTAAAAAGCTCATACTCAATGCCGCTCATCAAGCTTGAAGAAAGCACCATATCAAGATTTTCATATTCGGTGGGTGTTATGTAATCTTCAATAGATTTTTGCTCACTTACGGCGGTGTAGATGTTTGCGCCGTTTTGGGCGGTTTCAAGCACCTTATCCTCCGAAAAAAACGACAGTGACAGGTTCATTTGCATATCGCCGTCGACAAGCAGTACGCGGTAGCCCATACGCGAAAGTTCATAACCCACATTACAGCAGGTGGTGGATTTTCCGCTTCCGCCCTTATTGTTGGCAAAGCAGATTGTAACAGTTTTACCCAAGAAACAACACCATCCTTTATATCTATTATATTATCTTTTTTTATAGTAAAAGTCAATATTTTACACCAAATATTTTACGCATCTATATATGCAGTAAGCATTAACCCGCGTCTGTATTTTTCATATAATGTTGTAAGGTCTTAAACAACCTAATTAATAAATTGAGGTGAATGTATATGAGTGATTACGGTTGCAGAAAAAGAGTCGACTGTGCATTTATTGCAATTGCGGCAAGTATAATTGTAGGCATCGTCGCTGCCATATTGCAGTTTACTGCAATAATTACCTTAACAACTGTATTTTTTATAGTTGCATTTGGTATCGCAGTGTTGTTCCTTGCAATACTTCTGGCGCTGACAGGTGCGGTGACACGTAACACCCGCGACTGTTGCTGCTTTAATCTAAAGTTATTGAAAACGGGTATTTTAGGAACAATTCTTACCTCTGTTTTGCTTATAGCTGTAGGTTTTGCCGCAACAAGCGTCTTAGGCGCCATAGTCGTAGGATTACTTGCAGCATTCTTTACGCTTATGTTAACGTCAACAGCATGTTATGTAGGTTGCGCAGCAGAGTGTGATTAACAAAGTGATGCATTTAAAAACAGAGCCGAAATATTTCGGCTCTGTTTTTATTCAAATAATGGGGTTGAAAAATATCTTTCAGCAGTGTCTGGTAAAACCGTAACTACCGTTTTTCCTTTGCCAAGCAGTTTTGCCAACTTCATAGCGGCAGCAACATTTGTACCGCTGCTGATACCGCACATAATTCCCTCTTTTGAGGCAAGGTCTTTGGATGCCTGTATTGCCTCCTCATCCTTGATAATGCAGACATCGTCATATATGTTCTGATTAAGTATTGACGGTATCACACCGTCACCTATTCCCATCTGGATATGGTT
>JAZRPH010000003.1:0-36982 GCA_045649125.1 Acutalibacteraceae bacterium | reverse complement strand
GGGGAGGGCTTAGGGTGCAAATCCTACCAGAAAATAAAATTCCTATTAATCAATGCGAAGCATTGTATGTAATCAACACGCAGTGTTAGATGTCATCCAACGCAGTTGGTATGTAATCAATACGACAGGAAAATATATGCGAAAGTGTGATGACATACACCTGATGGTGATTACATACACCCTTACGGGCGATGACATACCAATCCTGTCGGATTGGATAAAAAGCACTGCTTAAAGCAGTGCTTTTTGGCACCCATAGTAGGAATCGAACCTACATCTAAGTCTTAGGAGGACCTTATTCTATCCATTGAACTATATGGGCGTATCTGATTTGTGCCTATTAATTTTATCGCAAGCAGACGGTAAAGTCAACATTAAACTTGCTTTTTAATTTGTTTTTGATATAATAATTATATAATGAGGATATTAAAGGAAAGGACGGTGCATTGAAATAGTCCAATTACTTCAAAAGATTAAGAGAACATTTTTAAGTAAGAAGTTTGTCGAATTTTGTTTGCTTGGAGTTGTTAACACATTCAATGACGCGTTTTTTTCCTGGTTAGCGCACTTTGTTATGCAGGAAAATGTGGCGGCGGTGCTGGGTTATTTTATTGCACTGACAATCGGCTTTTTCATAAGCTGCAGGGTTATTTTTAAAACAACCCCCACGCTTAGCAGATATATTCGTTTTGGAGTTTCTTACATTCCTAATTTTATAATATATTTCCTTGTGACCTTTATCACGATAAACACGATGGAGCTACCGCAGTTCTGGGCAACCGTTCTGGCTGCTATGGCGGGCGGACCGATAACCTTTGTCATAATAAAGGTTTATGCTTTCGGCAAAAAATAAACTGACTTTTTCTTAAAACGAAAAGTCAGTTTATTTTTTATTTATATGATTTTTGATATTGCTTAGGCGATACGCCCTTGTAACGCTTAAAGGTCTTAATGAAATATGACAGGTCATTGAAACCGCAGTCAAGGGCAATTTCGGTGACCGATTGCTCACTGCTTATAAGCATACCGCAGGCGCGCTCAATACGGTAGTGATTAAGATAATCTATCGGTGAGCGGTTTACCATATCCTTAAAAAATCTGCAGAAATATTTCGGCGACATATTCGCCTCGGCTGCAAGTTCTTCAAGTGTTACGGTGCGATAATAGTTTTTGCGAATATACCTGAGCGAACTCTTAAGCTGTTCGGTACGCCTTACAGTATAGCTTTTAACATCGCCTTTAGCGCTGTAAAGTCTGCCCTTAATAATCTCACCCAGTATCTGCAGCAAAAGTCCCTTTACTGTAAGCTCGTAACCTGCATATTCCTTTTCTAACGCTTCAAACATAGAGTTTGCAAGTCGATTTACAGGGGTGCCCTCCGCAAAGGCGGTTACTATGGCATTGTCATTATCTAAAACGGTTTGCAGTTGATTTTGACAGACTGTGCTGTTGTCAAGCAGATTAAAGATATCTAATACAAGACATTCATAAATGCAGTCCTTTGGCATACCGCCGTGCACTATACCGCCCTGCACCAGTGCAACATCCCCCGCTTTAAGCGGCATATCCTTGCCGTCGAGCAGGAGGTTAAATTCGCCCTGTAATATATAAATGAACTCGTAATCAGCGTGCCAGTGAAACGGCATTTCATACTGCGGGTGGGCAGAGTCAACATAATGAAATTCGACAGGGAAATCAAAGGTGCCGCGAAGCCGCTGTTCATGGAAAGCGGAATTATTCATAAAACTACCCCCAAAAAGTGAATATCGTCATACTTTTTATAATTATACAACAAGCAGTAGGTAAAAATCAATGATAAAATAATAATATAATATAGTTTTTTTATATATTATAAATAAAAATGATTGATAAGGAGTGTTTTTATGAGCAAATCAAGATTAATCGGCGATTATCCGGTAATAGGTATAAGACCTACTATCGACGGCCGTCGCGGTGTGTTAAAGGTCCGCGAGTCTTTAGAGGAGCAAACCATGGCAATGGCTAAGGCTGCCAAGAAACTGTTTGAGGAAAACCTCAAATATTCAAACGGCGAACCTGTTAAGGTAGTTATTGCTGACACTACAATCGGACGCGTTGGTGAAGCTGCTGCTTGTGCTGATAAGTTTAAGAAGGCAGGCGTTGATATTACACTCACCGTTACACCCTGCTGGTGCTACGGCGCTGAGACCATGGATATGGATCCTATGACCATTAAGGGCGTTTGGGGCTTTAACGGTACAGAGCGTCCGGGTGCTGTATACCTTGCATCTGTACTTGCTACCCACGCACAAAAGGGACTTCCTGCATTTGGCATTTACGGTCATGATGTACAAAATCTTGATGAGGTTGAAAACATCCCCGAAGATGTTAAGGAAAAGCTTTTACGCTTTGCGCGCGCTGCAGTTGCTACCGCTACTATGCGCGGTAAGTCATATCTCCAGATTGGTTCTATATGCATGGGAATCGGCGGCTCTATAATTGACCCCGATTTCATCGAATCATATCTTGGAATGCGTGTTGAATCGGTTGATGAGGTGGAAATCATCCGCCGAATGACCGAGGAGGTTTATGACAAGGCTGAATACGAAAAGGCACTTGCTTGGGTTAAGGCTAACTGCAAAGAAGGCTTTGATAAGAATCCTGAGGAACTTCAAAAGTCACGCGAAGAAAAGGACGCTCAGTGGGAATTTGTTGTTAAGATGATGGTTATCATCAAAGACCTTATGAACGGTAATCAGAATCTCCCTGAGGGCTGTGAAGAGGAAATGGTTGGCCACAATGCGATTGCTGCGGGCTTCCAGGGTCAGCGTCAGTGGACCGACTTCTATCCCAACTGCGACTTCCCTGAGGCAATGCTCAATTCTTCATTCGACTGGAACGGCGCTCGTGAGCCGTATATCCTTGCTACCGAAAACGATGTTCTCAACGGTCTTGGTATGCTGTTTATGAAGTTACTTACAAACCGTCCCCAGATGTTTGCCGATGTTCGTACATATTGGAGCGGTGAGGCGGTTAAACGCGCTACCGGTTATGATATTGAGGGCGTTGCTAAGGAAAACGGCGGTTTCATCCATCTTATTAACTCAGGCGCTTGCTGTATCGATGCTTGCGGCGAGGCTAAGGATGAAAACGGCAACGGTGTTATGAAGCCTTGGTATGATGTGACAGAGGCTGACCAGAAGGCTATTATGGACGCTACTACATGGAACTTTGCTGACCTCGGCTACTTCCGTGGCGGCGGTTACTCATCCCGCTTTGTAACAAAGGCAGAAATGCCCGCTACTATGATAAGACTCAACCTTGTTAAAGGCTTAGGTCCCGTTCTTCAGATTGCTGAGGGTTGGACTGTTAATCTTCCTGATGAGGTTACCGATACCCTTTGGAAGCGTACCGACTACACATGGCCTTGCACATGGTTTGCTCCGCGTTGCGACGGTAAGGAGGGTAGCCCCTTCAAGACCGCATACGATGTAATGAATAACTGGGGTGCTAACCACGGCGCTATCAGCTACGGTCACATCGGTGCTGACCTTATTACAATGTGCTCAATGCTTCGTATTCCTGTATGTATGCACAATGTTCCTGAAGAGGATATTTTCCGTCCTGCTGCTTGGAATGCATTCGGTATGGATAAGGAAGGTCAGGACTACCGCGCTTGTGAAAGTTACGGACCGCTTTACAAATAATAAATAAGGTCTTATAGGACATAAAAAACCCGCCCTTTCAGAACTCTGAAAGGGCGGGTAAATTTTTGCTATAATATATTATTCTTCGGTCTTTTCAGCCTTTTTAAAGGAAAGAATGGTGTTTACTATGATACCGAGAATAAGCGCGGTAGCAATAGATGTAATTGTTATCTTGCCGAATGTCAGCGCAAGACCGCCGATACCTGCGATAAGAATTACCGAAGCAGTAAAGAGGTTTTTGTTGTCGTTAAGGTCAACGGGCTGCAGCATCTTAAGACCTGAAACTGCGATGAAACCGTAAAGCGACATACAAACACCGCCCATAACGCAAGCGGGGATAGAGCTTAAGAATGCAATAATGGGGGATACAAAGGAAACAACGATTGCCATAAATGCAGTTGTGATAATTGTTACAACCGATGCATTTCTTGTAATGGCAACACATGCAACCGACTCACCGTATGTGGTGTTGGGGCATCCGCCGAAAATTGCACCTATCATAGAGCCGATACCGTCACCGAGAAGTGTTCTGTGAAGACCGGGTTTTTCAAGAAGGTCACGCTCAATAATAGAGGAGATGTTCTTGTGGTCGGCAACATGTTCAGCAAATACAACTAATGCTACGGGAACGTATGCTGCTGCAATAGTTCCGATGTAGGACAAGTCAATATCCTTAACACCCTGAATTGCTTTAAGGAATGTAAATTCGGGAACGGATACGAATGTTCCGAAGTTAACGCCGTTTGCCCAGAGAGCAGTTATGGGTGCGAAATCAATAATCTTAAGCGCATCGTTACCTGTAACATTACCGATTACTGTGAATACGGCAGCAAGTGCATAACCTGCTATAATACCAATAATAAAGGGGATAAGTCTTGACATCTTCTTGCCGTATGTAGAACAGAGTGTTACAACAACAAGTGTTACAAGACCGCAAAGAACAGCGATGAGAGTGTTACCGCCCTCGACATCAGGTGTTTGAAGGTCACCTACAGCATTACCTGCAAGGGAGAGACCGATGATAGCAACTGTCGGTCCGATAACAACGGGAGGCATAATTTTGTTAAGCCAATTAACACCGACAAGTTTAACAAGTATTGCAATTATTACATAAACAAGACCTGCAAGTACAGCACCGATGATAAGGCCTGCAAAACCTGCCTGTGCCGATACAGCGCCTGCAAAGGCTGCTGCCATAGAGCCTAGGAATGCGAAGGATGAGCCTAAGAATACAGGACTCTTTCCGCGGGTGAAAAGGACATATACAAGTGTTCCTAAACCAGCGCCGAACAAAGCTGCCGCAATGCTCATACCATTGCCAATGATTACCGGAACTGCAATAGTAGCCGCCATAATTGCAAGCAACTGCTGGAATGCGAAGACTAGCATCTGCCCAAATTTGGGTTTGTCTTCTACGTGGTAGACCATTTTCATAAATATTCCCTCCTTATTTTACACAATCTAACCTGTATATACATAATTCGACAGGATAGACCGCTAATAATTATAATATCACGACCAAGCCTTTTTGTAAAGTGTATTATATTGCTTAAAATGGTAAATACTTTTGGTGTCGATACCTCTAAAACGCTACGGATGTAAATTTTGGAGAGTTGCACAAGTTGTATGTCAAAAAATGACAATTATTTCCAAAAAAGCAAAGGTTACAACTTTGTAACCTTTTGAAAATTGCATTTTATTGGGCAGGTTGCACAAAACTTGACTCGGTTTTATGTTTGACATAGTGATTTTAGGGTAGTAAAATGTTTCATGCAGTGCAAAAGCACTCATTTATGTGCTCTCGTTAGCCTAACAAAAAAGGAGTCGTTAGATGCTTAAAATGATTAAAAGCGGCAGCGCCAAGTTTGCAAGTGCTATGCAAAAGCGCATTCCGCTGATGGCAATGCTTGTTATTGCCGGAATCTGTGCAGCAGCTTTATTATTCCATTCCGTTAATATATACACCGTAACAGACGGTGAGAAAACAAAAACAATACACACCTTATCAAGCGATGTTGATTTTGCGATTAATTCCGCAGGGTTTGAGTCGAGTAAGTATAAGGTTCTAAGCTGTGATTTTTCAGGCAATAAGGCAAATGTAACCTTAGCCTACACCTTTCCGGTATATATTACCGTTGGGGATGAAACGGTTGAGGTAAATACAACCAAGGCAACCGTTGGTGAAATTCTTTCCAATGCAGGATACACGGTTGACGAATTTGATATGGTACAGCCCGCCGCCGATACACTTGTAATTGACACATTATATATTGACTATACCGATATTAATTATGTTTCGGGCAGTTATACTGAAGTTATTCCGTATACACTTAAAACTGTTTATTCAAGCAGATATGACGAGGGTACCAAGACCGTTAAGGCAGGAACCGACGGACTGCAGCAGATTAACTATACCGCTAAGGTGGTAAACGGTGTCACTGTTGAGACGGTTATCGACAGCACAATTACTTTAAGTGAGGCGGTAAGCGGCACACAGACCATAGGCACTAAAAAGCCGAAGGCTGCCGTTATTACAAGCGATCAGGTAAAATCAATATCTACGCTTAAGCCTGCGTCACCTATCGAGCTTGACGCAAACGGCAACCCCATAAACTTTACAAAGCATATAACCGTTCAGGCTACGGCTTACACCTATACAGGCAATAATTGTTCAACGGGTGTGGCGCCTCAGCCGGGATATATCGCTGTAAATCCCAATGTAATTCCTTACGGCACAAAGATGTATATTAAATCGAGTGACGGCACCTATATTTACGGTTATGCCGTTGCGGCCGATACGGGCGGTTTTATTAATTCAAGACCTAACAATGTTGACCTGTTCTTTACAAGTCAGGCGGCATGTAATGCTTTCGGCAGAAGAAATGTTGAAATTTATATTATAGGATAACAAAGAAAATGACGGCACCCTATTATAAGGGTGCCGTTACTTTTTTTATTATTACTTATTCTTTTTAATAAGAAACCAAAGGATAGTTAAAATCTGCATAACCGCGGCTATAATAAATATAAGTGACATACGCGCGACAGGGAGGGTAACCATAATGCAAATCGGTATTGACCAGATTAACAGCGATACCGAAAGGAATCGAGGTATCTTTCCCCACCATATATAAGAAAAAACAATTGCTACAATAGCGCTTACAGGAATTGCGTATATGTAAAAAAGCCACGACTTAAAATCAGGCAATATTATCGCAAACAGCACAAACATTACAGTAGCCACAAGCCACGCCACGCCGATTGAGAGAAGTGTGATAATAAGCTTGTTCCTTGTAAGCAGAATTTTCTTTGGCTTTTCATCTATAAGGTCGTTTATCGTAACGCCAAGAATTTCGGCAAGATATGCCGACACCGCAAGGTCGGGAAGGCCGTCGCCGCGTTCCCACTTTGAAACCGATTTATCCGAATAATTAAGTTTCTCGGCAAGCTCAAGCTGAGTCATACCAAGCGATTTTCTAAAAGTGCTTAAATTTCTTGAAAAGCGCTTACGCAGTATTTCTTCTGTAATCTGCATTGCCGATTCACCCCTTTATGTAAATTTGCTGTATCTATTTTAATACATTTTCGGTTATTATTCAAGGAAAATTTCTGTGAATGACATATTTGGGTTGTCAGCAATATCCTCATTTAAATTAATTATGTGTCTGCCAAGTTTTTTTGCGTACTCAATCGTGTTTTTAGTACCGCCCGGTTTTCCGTCATACCATGTAAGCACATAGTCTGAATAGTCGACCATAATCTTGTTGCGGTATGCATAACAACCCTTGTAATAATCGTCGGAGGTTAGTAAAACCTGATCTGCAAGTGCCAATACATCCTTATACCGTTTGCGCCATTCATAGCTGAAGGTATCGCTCTGCTTAATAAAGGGGATTGTACACACAAGTTTTATGGGCGCCTCTTTGTATCCACTGCGCGCCAGCAGTACGCTTTCCGCCGCAATAATGTCAAAACCCATTGCCATACCGCTGTAAAAGGTGTGGCAGCCCGTTTCTATAAGTTCAAAAATTTTCTGTGTCAGGTCGTTTTCAAATTTTATGTATTCCTTGGATTTGCCGTCGAGCTTAAAGGGGAACTTACCAGGTCTGTATCCCGTAAAGCAGCAGCTTGTAAAGGCTTCGTTCATTTTTTTGCTCCTTTGGTTTGTTTTGTTAAATTATAATATATCGGGTGTACGAAAATTGTCACATTGTGCGGTTTTTTGGATGTTTATATAGGCTGACGAGAGTTGAACCCGTCACGCCTGACAAATAATAATTTTTTGCCCTTTCTTGTCTCATCACTTGTAATACGGCAGTATTACTGCGTTCTTCGACTTCACCTTTTCAAAAAATTATTTATTTGGCAGGTCAAAGAGTTTCTCACAGCCGCCTTTTTTTGAAAGGCGAAGCGTGAAATTTGCAGTAAGGCTGTCGCCTTACAAAAATAAGCGCAAGTAAGGCGATAAAAGGCGGCGAGCGAAACCGTAACGGGTTCGACTCTCGTCAGCCTAAACATAATAATCACCTCGTATGATTAATTATGACTATTAAAATCACGCCCAAAATTTTGGGCGTGATTTTATAATACAAATTATTCAGCAGTTTCTTCTGCTACTGTTTCTTCAGCAACAACCTCTTCGGCAACTGCTTCTTCGGTTGCAACTTCTTCAGCAACTACTTCCTCTGCTGCTTCAACCACAGTTTCCTCTGCTGCGGCTTCTTCTGTTTCTTCGGCTACTACCTCGTCATCGAGCAGAACGCGGATTGAAAGGCTTACACGCTTCTTCTCAAGGTCAACGGCTGTAATCTTCGCCTCAACCTCCTGACCGATAGAAAGCTCGTCCTGAGGCTTAACAACGTGCTTATTTGCAATCTGAGAGATGTGAATAAGTCCGTCAACACCAGGGATAATTCTTGCAAATGCGCCGTAGGTTGTCATACTTACAATCTTAACGGTAACAACATCGTCAACATTGTAGTTGCTCTGGAAGATAGCCCAAGGATTATCCTCTGCCTTCTTATAACCGAGAGAAATCTTTCTCTTTTCAGTGTCGAGCGCCTTAACATAAACCTCGATAGTGTCGCCGACAGCAACCACCTCAGACGGATTCTTGATACGGGTCCAAGAAAGTTCAGAGATATGTACCATACCGTCAACGCCGCCGATATCAACAAATGCGCCGTAGCTTGTAAGTGACTTAACTGTGCCTGTGAAACGGTCACCCTCAGCAATGTTTGCCCATACCTTTTCTTCTGCTTCCTTACGGGCGTCAAGAAGTACGCTGCGGATAGAGCCGACTGCTCTGCGGCCGCGGCCGATTTCGATAATGCGGAAGTCAACTTCCTTACCCTTAAGGTCTTCGATAGGCTCGTTTCTTGTAACGGTAGCCTGTGATGCGGGAATAAATACGCGAACATTGTTGGAATAAACTACTACGCCGCCCTTAACAATGTCACGAACAACACCGTGGAGTACTTCGCCAGAATCCTTAGCGGCAACTATATTGTCCCAACCGGCAATCGCATCGTAACGACGCTTTGAAAGCATTGCGGTTCCTTCCTGATCATTAATTTTCATAATGATAAGGTTAAGCTTATCATCAACCTTAACTTCGCTTAACAAATCGACATTAGCATCAGACGAATATTCGTCAGCGCTGATGTAACCTGTTACACCTCTGCCGATGTCCACAGTGATTTCAGAAGCGTTAACGGCAACAACTGTACCGCATACCTTCTGGTCACCTGTAAGGCTGCTGAGCGAAGCCTCAAATGCTTCCTCATCTGTCATTTCCTCAAAATTCTTTTGAACAGTTTCATTTCCCTCCATCTGTTCATCAACCGGTTGTAAAATTTCCGACATGGTTTTAATAACCTCCTTTATAATACCCGCCGGCGTAGATGCGCCAGCGACAACCCCAACCTTATCTGCTTTTGAAAACCAATCGGCAGAAAGTTCCGCCGCGGTTTCAATCAAATGGGTATTTTTGCAGAGTGCCGAACACACCTCAAATAACTTGACGGTGTTTGAACTGTGCCTGCCGCCGATAACAACCATAACATCATTGACTGCTGCAAGTTCACGCGCTTCACTCTGGCGAGTTGAGGTAGCAACACATATTGTATCAAAAATTTTCGCATTTGTACATACTTTTTTGAGAATTTCTTGCGAAAAAGTCCATTTTTTTGCATTAAAAGTCGTTTGCGAGACCACAGAAAGCGCCTTTTCCTTAAATTCGGGGTGATTTTCGAGTAATTTTTCAAGTTCTTCACCCGATGAAAAGACATAACAGTCGCCGGTGCAGTGACCGATAATGCCGATTACCTCGTGATGATTTCGGTCCCCCGCGATTAAAATTGTGTCGCCCTTTGCCGAAGCATCTGCTACGATTTTATGTATCTTTGCAACAAAAGGACAGGTAGCGTCGCACAACGCTACCCCCATATCAGCGGCGGCAGAATATACATCTGCGCCAACGCCGTGCGAACGGATAACCAGAGTTTCACCCTCATCTACCTCGTCAGGTGAAGTGACAATGCGCACACCCTTTGCCTTTAACTCATCCACCATCTGACTGTTATGAATTATCGGCCCTAAGGTGCATACCCGCTCGTCCTTTTCAACAAGTTCGTATACCATCTGCACCGCGCGGTTCACCCCGAAGCAGAACCCCGCAGTTTTTGCCAGTGTTATCTTCAAATCAGTTTAACCTCTCATCCAAAAGTTTAAGCAAACCCTCAAGCGACTGTTCGAGTGTATTGCCCGTAGTATCATATATTACGGCATCATCGGCAGGTTTTAAAGGCGCTATTTCACGGTGGGAATCGTTGTAGTCACGCTTTACAATATCATCGTAAATATCCTGATAATTTACATCCATTCCCTTTTGGGTAAGTTCACGGTATCTGCGGTCGGCGCGTTCCTCAGCCGAGGCGGTAACAAACACCTTGACCGTAGCATTTGGAAGGACCACGGTGCCGATGTCCCTGCCGTCCATAAGCACATTGTTTTCACGGGCAAGTTTTCTTTGCATTTCAAGTAAAAACGCGCGTACGGGCGGTTTTGCAGAAACGGCTGACGCCATCATTGACGCCTGTGGTGTTCTGATATCGTCCGACACGTCCTCACCGTCAAGAAAGACATGCTGTGAGCCGTCGATGAATTTAATGCCGATATCGGTACCTTTAAGCACCGATTCAATATCACAGTTAAGGTCGGTATCGTGACCTAATTTGCTGAATTTAAGGCCGACCGCCCTATAAAGTGCGCCGGTGTCAACATAAATAAAACCAAGCTCCTTTGCGGCTGATTTTGCAAGTGAGCTTTTACCTGCGCCTGCAGGACCGTCAAGTGCAATAGAAATCATATTTATAAATCCTCCTCATAATTTGCGGCGCTTTCACCCGCAAGGAATCCAGTTGAAAACGCAATCTGCAGATTAAAGCCGCCTGTATATGCGTCGACATCAATTATCTCACCCGCAAAGAACAGTCCCTTTACAAGCCGTGACATCATAGTCGCAGGATCAATTTCCTTAACCGATATTCCGCCGCTTGTTATAATAGCCTCTTCAATGGGGCGAAATCCCGTTATATTAAGTCTGAAATGCTTAATCGCGCTTACAAGTGACTGCCGTTGCTCACGGCTTATCTGATTTACCTTTGTATGCGGTGAAATGCCCGACATACTTATTATAACCGAAATTATGCTTTTAGGCAGTAAATTGTCAAGCGAATTTGCAAAATCTTTATTAAGCGAGTCGTGGAAGTCACGCACAATACGCTTGTCAAGTTGATTTTCGTCCAAAGCGGGTTTCAGGTCAATTTCGGCAAAATATTCTTTCTTGCCGATATTTCGTATGTGCGCCGACGCGCTTAGTGTCAGCGGTCCCGATATGCCCGTATGGGTGAAAAGCATTTCACCCATTTCCTTGAAAATCGGTTTCTTTTTTCCGCTTTCAAAAACCGAAAGTGTCACATTTTTAAGCGATAGCCCTGCAAGGCGGGTGCAAAAGCCCTCGTGACACTCAAGTCCCACAAGCGAGGGTGTAAGTGCCGTTACGGTATGACCGAGTGCCGCCGCCATTTTATAGCCGTCACCCGTAGAGCCCGTAAGCGAATATGACATACCGCCTGTAGCAAGTATTACGCAGTCGGCGTCAAGTATTCTGCCATCGGCAAGTTTTACTGCACGGACTTTACCGTTTGGCGAGATTATACTTTCGGCTTTTCCCTCAACAATATTGCAGGTCTTTTTAACAGGCTTTACCAGTGCATCCACTATATCCACCGCCTTGTCGGAAACGGGAAAAACGCGGTTTCCGCGCTCGGTCTTAAGCGGTACGCCCATACTTTCAAAATATGACATTGTATCCTGCGAATTAAAATTGTTAAATGCGGAATACAAAAATTTGCCGTTTTTAGTGGTAGCGGAAATGAGGGTGTTTACATCGCAGTTGTTTGTAACATTACATCTTCCCTTGCCCGTTATCATAACCTTTCGCGCCATACGGGAATTTTTTTCAACAACGGTTATTGTGTGTTGCCTTTCCTTAAGGCAAAATGCCGCCGAGGCTGCCGCTTTAAGCCCTGCGGCGCCGCCGCCGATTACAACGATTTTTTTCATACCCTCACCTGCCTTTTCATTCATTATATTATTTTACAGCAAAAGAAGGTAAAAGTAAACGAAAAACCGTAAGAATTTAAAAATTTTCTTACGGTTATAAATTATTTAAGTATTCTTTTTACCCTGTCGTGCAGATGAACTATATAATACGATGCCACACGCGAAATGCCGATATCATAAAGCACGAACACGATATTGCAAAGTAATAAAAGGACAAGCAGACTGTATTTACCCCACACAGCAAGGTCACCGAGTGGAATTGAAAGGATGACACTCATCACAAAATATGACACGACTGCTGCAGCATTAAAACACAAAAGTTTTAATATCCATTCTGCCGTTTGCCTTTTAAGCCGCTCGATAACCGCCTTTAAAACGGGATAGTAGCCGAAAAAAGCAACAAACAGTATTGCCGACTGCATCTCGCCCGTAACAAGCGAAATTACCGCCGCCGCAAAGTAAGCGCCAAGCGCCCATAGTGCGCCCACCTCAATAAGCGGAACCATAATAAAAAGTCCTGCCACGGCGGGTATTGCATAGGTAAGGTACGGAAAATGACTTGTAAACATAATCATCGCCGAAAGTGCGGCAATTATGCCGCAAAGCGCAATTTTTTTACTTTTTTTCATAGCATTAACAACAGGGCATCAGGTCGCCGCCCATACATTCGCAGCAGCAATCGGCGCATATAAGTCCTTGGCACACGTCACAGGTGCTGCATCCGCCGCCGTATGAACGGTAGGGATTATACTGTGCGCCTGTCTGACGCTGGGCATTGTTCATTGCGTTTCGGTATTCTACGTTTTGGGGGTTCATTCTTACCGCGGTTGCAAAGCTTGTATATGCCTGATCAAACCATCCGCGTCTGTAAAGCACGGTGCCGTTCAAAAAATACCATTCGGCATCGCGGCGCTGCGGCGGAACACCGTCAAGCACCTCCTGCGCCTGTTCAAGTCTGCCCTGATTTATAAGGGAACGCACCTCAGGAAAAGAGGTCTGCGCATTCGCATTATAACCGCCGCTTTTTGTGTTTGAATGGCTGCGGCGGGAGTTCATAATGCTGTCATAGGCATCATTTATCTCCTTCATTTTTTCAGCCGCCAAATCGGAAAGCGGGTTATCGGTATAGTTGTCGGGGTGGTACTTTCGCGCCTTTTCGCGATAGGCATTCTTAATCTCTTCATCAGTAGCGTTTTTTGAAACGCCTAATACTGCATACGGATCGTTCATTTATTTAACTCCTTTAAAAATGTATCTTCAAGACCAAGGTAAATTATATTTCCTAAAATATCTTTATGCTTTTTTATATCAAGCAGTTCGAGTGCACGGGCGGCTTCGTTAGCACAGAAATACAGTTGAGGGGTAATTCGCTGCCTTGCATACTCACGCACATCACCCGTAAGTTCTGATTTAAGCACATTGTATGAGCCGTTTTTTATATCCTGTTCAAGATCACACGCGGCATCAAGCAGATAGATATATCTGCCCACACAGTAGCCCAAGCGGTCAAGGACACGCTTTTGTGTCTCATCATCACTGCAAAGGGCAAGTATTTGTGACATCGCTTTGGCAGTCGGGTGCGCCGCCGCGTCAAGCGACGTGCTATTCTGCGCCTCAATCGACCTTTGTTCATAGGTGTACTCACGCACAATCTCTTCAATTTCGGGGTATTTTTCTGCCGCTTTTTTATGAGCACGGGAGAAAATGGGTTTTAAAATCAAATAAGTTATCTTTTTAAATGTCCGCTCGTCAGCAATATTATCAAGAATTTTGTAATAAATCATTATCATTGCCGCTGCCGAGGGCATTTTAAAATTTTCACCGCTTTTACAGTAGTTGCATTTTTTAAGCGGATTAAAGGCACAGCGCTTTCGTTCATAGGTGTCGGATGTGTCCTTAAGGCTCATATTAAGAAGCGCAAGAAATGTAAAGTCGTAACTGAGTGTCAGCCGTGACAAAAAGCCGTAGCTTTTACCAAGTTCCTTACAAAGCGAACAGTAGACCGCCTTATAAAGTTCGTACTCTTTAACCTTAAGTTCGCCCTTACTTGCCCTGATATAGCCGAACATACACCCGCCCCCTTTTTTTACATTTTAACACTAATGCTTAGTAATTGGTGAATAATGTGTAAATTTACAATAATTTCTTCAGGAAGTGGCCTGTATGCGACTGCTCACACTCACATATTTTTTCGGGAGTACCTGCGCATACAATACTGCCGCCGCCGCTGCCGCCCTCGGGCCCTAAGTCGATAATATGGTCGGCGACCTTTATAACATCAAGGTTATGCTCAATTACAAGCACGGTATTACCCGCGTCGACAAGTCGCTGCAGCACATCGATAAGTCGGTGAACATCGGCTGTATGCAGACCTGTTGTGGGCTCGTCAAGTATATAAATTGTTCTGCCCGTAGGTCTTTTTGACAGTTCGGTAGCAAGTTTTACACGCTGCGCTTCGCCGCCCGAAAGGGTGGTTGCGCTCTGCCCTATTTTAATGTATCCAAGTCCTACATCAAACAAGGTCTTTAGTTTGCGGTGGATTTTAGGATGGCTTTCAAAGAAGTTCATTCCCTCCTCCACCGTCATTTCAAGCACATCGTATATGTTTTTGCCCTTATACCGAACATTAAGGGTTTCACGGTTGTAGCGTGTGCCGCCGCAGACCTCACACGGAACATAAATGTCGGGCAGAAAATGCATTTCAATCTTTAAAATACCGTCGCCGCAACAGGCTTCACATCTGCCGCCCTTTACATTAAAGGAAAATCTTCCTGCGGCATAGCCCTTTGCCTTGGCGTCCTTTGTGTTGGCAAAAAGTTCGCGGATATCGTTAAACACACCCGTATAGGTTGCAGGGTTACTACGCGGTGTTCTGCCGATGGGCGACTGGTCGATATTTATGACCTTATCAAGAAATTCGATGCCCTCTATGCTTTTATATTTACCCGCTATCGTCTTTGCGCGGTTTAATTTATTGGCTAAAACCTTGTAAATAATGTCATTTACAAGCGAAGACTTGCCGCTGCCCGAAACACCCGTAACACACACAAACTCACCAAGCGGTATTTTTACATTTATGTTTTTAAGGTTGTTTTCTGCAGCGCCCTTTACCACAAGCGCGTTGCCGTTGCCCTTTCGCCTTTTTTCAGGTACGGCAATACGCTTTCTGCCGAAAAGATAGTCAGAGGTAATGGACTCTTTACAGTCTTCAAGTTGTTTTGGTGTGCCGCTGAACACAAGATTACCGCCGTGGATACCCGCACCCGCGCCGATGTCTATAATATAATCTGCCGCGCGCATTGTATCCTCATCATGCTCGACCACAATCAGCGTGTTGCCAAGGTCCCTTAAGCGCTTGAGTGTACCGAGCAGACGCTCATTGTCGCGCTGGTGAAGACCGATACTTGGCTCATCCAACACATAAAGTACACCCATAAGCGACGAGCCGATTTGTGTAGCAAGGCGAATTCGCTGACTTTCACCGCCCGACAGTGTACCCGACGAGCGCGAAAGCGACAGGTAGTCAAGACCTACGCTTGAAAGGAAGGAAAGGCGGGAATTTATCTCCTTTAAAATCGGCTTTGCTATCATTTCATTAAGGGCGGTAAATTTAAGCCCCTTAATAAACTCCATCGCCTGTAAAATCGACATATCGCAAAATTCAATTATATTTTTTCCGCCGACGGTCACCGCAAGGTATTCGGGTTTAAGACGCGCACCCTTACATTCGGGGCACTCGCTTTCACTCATATAACTTTCATACTCTGCCCTTGCGTAGTCGCTTTTGGTGTTTTCATACCTACGCTGAAGGTTGTTTACAACACCCTCAAATGCCGCATAATAAACACCGCCGCCAAAATCGGTGTTTCGGTGAAGTTCAAGTTTTTCGTCCCCCGTGCCGTAAAGCACTGCATTTTTTGCTTCATCACTAAGCTGACGCCAAGGGGTGTTGATATCAAAGCCGTATTTTAAGCTTAAGCCCTTATAATACATCGCAGCCACCGCACCTGCGTCGGGGTTGAACCAAGAATTAACGCCCCAACCTGCCGCCTTGATACAGCCGTCAACAAGGGACTTGTCCTCATCGCTTATAATAAGGCGCGGGTCGATTTTCATAAACATACCGATGCCCGTACAGGTAGGACAGGCACCCAATGGGTTATTAAAGGAAAACATTGTAGGGGTGAGTTCGGGGATGCTGATACCGTGCTCGTCACAGGCGTAGCTTTGTGAAAACTGCATCTCCTCGCCGCCCACAACATCGACCGCAACCAGTCCCCCTGAAAGAGATACGGCGGTTTCAATGCTGTCGGTAAGCCGTGAGCGGATTTCGGGTTTTATAACAAGGCGGTCAACCACCACCTCAATCATATGCTTTTTATTCTTTTCAAGTTTAATCTCTTCCGAAAGGTCGTATATATTGCCGTCAATTCTTACACGGACATAGCCCGACTTACGCGCACTGTCAAGTTCCTTTGTGTGTTCGCCCTTTCTGCCCTTTACAACGGGGGAAAGTATTTGAATTTTACTGCCCACCTCAAGCGACATCACCGTATCGACAATCTGGTCGGTGGACTGCTGACTGATTTCCTTATTACATATTGGGCAGTGCGGTGTACCCACACGCGCGTACAGCAGACGCAGATAATCGTAGATTTCGGTAACGGTGCCCACCGTAGAACGCGGATTTTTAGAGGTGGTTTTCTGGTCGATGGATATAGCGGGAGAAAGCCCGTCAATGCTGTCGACATTGGGCTTTTCCATCTGTCCCAAAAACTGACGGGCATAGCTTGAAAGCGATTCGACATAACGGCGCTGTCCCTCGGCATAGATGGTATCAAATGCCAAAGACGACTTGCCGCTGCCCGAAAGACCCGTGAACACCACAAGTTTATCACGGGGTATTTCGACATCTATATTTTTAAGGTTGTGCTCTCTTGCGCCCTTTATGACAATTTTATCGTTTGACAACTTTTTTGCCCCTTTGTAAAATTATTTTCCGCCGCGCAGTTTGTTTATTCTGTCGCGCAGATATGCGGCGTGTTCAAATTCAAGTATCTTTGCCGCCTGTTTCATTTCATTTGTCAGCCGCTTGATAAGTGCCTCTTTTTCGGCGCGACTGAGTTTACTGTCGGGTGTTTTATTATCCACCTTAGTGCCGATTTCAATAATATCGCGGACATCCTTGGTTATGGTTTTGGGTGTTATTCCGTGCTGCTTATTGTATGCCTGTTGGATAGTGCGGCGGCGCTCGGTCTCGCGGATGGCATTTTCCATTGAACGCGTGACACTGTCGGCATACATTATAACCTCGCCGTTTGCATTTCGCGCGGCGCGGCCGATGGTCTGCACAAGGGATGTTTCACTGCGCAAAAAGCCCTCTTTATCTGCATCAAGTATAGCCACAAGCGACACTTCGGGTATGTCAAGTCCCTCACGCAGAAGATTAATGCCGACTAAAACATCAAACTCGCCAAGACGCAGGTCGCGGATAATCTCCATACGCTCGATTGTGTCGATGTCATAGTGCATATACCGCACCTTAATCTGCAACTTTTCAAGGTATTCGGTAAGGTCCTCTGCCATTTTTTTGGTGAGTGTTGTAATAAGCACACGCTCACCCTTAGCGCTGCGCATATTAATCTGCGACACTATGTCGTCAATCTGCCCCTCCGATGCCTTTACAGTAACTAATGGGTCCAATAGTCCTGTCGGGCGGATTACCTGCTCGGCAATCTGTGCCGAGTGCTGCTTTTCAAACTCACCCGGTGTGGCGGAAACAAACACCGCCTGATTTATGTGGTTGTAGAATTCGTCAAAATTAAGCGGACGGTTGTCATAGGCAGACGGCAGACGAAAACCGAATTCGACAAGGTTATCCTTTCGTCCCCTGTCGCCGCCAAACATACCGCGCACCTGAGGTAAGGTAACATGCGACTCATCAACAAACAGCAGAAAATCGTCGGGGAAATAGTCCAATAGTGTTGACGGTGTACTTCCCGCCGCTCTGCCCGAAAGTACGCGGGAGTAGTTTTCAATGCCCTTGCAAACCCCGATTTCACGCAGCATTTCAATATCGTATTCGGTGCGCTGACGAATTCGCTGCGCTTCAATTAGTTTGCCGTTTTCTTCAAAAAAGGCAACCCTTTCTTCCATTTCGTTTTCAAGTTCTTTCAGTGCCTCAGCCATTTTATCCTGAGGCACGATATAGTGCGACGCAGGGTAGATTGCGGTGTGTGACAGAAACTGCTTTACCTCACCCGTGACGGTGTTGATTTCACTTATTCGGTCGATTTCGTCACCAAAAAACTCAATGCGCAAGGCATTACCGTAGGAATATGCGGGATAAACCTCGACCGTGTCACCGCGGACGCGGAATTTATTGCGCACAAAGTTTACATCATTTCGTTCATACTGCAAATCAACCAGTTTTCTGATAAGGTCGTCGCGGTTTTTTTTCATACCCGTGCGCAGCGATATTACCATATTGCGATAGTCAATAGGGTTACCAAGCGAATAAATACAGGAAACCGATGCCACGATAATAACATCGCGCCGCTCGGACAAAGCACAGGTGGCGCTGTGGCGCAGTTTATCAATTTCGTCGTTTATGGCGCTGTCCTTTTCGATATAGGTGTCGGTGCCTGGAATATAAGCCTCAGGCTGATAGTAATCGTAATAGGATACAAAGTATTCCACCGCGTTTTCGGGGAAGAATTCACGGAATTCCGAACACAACTGTGCGGCAAGGGTTTTATTGTGGGCGAGAACGAGTGTAGGACGGTTTACATTTGCGATAATATTAGCCATTGTAAAGGTTTTGCCGCTGCCCGTAACACCAAGCAGAGTCTGCTCACGCATACCGCTGTTAATGCCGTCGGTTATTTTTTCTATTGCTTCAGGCTGGTCACCAGTTGGCTTATACTTTGAATGCAGAATAAACTTATCCGGCACGTTCTCACTCCTCTCTTTTTTGATTATTTTCTGCCATTTTATTGTATTAAATTCACTGAAATTTTGCTCAAAAAGTTGGCGAATAGTAAATTACACGAATTTAGGTCACAAACTTGTAATCATAATCAGTACAAAATATTCAGCCAAGTATTCAGGTGTGGTTATCCCACTATTTTAGAGGGGAAATCGCATTTTGACAAAAACTAAAATTCGTGTAAAAATGCATAATTTTGAAAAGTCAACAGGATGGCACTAAACGGGGCAAAATAACACGAAATAGTATTTCCTTTTTAACAAAAAACGAATTTTAATAATGCAAAAGAAACGACACTTGTACTCAAAATACTATGAATTCAACGTGACAGACAAACACTTTAAAACACCATATCCATAAGTAAACTTATAAGCGGTGAAATCAACAAACTGTATATTGTTCTATAAACGAAACCACCAACAAAAAAGGCCAGAATAGAGGTTCCGCCATCTGTGTATTTAATGTTTTTAAGTATATGTATTTTATAGATGCTGTCAGCAAATATTCCAAACAATATTCCGCACATAAGCATACCTATACTACTTATTCCGCCGATTTTTAACGCTATCCGCTCAATTTCTTTTTGTGAATCCAAAGCTTTATCAAGCAGAACGCTTGTCTCGGCGGAATACACAGGATTCAGCTTTGTTAAAGTATCAACACCGACTGCTTCCTCATAAGCCGCAACATTTTGATAATGCGGTTCAAGCTTTGGCGCATAGATCCCGACTCCTACTGCAGTTAAAACAATAGCCAATATCAAATCTATGATTATATACAAACAAGCAAACTTATACATCTTTCGGTAGCAAAGCCAATTGAATCCGAAAAAGAAAGCCGCCCAGTTCCAACTCAAAAAGAACTTTTTTCCCTCGTTTTTAGTGTAAATATCAACGTAACGAGAAGCGTTTTTATCAATAAAAAAATGCCAGTCTGCCTTTTTTACTTCATCTAATAATTCTTCT
Source organism: Acutalibacteraceae bacterium (assembly GCA_045649125.1). GTDB lineage: Bacteria > Bacillota > Clostridia > Oscillospirales > Acutalibacteraceae > UBA737. Next base: position 16,715 of record JAZRPH010000003.1, on the reverse strand, counting down.
TTTGGAGAAGCTGTGGTCGGAATCCTTTTCCAACACTCTTTACAATATCCATCACTTACAATATACGTAGCACCACAGTGTTCACATTTCTTTTCCAGATTATCCATAATTTTCTACCTCATTCTTTTTACTTAGTGTTTGCTACACGAATTTAGGTCACAAATTTATTTGGTTTATATAGTGTTATCCTGTTGATATATTACTATATTATCATACAATAAACATCAATTTATGTCAAATATTAAAGCAGACTTGTGTGGCACAAGTCTGCTTTTGATTACAGTGTTTTTAAAAAGTTTGATATAAGGTCGGCTAAAATTTTGTGTCCTGCGTCGCTTGGGTGCAGACCGTCGGGCATAAATTTTTGCTGTATTACGGGGATAGCGGGTTGCAGACCGCTTACCTTGAACAAATCAAGGACGGGCAGTGAATAGTATTCCGCAACCTCACGGACAGCCTCAACATAGGTTTTAAGTACTGCCTTGCCTTCGGCGGTGGGCTCATCCTCACCAAGACGGTGAAGCGGTGTTAAAACTGCTATTTTTGAGTCGGTAAAACGCGCGCGTATATCAGAGAAAAGAAGATGCAGACTGCCGTAAAATGTATTGTCACAGCGGTCGGTCATAACACCAAGCGGAGCGTCGCCGTGGCCGTAGTCGTTTGTTCCGCCGAAAATTACCACGAAATCGGCATCGGTATCCATTTCCTTAGCACGTCTTTGGAAATCTAAATCAAATCTCGGCTCTTCCGAAGGGGTAGCCTGAACGGCAATTCGCGTACCGCTTATTCCGTAGTTGCGAACAATGGCGCCATGTTCCTTAGCAATAACCCCAACATACTTTTTTTCTTCACAACTAGCACCCGCGCCCTCGGTAATGCTGTCGCCCAAGAAATTGATTTTTTTACCCTTAAGTTCCATAATAAAATCCCCTTTTTATATGTTTATAAGAAATGCTGCGGCAATGTTAAAGTAGATTAAAAGCGACACAGCATCAAGAATGGTTGTAACCAGCGGACTTGCCATAATGGCAGGGTCTAACCCCATCTTTTTGGCAACTATGGGAAGTACACAGCCCACAAGTTTTGCCACCACAACGACAAAAACAAGCGTCAGGCAGACGGTAAGCATTTCGGGAATTTCAACACCGACATCAAAACTGCCAAACCACAGATAGTCAATAAGATAAAGCTTGACAAGATTGACTATTCCAAGGACTACACCGCATAGCACGGCAACCCGAAGTTCTTTCCAGATTACCCTTAAAATGTCCTTAAACTCAATGTCACCAAGCGAGAGCGCACGGATAACCGTAACCGACGACTGACTGCCCGAATTACCGCCCGTACCCATAAGCATAGGGATAAAGGCGACAAGCGCCAGACACTCGGACAACTTTACCTCAAAACTTGAAATTATGGCGCCCGTAAAGGTGGCAGAAATCATAAGGAAAAGCAACCACGGTATTCTTGCCCTGAAGGTTTCAAAAACGCCCGTTTTAAGATAGGTTCTTTCACTAGGCAAAATAGCCGCCATTTTTTCAATATCCTCAGATGCTTCTTCCTGAATGACGTCGATAGCGTCGTCAACCGTAACGATACCGACAAGTCGGTTTTCCTTATCAACCACAGGCAGTACCAGAATATCGTACTTATCAAACTTTGCGGCAACCTCTTCCTTATCGTCAAGTGTATTAGCAAAGATTATATTGTCGTCCATAAGGTCTGCTATGACAGAGTTTTTATCATTAAGCAGCAGGTCCTTAAGCGATACCGTACCTAAAAGACGGCGGCTGTTATCGGTAACATAGCAGGAATAAATGGTTTCTGTATCAAAACCGATTTTTCTTATTCGGTCAAATGCGGCGTCCACCGTCATACCTTTTTTAAGGTCGATGTACTCGGTGGTCATAATGCTACCCGCACTGTCATCCGGATATGCTAAAAGCTGATTTATCATTCGGCGGGTATTAGCATCGGTCTGGCGCAGAATTCGCTTTGCAACACTGGCGGGCATTTCGTCGATAATGTCAACCGTATCGTCCATAAAAAGTTCATCCATAACCTCACGAAGTTCTTTATCACTAAAGGCTTCGATAAGCAGCTGCTGTCTGTCGCTTTCAAGTTCAACAAACACCTCAGCCGCAAGTTCTTTTGGTAAAATTCTAAAGACCAACGGTATATCGCGCGTTTCAAGTTCCTCAAAAATTGCGCCGATATCGGCAGGTTGCATTTCGGAAAGCAACAATTTCAGTTCGCCGAATTTCTTGTTTTCGATTAGTTCAAGAATCTTTTCTTCCAAAGTTACAACCCCCCTTACAAATACAAATTACCACAAAAAACCCCATCTTTTAAGACAGGGTTAGTTGTTATATAAAATTATAAGATTTTTTTACGCTATTGTCAACTTTAAATTTTAATATTTACAAGATGCGATATGCCGGGAATACTCTCGCCCTGCATTGCCGATGTGGGTGACATCAGCGCACCCGTTGACATAAACAGAATATTCTTAAAATCGCCGCTTTCAAATCGGCGCATAACAAAGGAATTAAGCACCGATGCACTGCAGCCGCAGCCCGAACCGCCCGAATGGACATCCTGTTTTTCGCGGTCAAATATAAGCAGTCCGCAATCACTGTGGCGGCACCTGATATCAATGCCCTGCGGCTCTAGGAGTTCGTACAAAAGATTTGTGCCGACAAACCCCAGATCCCCCGTAAAAAGCAGGTCATAATCCTCGATAGAAGTTTCTGTATCATCAAGAAAATTTTTAAGGGTTGAGGCGGCGCTTGGTGCCATAGCGGCGCCCATATTATTGGCGTCGGTAATGCCGAGGTCGACAATCTCGCCAAAGGTTATTGCGGCAACATAGGGTTTGTTTTCTGCCCTTGCGACAATCGATGCGCCCGAGCCCGTGACCGTCCACTGCGCCGTTTGCGGCCGCACAGCCCCGTATTCAAGCGGAAAACGGTACTGCCTTTCCGCCGCGCAAAAGTGCGATGATGTGACTGCCGCCGCACAGTCGGCTGCGGCAGAGTCGACCATAATCGAAGCCAGAGCAAGACTAAGCGTCATGGTAGAACAGGCGCCGTAAAGACCAACCGTTGGCACACCAAGACCGCGCAGACCAAAGTAGGAGCCGATGCACTGATTAAGCAGGTCACCCGCAAAAATCATATCGATGTCACGGTCTTTCTTGCCGCATTTTTTAAGCGCGGTTTCAATCGCGATTTTTTGCATCTGACTTTCCGCCTTTTCGTATGTTTCTTCACCGAAGCGGCTGTCGTCATTATGCAGGTCAAATTCGTGACCGAGCGGTCCTTCAAACTCCTTTTTGCCCACCACCGAGCCATAGCCGATGATGGACGGCTTATTTTCTAAAATTATTGTTCTTTTTCCAATTCTTTCTGACATAAAATATCCCTCATTGTTTTTTATTAATATTTGTCAAAAAGAATGAAATATTTAGTCTTTACTCTAAATTATTTTTATCGGTCTTGTCGCCCTTTAAGAATTTACCCGCATCCTTAAAGAAACTCGCGACAATAAGCAACACAACAAATCCAATCGGGAATGCGAAAATAATTGATACAGACTGCAGACTGTACATAGAATTTTCAGCAAAAATAAGTGCTATTGGGAAAAGGATAAATATTGCCGACCAGAAGGTGCGTATTTTTTTGTCAGGTTCGGCATCGACCGAAAGTTTTTTATATGAGTACGACGACACAACCATAGTTATGGAGTCAAATGTAGTAGCATAAAAGGCAATCATAGTAATAACAAGTAAAATAAGACCAATGCTGCTAAGCGGCAGTGTTTCAAAAATTTTGATAATAGCCTTAGCATAGTCGCCGTTTTCAGCAATGTAGCCCGAAACATCAAGTCCGTGCTTCATCTGCTGCGCCAAGCCGTAGTTACCGAGGATAATAAAGGATGTAAAGGTACCTGCAAGTCCCCAGCCGTAACCGCCGAGAATTGTACTTTTAATGGTGCGGCCCTTACTGATAGTGCCGATAAAGAAGGGTGTTGCAACACACCATACCATCCAATATGCCCAGTAGTAAACCGTCCAATTCTGAGCAAAACTGTGCTCACGCAACGGGTCCATCCATGTAGACATTCCTAAGAAATTCTGTGTCATATTTCCAAGGGCGGAAAATCCTGTTTCAAGAATGTAAGCCGTTTCGCCGCCGCCGATAAGGAAATAGATAAGCAGCGCAAAGAAAAGATAAACACACGCATTTGCAAGTTTTGAAATACCCTTCATACCAAACCACACTGTAAGTGTGTATACGGCTGCGATAAGCAACAAAATTATAATTGTAAGCGTGGTACCGCCCGAAAAGCCGAAAACCTTGCTTATCGCCTCTGACAAAAGGGGTGTTGCAAGTGAGAATGTTGTTGCTGTACCTGCAATAAGCGCGAAAATTGCAATAAGGTCTATTATCTTACCGATAGGACCGTCGATTTTGTCGCCAAATATGGGACGACACGCTTCGGAGAACTTTTGCTTTTCACGGCCGCGTACATGCAGCATAAAGCCGAAGGCTACCGCAAGTACGATGTAAAAGCTCCACGCGATAGGTCCCCAATGGAACAGCGGATAGGTGGATGCCCACTTTTGAATACCGCCGAGTTCCTCAATATAAGGCTCGTTAGCATAAAGCGCCCATTCGCAGAGTGAATAGAAAAGAATATCTGCCGCCATGGTTGATGTGAAAATCATCGCGCCCCAAGAAAAAGAGGAATATTGCGGCTTTTCGACATTACCGAGTTTGATTTTACCGAATTTGGAAAATGCTATGTAAAGCGTAGTGCCGAAAATTCCAAGTCCCAACACTGCATAGTATATGCCGCAGTCATCGCCTAAAAAGCCGCGGATTACATCAAGTACTACCGTAGACTGACTTGGAAAAATCATAAATACGGCGCACAAAGCCGCTACCCCAATCAGTGGGACAATGGTGGAAAACCAGTCAATTTGTTTTCTTAATTTAGTTTCACTTTTCATTGTTTACTCTCCTTTATATTCACTATAACTTGGGTCAATTTCAATAAGTTCGCTTAGATTATCAATTTCTATTATATCGCCCGACGACATCTTGCGTATGCCAAGACGGTAGTCTTTAGGATGACAAAATAATGCTACATCGTCCCAATAAATCTGACGGTTTTTATTTACCTCAAATTCATATTCCAGATGCGATTTCAGCCGTCTGCCGTCCTCGGCAGTCCAACGCGATATGCTGTAAAGTTGCCATCCGCACTTTCCGCCGTTTCGGCTGCAGGCGGTGATTATTCCGTCCTCCACCGTAAGAAGCCACTCATCCGTTTGTGCGTCGGTCCAGACGGCATTATAGCCCGAGCGTTCAAATTCGGGCGATAATATCTCATCGTTATAGATTATCTGGTCGCCGTCTAAAATAATAGCATCCTCAATATAATCACGCGCCGCATACAGTGATGAAATGTTATTGCAGGTGTCATAGTAGGGGTTTTCAATAAGCCTTAGCCCCTTGTACTGCGACTCAAGACACCTGAACTTTTCCTTTAAATATCCCACAACGACATAGATTTCATTTATGCCGTTTTTATGCAGCCCGTCGATTACGGTATCAATCATCCGTCTGCCGTTTACCGTAACCATCGGTTTTGGTGTTTCAAGGGTTATTGGCTGCATACGGTTACCCTTGCCTGCCGCCATTATTATGGCTCGTTTTACTCTGTGCAAAGAAAGCCGCCCCCTTTTTCAAATTCCTGCAAAGCGATGCGGTAATAATCCTTTGCAAAACGGTATTGGCGAAGTGAATATTCACCGAATTCAATGCCGAATATCCGCTTGTATTCACACCAGTTGCTCCATAAAAGTCCGCAGGCTGCAATATAACAGTATATCTTCAGTCTGGTCCCGCTTGGACAGTTGCCTTCAAAATATACATCGATTAATCTTTCCACTTCTTCACGGGAATACATAGCGTATATACAGAACATTGCAATATCAACATGCGGGTCCTGCATACCTGCATATTCCCAATCTATAAGCCGTATTTCCTGATTACCCTGCCCGTTTTTATAAAACAGGAAATTATCAGGTACTGCATCAATGTGCGTAAGAACATAGGGTTCGGCGTGGGTATCTATATAAGTCTTTAACGATAAAACCTTTTCCTTTACTTCACGGTAGTCCTTGTATGCTGACGGTATGCCGCCCCACAGTGACTCGTAAAACTCAATTTGACCGAATATGTCAAATGTATGCCCCACCTTAAGTTTTTGGTTATGGAAATCGCGAAGTTTAGCCATACATAATCTGATATCCCCGACATCAGACGGGTCGCACACCCTTGCGTTCTCTAAAAAAGCGGTGATTTTATATCCGTTGTCTGAATTTATATACACAACATCGTCACAAATGCTTTTTGATTGTATGGTGCGGTAAACCGCCGCCTCTTGTTCGCGGTTTATAAGGTTATCCGTTCCCTCACCTGGAATTCGCATAATATACTTTTTGCCGCGGCACGAAAACAAAAACGAACGGTTTGTCATACCCTTTTTAAGCACCGTAATATCCGTTATCTCGTCATCATAAACCTGCAAAGCCTGACAGATGGTAGCAATAGCATCGGATTTAAGGCTGTGCGAATTGCTGTCAAATTCACGAAGTTGCTCAAAGGTATTTATTTCTGCATAGTCGTTTTGCGCTGTAACACGGGCATAAGCCGTCATTTTATTGCCGTCATACAAAGCCTCTTCCCAGAAAGCGCCGTCATAACGGCTGTCGGCGCAAAGGCTGTCAATTTTTTTGCATACCGCACCTGACTGTTTATCACAGATATAACTGATGCCCACCATAGTATTTCCCTGTGTGTCAGCGGATACACAAACAAGCTCACCCTTACGGTTTACCTTGACACTGCTGTCACTGTCGGTGCTGTCGGATACCATATACCACGAATACAGTTCGTTTTTGTTAAAAGGATTTTCCTTACACCAGATATCGCAGGGTACTATGTAGGTGTTTGATATATATTTTGACGTAAGTTTAAGTGAATGCAGATTGTTTTTTGTTGCATAGTCGTCGTTTACAATCAGTTCTACACCGTATTTATCAATCAGATATTCGTACTGTTCCTTCATAAAGCCGACTATTACATATATCTTTTTTACCTGAGCCTCATAAAGCTGTCTTATCATCCGCTCAATAAGTACCTCACCGCGAACGGTAAGCAAACCCTTGGGCATTTCGGTATTGATTGGCACCATACGCATACCAAAACCCGCCGCCAATATAACGGCGCTTTTGGGTGAGTTTGATTCTATCACTTCACGCGATTTTTGTGTCACACACATATTGCCGTCAAGATATCCGTCAGCGGTAAGATTTTTTATTGAACGGTTGACAATTCCCAAGGAATGTCCGCTGATTTCAGCGAGTTCACGCTGATTGCTGTAACTGTTCTGATAAAGTTTTAATAATACATCACACTCTTGCTTGTTCACGAATTCACCCACTTTCGTTTTTGTGAACAAATACCCTTAAAAAAACCCGCCACTTACTGCGGGACATTTTCATTCGCATTCATTATAAACGATTTTTCAGAAAAAGTCAAGTTTATATTACCCTATTTACTTTTGGCTTTATTTATGTTATATTTTGTCTTGGAAAATGCTTACATAGAGGTGTTGAAAATGAAATTTCCAAAAAACTTTATTCGGGCGACGAAGGAATATACTACCTTTGAAAAGCATATTGCTGCGCCGTACTTTAGAAAAAAATTTACAGTCGACACAAAGACTCAGGCAAAACTGCTTATTTCTGCCTGTGGATTTTACGAATTATATTTAAATGGTGAGCGGAAGACAAAGGGCTTTTTTGCGCCCTATGTCAGCAATCCTAACGACATAGTTTATTTTGATGAGTACACAGTCGAACTTGAAAGCGGCGAAAATGTTATCGCAGTACAGCTTGGAAACGGTCTTACAAACAACCCAGGCGGCTACATCTGGGATTTTGATGTTGCCGATTTCAGACAGGCGCCTAAGTTTGCGCTGTCACTGAGTTACACCGACGGGCTTGGAAATGAAACGGTTATCGAAAGCGGTGAGGATTTTAAAACCTGCCCCTCCCCCATTATATTTGACGATTTCCGCTTTGGCGAGTATTATGATGCGACTTTGGAAATTAACGATTGGAACAAGCCGTCATACGACGACAGTGACTGGAAAAACGCACTGAGTGCGCCCACACCGACGGGCGAATTCCGCATTTGCGAGGCAGAACCGATTGTTGCCACAAGCGAAATTTCACCCACCCAGATTATAAAAACAGACGACGGATACATCTATGACTTTGGTGTCAACAGCACGGGACTTTGCCGCCTTGCAGTAAACGGCGAAAAGGGTCAGCGTATTGAAATGCAGTTTGCCGAGCAGCTTACAGACGGCAAAATGGATTTGCGTTCGGTCTGGTTTGTGCGCGATTTTTGGGAACGCGATAAGGATATTGCACATAAGGACATTTATATTTGTAAAGGTGACGGCCAAGAGGTTTATTGCCCCAAATTTACATATCACGGTTTCAGATATGTCACCGTTACGGGCATCACCGAACAGCAGGCGACTGCCGATTTGCTTACATTTGTGGTTATGAACTCTGATGTAAAGTATTGCGGCGGATTTGGGACTTCGGAAAAGATGACAAACACACTGCAGCAACTTACACTAAGGTCTGACCTTGCTAACTTCTACTACTTCCCGACCGACTGCCCGCACCGTGAAAAGAACGGCTGGACCGCCGATGCCGCCCTTTCGTCAGAGCATATGCTGATGAATTTAACGGTGCAGACAAGTTTCCGTGAATGGATGCGCAACATCTGTAAGGCACAGGCAGAAAACGGCGCTTTGCCCGGAATAGTTCCAACGGGCGGTTGGGGCTTTGACTGGGGCAACGGACCCGCGTGGGACTGCGTACTGGTGTACCTGCCCTATTTCACATACATCTACCGCGGCGATACGCAGATAATAAGCGAATCGGCAAAGGCTTTTGAAAAATACTTAAATTACATAAAGAGCAGAACGAATGAGGACGGACTGATTGCAATCGGTCTTGGCGACTGGTGCCATGTAGGCAGAAATGCCGACGGTCCGAAAGCGCCGCTTTGGGTTACCGACACAATAATATCGATGGATATTGCAAACAAGGCAGCCTTTTTATTTGATGTAATCGGTATGAAGCCGCAACGCGATTTTGCCGCCGCTATGGCTGACGGTTATAAAGCCGCAATAAGACAGCATCTTGTAGATTTTGATACAATGACCGTCAAGGGCGAATGTCAGTCTTCACAGGCGATGGGCATTTTTTACGGTGTTTTTGATGAGGATGAAAAGGATGCCGCATTCAAGCGTCTGCTTGAATTTATCAACGAGCAGGACGACCATATGGATGTTGGTGTTCTTGGCGGTAGGGTTATCTTCCACGTGCTAAGCGCATTCGGATACAGCGACCTTGCGCTGAAAATGATAATCCGCCCTGATTTCCCCTCATACGGCAACCTGATTGAACGCGGCGCAACATCCCTTTGGGAGCAGTTCTTACCCTATGACGGTGTTAATTATTCAATGAACCATCATTTCTGGGGTGATATAAGCAGTTGGTTTATTAAATCTTTGGCGGGAATTAATTATAACCCCAGCCGCAGAGATTTAAAGAGCGTGGATATAAGACCTAACTTTGTTGCGGCATTAAATGATGCGTCCGCCTATTTTGACAGTAATTTCGGCAAAATCGAGTCTTCGTGGAAGCGAACCGATGACGGCGTGGAATTAAAGGTAACAGTACCGCAGGGCTTTAGCGGAAGCATTATACTGCCCGACGGTTACTGCTTTAGTGACGGCAGCAATTCAAGATGCGCCCAATCCGGAACATACAATATTAAGAAAAATTAGGTGTTTTGTATGAACTTTAAAACCGGAAACAAACTAAAGGCGGTTACTTTCAGTTATGATGACGGTATTACGCAGGATATAAGATTAATCGAACTGCTTAATAAATACGGTCTTAAATGCACCTTTAACCTAAATTCATCATTTTTAGGCGGCAACAGGGTTTTGCAGGTGGACAATAAGCGTATTTCGCACTACAAAATAGGCGCCGAGGATGTTAAATATGTTTACGACGGGCACGAGGTTGCCGTCCACACATTAACTCACCCAAGGCTGACGAGGCTTGACAAGGCGGAAATAATTCGTCAGGTCGAACAAGACAGAATAAAGTTGTCCGAACTTACAGGCTATGAGGTTGTGGGTATGGCATACCCCTACGGTGATACAGACGATACCGTGGCAGAAATTATAAAAACCCAAACGGGTGTAAAATACTGCCGCACCGTTGCAAGCACCGACAGTTTTGACATACAGCAAAATCTGTACTGCTTTAACCCTAATGCTTTTCATCTGCAGTTTGAACGATTAATGCAAATGGGCAAGGACTTCGTTGAACTAAAGGCTGATAAACCGCAAATTTTCTATATCTGGGGACATTCCTATGAAATGGACTATGAGAGCGATTATTGGTTAAGGTTAGAGGAATTTTTTAAACTTATCAGCAACAAGGACGATATTTTTTACGGCACAAATAAAGAGGTGCTGTTATAAATGAAAAAGCGACGGTGGAAACCGTCGCTTTCTTGATATAAAATACCTTATTATTTTTCACCGAATATTACATTAAACAGACTGTCGGCAAAAAGCGTGTGCATCTGCTTTGTGGGATGGTTTATTCTGTTTGCAAGTAGCATAGTCGTATCTTGAGTTTTGCTCAACTCTTTCCACTGGGAGTAGCAGTCGCAAACCTTAACACCCATAGATGATGCCAACTCACAGGCAGCATCCATAAACATATCCATTCTGCCGCTGTTTTGTATTTCTGCCGTTATGGCGGCATACTCACGCAGTCCTTGCGGTGTGTCGTCGGTTACATATGTATTGAGCATATTAGGTGTCATAAATATGACCTCAATATCATCGCGATGGCATCTTTCAAATATGGTGCGCAGCGCTGACAAATAATCCTCAAGCGCTCCGTTTACATCATTAAGTCCAAAGCAAACGATGACCAAATCGGGATTGTGTGAAAAGACCTGACTTTCCATTCTGTCAAGCGAACCGCTTGCGCTGATTCCCGCAATACCTGCATTGATAACATTAACGGGTATATAATTCCTTATACCGTTTATTTTCTGGCGCAGACGGTTCCAATAAACCGTTTCATAGTTTATCTCATCGCCGCTCAGCGCACCGTGTGTTACGCTGTCACCGAAAGCGACAATCGTAATCGGGCCGTTGTCAATAAGTCCTTGTCCGTCCATATTGATTTTTTCTGCAATCCTCATAAACTCACCCGCCGTTTAAAAGATACCTACATTGTAGATAGAAAAATTTTCAATGTCAACAAATTATTTTAATTTTATCACTTTATTTCGATTGACAATTTTCGCAAAATGCATTATAATATGTTTGAACTCTTACATAACTGACGGAGCTCGCGGATACACCGCGGTGGAGTGTAGGGGGTTTATTGCCGACCGTCTGGGCAAAATCAGTTAAGTCAAACTGGTTTTGCCCTTTTTTTATGGCAAATTCATCGTAGATGGGGAGAATTGATGATGAAACATAATAACTGGAACGGATTTGTTGAAGGTACTTGGCAAGACGAAATCAATGTCCGTGATTTCATACAGAAAAATTATAAAGAATATACGGGTGACGGCAGTTTTCTTGCAGGTGCTACACCGCGCACCGATGAACTTATGGAAAAGGTGCAGCAGTTGTTTGCTTTGGAGCGTAAAAACGGCGGTGTGCTTGATGTTGATACCGACACCGTATCTTCACTGACAAGCTATGCCGCAGGTTACATAGATAAGGATAAGGAACTCATCGTCGGTATGCAGACCGACAGTCCGCTCAAGCGCGGTGTCAATCCCTTTGGCGGAATTCGTATGGCGCGTCAGGCATGTGCCGCGTACGGATACAGGCTCAGCGACAAGGTCGAGGATGAATTCCGTTTCCGCACCACACATAATGACGGCGTTTTCCGCGCCTACACCGAGGAGATGCGTCAAGCGCGTAGATGCCATGTTATCACAGGTCTGCCCGACGCATACGGCCGCGGCAGAATTATCGGCGACTACCGCCGTGTTGCGCTGTACGGTATTGACCGCCTTATTGAGCAAAAGCGCAAGGACAAGGCACTTCTTGGTGAAGGCTGTGTTGACGCTAATAAAATCAAACTGTCGGAAGAACTTTTTCAGCAGATAACCTTTTTAGGCTATATGAAAGAAATGGCGGCGATGTACGGCTACGATATCAGTGAGCCCGCTGCCAACGCGCGTGAGGCAATTCAGTGGACATATTTTGCCTACCTTGCCGCGATAAAGGAGCAAAACGGCGCCGCAATGTCACTTGGCAGGGTGAGCAGTTTCTTTGATATTTACATTGAGCGTGACCTTGCAAACGGCACACTTACCGAACAGACAGCGCAGGAACTTATGGACGATTTTGTAATGAAACTGCGTATTGCAAGACATCTTCGTACACCTGAATATAACGAACTGTTCGGCGGCGACCCGATGTGGATTACTGAGGCTATCGGCGGTATGGGTAACGACGGCAGAACCTTAGTCACTAAAAACAGTTACCGTATGCTTAATACCCTCTATACACTCGGCTGCTCGTCAGAGCCTAATCTTACGGTGCTGTGGTCAAATTCTCTGCCCGAAAGTTTTAAAAGATTTTGCGCAAAGGTGTCGGCTGATACCGACTCAATACAGTACGAAAATGACGATATTATGCGTCCGCTACATGGCGACGACTACGCTATCGCTTGTTGTGTTTCGGCGATGGAGGTCGGCAAACAGATGCAGTTCTTCGGCGCGCGTTGCAACCTTGCAAAACTGCTGCTTATTGCAATTAACGGCGGTTTTGATACCACAAGCGGTATACATATCGGTCCGCAGATGAGCGTAATGGACTGCGACACGCTGGACTTTGATGCCGTTATGGAAAGATATTCGATATACATTTCGTGGCTTAGCCGTTTGTATGTAAATACAATGAATGTTATACATTATATGCACGACAAGTATGCATACGAAAAGACACAGATGGCACTGCACGACACCACGGTAGAACGCCTTATGGCTTTCGGTGTTGCAGGTTTTTCAGTTGTGGCTGACTCACTCAGCGCTATTAAGTACGCGCAGGTGCATCCTGTAAAGGACGAACTTGGATATATCACCGATTTTGAAACCGAGGGTGATTTCCCACGATACGGAAACGATGACGACCGTGTTGACCTTATTGCGCGCGATATGGCGCATCAGGTTATCACCGAACTGCGCAAAACGCCCACCTACCGTAATGCTGTACATACCCTGTCGATACTTACAATAACCTCTAATGTTATGTACGGTAAGCATACGGGTGCCACTCCCGACGGCAGAGCCGCAGGTACACCCTTTGCACCGGGCGCTAATCCTATGCACAACCGCGAGGAAAACGGCGCTTTGGCTTCGCTTAATTCGGTTGCTAAGATAAAATACGATGACTGCCGTGACGGTATTTCCAATACATTTACCGTAACCCCTGAGGCGCTTGGTAAAAGCGAGGATGAGCGCATTTCAAACCTTGTGTCAATTCTTGACGGTTATTTTGCAAAGAAGGCGCACCACATCAATGTAAATGTGCTTAACCGTGAAACGCTTATCAAGGCGTATGAAAATCCCGAAGAATACCCCAATCTTACCATTCGTGTTTCGGGCTATGCTGTAAATTTCAACAAGCTGTCCCGTGAACAGCAGCGTGAGGTTATCAGCCGCACCTTCCACGAATCGCTATGATAAACGGACGCGTTCATTCGATACAAAGCCTTGGCACTGTCGACGGCCCGGGTGTGCGCTTTGTGGTATTTCTGCAGGGCTGCCATCTGCGCTGCAAATGCTGTCACAACCCTGACACTTGGGATATGGTAGGCGGTAAAAGTTACAGTCCTGAAGATATTTTTAAAATGGTGCTTCGTTACCGCGAATATTTTGGTACAAAGGGCGGTATTACCCTTTCAGGCGGTGAGCCGCTGCTGCAACCACAGTTTGCAAGGGAAGTTTTTGAACTGTGCAAGGCAGCAGGTATTAACACCTGCCTTGACACTTCGGGAAGTATTTTAAATGACGAGGTAAAGTCTTTGCTTAAAAGCACCGACCGTGTACTGCTTGATATTAAGTATACACTCGATGCACTTTACCGTGAGAATGTGGGTTGCGGTATGGATGCTGTGCAAGATTTTCTGCAGTATCTTGATACACAGGGCATTCCCACAACACTGCGTCAGGTGATTATCCCCACCATTAACGACACAAAGGAAAACATACTTAAACTAAGGCTTATAGCAGACAGTTACCGCTGTGTAGACGGTGTTGAGTTGCTGCCCTTTAGAAAGATATGCCAGACAAAGTACGATAATATGGGCATCCCCTTCCCCTTTTCCTCTCTTTCCGAACCGAGTAAGGAAATGATGGATGTATTAAGAAATACCCTGATAAACGGCGGTGTGGTATGATGGAATAAAAGGAGTGATGCTATGAAAACATTAAAAGCCTTAAAAATTACATCGATATTACAAATTATGTATTGTATATATTGCTTCATCCCTGTAATTTGCTTAACAATCAGTAAAGGAAGTCCTGTTTCTCTCTTGACCGACATTGGTATTGCTCTTTTTTATTTTGCAGCAATCAATCCTATCACAATAATTTGTTTTATAATTTGTTTATCATATTTTCTTGCAGAACGCAAAAAACCGGAAGGAAGACAACAAATAGGTAAAAAATGCATCTGGATTTTTATTTGGCCAATTATTACATTTAGTTTTTTAGCATTTGATACTATGGTGTTCGCATGGTTTGTTGCTGGTGTATAGCATATAACAAAGGCTTGACCGATTTGGTCAAGCCTTTTATCATATCATCTGCATTATCCAATAAATTACCCCGTAAATTACACTTGCTATCGTACCGTAGACGATGACGGGGCCGGCGATGGCAAACATTTTAGCGCCTACACCGAGAATATATCCCTCGTTTTTAAACTCTATCGCGGGGGAGGTTACGGCGTTTGAAAAGCCTGTTATGGGCACAAGGGTACCTGCGCCCGCGTGCTTTGCGATTTTGTCAAACCAGCCGATACCCGTAACAAGCGACGCGAGGAACACCAGCGTTGAGGGTACCGCCATTTTTACTATCTTTTCGCTTAGCCCCATACCTGTATACCATTCAATCAGCAACTGACCGATAACACAAATCAGACCGCCCACTGCATACGCCCAGATAAAATCCTTGACCTTAGGTGACGGCGGTGAGGCTTTTTTTGTCATTTGGCTGTATTTTTCCTTTTTGGGCAACATAATACCACTTCCCTTTCGGGAATATTGTTGCACTAAATTATCGGTTTATACGGATTGTATTTTTGTAAAAATTCTTCCCACTCATCCTCTGACAGTTTTTCGCCGTCACGCGTACCGTACTGCTTATAAAGTCCGTCAAGTATTGTATTATAAAGCTTGTTAGTCTTTACCCTTGCCCTGATAAGCACTATCAACAAGCAAAGCGCAATTAAAACAATCAATACCGAGGGTACGGCATAGCTCCAATAAAATTGTGCCTTGTGTCCAAGACCGTATCTGAATATTGGTTCATGGGTAAGTATGATAAAGGGTTGCGGAATTATCACCGCAATGCTACCCGCAATTTTTCGTCCGCAAAAAAACAGTACGGCGGCGGCAATCATAACCACCGCACACACGACGGTGGTATAAAAAATATTGCCTAGTTCTTCATAGTGCAACTTATCAACATTAAAATTAATAATAAAACTTAAAATGGCAACCGTCAGCATAAACAATGAGTACACCCACACCAGTGAAGCAATTACCGTAAATGTTTTTACAAGACGGCTTTTTTCGTCTGCATAACTTATGCCGTATTTATATTTATACTTTTCGACATATTCAAGAATGTTTGCGTTTTTTTTCATAATTTCAACTCCGTAACTATAAAATAACTCAATAATTTAGATGCCGCTATTATGTTGATTTTTTGCAGTAGTAATTGATGATATTAACAATTTCCTAATCTTACTGCATTTATTATACATCTCTATGTATTTCTCCTCTGTAATGATTTTCGTTTCCTTGAAAATATCTAACCAATAATCACTTTCATAACACTCTTTTAAAGCTATTTGAAACTTATTTATAAAATCTGCTTTACTTGCCGCATAGTTTGCTTCGTGAATATTAGCACCAACACTTGTGCCGCTACGCAAAAGCTGGTTCAATAACACATTTCCTTTTTTGTTTTCTTTAATTTCTGTACACAAATTAACAATATCAACTGCAAATTGTTTTGATAAATCAACAAGTTTATTTTCTTTCATAGCGCCTCTCCATTTAATGCACGAAGTGCAATTCATGCGGTGTGCCGCAATTCATGACACGCAGTGTCAATTCATGCAACCTTGGTTGCAATTCATGAGCCGTAAGGCTCAATTCATGAAATCGCAGATTTCAATTCATGCCGCAAGGCAATTCATTGTTCAATATGATTTGATGCTAACGCATCATGAATTGGCTAAAGCCATGAATTCTCGCTTCGCTCCATGAT
>JAZRPH010000002.1:0-116101 GCA_045649125.1 Acutalibacteraceae bacterium | reverse complement strand
AAGAGTACAAGCCATCTTTTAACTACGGAAATAATATTTTTTCTTCGCGTTATCAAAATATCACACCCTTTCGCAATATATTTTACGAAAAAAATGCAATATTGTGAAAATACAACATTATAATAACATATTTTTACAAATGTTTCAATCTTTTAAAGCAAAAGACATGCCGCATATAACATATAATTTTACTAATACATTCTCGGAGGTATTTATATGTTTTTCGATATGCTTTTGCAAATGCTTTCAAATGTTATTTATCTGGCACTTCATGTTACGGGTGCGGGGTCCTTTCCTCCTCCGCTTTCGGCGAAGCGTGAAGCCGAGCTTTTAGAACTGTATTCTAAAGGTGATAAAGGCGCTAAAGATGAGCTGATAGAACACAATCTGCGCCTTGTAGCCCATATTGTGAAAAAATACTATACCACCAGTTGCGATCAGGATGATTTAATATCAATAGGCACAATTGGCCTTATTAAAGCAATCAGTACATTTAATTCCAAAAAAGGAATTCGTCTAGCTACTTATGCAGCAAGATGTATTGAAAACGAGATATTGATGCACTTTAGAAATCTTAAAAAAAGTGCTCAGGATGTATACATAAGCGACCCCATTGATACTGACTGTGAGGGAAATTCGCTTACCCTTATTGATATTATTGCCGATGACGGCGATGTGGAAGAGGAAATAGATACGAAAATAAAAATACAAAAGCTTCGTGTGTTGCTATCCGGCTGTCTTGATTCTCGCGAGAGGCAGATAATCAATATGCGTTACGGATTAAATGGACATAGAGAACTGACTCAACGGGAAATAGCTAAAAAACTTGACATTTCACGAAGTTATGTTTCCCGAATAGAAAAAGCCGCTTTAGAAAAACTAAAGCGACTTTTAGATTAGTTTTTTGTTTTTATGACGGGTTGAGCGCCACAAACTGTATCAGCAGTAATAATGATTTTGCCGATAGTACTGTCTGATGGGGTTTCAAACATAATGTTCTGTAAAACGCCCTCAATTATAGAACGCAGACCGCGTGCGCCGGTTTTACGCTCAACCGTAAGATCGGCTATTTTTTCAAGGGCTGCCTTTTCAAATTCAAGTTCAACATTATCCATTGCAAAAAGCGCTTGATACTGCTTAATAATTGAATTTTTAGGTTCAGTCATTATACGGACAAGCGTATCCTTATCCATTGAACTAAGCGCGGTAATAACGGGCATACGGCCAACAAGTTCAGGAATTAAGCCAAATTTTACAAGGTCCTGATGGGTTGCTAACTCATTTAATGCCTGCGCCTCAATGCTCTTAGGTGACTTAACAGATGCGCCGAAGCCCAAACTGCTTCCGCCCATACGGCGCTCAATCACCTTTTCAATACCATCAAAAGCACCCGCACAAATAAACAAAATATTGGTTGTGTCAATCTGTATAAATTCCTGCTGAGGATGTTTTCTGCCGCCCTGCGGAGGAACATTTGACACGGTACCCTCAAGAATTTTCAGAAGAGCCTGTTGCACACCCTCACCGCTTACATCGCGCGTGATAGAGGCATTTTCACTCTTTCTGGAAATCTTATCAATTTCATCAACATAAATAATACCGTGCTCTGCCTTCTCAATATCATAATCAGCAGCCTGAATAAGCCGCAAAAGGATATTTTCAACATCCTCGCCTACATAACCCGCCTCGGTAAGAGTGGTGGCGTCGGCAATTGCGATCGGCACATCAAGAATTTTTGCAAGTGTTTGAGCAAGCAGAGTCTTACCAACACCGGTGGGACCTAGCATAAGAACATTGCTTTTTGCAAGTTCTACATCACTTGTCCCGCCCTTGTAAACGCGCTTATAGTGATTATAAACGGCAACGGACAAGGTTTTTTTAGCCTCGTCCTGACCGATTACATATTCATCAAGCAGTGCTTTAATTTCCTGCGGCTTTGGTAAAACCTTCTCTGCAGGCTCCTTTTGTGACTTTTTTCCCTTTGAAATATTTTCATCATCAAAGAGCAGCGAACTGCAAAAGCTGATGCAACTGTCGCAAATATAGACACCAGGTCCCTCAACAAGTCTGGTTACCTCGTCCTGCGTTTTACCGCAGAACGAACAGCAGATTTCCTTTTCAATCTCTTTAGGCATCGTTATAATACCTCTTATCTCTTAGTAATAACCTTGTCAATAAGACCGTATTCCGCTGCTTGAGCTGCGGTCATAAAGTTATCGCGTTCGGTATCGCGCTCGATTTCCTCCAACGGTTTGCCCGTATTCTCTGCCAAAATCTTATTGATGTTACTGCGAATATGTTTAATATGATTGGCATGAATAAGAATATCAGTTGCCTGACCTTCGGCAGAGCCGAGCGGCTGGTGAATCATAATTTCGCTATTAGGCAATGCGTAGCGCTTACCCTTAGCACCTGCTGAAAGAAGGAAAGCACCCATACTTGCAGCCATACCCATACAAATGGTACTTACATCACACTTGATGTACTGCATAGTATCGTAAATAGCCATACCTGCAGAAACCGAACCGCCTGGGCTGTTAATATAAAAGCTTATATCCTTATCCGGATCCTGACCTTCAAGATAAAGCAACTGCGCAATAATTACACTTGCAGATGCATTATCAACCTGATCGTTAAGCATTATAATTCGGTCATTTAAAAGTCTGGAGAAAATATCGTAAGAACGCTCTCCGCGACTGGTTTGTTCAAGTACATAAGGAATTAAAGTCATATCCATAATAAATACCTCCTATACCGAATAGTATGAACAAAGCAAATAATTTATAAACAATTATTCCTCTGTTTTCTTAGCGGTAGTTTTCTTTGCAGGTGCCTTCTTGGCAGCAGGTTTCTTTTCCTCTGCCTTTTCGGGCTCAGCATCAGTAATAACCGCGTTCTCTTTTACAAGGTCGATTGCCTTACCAACGGCTACATCCTTTTCAATTTCGGTCTGGGGAATTACAGCCTTAACCTTATCAATCTCTACCCCGTAGCCTTCTGCAAGTTTAGCGTATTCCGCATCAATTGCTGCTTCATCAGCCTTGATATCCTCAAGAGAAACAATCTTTTCAAGCGCCAAACGGTACTTAACCTGCATTTCAGCTTGGGGACGGAATGTCTCTCTAAACTGCTCGATAGTGCTTCCTGTGTACTGAAGATATAAATCAAGATTCATACCCTGTGACTGTAAACGGTAAGCAAAATCCTCAACACACTGATTAAGGCGGTTGGTAAACATAGCCTCAGGAATTTCACCCTTAATTCCGTCAACAATCTGTTGAACGAGATTGTTCTCAACTGCTTCATCAGCGGCTTTATTCTTGCGCTCTAAAGCCTTCTTTTTAAGGTCGGCCTTGAGTTCCTTAAGTGTATCGAACTCACTTACATCCTTAGCAAATTCATCATCTATTGCAGGCAACTCACGAACCTTGATTTCGTGAAGTTTAATTTTAAATACTGCAGGCTTACCTGCCAGTTCGGTTGCGCCGTATTCATCGGGGAATGTTACATCAATGTCAAACTCGTCACCGATGTTCTTACCGATAATCTGATCCTCAAATCCGGGGATGAACTGACCTGAACCAAGCTCAAGTGAATGTCCCTCTGCCTTGCCGCCGTCAAATGCGACACCGTCAACATAGCCATCAAAGTCGATAACTACGGTATCACCCTTTTTTGCAGCCCTATCCTCAACAGAAACCATACGGGCATTACGCTCTGCCATTGCCTTTACTTCGGCATTAACTTCGGCTGCGTCAACCTTAACAACAGGTCTTTCTGCCTTGAGTCCCTTATACTCACCGAGTTCAATCTCAGGGTATGTAGTAAGGGATACCTTAAATACAACACCGTCTTCTTTTGAAATTGAAACAAGGTCAAAGTCCATCTTGTCATCAATAACATTAAGACCTGATTCCTTAATTGCCTCTTCAACGGCATCACTGTAAATAAGATTTAAAGCATCCTCAAAAAACACCTCAGAACCGTAGTAGGTTTCGATAATGTGAAGCGGTGCCTTTCCCTTTCTGAATCCTGGAACATTAATCTTTTTACCGTTTTTGCGATAAGCATCCCTGATAGCCTCACGGAACTTTTCGCCGTCGATTGTAATTTCCAGCTGATAACGATTTGTTTCAAGCTTTTTTGTTTCTTTTAAACTCATTTTTTATACCTCCGCATAAATTCAACCAATTATAACACATTATTAAATAAATTTCCACCACTTTTTGCTAATTTTATAAATTTATTTAAAAATACCGCAAGAAGAAATAAAGATGGGTGTGAAATCTATACAATCGCACGAAACAAGCCTTAAATTAATATCGTCTACATGCTTAATCATTTTATTAAAACCATTTCCATGGATGTGTCCGCAATATACATTTTTTATTTTATATCGGTTTATAATTTCAATAATTTCCTCGCATACAAATTCACCGTACGCGGGAGGATAATGTAGAAAAAGAATACATTTGCCGCCCGATTGTAAACCGTGCTTTATTGAAGTTTCAAGTCTGCCGCATTCACGGTTAATAACCTTTTTGTCCTGCTGACATGTGCCGTCATACAACCAACCACGTGTTCCGCAAATTGAAATTTTTCCGTCAGAATAACTGTTGTTATGCAAAATTTTTATGGTGTCAAAATTGTTTTTTTCTAAAAATTCATTTATTTTCTTAGCGGTGCTCCACCAATAATCGTGATTTCCTTTGAGTATTATTTTTTGTCCTGGTAGCGAGTTTATAAATGCAAAATCAGCGGTTGCTTCTTCCAATGAAGTTGCCCACGAAATATCGCCGCCGATTACAACGGTATCTTCATCTTTTACAAGACGGCACCAATTCGATTTTATTCTTTCGGTATGATTTTCCCAACCGTAAAATATATTCATCGGCTTATTACTGCCAAACGATAAATGCAAATCGGAAATTGTAAATAAATTCATTCTTGAAACACCACCCTTATGTACATAAATTTTGAAAAACTACAAACAATATTTATGGCTGATAGCCGGAAAGGAAATGATACTATGTCAGATTGTAAGACCGAAATGTGTATTCGTTGCAGTGTTAAAAACTGTGTTCATCACACCGAAAACGATTCCTGCTCTGCCGGTAACATTCAGGTTGGTAACCGCACAGCTTGTACCTGTAGCGAGACCTGTTGCGACACCTTTAAAGCAAGAGGCTAAACGCTAAGAATATCCGACTCAAACGAGTCGGATATTGCTTTTATTATCAGCCTATTTTAAGACAGGTGCAAACTGCTTTATACATATCTTCCTTACTATAAACATCTTTAAATCTTACAACCGCATTCTCAAGCTTTTGTATAGGCATTGGAACGTCGGTATTTGTAAGCTTAGAAAGCAGTCTTACGGTTTCAAATTCGTCATTACCTGCACTTTCACCCACCGCAGACAGTACACTTTTAGCAAACTTATATGGTGAAGCGGTCGAAGCAATAAGCACAGGACGGTTATCCTTTGTATTATTAACATATTGCTCATAAGCGTTAACGGCAACAGCAGTATGTGTATCGCAAAGATAACCGTATTCATCAAAGGTTTTACGAATGGTATCAAGCGTCTGCTCATCATCACAGCACGCAGCGTAAAAAATATCCTTTAATTTGGATAATACTTCGTCAGACACCTTAAAACTGCCCTTTACTGACAACTGCTTTTGCATATCAGCAACATATTCATCATCACCGTCACAAAGGGCAAAGAGCATACGTTCAAGGTTGCTGGAAATAAGAATATCCATTGAGGGAGATATAGTTGTATAAAACTTACGATTTTTATCATAAACACCGGTGTTTATAAAATCAGTAAGGACATTATTCGCGTTTGATGCGCAAATAAGTTTATTTATCGGAACACCCATAAGCTTTGCATAGTAGGCTGCAAGAATATTACCGAAGTTACCTGTAGGAACAACAACATTAAAACCGTTCGACAAATCATCGCCCTTTGCAAGCATATCGCAGTAGGCAGAGATGTAATAGATTATCTGTGGTGCCAGTCTGCCCCAATTTATAGAGTTAGCAGAAGAAAACTCCATTTGGTTTTCAGCAAGCAAAGCCTTTACAGCATCATCGGTGAATATCTTTTTAACACCCGACTGCGCATCGTCAAAATTACCGACAATAGCGCAGACATGAACATTATTACCCTTTTGCGAATCCATTTGCAGTTTTTGCATGGGGCTGACGCCTTCACTTGGGTAAAATACGATAATTTCGGTGTTTTCGACATCCTTAAAGCCCTCAAGAGCAGCCTTTCCTGTATCACCCGAAGTAGCAACCAAAATAACCGTTTTTTTACCGGTGGAAACCTTTTTTGAGGATGTTGTAAGCAGATAAGGCAAAAGTTGTAATGCCAAATCCTTAAACGCACAGGTCGGTCCGTGCCAAAGTTCCAAAATATTTATATTATTGCTTAGTGTTGCGATTGGCGCGGGTTTGCCATCGTCAAAACTGTCGGAATAAGCGCCGCGAACACAAGCTGTAATTTCATCGTCAGTAAAATCTGTTAGGAATTTTTTTAAAACAACCTCTGCCCTGCCCATATAATCGAGTGCAGATATTTTTTCAAAATCCTGCTTTGAAAGCGACGGTATGATTTCGGGAACATAAAGTCCGCCCTCAGCAGAAATACCGTGTGCTATAGCAAAGGCAGAAGAAACCTTAACCGATTTATTCCTTGTACTTATGTATTCCATTTATAATTCCCCCATTTAGGATGCTTTGTTTATTTTATAACAATAAACCGTATTTGTCAAAGATTATTAAAAAAATTAAAAGCATTTCTAAAGAATATTTTTTCAAGTATACCGCATTCAATACCGCGGCAGTGTAAAAAACGGTACAGTGCAGGAACATCTGATATATCAAAAAGTTTACAATCCATATCGGCGCCGTCGAAATCGGAGCCGATTGCTATATTATTTTCATACCCCATATTAAGTAGATGATAAATGTTTTTGTAAACTTGTTCAAACACATTATTTCCGCCCAAAAAAGCAGGATAAAAACAGATGCCGATAATTCCATTTTTTTGAACTAACGCCTTAATTTGTCCGTCGTTAAGGTTACGCTTGTGCGAATGAATACTGTCACAGCAAGTATGTGTAACCATTGGGTAATCTGCAATTTCTAACGCCTTAAAAAAACCTTTTCTGTTTATATGTGACAAGTCACATATCATTTTATTCCTATTAAGTTCTAATATAACTTGTTTGCCAAAATCTTTAAGCGGCGCATCAGATTGACTGCCGCCAGCGATACTGTTTTCACCGTTCCATGTAAGCGTTAGTGCCCGTATACCGTCATTTTTAAGTCTTTCAACACGGCTTAAATCCTGCTCAATAACCGCGCCACCCTCAACCATTAAAATTGGTGAAAGGTTGTCAGGTTTTGTGCTGAGTTTAAATTTAAAATCATTTAATACCGATTTGTAAAATTTAAAGGGTGATGGCATATCGTCCCGTACCCAAATAGCAAAACATTGATGCCACTTATCAAACACACTACCTTTTTTTGAGGTAACTGCAAGGACATTATTATTAAACGGCAATCCTTGTTTAAAGCATTCATAAGGCGTATCGCAATGCAGGTCAAAAAAGTTCATAACTCACCTCAAAAAGCAGATTCAATATAATTAATCTCGAATTTTTCGGTTCCGTCATCCTGTATATTCACAGTAACATCTGCCACATCAATTCTTGGCGGTAGTTGAGTGCAAAACTTTTTCATAAACATAGCGGACGCATTCTTTATACGACGCATTTTATTAACATCCACAGCTTCAGCGCCCTTTACCAGTGCATCAGCCGCACGTGTTTTTACCTCGACAAAGGCAATACACTCTTCATTTTCGGCAACAATGTCAACCTCACCGTATCTTTTATCGTGCCAGTTGCGTCTTACAATTATGTAACCGCGTTCTTTTAAGTAATCGCAAACTCGCGCCTCACCGATTCTGCCTATTCTGGCAGCTTTTTCTTTATTTGATGACATTTTTTAAGAATGATAAACGGTGAACCTTGCACACACCGTATTTCGCAATAGCCTCATAGTGAACCTTAGTTCCATAACCTTTATGCTTTGCAAAGCTGTATTGCGGAAATTCTTTATCATATTCAAGCAGCAATCTGTCACGGGTGACCTTTGCAAGTATTGAAGCTGCAGCAATAGAATATGATTTTGAATCACCCTTTATCACTGTCGCGCAAGGAACTTTAATATTTTTTGGCACGCGGTTGCCGTCTATTAAAGCAAAATCTGCAGAAACTTGAAGAGAGTCAATCGCACGGTTCATTGCCATAAAAGTAGCTTCAAGTATGTTATATTCTTCTATTTCTTGAAGAGTACCGTACGCAATGCTATATGCCACTGCCCTTTCTATAATGATATCGTAAAGCTGTTCGCGCTTTTTTTCAGATATTTTTTTAGAATCGTTAAGTCCTTCGATTTCGCAATCATCGGGAAGTATTACAGCCGCTGCGCATACAGGGCCCGCAAGCGGTCCTCTACCCGCTTCGTCAACACCGCAAACAAATTTATATCCCTTGGCTCTTGCTTCATTTTCACAGGAAAAATCAGGCATCAGTATTTTGTCCTTTCGAGTGTAATTTTTCCGATTTTACAACTGCGGAATTCTTCAAGCAGCATATTTGCCGCACGTTCGGTATCAACTTCACCCCCGCGCATAACCATACCACGTTTTTTACCCAATGCACAAAGCGCGTCGTATGATTCCTCAGGGAAATCGGATATGCCGTATCTTTGCTCTAAAAGATTGAGATACTGTGAAATTAAAATTTCAAGCAGACGCATCGCAAGTAATTCGGTGTCAATAATTCTGTCCGTAATAGCACCCGTAAATGCCAGATGCTCCCCCACTGTATCATCGTCAAACTTAGGCCATAACACACCCGGTGTATCAAGAAGTTCAAGTTCCTTATCAACAGAAAACCATTGATTCCCCCTTGTGACACCAGGGCGATTTTCTACCTTTGCGCGTGCCGAAGAAGTAATGCGATTTATAAATGACGATTTACCCACATTAGGTATGCCGACCACCATAACGCGAAGCGGTTTTCCGACCATTCCTTTCGCGCGGTAAAGTTCCAACTTTTCTGACAAAACTGTCTTTACACAATCCTTAAAATCCGACAGTCCCCTGCCGCTTTTACAGTCTACAGGAATAGCGGTTACACCAAGAGATTTATAGTAGGAAATCCAATTTTTTGTAGCATTTGCATCTGCCATATCGCACTTATTAAGCAGTATAATGTGCGGCTTATCACCAATAATACCCATCAGGTCGGGGTTGCGACTACTGACGGGTATTCTTGCATCAACTATTTCAGCAACCGCATCTATTATTTTAAGCTGTTCGGTGATTTTCCGACGCGTCTTAGCCATATGCCCCGGAAACCACTGAATAGTCTGCGTATTGCTCATTTTAATCAAGTCCTCCTATTTTACTGAAAGGAAATATTCTGTAAATGGCATGACCTAATACATAACGGGTATCAACCATACCGTAATTGCCGATTTGTGAGGAACGGCTGTCAAGCGATTCATTTCTATTATCACCTAAAACAAATATACATCCCTCATCAACTACTACGGGGAAATCAATGTCATGCTTTTTGGTGGTTGGCGTTTTGGTGTACGGTTCGTCAAGCGCCTTGCCGTCGACATAAACAATACCCTTTTCAAAGTCAATGTCAACCGTCTGTCCCTGTGTTGCAATAACTCGCTTTATTATAGGTAAAGCACTTTGATTATTATTTGAAATATCATTATCGATATTTCGGGAAATAACAACAATATCACCCGCCTGCGGTGTGTAGAAAACATTGGAAATTATAACTCTTTCGCCCTCAATAAGCGTATCCCTCATAGAATCGCCGTCAATAGTTGCCACACGAAAAACAAAGGAAAAAACTAAAACAACCGCAACTATTGCAATAACCAAGACATCAAGCCATTCAAAAACATCCTTGACTCCAAGGTTTTTGTTTTTAATTTTAGTATCGTTGGCGTTAATATCGCACTCAGTATAAAATTCTAAATTTTCAGTATTGTTAGAACCATCCACAGTAAACACCACCCATCAAAAGATACAGAAAAGGGGGACAAGGCATTCGCCACGTCCCCCTCTCATCGTAATCGAATTAACCGATAAGTTCCTTAACCTTAGCAGCCTTGCCGACTCTGTCACGAAGATAATAAAGCTTCGCTCTGCGAATTCTACCTCTTCTAACAAGTTCAACCTTAGCAACGATAGGTGAATGAACAGGAAATACACGTTCAACACCAACACCATAGGAAATACGGCGAACGGTAAATGTCTCAGAAATACCGCTGTTATTCTTAGCAATAACGGTACCTTCAAATATCTGAATTCTTTCTTTTTCGCCTTCCTTGATTCTTACGTGAACCTTTACCGTGCTACCGATTTCAATAGCAGGTACGTCAGTTTTAAGCTGAGAAGCTACAAGTTCCTTAACTGCATCCATTGAAAATTTCCTCCTTAATTTTTTCAGACGTTCATTAGCAAAGAATGCCAGAGGACCATCCGCTTCAATGTCGATATTTCGGCATCAAACCCACCTTTTAAGGCAAGGTGAAATCAAATGCTCAAATATATTACCACAACTTTCGTGAAAAATCAAGTGTTTTTTTAATTTTTTATATAATCTGTTTCAGTATCATTAATTGCCTCATAAACTTCGTCCAGAATTTTAATAATGTCTTTGCCATCAATCGAATATTGACGACCGTTAGAATCAGTATAAACACTTTCATTAACGGCATAAGTAAAGGTTTCGCCATCGACAACAAGGTCTATTTTATAATGCCAGCCATTTACATTTTCATCCAACGGAGTTTTTTGCGCTTCGGAAAAAGCGCTTAAAACCCTATCAATATATGTTATATTAGATGTTGTTTTGCATTTGGGCGGTGACGGCATTCTGATTATTGTCATTTGTTGCTTAAATACAGTGCTACTGTTTTCACTTACGGTGCAACCAAAAGCCGATATCAAAATAATGAAGCAAAGTAATAATACAGTTAATCTTTTCATATAACTCTTTTCCCCTGAATTTTTATATGTTTAGTTTATCATATTTAATAAAAACCCGCAACCTTTAGGCACCAAAATTGCAGATAAATAAAATTGGGTATTGACAAAACACCCATTTTAGTGTGATAATAATGTAGATGTATTATATACATATTGGAGTTGCTTTTGATGCGTGTTATAACAGGCACCGCAAGAGGTAAGCGACTGGTTACGGTACCCGGCAACGATATTGTGCGTCCCACCGGCGAAAAAGTCAAAGAAGCCCTTTTCAGTTCAATACAGTTTGATATTGAAGGTCGACGTATTTTGGATTTATTTGCCGGATGCGGTCAGCTTGGTATTGAGGCTTTAAGCCGTGGTGCAGTAAGTGCCACCTTTGTCGACTGCAGTGATGTTTCGCTGGATGTTGTTAAAAAGAACCTTGCAACTACCGGTCTTACCCATCTTGCCAAAATAATTAAAAGCGATTATGCTAACTTTGCTGTTCGCTGTACCGATAAATTTGATATTGCTTTTCTTGACCCGCCGTACAAGGCAGGTATTCTTGAAGATGCCATTGAGAAAGCCATCCCTCTTATGAGTGATTTCGGAAAGATTTACTGTGAACATCCTATGAATATTAAATTACCCGAACAAATCAAAGATTACACTATCTTCAAGATTTATAAATATGGTAAAACAGCAATAACCGCTTACAAAAAGGAAGTGGCAACAAATGAATGAACGCATTGCCATTTGTCCTGGTAGCTTTGACCCGATAACAAAAGGACATTTGGACATCATTACGCGTGCAGCCGCAATGTTCGATAAAATCATTGTTGTTGTAATGAACAATGCAAACAAGCACTGCTCTTTTACCCCTGATGAGCGAAAGGCATTGATTGAAAAAACCGTTGACAGTTTGGACAATGTATTTGTTGATATATACGACGGTCTACTTGCGGAATATGCTGCTCAACAAAATGCATGCGCTATTATTAAGGGTTTACGTGCCATGTCAGATTTCGAATATGAATTTCAGATGGCACTTACCAATAAAAAGCTTAATCCAAATATTGAAACTCTGTTTCTGACGACAAGTGCAGAAAATATGTATCTGAGTTCCAGTATGGTTAAGCAGATAGCCAGTATGGGTGCTGATATTAAAGATTTTGTACCCGCTGCTATTCACGATGATATCATACAACGAATATCATCAACCCAAAGTTAACGCTTATAGTTTAATAAAATTACGGAGGATGAAAAAATGACACTTGACGAATTACTTGAACAGTTTGACGAGGTGCTTGACAGCGGTATTAAGATACCCGGCAAGAAGACGGTTGTTGACATTGAAAAATTACGCGCAGTTATCGATGATATTCGCCTTAATATTCCAAGCGAAATCAAACAGGCTCGCGGCATTGTTGCTGACCGTGCTGACATTATAACCACTGCTAAGCGTGAGGCTGACGGCATTATCCGCAACGCTGAAGAACGTGCTAAAGCAATGGTTGCTCAGGAAGAAATTGTTAAAATGGCTCAGGAAAAGGCTACTGAGATTATTTCTAACGCTCAAGGAAAGAGCAAAGAGATGCGCCGCGCAGCACAGGACTTTGTTGACGATATTATGCGTCGTGCCGATGAAGGACTTACTGCAAATCTTGGTGAAATCCGCAAGACAAGGGCTGCCCTTAAACAACAGATTCCTGCAGCGAAAAAGGACTAATAGTTATATATACAATTTAAGACAGCCGCTAGGTAGCGGCTGTCTTTTGTTTTGCAAAAAAGCCGACACATCTGTGTCGGCTTTAGAATTTAAATTTATTACTTAGAATATTGCTTTTTTGCACCGAAGATAACAGCAGCCGCTGCAAGTACAAGTGCGGCATATACAACCGTAATATCGCCAGTTTCCGGTGAAGTGTCCGACTTATCAGAAGGTGTACTTAATTCCAGAGGGTCGGTTACAACGCCGCCGTAGTTACCGCAGATAATAATATCGGTGTAAACTTCAATAGACATTTCTGCGTCGTTAAGGCTACCCTTAATGATTTTATAGTCGACACCTGCAACAGCAGGAACAGGTTTTGCATCGGCAGAAACCACCTTATAAATACTCCAGCTATTAAATGTGCCATAATCAGCTTCGTTAGCTTCTACAGAAACAGTAGCACCGCCATCAAGAGTGTAAGCTACGTCGACCTTTTCAACGTTAGAACTACCGTCTGCCTTTCTTAATGTAACCGAAACCTTTGTTGACGCGGTTGGACTTGCTGCAAAAGCAGTAACTGTAGAAATGCAGATTAAAAGGATGCAAAGGACAAATGCAATTAACTTTTTCATTTGAATAAACCTCCACTAATATAACTATACAAGTGTCATTATACACACTCTTAAAGAAAAAGTAAAGATTTTTTTCATAAACTGGTAACATATAAATTTATAAACATTCTTTTTCTTGATAAAACTGTTATTTTGTGGTATATTTATTCTGTTTGAAATTTATTTGCGAGGAGAAATTTTGTGACATTAAAGGATGAAATTAAAAGACGGCGCACATTTGCGATAATTTCGCATCCTGATGCCGGTAAAACAACACTTACTGAAAAACTACTTCTTTACGGTGGTGCTATTCAGACGGCAGGCTCGGTAAAAGGCAAGGCAACGGCTAAACATGCCGTATCGGATTGGATGGAGCTTGAAAAGCAGAGAGGTATTTCAATAACCTCATCGGTTATGCAGTTTGAATATGACGGATATTGCATTAATATACTTGATACCCCAGGACATCAGGACTTTTCTGAGGACACCTACCGCACCCTGATGGCAGCGGACAGCGTTGTAATGGTCATAGATGCCGCAAAAGGTATTGAACCGCAGACAAGAAAATTGTTTAAAGTAACCGCTATGCGTCACATACCGATTTTCACATTTATCAATAAACTTGACCGCGATGCGCGTGATCCTTTTGAACTGCTTGACCAGCTTGAAAAGGAATTTGGTATCGGAACCTATCCTGTAAACTGGCCGATTGGGAGCGGTGTTGATTTTAAGGGTGTGTTTGACCGTGACAAACGGCAAATTCTTACCTTTAACGAATTTCACCGTGGACAAGAGAAGTTGCAGGCCATTGAATGTGACATTACCGACACTGAAAAGTTAGACGAATTAATTGGTGAATATTCAAGACAGGAACTTGTTGATCAGATTGAACTGCTTGACGGCGCAAGTTTTGATTTTGATATAGATAAGGTTCAAAACGGAACACTCACACCTGTGTTTTTTGGCTCTGCACTCACCAATTTTGGTGTCGAACCATTTCTTGAGAACTTTCTTAAAATGACAACCTCACCTTTAGCCAGAAATACAAAAGAGGATCAAATTCAACCTGACAGTGAGGATTTTTCAGCATTTGTCTTTAAAATTCAGGCAAATATGAACAAGGCTCACCGCGACCGAATGACATTTATGCGTATATGCTCAGGAAAATTTGAGCGTGACCGCGAATATTACCACATTCAAGGCGGCAGAAGTTTGCGTCTTTCTCAACCTCAGCAACTTATGGCTGACAGTAGACAGATAGTAAATGAAGCATATGCCGGTGATATTATCGGTGTTTTCGACCCAGGTATTTTTTCTATCGGCGATACCGTGTGTGAAATAAAAAACAAAGTTCAATTTGAGGGTATTCCCACCTTTGCGCCTGAACATTTTGCTTTTATTGAGCATAAAGACAGTCTTAAGCGAAAACAATTTGTTAAGGGTGTTGAGCAAATTGCACAAGAAGGTGCTATACAGATATTCCACGAACCAAATACCGGAATGGAAAGGGTTATCGTTGGTGTTGTAGGTGTTCTTCAGTTTGAAGTTCTTGAGTACCGCCTCAAAAACGAATACAATGTTGAGGTTATACGAAATAATCTTCCCTACCAGTTTATTCGTTGGATTGCAAACAAGGATATTGATGTCAAAACACTTAATTTGACATCAGACACAAAGTGGGTACAGGACTTTAAGGGTAACAACCTGCTTATCTTTACAAGTGAATGGAATATCAACTGGGCGCTTGAAAAGAATGAGGGACTTATTCTTGAAGATTTCAGTAAGGAATGAATGAGGTAACGTATAATGAATATAGCAGTTATAACAGGCGCTTCATCAGGACTTGGCAAGGAATTTGTAACGGCAGTTTCTAGGCTGCGTAACGATATCGATGAGATATGGATTATTGCGCGACGGGAACTACTGTTAGAAGAAATTCAACAGAGTTTGTGTGATAAAATAAAACCACTCGCCATTGACATAACCAAAACTGATGACATTGACCAATACAAGTCACTTCTTGAAAAGACAAATGCAAATGTCAGTCTTTTGATAAATAATGCAGGTTTTGGAAAACTTGGCTATTTTGACTGCCTATCCGTTAGGGAAAATGCGGATATGGTGCGTCTTAATTGCGAAGCGCTTACTATTATGACATCGGTCACACTTCCCTTTATGTCAGCGGGCGGTGAAATTATAAACAGTTGCTCAATAGCATCTTTTGCACCTAACACACGAATGGCAGTATATTCCTCAACCAAGGCTTATGTTATGAGCCTTTCACGTGCGCTTAGAAATGAACTTAAGTCGCGCAAAATTAATGTTTTAGCCATTTGCCCAGGACCTATGGAAACCGAATTTTTATCGGTGGCTAACATTAAAAAGGGTGCTAGCCGCACCTTTGATATCCTACCACGCGTAAATCCGCGTGTCATGGCAGAGAAAGCCATTAAGGCATCCCAGAAAAAGCGTGGAGTCTATACGAATCGTGTATTCTTTAAATTTTACAGATTACTTGCAAAACTGCTCCCCCATTCGTTAGTAATGAAATTCAGTAAAACATAAAACACAGGCGGCAATGAACAGTTCATTGCCGCCTGTGTTTTATACCTTATCTTTATTTTCAAATAAAACTCTCAATTTTTCCATACAGCTTCTGCAAACCACATAATTGTTATACTCGACATTATCTAAAAGAGAGTCGCAAAAAACACATGTAGGCTGATGTTTTTTAAGCACAACTTTATCGCCTTCCATAAAGATTTCAAAACTATCTACATCGTTTTTAACATTCAACTGTTGTCTTATTTCCTTTGGAATTACTACCCTACCCATCTTGTCAACCGCACGTATAATACCTGTTGATTTCATAATATTACCTCCTAAGATAACTCCCAATTAATAGGGGTTTGTCCACTTTCGATTAATATATCATTTGTTTTAGAAAAATGCCTACACCCAAAAAATCCGTTATATGCAGAAAGAGGGCTTGGATGCACGGTTATAAGTTTTCTGTGAATAGGATTTTTAATAATTTCCGCTTTTTTTCGCGCATTAGCGCCCCAAAGCAAAAATACAACGGGGGTGGACTTTTTATCAAGTTCTGAAATTACCCTGTCTGTAAAGATTTCCCATCCCTTGTCTTTATGACTGTTTGGCGCAGCCTCACGAACGGTAAGCACATTGTTAAGCATAAGTACACCCTGACGCGCCCATGAAGACAGTTCTCCATGGTCAGGTACGATAAAACCGACATCGTTTTCAAGTTCTTTATAGATATTTTTGAGTGACGGCGGCGGCACGATACCGCGTTTTACCGAAAAACAAAGTCCGTGTGCCTGTCCTGCACCATGATAAGGGTCTTGACCGATAATCACAACCTTAGTATCTTTAAACGCTGTGTATTTTAACGCGTTAAAAATGTCATACATACTTGGATACACCGTATGTGTGGCATATTCCTGCTTTAAAAATGCGCGAAGTTGTTTATAATATGGTTTTTCCCATTCATCTGCAAGAATGGTGTCCCAATCGTTACCTATGTTCACCATAATTAACCTCTAAATAACATCATACACTTCGATAATCCCGCTGCTGTGATAGATTGACGGGGTGATTAAAATTGAATATCCCCTGCCATTCTCACTTGTCCACTCGACAGAATGTTTTCGCGGAACTGCACAAGTACCAAGCAGCATCATAATAGCACCGCCGTGCATCATAACGGCTGAATTTGTAATGCCGCTTTGCATCATATCACGCACCACCATATTAATACCAAGCGCTATACGCTTGACAAAGTTAGAAGTGCTCTCACCACCGGGTGTCGCATCAATTTTACCTGATGTCCACTGCGCATATTCGGGTATAATCTCAAGCTCGGCAGCAGTCTTTCCCTCAAATTCACCAAAGTCATATTCGGTAAGTTCGTCTATTACCGTAGGCTCATATCCCGAATATATTATATTACAGCTTTGTTTACAACGAAGCATAGGGCTTGTGTAAAGTTTTTGAATATCAGGATATTCCAGTGACTGTCTTAACTGTTGAAGTTCACGCACACCCTCCGGTGATAATGGTAAGTCGGTGCGATTACCGATATAGCGTCCCTGAAGATTGCCGTCGGTAAGTCCATGGCGAATAAGATGAATTTTATATGTTTTCATATGGTCAGCTCCGTAATTATACTGTTGGAAATCAGCATACCGCTGTCAGTAAGCGATACGCGCGGCAATTTGACATTCAAATAACCCGCTTTCTCAAGACTAAAAATTTTAGAAATAATTTTTTCTGGTATCGGGTTGTAGACGGTCGACAGGTCAACACCCTGGGCAAGTCTAAGGCCGAGCATAATTTTCTCTGCCCTCTCGCCGCCTATGCCGTCAAATACCGTTTGCGGATTTAAAATAAATTCCTTTAGATTTCGCGGGTAGTAAAAACGACTTCTATTAATGTAAGAATGCGCAGACGGACCGATACCTAAATATTCACCGTCTGTCCAATATTTCATATTGTGACGGCTTTGCTTGTCGTTTTTACAGAAATTTGATATTTCATAATGTGAAAAACCCGCATTTTCAAGTCTTGCACACATATGAAGATATTGGTCTGCTACTTCGTCATCGTCAGGCAGATTAAGTGTGTTCTCCATCTTTGCAAATGCCGTATTTTCTTCCACTTTTAAAATGTATGCTGAGATATGGTCAGGGTTTAAAGATAATAAAAAGTCAATATCATAATCAAGCGTTTTTATACTGCTATCAGGCAAACCTATCATCAAATCGACCGAAATATTATCAAACCCAAGCTTTCTGGCAGCCTTTACGGTAGTCACCGAATCGGTTGCTGTGTGTGCTCTGCCAAGCACTTTAAGTGATATGTCACTACCACTTTGAACACCGATAGAAATACGGTTAATACCAGCCGCTTTTGCATAACGTAAAAATCGGTCGGCTGATAATGGATTTAACTCGGCAGTAATTTCAGCATCAGTATCTACATCAAAATTATCGGTTATACATTTCATAAGCGGTATAATCTCATCACCAAGCAGTGACGGTGTACCACCGCCTATATAAACAGTATCAATGGGGCAGCTAATATCGCCGCCCCATTTTTTGATTTGGCTTTTAAGCGAAGATAGATATTCTTTTAAAACAGTTTCGGTTGGAAAAGAAGAATAAAAATCGCAATAAGCACACTTTTTCTCACAAAACGGTATATGTATGTAAATACCCTTTTTATTATGCAAGAATTTCACCTATACAACTACCGGGAACGGCTGCTGCGTTTGCCTCATCAGTATCAATATGCATAGCAAGTGCATAACTGTCGCTTACTCTTGCTACAACATCATCAAATACAAGCGCTCTGCCCTCGGTAGAAATCTTAACGCTTACAATCTGCTTATCAACTATACCGAATTTTTCGCCGTCAGCAACTGTCATATGTATATGACGCTTAGCAGCAATTACACCCTCAGTAAGTTCAACCTCGCCGCAAGGACCTACAAGTTTACAAGCGCCCGTGTTTGCAACATCACCGGATTCGCGAATGGGTGCCGTTACACCGATTGTACGAGCGTCGGTAAGAGAAAGTTCAACCTGATCAGCAGGTCTGCAAGGACCGAGAATTGATGCTTTGAGGCTGCCCTTAGGGCCAACAACGGTAACCTTTTCTTCACAAGCGAACTGTCCGGGCTGTGAAAGGTCTTTTTTGTTAGTAAGCTCGTGACCTGCGCCAAAAAGGGTTTCAAGTGTTTCCTTTGTTACATGCACGTGA
The DNA here is from genome assembly GCA_045649125.1 of Acutalibacteraceae bacterium. GTDB lineage: Bacteria > Bacillota > Clostridia > Oscillospirales > Acutalibacteraceae > UBA737. Next base: position 96,912 of record JAZRPH010000002.1, on the reverse strand, counting down.
CGAGCAGAAATTTCAACCAATACTTCTTTTGCCATTTTAAAAAACTCCTTTTATATTACTGGTATTATATTACCATATTTTGACATATTTTGCAACTATATTTTCATTCTGAGCATTGAACCTTTTTTAACCTCACGCTCAAAGGGGATTTTTATAGTCATCATAGGACGCGGTGCGTCATCAATGAGATTATTTTTTTCATCAAAAAGCTGCTCGGTAGGCACTGCAAACGGTTTACTGCCCGCTTCAAGACAGTCGAGTAATGTACCGCGCAAAAACTTATTTTTCAGAGTTGCTAATATACAACCATCCTCATATCCGTCAACAACAGCCGCAACAGAATAATCACGGATATAACCTGCATCTTTATATGTCTGCGCATTTTCAGGTCTGCCAAAATAAAATCCTGTTGAATAGGTACGATGGCTTATCTTATTAAGTTCTTCACTAACCCATTCGGGAAGAATCCAACCATCTCCTGCTGACTTAAGACTGTCAAGAGCCGCGCGATATGCATTCGCAGTAACGGCAACATAATATTCTGTCTTTGCCCTGCCCTCTATTTTAATGCTTGATATACCCGCATTACGCATTTTATCAAGATACGGTGCCATACACATATCGTTTGCATTAAGTATGTATGTTCCCTTTTCGTTTTCCGTAATATTAAAAAGTTGTCCGTCACGCTTTTCTTCGACAAGATTGTAACTCCAGCGGCATGGCTGTGCACAGTCGCCACGATTAGCGTCTCGGCCCGTCATATAACTTGAAAGCAGACATCTTGCCGAGAAAGACACACACATAGCGCCGTGCGCAAAGGCTTCAAGTTCAAGTTCTTTTGGAGTATTTGCGCGAATAACGGCAATTTCATCCAACGAAAGTTCACGTGCCAACACAACGCGCTTAGCACCCATATTATAAAATGCATTTGCCGTAGCGCTGTTTACAATACCTGACTGCACGGAAATATGCAGTTCACAATTTGGCGCGTACTTTTTCACCATACCAATGGTACCCAAGTCTGATGCGATAACTGCGTCGACACCGATGTCGTTTATATACTGCAAAAACTCAGGCAGACGGGCAATTTCGTCCTCATGCGGAATAGTATTACAGGTTACATGAACCTTTACACCGTTGTTGTGTGCATATTCTACACCCAATTTTAAATCTTGAGGGCTAAAGTTTGCGGAAGCAGTACGCATACCAAACTCCTCGCCCGCAAGATATACAGCATCCGCACCGAAATCTACTGCAGTTTTAAGTCTGCTTAAATCTCCCGCAGGGCACAAAAGTTCCGGCAGGACAGAATTATCAATCAAAATACTCATATATCCAATTATTTCCTTGCTGTAAGCCGTTGATAGTTTGTTGTTGCTCGGCGGCAGTTTTGTGATAGTAAAAATCACCGTCACTGTCGGTAACAAAATAGTAATAAGGACTGTTTTGTGTTGGATAAAGCGCCGCCTTAATGGCATCTATGCCGGGTGAACAAAGCGGTCCCGGTGGCAATCCCTTAACATTATATGTATTATACCTGCCGTCATCATTTTTAAAAGACTCGCCGTAATAACAGGTTGGCGAAGAGCCAAGCGTTGAAAAATCATCGCTGTCCAGTCGGTTGTAGAATACAGCGGCGACATTTGCCATTTCATCGGTACTCTCACCTGCTTCCATTTGAATAATGGAAGCCATTGTAAGAATTTCGTTAATGGTGTAGCCCATCTCATCCGCACGTTTAAACATTTCATCAGTAATTCTGCTCTCACTCTCACGAATCATACGCTCAACCACTAATCGCGCACACTCGTCAGAATCGTAGGAATATAAATTATATGTTTCGGGAAAAAGGTATCCCTCAAGTTCGTAATATGTCTTACCTACATTTACATTCTTAAGCAGCTGTGAATCATATTCAACTTCGTTTAAAGCGGCGATAAAATCAGCCTTTGTACAAACGCCCGCTTCTTCAAGAATCGTGCCGATACCCTTAACAGTTACATTCTCACCGTTAACATTCTTGGTATAATCGTTAATGCCTGTACCCTCAGGTATGGTTACGGTGACATTTTCTGCTTTAGCACCCTCACTCATAAGCATTTGTGCAATTTTTTCATAACCGATTTCGGTATTAAAGGTATATAAACCGTATTTATACTGACTTTCATAACCCTTAATCTTGGAATATAATCTAAAAAGCAGAGGCATTTTAACAGCGCCTGTCTCCTCAAGCTTTTCGGCAATAGCGACGGTAGAAGAACCGTACGGTATATCCATTTCACAACCTTCACCCCTGCCAAAGCCGAGGCCAAGATAGTCTGCACCTGCAAAAATAATGCCACCGGCAAGACCTACGGATACCACGACTATTGCCAAAATCCAGATCACGCTTTTCAGGACGGGATTCATTCTGCCGCGCTTTCGCTTTGGCGATTTTGGTGGCGGGGCTATCGTCTCATCAACCTCAAAGCCCTTACCTATTACAAAATCATCGTCGTTGTTTATGTTAAAATTATTATCCTGCATAATATACCTTCTTAATAGTTAGCGTAACGCATATTGCGTGCAATTTTTTTAGCAAGTTCTTCGTTTTCCGAAACAGCCGCAAGGTAAAGAAAACCGAAATTTAAAGAACCGCCTGCACCCCAACCTGTAATAATATTACCGTCGCGTACGGCAGGACTGTCAAGAAGACGCGCACCTGCAAGTTCTTTTTCAAATCCTGGGTAGCATACCGCTTTTTTGCCCTGAAGCAATCCTTTATGTCCCAAAATAGACGGCGCCGCACAAATTGCGCCGATTATCAGCTCGTTTTTGACCGCAAAATCTATGAACTTTTGAACCGTTTCGTCATTTTCAAGATTAACAGTGCCAGGCATTCCACCCGGAAGTATTATACCTTCAAGTTCATCAAAGGTTGCCTCATTTACGGTTATATCACAATTTACCGATATGCCGTGTGAGCCGCTAACCCTTTTACCCGTAACACCGACGGTTTTTACCTCTACACCGCCGCGGCGAAGGATATCGACAGGGGCTAAAGCCTCAACCTCTTCAAAACCTTTTGCCAAAAATACATATACCATATTTTCACCTCAAAAAAGAGTTAATACCTGTTTTAAAACATCCTGCGCAATATCCTCAATACTGCGCGCTTCGCCGTCCTTTGCGCAGGGTATAATTGTCCAACCTGAATATTCTGCAGTAAATCGGGCTGCCTTTCGGCACTGATTAAGATAATCCACATCACTTTCGTGAATATCTTTTTTATCCTCGTCACCTGAGTAACGGTGTGACAGCAACTTCTGTGATACCTCAACCGGCATATCAAGAAAAATCACCTTATCGGGTTTGGGAATACCAATTTTATTATATTCAAGGTCATAAAGCCAATCAAGAAAACCTGTCCATTCCTTTTCTGGCAGTTTAGATGTTTGATGCACCGCGTTTGAGGTTGTGTATCTGCCTGCGACAACAAGACCGTCTTTGTTAAAGTATTCGCCCCAATCGGATTTGAAGGAAGCAAAACGGTCGACAGCATAAAAAAGTGATGCAACATAGGCATTAACATCATGTGGGTTTGTACCAAACTGACCGCCGAGATACATTTTTACAAGTGCACTTGACGGACTGTCGTAGTTAGGAAATGATACCGTACGGCTGTCTATTCCGCTTTTATGTAGATTTTTGGGCAGCAACTCAAGCTGGGTTGATTTTCCGCTGCCGTCAAGTCCTTCAATAACAATAAGCTTACCCATTATTTTTCATTTCCTTATAAAACTCTTTTACTTCGCGCGCCTTACCGCAGGTCATTTTACCCTCAGGACAAGCACCGTTAAGGCAAGGCGGACCTGCCTTTTTAAATATGTCGGGAGCAACCTCGCTTACAAGCGCCAGCATTTGATTAGCCACAGACTGAATTTCCCACTGGGCACGGTTACAACAACGGTGACGGAAGAAATTAAGTAGTGAACGCGCATTCATTGTAACAACCATTTTTGTCTCACAAGAGTTTGGAAGCACAAATCGCGCATCCTCGATAGCCTTTTTAGAGGCAAGACGTGCAGCAGTCTTTTCATCCTTACCCTCGGCAATAAATGTTTTTGTATGCTTTTGGGTAAGTATTTCAGCAATTTTGTCGTATGCATCTTGTGCGTCGCGCATTGATTTTTCATAAATTTCAAGCGCTTGCGGGTCTGCAGATATTTCAGGCGGTGTCACAAACTCAAAAGCGCCCTCTTTTACATAACGCTGACTCTTCACAGAATAAGACGCCATTCTGTGACGGGTTATCTGAGCCAAAAATGCGCGTGATACCCCCTCAATACCAAATGTAAAGGAAGCATGCTCAATCGGACTTTCATGACCGATTTCTGCAAGCATGTCCACAAATGAAGCCGCCTTTTCATCAGTAAGTCCGTCACGAAGATCACTTATGGTAGACGAACTGTAGCAAAGCTTTGCTGCAGATGCGACGGTTTTTTCAGGCTGTGGTGTGTGCGCTAATAAAGTAACGGTAGGCATAAAAAACGACAACTCCTAACTACTTTTGACTATTTAATTTATTGTACCATACATAGATGATAATAGCAAATAGTTTTTATTTTTTAAAAAATGTAAATTTTTTTAAAAAAAGGTCTTTTTATGTTGAGAAAAATATGTTACAATAGGATAAATAATTTTGTTTGCGGAGGGCAATTTGTATGTCAAGCATTGATTTTAAGCACACCCCCTACGGTGACCTTGCCATTGTAAGTATGCGCGGTTGTGAGGAAATATCTTCACAGGTTGACTATTACCTTAAGCAGTGGCGCAATATTGAGGGCGACCAGTCCTTTGTTATTGAACCCAACTGTCCGCGATTTGGCACGGGTGAAGCAAAGGCAGTTCTTCACCACACGGCGCGCGGACTTGATGCATTTATTATTTGTGACTGTTTCAACTACAATGTAACATACAAAATGTACGGACAAACCGTACCTATGAGTCCTGACGATCATTATCAGGATCTAAAGCGTGTTATTGCGGCTTTCGGCGGTAAGGCGCGCAGAATTACAGTTATTATGCCTATGCTTTATGAGGGCAGACAGCATCGCCGAACAGCAAGAGAGTCAATGGACTGTGCACTCGCTTTACAAGAACTTGTTGCTATGGGTGTTAAAAACATCATTACCTTTGACGCGCATGACCCCCGCGTTAACAACGCAATTCCGCTTGACGGCTTTGACAATGTTCAGGCGGCTTATCAGATGATTAAGGCGCTGCTTAAAAATGTTCCCGACGTTAAACTTGACCGCGAACATACTATGATAGTTTCCCCCGATGAAGGCGGTATGGGCAGATGTATTTACTACTCCTCTGTTTTAGGTCTTGAGCTTGGTATGTTCTACAAGCGCCGTAACTATTCGGTTATTGTAAACGGCCGCAACCCCATTGAAGCGCACGAATTTTTAGGAAATGATATTAAGGGCAAGGATTTAATACTTGTTGATGATATGATTTCAAGCGGTGATTCAATGCTTGACATCGCGGCAAAACTTAAAGAACGCGGCGCAGGAAGAATTTTCGTGTTCTCAACCTTCGGCCTTTTTGTTGAAGGTCTTGAAAAGTTTGACGAATGTTATGAAAACGGTATTATCGACAAGGTATTTACCACCAATTTGATTTATCAGTCCCCTGAACTGCTTTCACGCGATTGGTACTGCAGTGTTAATATGTCAAAATATATTGCTCTTATCGTAGATACGCTTAACAATGACAATTCTATCAGTAAACTGCTTGACCCTGCCGATAAAATTAAAAAGGCTGTTGAAAGATACGACGCTGAAAGAAGATAATCATTTTGTTATCCTTTTTAAATTTTTCTAATAATACACAAATGTCCGCACAAGCAAGTTGCTTGTGCGGACATTTCTTTTATCTGCCATAAATAATTAATTGATTTGTAAAAAAGCAATAATATTGGTAAAGATAATTTTGTGGTGATTAAATTGAGTATTCGAACAGACCTGATAACAGAGCAGGCACAACTATACCCCCAAGGACTAAGTGGAGTTACAAGCTATGACGAAAAAGTGGGCAGCGCAACACTTTCCACTGTGAAAATAAGCTCGTCACAAGCCGCAAATTCTTTAGGTAAACCACAAGGAATTTACTGTACGGTAGAGTTTGAAAGGCTTGACAGGGTTTGCGACACAACCGATATAATAGACGCAATAACCAAGGCGCTTGAAAAACTTATGCCCAAAACACGCGACAGTGTGCTTGTGGTAGGACTTGGAAATACCGACATAACACCCGATGCATTAGGTCCCTTTACCGCCGACGGAGTCATAGCGACAAGGCACATAACGGATAAATTAAGGAAAGATTTAGGCCTTGAAAATCTTAAAACTGTTTCCTGTTTAATACCCGGCGTATTGGGTAAAACGGGTATAGAAGCCTATGATGTTATTGCTGCCGCTGCGGAAAGAACAGATCCTACTGCCATAATAGCGGTAGATGCATTGGCAGCGCGCAGTCCAGAGCGTCTTTGCCGCACAGTACAGCTGTCAAGCAGCGGTATCTGCCCAGGTTCAGGTGTTAATAATTCACGAAAAGAACTTAATGAAAAAAGCTTTGGTATTCCCGTAATAGGCATCGGTATACCGACAGTTATTGACGCGGGTGAATTTGGTGGCGTTGGTGATAATTTCGGAAATATGATGGTAACCCCTAAGGAAATTGATTTGCTTATCGAAAAATCGGCATCTCTGCTTTCAAAGGCGCTTAACATTTTCTTACAGCCAGATTTGGACGAGCAAATAATCGACAGTTTAGCATAAACAAAAACCGCCTCGCATAAATTTAAATGCGAGGTGGATTTAATTGAGCAATACATCGGCTATTGTAAGATTTGTAATTTCGGCAGTTATGTGTGCCGCCATAATATTTTTAACGGCATACGGCAGTATTTTTTACACCGCCGAAACTATTCCCACAGTATCGCAGGACTCTGTCAGCACATATGAAAACACTGTCGTAAATGAAACGGTTGACACAAAAGCAACTTCGAGTGAAAATGTATCAAGTGAGACTCCGTCGCCCGAAAGTGCAGTGGCTGCCTCAACCAATGCGACAGTACAAGGCAAGGTCGTAGAAAAATTTATCTCCCCGTATACTGCAAACACATCATACAATAATGTCTACCTTAAAAACAGCACCGGACTTGACATAAATATAAAAAATCTATTAGGTGCATCGCTTGGTTACAAAATAGAAAAGAGCGATCAGCCGCAGGTGTTGATTTTACACACACACGCGACCGAAAGTTTTTTAAAAGAAAGCCGAGACTATTATACAACCGACGACCAAAGCCGCACAACAGACGAGTCATATAATATGATAGCACTGGGAAAAATAGTTGCAGATAAATTAAATGCGGCAGGTATTACAACACTGCACGATACGACGCTGCACGATTATCCGTCCTACAACGAAAGCTACAGCCGTGCGGCAGACACAATATGCAGTTACACAGAAAAATATCCAAGCATTAAGATTGTAATTGATATGCACCGTGATGCCATTGCGGCAAACGACACCGACAAGGTAAAAATTACTACAGAAATTGATGGTAAAAAAGCGGCTCAGGTAATGCTTGTTATGGGCTCACAAAGCGGTAATGTTACAAATTTCCCTGATTGGCAGGAAAATCTTAAACTTGCGGTAAAAATGCAACAGACATTTGAGGTTATGTACCCCACCCTTGCGCGTTCAATACACTTTGTATCTAAAAACTACAACGAAAGTCTTACAACAGGGTCGGTGCTGCTTGAAATCGGAACAGACGGAAATACTTTAGATGAGGTAAAATATTCGGCAGAACTTGTGGGCAACGCGCTTGTAAATTTAATGAATAACATTTCATAAAAAGGAATTTAAAAAATGAAAAAATCATACAGAACATATATCAGAACATTTTATATAACTTGGGTGTTAATATTATGTTTAATGTTAGGCTTTGGTGGAATTGCCAAAGCCTATGAAAATACTGTAAGGACAGGCTTTGGCGAATACAAAAAAGCGGTAGAAATAAGCGACGGCACACTTAGAATACTTGATTTTGAAATACGGTTTTGGTAATAATACAGACTTTACTTTCATTTTTGTATGATATATAATATCAGTATATCAAAAAATAAAGGAAGTGGGTCTTTTGTTCAAAAAATTAATATCCTTTTTTAAAAGACCTATGGTTTTGCTGGTTATAAGCGCTATATTGTCAGCATTGCCGATGACTTTTCCAAAAGCATTTTTACTCTGTTGGATTTCATTCATTCCGTTTTTTATAATTCTCGTTGAAGGCGGAAAACGCAGATTTTGGTCTTCTGTAGGACGGGGAGTTTTGTTCGGTTTCATATACCACTGCGCCATCTATTATTGGTTTTTATGGATGCACCCGATGGATTTTGCAGGTTTTTCCAATGGCCTTTCCATCGTTGTGGTGTTTTTTGCATGGCTTGGTATAAGTCTTGTCCACGGCAGTTTGTTCGCAATTCCAACCGTGCTTTGTTATTTAGTTTCAAAAAAAATAAAGAGTGCACCCCTTATTGTTATTATCGGTGTAACAGGCATACTGTTTGCTTTACGGCTTACACAAATGAGTGAGCTTTCTTTTCCTTGGGTAAGAATAGCACTTTCACAATACCGCGCACCCGCTATGATACAACTTGCTTCGGTTTTCGGTGTTGAGGGTGTAGATTTTCTTATACTCACGGTAAATGCACTAATTGCTATTTGTTTAATCAGTCCGCCTAAAAAGCGCCGTGTCTTCGCCGCCGTTGCGGCGTTACTCTTCCTTTGCAACATCGGTTTTGGTTTATACCGACTTTCCAACGATGAAGACGGCAACAAGATTAAGGTTTCTGCTTTACAAGGCTGTGTGCTTTCAGGTGAAAAATGGGGTAACAATCGCACAAAATATTGCCTTGATACCTATACTTCACTTACGAAAGAGGCAGCAAGGCTTTCCCCCGACCTGATTTTATGGCCTGAAAGCGCGGTACCTGTAAATCTTTATCGTGACACCGATTATTTAGACGATTATAAAGAACTTTCTAACGATATTTCCACCCCCATTTTAATGGGTGCTTTTTGGAAACTTAACGGTATTACAACTAACAGTTCGGTTTACATTGACAGCAGTACCGTACTTGAGCCGTACCACAAACGGCAACTGGTACCCTTTGGTGAAACTATGCCCTACAAATCACTAATTTCATCAGTACTTCCCTTTTTGGAAGAAATAAACACAATGTCGCGCGATTTAGCCGCAGGCAGTGATACTGCGGTTATGCATACAAGTAATGGCAGTATCGGTAATATTATATGCCTTGAAGCAACCTTTCCGCAACTTGCACGGCAAACCGTGTCAGACGGTGCGCAGGTGCTTGTAAACCTTACTAACGATTCGTGGCTTAAGGACTCACCCGCTGTAAGTCAGCATCTTGCCCACGCAGTATTTCGCAGTGTGGAAAATTCGCGAAGCACAGTGCGATGCGCAAATTCGGGTATTTCGGCATTCATTGATACTCGCGGCAGAATAACGGCAGAACTTGGCGCCATGAAAAAAGGCGTTTTAACCGAAACGGTTTCACTGTCCGATGAAACAACACCATATACCAAAATGGGAAACATTCTGCTACCGATAATGATAGTTATTGAAGTTATTTGGTGTGCGCTTATTTTGATACTGAACAGAAAAAGCAAAAATGCAGAGGATTAAATCCTCTGCATTTTTATTATCTTTATGAAGTAGGCTCTTTACCCTGTGCGACAAGCTTTAAATTCTTTATTACCTTGTTAAATGCAGCTGAAGTAACCTTACCCATTGCTCTACCGTTATCGGTGTACTGATAAGCGGCTTCGCTCACCTTATAAAATACAAGTTCGCTCTTTGTACCGTCGGTAAATGTCATTCTGAATGTAGCGTACGGCTGAGCCGAAACATCGCTTACCGTAAATTCACTGCAGTTAAGACCGACAAAGCCCTGATAGAAGCTGCGGAAATAACTTTCGTCAATATTTTCACCGTTGCAGGAAATTACATATTTTTGCTCAGCATCCTCACTGTCATCATACACGATATCGAATTCATATGATTCGTCGGCGGTAACAAAATCAAAATCTGTTATATTCTGTACAGGATTCATTGAAACCCAAGGCGAATAAAAATCTTCGGTTTTGTAACCCATAAACTCAAAGTTTGACAGAGCAACCTTATAAATCATGGTGCTTTCATCATTTATAACCGCACAATATGAATCATCAACAGCTGAAATCTTGAAATTCTTGCTCTCACCCTTTATCGTAAGAGTAGCGTGTACATCGGGATTGTCAAGACCAACCTGCGCCAAGGTTTCGTCGGTTATATCATACGCATAAATACCGTTAACTACCGTTTCGTTTGAGAAAAGAGCTATTACCGATGAAACATAATCGGCATTTGCATACCTTTCCATAGGCGTTTTTATAATGTACGGTACTATTGCGTCATCCTCTTTAGATTCTTGGTTGCTTGTAATAGTAATTGCGTTCGGGAATTTTGTACCACTAAGCACAATCGAATCAAAAATCAGATATTGGTCATTTTGTCCTTTATAATTTGAAGTATCAAAGCTGAATGACTGTACCGCCATTGAAGTTTTATTAGCAAGGTCTAAAAGATTGAAATCAAACACCGAGAGTTTATTTTCATCTACTATATAAATATTGTCCTTGCCCTCAATCATAAGATAAAGGCCCATACCGTCGGGTGAAGCGCCACCCACAAGAATGGTATATTCCTCATAAACATCCGAACTGACGGTTACCTTATATACGGGATTATCAAGACCGCAATCTGCAGCAGTTTTAGAAGTAACCTCATTTACTGCGGTTATTGAAGCAGCGGCTGAAACTATAGAATCAATGGTTGTGTTGCTTACCTTGGTTACATCAAGCCCTTCAGCACGCCAGATAGGTGTAGTCACATCCGATTCATCTGTACTGTCGTCGCTTGAAGTTGTATCGTCAGACTGCTCCGCATAAAAGCGGAATTTACCGTTACTGTTTTCAACCGTTACGGCAGAAAGTTTATTGCTGTCATAGTCAAGTACTGTTATATCCTCAAAAGCGGATGCAGTAGATTCGTCCTGTTCAAGCTCAGGAATAAGCTTAATGATAGAAACTGTACCTACCACTAAAACAACAACCGCAAGACATGCACCGATAATTGATATAATACGGTTTTTCTTGCTATCCCTTACCCTATCGTTATGCTGTGTAGGATCAGAAAAAATAGTGGTAAACTCATCCGCCTCATCGTGATTATCTACAGTATTAACCTCATCAATAGATTCGGTCTCATTTTCTAATTTTTCGTTTTCGGGAAAATTGCTCATTGGGCGTTCTTTCTCCTAATATAAATATATATACCTGCTGCGACAATCAATATCGGAATCATGACAACAAATATCATTCTTATGACAAGACTGCCTGATGCGGATACGCTGTTTGCAAAGCTTTCATCGGTAATTGTCTTTGATGTAAACTTAATGTCACTTTCAGCACCTGCGGCACGGTCGGTGACAGCAAGGGTTATATCTTGATTTGAAAGGTCACTGTAGGAGGACCATGTTGAATCAATATACTCAACACTGCTGAATGCCATAACATAACTTGCAATAAGGTTATTATCGTCATCGTAGGTATCCTTACAAGACTGGATAATTGAATCATATATTTTTATATCAGCGTCGGTATAATCACTGTAATCAGCACCCGAAGATATAGGCGCTGCAACCACACTGTCTGAAGTCTGCATAATGGCGGTAGAGGTTATTGATAAATCAGAGGGGTTGCACACACTCATTGGCACATTATAGTCTGCTACACACACATTTATGCCCTTTGTAATATCGTCATCCTTCTCCTTGGTCTCTTCATCTTCATCCTGAGCATCCTCGGTTTTGGCGACATTAATAAACACTGCGTTGGGGTCGCCGCTTATATGTTTGCCGGTATCGGTTTCAAATAAGATACCCTCACTTACCGAAATTCCCCATTGTTCCAAAAATTCATAAAGTGTGGGAAGTGCAGGGCAAGTAGCATCACCAAAGAATATAAGAGATTTTGAAAGTTTGCCGTCGTTATCAAGGAATTCAGAAATTGCGTCAATTTCACTGCCTATTAAGTCAAGATTCGGTGCCATAAGAACTATGGCATCGTATTCCTTAGGAATTTCGGTAATGATAGCATCGGCAATTATATCAACCTCATAATTGTTCGATTCAAGCAATTCCTGATAAGATTTAGTATAATCGTTGGTGCTGTGACCTGTAAGCATAGCAATCTTTTTAATTTCACTGCGGCATACATAGTCAATTGCGCCCGTAAGCACGGTTTCGATATTATTACTGCTTATAGTGTAGTAACCGTATCCCGCAGCAGCATAACCGTTTTCATCGGTAAGGGTATAAATATCCCTAAAAGCAATATGCTTCATTCGAGGTGTATCACCATTATTGCCGCTTACAATAATGTCACCCGGCATAATTTGGATATTGGGATAAAGCTGCTGAACTGCGTAAATTTCATTATCCTGAAAACCAATATATCTTACAGTGATTTTCTTATTGTATTCTGCATATTTTTTCGCAAAATTTACTGTCTGTAAAAAATAGTCAGGAGAACCTGATGCAGCGTAAATTTTCTGCGAATAGTAATTCATTTCGTTAACATATTCCGACTCGGTACCGAAAAGCGTAATTATTACCTCGTCTTCAACATTTTTGATGTATTCGATATTTTCCTCACTCATTGTATTAAGTTTTTGTGCCGACATATCGAAATCTAAATGGAAGCGTGTAGCAAGTGAAGACACAAGCCAGTTTAAAAGAATAATAGCCGCCAGCACAAGCGCTGTTATAGCAAGTGAATAACCGCCGCGCTTTAAAAGAAACTGGCTTTTTACCTTTTTACCCTGTTTATTTTTTATTGCATTTATAAGTCTTTTAAAGGGGTTTACCTTTTTTTCGGCAACCTCGGTAATTACTTCTTTTTTATTATCCATTTTTCACCCCTCCTTAAGACCATCTTCTCTTCTCAAGTGAACGAACAGACAAGAAAAGAAATGCTGTAATAATACTTAAGAAGTAAACTATATTTGGAATAGAAAATATCTCGGTAGAAAATTCACTTGCCACTGTAATCATATCGGCCTTTTCAAACAAAACAGTAATCACTTTTACGAAGAAGGCACCGATTTTTGAAAACAACCCTTCCCCAGTTGGAGTTGCAGCAGAAATTAATGATGAAAGGTTGGCAGACAGTAATATGATTATGTTAATTACAAACGTAAGAATTGCTGAAATTACAGGGCTTTCTGTAAGTGACGATATAAACATACCAATAGCGATAAATGCCGCACCCAAAAGCAATGCGCCCAGTAATAAATATATATAAATTAAAATATTCACCGAAACATAGCTTGCAAAAATTATTTCAAATATAATAGTAGGCGCAAAAGCCAATGACAAGATCGCAAAGGCTGCTAAGAACTTACCAAGCACAATTGCCGATAGTTTAACAGGTGCTGTAAGCAGTATCTGATCAATTTTCTGACGGCGTTCCTCACTCATAAGACGCATTGTGATTACGGGAACTGTAAATACCATTATGCTGTTCATTGACAATATAAGCGTATCAATGTTTGGCATACCGTAGCTGTAATAACTATCAAAGGCTATTCCTAAGAAAAAATAGTATACCGTAAGAAAAATGTAGCCTAACGGTGTTGCGAAATATGATTTAAATTCACGTTTAAATATTGCAGACATTATTTCACACCATCCTTTTCCTCAGAATCATCAGGAATTTCGATAACAATATCCTCACGGGGTGCTTCATCGACGGTTCCCAGCATTTTTTTAGCCTGAGCATTATCCGCAACATCGGTAAGACTTAAGAATATCTGCTCAAGCGAGAGGCTGTTGCTTGTAAGCGACAACAGTGCGCGTTTACGCTCTGCAATACGAGCGGAAACAGCGGCGCGTACATCCGCACCCTCTTCTGGCACAATGTTAAAGTCATAGGCACCGTTTTCCTTTTTGCCAAGTGAGATTACACTCTTGACACCCTTAACAGACTTTAATACCGCCAGAGTATCATTTTCATCGCCTACTACCCGAACTACGAGAGACTTGTCATTTGAAAGTTTTTCGGAAAGACTGTCGGGTGTATCGTCGGCAATAATCTGACCGCGGTTAATAATGATAACACGTTCGCAAACCGCCTGAATTTCGGACAGAATGTGTGACGAAAGAATTATTGTATGGTTTTTTCCAAGCTTTGCAATCAAATTGCGTATTTCAATAATCTGCTTAGGGTCAAGACCGACTGTAGGCTCGTCCAGAATAAGAACATCGGGATTTCCCACAAGCGCCTGCGCAAAACCAACACGCTGACGGTAACCCTTTGAAAGATTTTTGATAAGTCTGTTTTGTACATTATCAATTTTTACAAGACGCATTATCTCATTAATATGCGGCTTTTTGGGGAACTTGACTTTTTTAAGGTCGTATACAAAATCAAGATATTCCTTAACCTTCATATCAAGGTAAACGGGCGGTAATTCAGGAAGGTAACCAATGCGGCGTTTTGCCTCTTCAGGATTTTCAATTATGTCAAATCCGTCGATTTCCACCTTGCCTTGCGTTAAAGACAGATAACCGGTAAGTATATTCATTATTGTGGATTTACCTGCACCATTCGGGCCGAGAAAACCGACAACTTCACCCTTTTTGATTGAAAAACTTACATTTTCAACCGCAAGGTATGTACCGTACCTTTTACTAAGTCCGGTGACTTCAATCATTTCTATTCCTCCAAAAAATTAGTTAAATTAATATTAACAAATAACTCATTACTATTTGTAAACAATATGTAAAAGTTATCCTAAATCAGCATATATTATAACTTATTTGCGCTTCTTATTCAAGATAAAGTTTAAGTAATTTAAAACTGATAATAATAAAAACGGTGATATTAATGAAAAAAAGCAAGATTTTTAAGAAAGCCTTTATTGTTTTTTGCTGCGCAACGGTATTCTTTTTATTATCGTATGCCTATTTGCACTTCAATTTACAACCCACTGACACCCCAGCCGACCAAAAGGAATATAACATACCTTATAAAAAAACACCCGACGACTGCGGACTTGCCTTTATTCTTCCTGACGAAAGTTGCCTTCTTGTGTACCTTAACTTTACAGACAGCGCGGTAAACATAATAAATATTGACACCTTTGACTATGAAAACAAAATATACTACGGATATAATGTAGATTTCACTATACAAACCGACTATTCCCTCATTGCAGGAATTATCGACCGCGTGGGCGGAATTGTATTGGAAACAAACGGTGAAACTCTGCGATACACTGGAACTCAAATTGTAGATATTATCGCCGTATCAGAAGTTGATGAGAATGTTAAAAGACAGGTGGTTTTACAGATTTTCAGTCAAATATCAAAAAATAACTTTTCAAAAGATGATTTTGTGTATATAATTGAAAATAGTGAAACTAATCTTACGGTGCCCGACTGCCTTGATTGGTTAGACTATATTTACGATATTGCTTTAAGAAAAAACTTTGTAAACTGACAGGGGGATTATTATGAGAAAAATTATTTGCGCTATCTGTGCTGTATCACTATTTCTCTGTTGCGGTTGCAGGGATTTAATCGGCAGTTCAAGTGGCTCATACTCCTATATAGATGATATAGTAAGTTCCTATGACAAATATCTTGATGAACAAGAAGCGCTTGGCAACATAACCGTAAGCGAAACTACCGAGATTTATGAGGACGGTAATTATACAAGTTCTTCCCTATCGGGTCAAGAGACGATAATAATTGATGATGATTTAAGCAATTCCGTACCCGTTGAAATAACCGAGGCTGATGTTAATACCAACGGAATAAAGCCTTATTATTATGACTGCATTACTGCAGAACAACAAAGAATATACCGCTTAATGCTTACTGCGGCAGAAAAAATGTCAAACGAAACGATATCACTGGGGGCTGCTAAAAATGCCTCCGAAAGAATTTCTGACATATCGATAGCTTACAGAGCGCTGTCCTGTGATTATCCGCAGTTGTTCTGGCTGCCCTACATATACAGGATGTCGTCGGGCGGCGCCGAGTTTACCTTTGAAGGTAATTATCCTGTTACATCTGATGAAAAAACTGTTATGCAGTCGCAAATAAACAATGTATTGGAAAAAATTGTTGCCGCGACTAGTCATTTAGACAGTCGCTTTGAAAAACAGCTTTATATCCACGATTATCTGTGCAATAATGTAGAATATGCAGACGATGGTGATATGTCATACACCGCGTACGGCGCGCTGGTTAACGGTAAGGCTGTGTGTGAAGGTTATTCACGCGCAATGCAGCTTATATGCGACCGTGTGGGCATCCCCTGCACCGTAATATACGGTGTTTCCCGAAACAGTGACCATATGTGGAATGTAATTGACCCCGGTGACGGATGGTATCACCTTGATGTCACATGGGATGATGACGACAAAAACGGAATTGCAAAGCATAGATATTTTAATCTCACTGATGAACAAATTAAATCCGACCATACAATTTCACCTGTAATTAACAGCAATACCAACTACACCGCAGGCGACAACTTTAACCTCACCGATTTTGTATGTGATAAGCAGTACTATAATTTTTTTGTTAAGAAAAATTATATCTTTACAGAGGATTTAAATACAGTTGCCGCTATAATTACCGACGAAGCAAGCAAGGGCAACAATTACACCGAGATGCTGTACAAGAATTCATCGGCACCTGAACAGGCATTACAAGATGTTCAAAGCATTCTTGACAACAAGGGAAGTAATATAAAAATCTCAAAATACTCTTTGTCGCTCGGCTCACTTTTGATTGTTTGGTAATTTCTCTATATAGTTATTTGCTGAATTAAAAAAATTAATTAAACTTCCGTTTTTTCGTAATTAAATTAAGTTGTTTTATAAAAGTTAATTAGTTATTAGTATTTTGTCAGTTTCGGTTGACAATACTGTTTAAAACTTTTATAATACTTAAATCGACAAAACGGAGGGGTTATTTTGAATAACTTAAATGAATTATTCGGCATTAATGTCTTTAATGACAGCGTTATGAAAGAAAGACTGCCCGAAGACACATACAATGCGCTTAAGACTGCAATGTATGAAGGCAAAAGTATGGATCGCAGTATTGCCGACACCGTCGCAAACGCGATGAAAGATTGGGCAATAGAAAAGGGTGCTACACATTACACACATTGGTTTCAGCCAATGACCGGCATTACCGCTGAAAAGCATGACAGTTTTATTGCACCCACAGGCGACGGACATATAATAATGGAATTTTCAGGCAAGGAACTTATCAAGGGCGAGCCGGACGCATCCTCCTTCCCCTCGGGCGGACTTCGCGCCACCTTTGAAGCCAGAGGTTACACCGCTTGGGATCCAAGTTCATTCGCTTTTGTAAAGGATGAAACACTTTGTATTCCTACCGCCTTTTGCTCCTATAAAGGCGAAGCTCTTGACCAAAAAACTCCGCTATTGCGTTCAATGGATGCGATTAATACTCAGGCGCTTAGAATTTTAAAACTATTCGGATTTTCAGATGTAAAACACATTAACACTACCGTCGGTCCCGAACAGGAATATTTTTTAATTGACAGTTCTCTTGCAGCAAAGCGCCCCGACCTTATTTTCTGCGGCAGAACCCTTTTGGGTGCTACACCGCCTAAAGGTCAGGAAATGCACGACCACTATTTCGGTGTTATAAAGCCGCGTGTTGCGGCATTTATGCGCGACCTTGACAATGAACTTTGGAAACTTGGCGTTCTTGCTAAGACCGAGCATAATGAGGCAGCGCCCGCGCAACATGAACTGGCACCCATTTTTACAACCACCAATATTGCCGCTGATCACAATCAGCTTACAATGGAAATGATGAAGAAGATTGCTGAAAAGCATAATCTGTTATGTCTGCTGCACGAAAAGCCTTTTAAGGGTGTAAGCGGCAGCGGTAAGCACAACAACTGGTCCATTTCCACAGACACAGGTATCAACCTTTTAAAGCCTGGTAAATCACCTAGCGACAATTCTTTATTCTTGCTCACATTAGCCGCCGTAATCAAAGCGGTTGACGACCATCAGGACCTGCTTAGAATATCGGTAGCATCGGTAGGCAACGACCACCGTTTAGGTGCCGCCGAAGCTCCGCCTGCCATTGTTTCTATGTATTTGGGTGAAGAACTTAACGAGATACTTGAGGCTATTGTAAAAGGCGAACACCATAATGACGAAGAAAAGGTAAAGATGACCGTTGGTACAGATGTTATACCCTATATCAGAAAAGATAACACCGACCGCAACCGCACTTCCCCCTTTGCCTTTACAGGTAACAAGTTCGAATTCAGAATGTTAGGTTCTTCGGCTTCAATTTCAGAAACAAATGTTGTATTAAACACCATTGTAGCAGATGTTTTTCGCGAGTTTGCGGATACTCTTGAATTAGCAGAGGATTTTGATTCAGCGGTTTTAGATTTAATCAAAAAGACTGTAACCGAGCACAAGCACATTATATTTAACGGTGACGGTTATTCGCGTGAATGGGAACTTGAGGCTGCAAAACGCGGTCTGCTTAACCTGAGAAGCACTGTGGATGCCATTCCCCATCTTCGCAGCAAAGAAAATGTTGAATTGTTTGAGCGCCACGGTGTTTATAACAGTACAGAAATCAACTGCCGCGCAGATATCGCGCTTGAAAATTACAGTAAGACCATGCATATCGAGGCGCTTACACTTCTTCAAATGATTAACCGTGATATAATACCGGCTATCAGTTCTTATGAGAGTGTATTGTGCCGCACGGCAATGGAAAAACGCGCTGTAAGCAGTAGTATTGACAGCAGTGTAGAGGTTTCAACCGCGGAAAAACTTTCAGAAATAAACAAGCATCTTAAAAAGCTTGTTTACGAACTTGAAAATGCGGTAAATAAGGCGCAAAAAAATGACGGATTGCTTGAAAAAGCAAGGCTTTATCATGATGAGGTTCTATTTATTATGGATAACATACGCCATATTACTGACGAAGCAGAAACAATAGTTTCCAGAAATTATTGGCCTTATCCAACATATAGCGATTTATTATTTAACGTTTAACTTTAAAGCGGTTGGATTGGTCCAACCGCTTTTTATTTTTAATTTTTTTGCAACCTTTTAGGCTTTTACTTAGTTTTCTTAGTAGGGAGGGAAAATAATGGAATATAAAATTACTGTACATGAAGCCTTTACAAAATATTCTGATATGGTATACCGCCTTGCCTTTGCAAGAGTAAAAAACAAATATGATGCGGATGACATTTTGCAGGATGTTTTTGTAAGATTTATGAAATCAAAACAGCCTATTATAAACGAAGAGCATGCAAAAGCACTGCTTATAAGAATTACAATCAACTGCACAAAAAGTATGTTTTCAAGCAGTTGGTTTAAAAAAACACAGCCGCTCGACGCTTACATATCCACCGAAATGCCCGAAAGGGACACTTTGGAGGCTGTTTTAAGACTGCCCGTTAAATACAGAACGGCGGTACATCTTCATTATTACTGCGGATACAGTATTGATGAAATTGCAGTAATTTTATCTGTTAAGCCTTCTACTGTGAAGTCACAACTTCACCGCGCAAGAGCAAAACTGAAAAATTACCTTGAAGGAGTTGATTTTTAATGTTCGAAAAGAATTATCGCAACGCAATGGATAATATAAAGGCAGATGACACAGTAAAAAACCGTATTCTTGATAAAATCACCGCTTATGAAGAAAAATCAAATAATAAAAATGCTGCTGTGCCGTGGAGAATTGGATTTGCAGTTGCGGCATGCGCTGCAATAGTATTAAGTATTATCTTCGTGCCAAAGGGCAAACCCACTGCCGAGATATCCGCAAACACGTTATCCGCAGCCGATTCTTACTCTGAAATTTTCAAAATAATAAGCAAACACAAAAAATCAGATGAAGAAGTGTTTATAGAAGATTTCGTAGAATACGAGTACGAATATGAATCATTTAACGATGCAGATGGTGTAACAAATGATATAAGCAAGGGCAATACATCTTCGCAAAATAAAACAGAAGACAGTAACAGAGAATATTCCGACACCACAACTCAGGTTGAGGGTGTAAGCGAAGCTGACATTGTAAAGACCGACGGAAATTATATTTATGCGCTTAACTTAAGCAAATCTAGTATATATATTTTAAAGGCTGACGGCATTAATTCAAGTATTATTAAAACAATTTCCTTGGATTCAGAAAACTATTGCTCATACCGTGATATGTATTTAAGCGATAATAAACTCGTTGTTATTCAGGAACTCTGGAATATTGAAGATGATTTGTATTCTTCAATAATTATATATGATGTGTCTATTCCTGAGGAAACAAAGGAAACTGCTGTTTGCCGCCAAAAAGGAACCCTTAACAGCACACGAATGATTGGCAAATATGTGTATATGATTACAAACTGCTATGTAAATGCGAATAAAATTGAAAAAGATGAGCCTGAAACCTATGTACCTACCACAATATGCAAAGATGAGGAGATTGCCGTTTCTGCAGACAGCATATACCGCTACGGTGACAACGTTGATTCGCCCGAATACACCGTGATATGCGCATATGATATTGACGACGGTACACTTACTTCAAGTTGTAATCTTTTAGGCGGTACCGACCAAATTTATTGCAGTACCCAAAACATTATAACTGCAAATGCAGTTTATGACCATGACATTCCCGAAGAGTCCAGTAAATTTATTGAAGCTAATACAACCGTTTCCCGTATTTCGATTTCAAACGGCGATATAAAATACATTGCGACAGGCACTGTTACGGGAACACTTGAAAACCAATTTTATATCGACGAATACAAGGGTAATTTCAGATTTGTTACCACCGCTGATGAGGCGGTTAAAAGCACCGTTTCTTTTGCAAACACAAAGAGAGATGTAATTTCATACACAAATAACAGTTATGCCTGTCTTACCATACTTGACGGTGATATGAACGAACTTAGCTTTATAAGTAATCTTGCCGAAGGCGAAAGGGTTTATTCTGTAAGATTTATGGGCGATATCGCCTACTTTGTAACCTTCCGTCAGACAGACCCACTTTTTTCAGCCGACCTTTCCGACCCGAAAAACCCTAAGATTATCGGTGAACTCAAGATACCGGGATTCTCAGAATATCTGTATCCTTACGGTGAGGGACTGCTTTTGGGCTTTGGTAGGGATGCGGACGAAAGAAGCGGCGCCTCTCGGGATTTAAAACTGTCGATGTTTAATACTACCGACCCTGCAAATGTAACCGAGCAGGATGTTACCGTTGTTGATGGATATCGTGAATCACCTGCATTATATAACCACAAAGCTATGCTTGTGTCCCCAAAAAAGAACCTTATTGGATTTGAAGTAATACAATACGGTGAAAAATCAAATTATCTTGTATATGAGTATACTGATAATAAATTTATTCAAAAGGCTAATTTATCTGTAGACAGTAAAGACAATTATTATGACCGATGCAGAGGTATGTTCATTAATGACTTCTTCTATCTTACTTGTGATGAATATCTGCAGGTATATTCCCTCTCTGATTTCACACTCTGTCTAACCGTTAACTTCTAAACATAAAAAGCTCTGACAACTTGTCAGAGCTTTTTATTTTATTAAAGAGTTGCGGCAATGACCGCCTTTATTGTATGCATTCGATTTTCCGCTTCGTCAAAAACAATCGAACTTTTGCTTTCAAAAACACCCTCGGTCACTTCCATACAATCGATACCAAACTTTTCGTAAATATTCTTTCCGATTTCGGTATCAAGATTGTGAAAAGCAGGTAGACAGTGCATAAAACGGCATTGCTCACCCGCTTTAGACATAAGTGCTTCGTTCACCTGATAGGGTGACAATTCACGAATACGTTCTTCCCAAACGGAATCCGGTTCGCCCATAGAAACCCAGACATCTGTGTAAATTATGTCTGCGCCCTTTACCACATCTGTATCCTCAGAAAATTCGATTACCGCACCCGTTTGCTTTGCAATTTCAAGACATTTTTCTACAAGCGCGGTATCGGGGAAATATTTTTTTGGTGCACAGGCAACAAAATGCATTCCCATTTTGGCGGCGCCCACCATAAGCGAATTACCCATATTGTAGCGCGCGTCACCCATATACACAAGCTTTTTACCGCCAAGTTTACCGCAATGCTCACGTATAGTGAGAAAATCAGCCAAAATTTGTGTAGGGTGAAATTCATTTGTAAGACCGTTATATACCGGTACTCCAGCATATTTTGCAAGATTTTCAACTATATCCTGACCAAAACCACGGTACTCTATACAGTCGTACATACGACCAAGTACACGCGCGGTATCTGCGATACTCTCCTTTTTACCTATCTGTGAGCCTTTAGGGTCAAGGTAGGTTGATGACATACCAAGATCTGCCGCTGCAACCTCAAATGCGCAGCGTGTACGGGTGCTGGTCTTTTCAAATATAAGAGCAATATTCTTACCCTCACAAAGTCTGTGCGGTACACCGTTTTTCTTTTTTTGCTTCAGTTCTGCCGCAAGGTCAAGCAGATATGTCATTTCATCGGTTGTAAAATCAAGAAGTTTTAAGAAGTTTTTTCCCTTCAAATTCATAATTAAATCTCCTATTTACAGCATTCTTTTATAACGGAAATCGCCGTTTTTAAATCCTCAAATGGAATGTTAAGCGAAGGCAGTAAACGCACCTTATCTTTTGCGGTAAGGCACAAAACACCCTTTTCCATCGCAGCCTTAACAACATTGGTGGCGGGTTTTACGGTTTTTATACCAATCATAAGTCCCATACCGCTGACATATTCAACTCCCTGCGCGTTTTGAAGTTCAGAAAAAATATATTCACTCTTTTGACTAACATCGCAAAGAAACGTATCGGTAAGTCGATTAATAACGGTTAATGCACCTGCACAGCAGACGGGATTTCCGCCATAGGTAGAACCGTGATCACCAAAGCCGAGCACCGACTCAACCCTTTCGCCAAGTAAAGCAGCGCCAATCGGCAGTCCGCCGCCAAGTCCCTTAGCTGTGGTTACAATATCGGGTGTAATGCCATAGTTCATATATGCATAGAGTTTACCCGTTCTGCCGTTTCCGGTCTGGACCTCGTCAACAATTATTAGAAAATCATTTTGTTTTGAAAGTTCAGCAATAGCACAAACAAAATCTTTGTCGAGCGAAATTACGCCACCCTCGCCCTGAACACACTCAATCATTACTGCGGCGACATTATTTTTCTCCACTGTCTTTTTTAACGCCTCAATGTCATTGGCGGGTGTATGCACAAATCCCTTTGTAAGCGGATTAAAAAGTTCGTGATAATGGTCTTGACCGGTAGCCGAAAGTGTTGTAATTGTTCTGCCGTGAAAACTGTTTTCAAGGGTGACTATGGTATAGCAATCTTCTCCCTTTTTTTCTGCTGCATACTTTCGTGCAACCTTAATCGCACATTCATTAGCCTCTGCACCCGAATTGGAAAAGAACACCTTTTTCATACCCGTCTTTTCACACAGTGCCTGTGCAAGTTTAGCGCAAGGCTCGGTAAAATACAGGTTCGATGTATGCTGCAGTTTATTAGCCTGTTCAACTACCGCCGCAGTCCAGATATCATCGGCTATACCAAAAGAATTTACCGCAATACCCGAACCCATATCAATATATCTTTTTCCATTACTGTCATAAACATACGAACCCTTACCGCTTACAAGTTCAATCGGAAAACGGTTGTAGGTATTCGCTACAAATGATTTATCGATAGCGGTAATATTACACATTGTTATCACCCATAACCATTGTACCTGCGCCCTCATCGGTGAGAATTTCCATTAGTATTGAATGTGGTACTCTGCCATCCATTATAATAACATTTTTAACGCCTTTATGTATAGCCTCTGCACAGCAGTCAACCTTAGGTATCATACCGCCTGATATAACACCCTTTTCACACAGCTCATCAATCTCCGAAAGGGTCAGATGCGGTATTATGGTAGACGGGTCATCCTTATCAAGAAGTATACCGTCAATATCGGTCATCATTATAAGACGCTGCGCACCTAAAGCACCTGCAATATATGCAGCGGCAGTATCACCGTTAATGTTATATGCATTTCCTACAGCATCACAACCGATGGTTGAAACCACAGGAATATAACCCTTTTCAAGCAGGTCGGTAATTGGGGTAATATTAACCTTGGTCACAGAGCCTACAAAGCCCAATCTTTCATCCTTGACTTCAGCTTCAATAAGTCTGCCGTCCATACCCGAAATACCCATTGCCTTGCCGCCCTTCATTTCAAGAAGGTTTACAAGAGTTTTGTTCACCTTACCGGCAAGCACCATTTGAACAATGTCGACAGTTTCTTTATCGGTGACGCGCAGTCCATCAACAAACTTCGGCTTTTTACCAAGTTTGCCCATAATATCACTGATTTCGGGACCGCCGCCGTGTACTAAAACAACCTTAATACCGATAAGCCATAAAAGAACAATGTCCTCCATAACCTGTTGTTTAAGCCGCTCGTCTATCATTGCGTTGCCGCCGTATTTTATTACAACAATTTTTCCGTTATATTTCTTGATGTAAGGCAGTGCTTGGGTTAAAACCTCGGCACGCTCAGCATTAGAAAATTCGTTATTCATAAAAACCTCCGTTAAGTACGGTAGTCGCCGTTAATTTTTACATAATCATAGGTAAGATCGCAACCCCAAGCATCAGCGGAAAATTGACCGTCACCTAATGATACCTTTATTTCAATCTCTCTTTCAAGCAGGATTTCTTTAGCCTTTTCTTCAGAAAAATCCACACCTGCGCCGTCTTTACATACTAAAATTTCACCCTTTGACGATACAAAGTGAACATCAATCTTACTAACATCAACATTTGCACCGCTGTAGCCAATAGCGCATAGCACCCTTCCCCAGTTGGCATCAGCACCAAACATGGCAGCCTTTAAAAGACTTGAGCACACAACACTTTTTGCAACGGTCTTTGCAGTATCAAGGCAATCGGCACCGCTTACTTTACATTCAAGCAACTTAGTTGCGCCCTCACCGTCCCCTGCAATCTGACGGCAAAGATTTACTGTTACTGTATTAAGTGCTTTCATAAACACATTAAATTCTTCACCCTCGGCGGTGATTTCAGTATTTTCAGCCATACCGTTAGCAAGTACAGTTACCATATCATTAGTGGAGGTATCTCCATCAATGCTAAGCATATTAAAGGTACTTTGGATATCGCACGACAGTGCCTTTTGCAACATAGCGGACGAAATTGCGACATCTGTAGTAATAAACACCAGCATTGTCGCCATATTAGGATGAATCATACCGCTACCCTTTGCTATGCCGCCTATATGACAGGTTTTACCGCCGATTTGAAATTCTACAGCAACCTGCTTATTTACAGTGTCGGTGGTCATTATAGCCTCTGCCGCGGCGGTGCTACCGTCATAAGAAAGCACATCTGCAAGTACAGGAATTCCTTCGGCAATCGGTTTAATATCAAGCGGTTGTCCGATAACGCCTGTGGACGCTACAACAACATCGTCAGCCGCAATACCAAGCTGTGCCGATAAAAGCGAACTCATTTGCTCGGCATTTTCAATGCCGTTTGCATTGCAGGTATTAGCATTTCCGCTGTTACATATTACCGCCTGTGCCCTACCGTTTGCAATATGCTCCTTTGTAACGGTAAGGGGTGCACCCTTTACAAGATTAGTTGTATAAACCGCAGCCGCATTTGCGGTAACATCGCTTAAAATAAGTGCAAGGTCACGCTTGGCGCGGTTTTTTCTGATACCGCAGTGTATACCGCCTGCTTTAAAGCCCTTAGCGGCACAAACTCCGCCGGTAATTATTTTCATTATATGTCCTCCGTAGTATTAATAAATTAAACCGATAGTTTCTTCGACACCCATAAGAATATTCATATTCTGTATGGCGGCGCCGCTGGCACCTTTACCGAGATTGTCGTATCTTGCAACCAGAATAATACGCTCATCATTTCCCGAAAGGGTGATTTGCATATCATCTCTGCCCGAAAACTCAGCCGCCGAAAGAAATCCGCCGTTTACGGCATCCTCCTCAAAATAAACGAGTTTACTTTGATAATAGTCTTTATAAATAGCCTTTAAATCATCTATATTTGCCTTTATGTCCTTTTTAAAAAGTGGTACCGTTACTTCCATTCCGCTGTAAAAGTTCGATACAATCGGACAAAAAAGCGGTGCGTTGCTTATACCCGTAACCTTTTGCATCTCTTTTAAATGCTTATGCTGTTGGGTAAGGCCATACTGACGGGGCGCCTTTAAAAGCGGTGAAACATCAGCCGCCTCATATTCTGCAATCATCTTTTTTCCGCCACCCGAATATCCGGTAATTGAAAAACAGTTAAGTGCTGCTTCACGGCTTAAAACACCCGACTGTACAAGCGGTGCTACAAGCGCTATAAATCCGCTTGCGTGACAGCCCGGATTTGCAATGCGCTTTGACTGGGCAATTTGTGTACGATTACCGCTAATTTCGGGGAATCCGTAAACCCAAGCATCGTTTGTGCGGTGCGCAGTAGAAGTATCAATAACAGCCGTGTTTATGTTTTCAACAAACGAAGCCGATTGAATTGCCGCATCATCAGGCAAACAAAGGAAAACTATGTCGGCTGAGTTTATTGCTTCTTTACGGGCATTTTCATCCTTACGCAGATTTTCAGGCAGCGTTATAACGCTTATATCTGTTCTGTTTTCAAGCCTTTCAAAAATGCGAAGGCCGGTTGTACCGGCACTTCCATCAATAAATATATTGGTCATTATTCACTATGTCCGCCCGACTGTACAGTCGGGCGGAGTTATCCTCACATATAAAATTATTTCTTGCCGTCAATCATAGCCTGAACCTTAATCGGCAGACCGAAAAGATTGATAAATCCAGCAGAATCCTTCTGGTCATAATCACTTTCACCAAAGGTTGCAATTTCCTCACTGTAAAGTGAATATGGGCTCCAGATTCCTGCCTTAATTATATTACCCTTATACAACTTAAGTTTTACTGTACCTGTAACCCTTTCCTGAGTCTTATCAACAAAGGCGGAAAGCGCTTCACGCAACGGTGTAAACCACTGACCGTTGTAAACAAGTTCTGCAAAAGTAATAGCAAGTCTTTGCTTTTCATGAAGTGTAAGTTTATCAAGGCAGATGCTCTCAAGTGCTTCGTGAGCCCTGTAAAGAATTGTACCGCCTGGGGTTTCGTAAACGCCGCGACACTTCATACCGACAAGACGGTTTTCTACAATATCAATAATACCAATACCGTTTTTACCGCCAAGTTCATTAAGCTTTAATATGATATTCTTTGCAGACATCTTTTCACCGTCAATAGCTACGGGTATTCCCTGCTCAAAATCAAGTGTTACATAGGTTGGTTCATCGGGTGCTTTAAAGGGTGAAACACCCATTTCAAGAAAGCCTTCTTTATCATACAGTGGCTCGTTTCCGGTATCCTCAAGATCCATACCCTCATGTGAAAGATGCCAAAGATTCTTATCCTTGGAATAGTTGGTTTCTCTGTTTATTTTAAGCGGAATATTATGAGCCTCGGCATATTCGATTTCCTCTTCTCTGGATTTAATATCCCATTCGCGCCAAGGAGCAATTATAGGCATATTAGGTGCAAAATGCTTGATTGTAAGTTCAAAACGCACCTGATCGTTACCCTTACCTGTGCAGCCGTGGCAGATAGCATCGGCACCCTCTTTAATTGCAATATCAACAAGTCCCTTTGCTATGCACGGACGGGCATGGCTTGTACCGAGAAGATAGTCCTCGTAAATTGCACCCGCCTTCATTGTGGGAATTATGTAATTATCAACATAGTCATCGGTCTGGTCAAGAACATAAAGCTTTGATGCGCCGGTTTTGATAGCCTTTTCCTCAAGACCGTCAAGTTCATCAGCCTGTCCAACATTACCAGAAACTGCAATAACCTCACAATTGTTATAATTTTCCTTAAGCCAAGGAATTATTATTGATGTGTCAAGGCCACCGGAATAAGCCAGTACAACCTTTTTAATTTGACTTTTGTCCATTTCTGTTTCCTCCTGAAACGATTTTTGATTTAATATGCAGATATTATATGACTATTTAGGCCATTTGTCAAGGTTTTTCTGAATATTTATTCAATTTATTTATTTTTATGCATAAATTCTGCATATTTTATCGAATATGCAGAAAAAACGGCATAAACTGCCGTTTTTTAAAATTAAATTAAAGGAAATTCTTAATCTGCAATATACTTTGTATCTCGTATGTAGCGGGATATTGTGCAGCCTTACCTTTTGGGTTAAGCCAACAGGTATCTACCCCAAAATTAATTCCACCCAGTATATCAGAAGACTGTGAGTCGCCTATAAGTAAAATTTTTGATTTATCCTTTTCGGGTGAATTTTTCATTACATATTGAAAATATTCAACCTCGGGTTTTTGATGACCTGCATCCTCAGATACAAAAACAAAGTCAAAATACTGCTTTAACCCGCATTCATCAATACGGCGATACTGTGTAAAGGATACACCGTTAGTTGTAACACACACGGTATATCCCTTTTCCTTTAAATACTCCAGCGCCTGCGCAGCACCGTCAATTACATCGTGACCTGCTGAAAGCAAAGCGAAATAATCGGTTGCCATTTTTTCGGGCTCCCCCGTCTGCTGTGTTTTTTGCAGAAAGGTTTTAAAGCGTCCCGCAAAAATTTCAGACTTTTGTATTTCGCCGCGTTCAAACCTTTCCCAATAACTTTGGTTTATTTTAGAATAAAGCGCGAGTGTTTCATCGTTTACGGGGAGATTATGTATTTTAAACAGTTCTGAAACTGCTTTGCGCTCTGTAGCAGAAAAATCAAGTATTGTATTATCAAGGTCTAAGTAAATGGTAGTATATTTACACACTGTAAAGTATTAACTCCTTAAAATAAATTCATCATAACATCAGTAATA
This sequence comes from Acutalibacteraceae bacterium, assembly GCA_045649125.1. GTDB lineage: Bacteria > Bacillota > Clostridia > Oscillospirales > Acutalibacteraceae > UBA737. Next base: position 67,717 of record JAZRPH010000002.1, on the reverse strand, counting down.
ATAGTGAAAATCTCAATTACAGAAATCATAATAAATACACCTAATACAGCCATTCCGCCTGATGTTCCCCCGATGGATGCAAGACCGATTTTATAATAGCGGGGGTCAATATTGGACATACGATAGTGTCTGATTTTTTCCGATACAAAACCTTTGTAAAAATGGTAACTGAACAAACCGCCTAAAACTAAGGAAGCCACACTCTCTATCCCTGAAAGCAGTGATTCAACATATGAGGCTAAGGAAAAGTATCCCGAAGCATCTAAATACTCAGAAAAATCATATAAACTGTCAGGAAGTATATTCTGACTGGGAGCCACCATATTAAGAGAGCCGCACAACAAGGTGATAAGTCCACCGCTAACAGTGCCGATAGCCGCCGTTATAAATGCTGCCTTGTACATTTTTCGATAAAAGAACCAAATTGCTACACCAAACGGGCCAAACAAAAGTCCAAGTATGGCAGCCGGCCAACACCAACTTGTTTTGGAGTTTGAAATTTGCATTTGAGAAAATTTTGGCACTATTTTGTGAGCCTTTGTACCCACAAAGGAAATTACATCATCAACAGGATTTCCGTCGATAGTATCACGGAAAAATCCGCTGGGTACAGAGTTGTAGTTATTGCCGTAAAATTCGGTGTTTGGGGGATTTTGCGTATTATCGGCATCGCTTTTACCTGACTGCGAGTCCTGAATTAATTTGCTTCCACAGTTTTTACAGTAAGCATACTGCGGTTCGTTTTCAGTACCGCATTCATAACATATAATATTACCCATAAAATCATCCTGCCTTTTTAAATGCCCAACATCATATAAAGTATTGCCGGTAGGTTTTCAACTGCAAAGATACCAACCAGTCCCAATATCAAATTAATACCACCCATGCGGCTTAAATTTTCTTCAACCTGTGTGTTTTCATTTTTGATATCAGAAACCGCGGAAATTACACGCTTTTTATAAAAGTAATCACCGAAAACAGCAGAAATTATATGAAGCGCAAATGTAAGTATGCTTCCTATTGCTGCGGCGATAATTGCGGTTACACCTATTGTGTGCAAATTTTCCATTATAAGATTTGATTTCTCGATATAACCTGTTGCCGAAGATATATCCAAATAGTAAAGCGCATTGCTAAACGGTATAGCGAGCATTGTAAATGCCACCTGGAGTGCGCCAACCAAAGCACCCGCTGCATACATTTTTCTTGACAAAAACCAACCACACGGAGTAAGTAGCGCAAGCCAGTTCCAAGAAGCCCTTTTACCTGTTTTAAATGCAGCAAACTTGGGTATATAGCGGTGGGTATTTGTTGAAACAAACTTTTTTGCCTCGTCGGCTGTAACTCCACCGCCTAAGTCCATATCGGCAGGAACGCCGCCCAAAAAATCAAAGGTGGCAAATCTGCCGCCTGATAATCTTGACATATTCAAAGCACCGCAGTTAGGACAGTTACCTTCGTTAATATCATAACTTTCACCGCACATATTACATCTTGTCTCGACGGTATGCGGCCCGTTTTTAAAGTCCGAATCTTCTGCTGAAACTTCAGTCTTGCTTTCAGCAGGACGTGTGTACTGCTGCGCTGTACCATGTGTAGTTTCCAATGCACAATGACCGACAGAATTGTAACAGCCCCTATGATGCGGAGCGCCACAGGTGGGACAGTAAACAATATCATCGTCCTCAAAAAGATAGGCGTGGCACAAAGCACAATTTTCGCCCTCAATATTTAAACTCATACAGTTGCTCCTCGCAAATCGTCAATTTTAGAAAAAACAGTATCAAAATATTCACTGCCATAGTTGTGATACTCACCGTTTTTAATCATTTGCTCAAACTCGGTGCGCGTTACCCATTTGGCTTCGGCAACCTCACTTTTTTGAAGTCTGAGTTTGTCGGTGGGAATATCAACATTAATAAGCCATACATCAAGCAGTGAATTTCGACGCATAATGCGTACAACTTTTTTCAGTGTTTGCTTGTTTGAAGGAATTCCCAATTCCTCGAAAAGTTCACGGTTAGCTGCTGTGTAGGAATCCTCACCCGCAATAGCTGCACCGCCTGTTGCTGCCCATTCACCCGGCATAAGTTTCTTATTATCTGATCTGCGCTGGACAAGAAAATGTCCATCGGAGGATACAATCCAAATATGAACTACAAGATGATATTCGCCCTGCCGCAGATAACATTTGCCGCGCAAGGTTGTCTTTCCGGTGGGATTACCTTCGGCATTTAATACATCCCATTTTTCTGCACTCATTAAAACTTCTCCACTATCTCATTTCCGTTTTTATAAATACTGTTGGGTGCAACATATCCCCTAACCGAAGACAAGGGATAAATGTTAGTGTTTTTACCGATAATCGTTCCGGGATTTAGCACACTGCCACAGCCGACTTCAACACAGTCACCTAAAATTGCGCCAAACTTTTTAAGACCGGTTTCAACTCGGCTGTCGCCCACTCTTACCTTTACCAACGTTTTGTCGGATTTAACATTTGATGTTATAGAACCTGCACCCATATGTGAGCGGTAACCCAAAATCGAATCGCCGACATAGTTGTAATGCGGAACCTGAACATTATTAAAAAGCAGAACGTTTTTAAGCTCTGTTGAATTACCTACAACACAGTTTTTGCCCACAATGGCATTACCGCGAATAAAGGCACAGTGACGTATTTCGGCATCCTCATCAATAATACAGGGACCTGTTATTGATGCTGTAGGTGCAACCTTAGCGCTTTTTGCAATATAAACATCCTCGCCGCGCTTTTCAAATTTTGTCATATCAAGTGTTTCAATAAGCTTTTTTATAAATCCGCTGATTTCGGGAAGCACCTCATAGGGATAGTCCTTACCCTCAAAAATTTCTGCTGCAATAGTGTTATTAAGGTCAAAGAAATTTGAAATTTTAAGTTCTGTCATAGAGCAACAACCTTTCTGAAACAAATTATAATACCAATAATTAAATATATTGTAACACTATTATTAATTTTTTTCAAGATTTTATGTTTTTTGGGTATTGCAAATATTTTAAATATATATTATACTTATTTAGTAATCTATATACTCGGTCGTGCGAATGGGCGGGTCCTATGCGACGGGAGGCTGTGAACCATGTCAGGCGGGGAACCGAGCAGCATTAAGCAGTTTATCCTGTGCGCGTAGTAAATCGGTCCATTCGTACGACCGAGTATATTGGTTTTATTGTATTACTTGATGAGGTGAGTTATTTGGCATATCAGGCTTTATACCGTAAATACCGTCCGCAAACCTTTTCGGATGTCGTAGGCCAACGCCATATTACCGAAACACTTAAAAACGAACTTGACAGCGGTAAGACCGTACATGCCTACCTTTTTACAGGTACTCGCGGTACCGGCAAAACAAGCTGTGCTAAGATATTGGCAAAGGCTGTAAACTGTCAAAATACCGTAAACGGTGATCCTTGCGGTAAATGTGAAATGTGTCAAGCCATAACAGCGGGTGAAATCACCGATATTGTCGAAATTGATGCCGCATCAAACAACGGTGTTGATGATATTCGTGAGCTTCGTGAACAGGTGAACTTTACTCCCGCAGCGGCAAAATACCGTGTTTATATTATAGACGAGGTACATATGCTTTCAGGTCCTGCCTTTAACGCGCTTCTTAAAACCTTGGAAGAACCGCCCGAGCATGTGATTTTTATACTCGCTACTACAGAGGTGCATAAGCTTCCGGCAACTATACTTTCGCGATGCCAACGTTTCGATTTCAGAAGAATTGACAGCGGCGAAATTGTTTCGCGTCTTAAATACATTGCCGAAAACGAGGGGCTTACCCTTGCTGACGATGCGGCAACCCTAATTTCGTCTGCTGCTGACGGCGGTATGCGTGACGCGCTTTCCATACTTGACCTATGCGCTTCAAACAATACAAACATTACTGAGGATATTGTTGTTTCGGTTTGTTCAATGGCAGGCAACGATTATCTTATAAAAATGGCGGAGTTGATACGCACCCACAATACACAGGATGCACTTTTGCTTGTTGACGAACTTCACAATTCTTCGGTGGATATGCTACGCCTTTTATCCGAACTGACACAGCATTTCCGTGACCTTATGATTGTAAAGACTGTTAAGGGTGAAAACAAACCCATTGTATGCTCGAAAAACAGAATGAAGGCGCTTGAAAATCAGGCTGCGTGTTTTGATATAAGAGAAATTATGGGTATACTGAGTGTATTACAGGCATCTGCCACCAGTATGCAAAGCGGAAATATGCGTTGTGAAATGGAAATGGCGATTATTCGCCTTTGCAACCCTGAAATCAGGCAGGACTTAAATTCCCTTGAACTGCGTATTTCTGCGCTAGAAAAAGGTGCTGTCAACCCTTCTTCTGCGGCACCTGTTGAACCCTTGTCGTCCGACGATGAAATTCCTTTGCCGAACGAACCCGTACCAGAAGAAAACGATAACCCACCCACTGATACAAAGGCAGATAATAATGTCGAATTGCAAAAACCGAACTCCCCTACCCGTGTTACCGAGTGGGAAGATGTGCTTGATCTTTTGCGCAAGACCTGTCCAATAATAGCAGGTGTGTTACAAGACTCCAACGCATATATCAGCGGTGATAGATTGCTTATTGATACGCAAAATTCACAATTCCGCACACTTGTAAATGGAGGCAACTCGCTCTACCGCGATTCAATCAGAAAAGCGGCTCAGCAAATTTTGGGTGCAACCTACAAATTAGGTCCGTATCGTGCGACAGAAAACAAGACGGATGAAGACCCTTTGAAAGCATTCGCCCAAAAGTTAAAATCACTTGAAAACAACTAATTTTTAATAGGAGAATTTGAAATGAAAGTAAGAATACCCAATTCCGGCGGCGGTAATATGAACCAGATGCTTAAACAGGCACAAAAAATGCAAGAGGATATGGCAACTTTACAGGAAGACCTTGAAAACCGCGAATATACCGCTACATCAGGCGGTGGAGTTGTAAGTGTCACCGTTGACGGCAAGCATCTTATAAAATCCATAAAAATAAGTCCCGATGCCGTTGACCCTGACGATGCAGAAATGCTTGAAGACCTTGTCACAGTCGCAGTTAATGAGGCTATTGAAAATGCAATTAAGACTGCCGAGCAGGAAATGGGCGCTATAACAGGCGGTCTTAATCTGCCGGGAATGTTCTGATTATGAATTACAATATTGTACCGCTGACAGAATTAATAAATCAGTTTTCGCGGCTGCCGGGAATCGGCAAAAAGACGGCGCAACGATTGGCATACAGTATTTTGGAACAACCGCCCGAAAGGGCAAAACAGTTTGCCGAAGCGCTTGTTAATGCACGCGAAAAGATACATTTTTGTACTGTGTGTCAGTCGCTGACCGACCTTGACACCTGTCAGATTTGTGACAATCCGGCACGTGACCACAGCATAATTTGTGTAGTTGAGGATCCGCGTGATGTTATGGCATTTGAGCGCACACGCGAATTTTCCGGTGTGTATCATGTGCTGCACGGGGTTATTTCCCCTCTTGACGGTATAGGCCCTGAAAAGTTATATATCAAAGAACTTATGACACGCCTTGGCGACGGCACGGTAAAAGAAATTATAATGGCAACCAACCCGACCGTCGAGGGTGAGGCTACCGCCAGTTATATTTCACGTCTTGTAAAGCCTATGAATATAAAGGTTACAAGACTTGCTTACGGCATACCTGTGGGCGGTGACCTTGAATATGCCGATGAATACACACTCGCCCGCGCGCTTGAGGGCAGAAACGAGATATGATATGGATCAGAGCAAAATTGACAGAATAAACGAACTTGCAAGAAAGCAAAAGGCAGAAGGCCTTACAGACGAAGAAAAAAGTGAGCAGGCAGTTTTACGCCGTGAGTATATTGAGGCATATAAAATGAGCCTTATGTCACAGCTTGACAATCTTTATATTGTGGAGCCTGACGGCACCAAAAGAAAGGTTTCGAAGAAAAATGAAACTCCTGCTAACTGACTGCGCGACACTTAGTCACGACAATGACCTACCGCTTGATATCTTTAAAAAGTTCGGTGAGGTTGTTTATTGTAAGGGTATTACACACGAAGAACTTATAAATTGTGTTTGTGATGTTGATATTATTCTTTGTAATAAGACAATAATTGACCGCGATGTAATGAAAGCTGCTCCAAAGCTTAAATATATTGGGCTATTTGCTACAGGTTATAATAATATCGACCTTAAGGCTGCTAAGGATTTCGGTATCACCGTTTGTAATGCGGGCAGTTATTCTACAAGTGCTGTAGCCCAACAGGTATTTGCTTATATTTTGGCACATTACTGTAAGGTTGAAAGGTACAACGAATTTGTCCATAACGGCGGTTGGCAACAATCTCCTACCTTTTCGGTGCTATGCTTCCCTACCGATGAGTTAAAAGATAAAACTATTGGTATTATTGGTTATGGCAGTATCGGTAAAAGAGTTGCTGAAATCGCCCTTGCGTTTGAAATGAGGGTACTTGTACACACAAGAACGCCTAGGAACGATGATAGAGTCGTATTTACTGATCTTAATACTCTTCTTACCAGCAGCGATATTATCACTGCACATTGTCCGCTTAACGAAGAAAGCCACCGTATGTTTAACGAAGCAACATTTGCAAAAATGCGAAAGGGCGCATTTTTTATAAACACTGCCCGAGGCGGAGTTGTAGATGAAGAAGCACTTTTACAAGCCCTAAACTCTGGTACGCTTTCGGGCGCTGCCATTGATGTGCTTGAAACAGAGCCAATGAAAGACGACTGCGTACTTATGAATGCGCCAAATTTGATAATTACCCCGCACACAGCATGGGCACCGCTTACCACAAGAATGCGGTTGCTTAGTATAGTAGAAAATAATATATCGGCGTTTTTAGACGGTAATCCTGAAAATGTAATATCATTATAAATTTAAAACCTTTGGTTTATGTAACCAAAGGTTTTCGTTTTATCTTATTGAATTATAATAATCCTTCATCTGTTTTGCATCTTCTGCCTGTGTACCGTCCGATTCGCAAATGAAGATAGCGCTACAGTTTTTCTTTGCTGCAAGTTCCATAACCGGTTCAAAATCGGGGCCATATACTGTGTCATCAAATGTAAGATGCCGCTTTTCGCCGCCAGCGGTATACTCTATCTTTGAAAAGTGCGAATGGAATGTGTGCAATCGCTCAATACCAAGCCTGTTTTCTATACTGTCAAAAACAAGTTTATAGTCATCTTTAGTTTTAAAAAATCCCAAGTCACGCGCATTTAAATGACCAAAATCAATGCAGGGTATTAAACGCTCGTCAAGGGTACATAACTCAATCACCTCATCAAGAGTGCCAAGTTGATTTACCTTTCCCATAGTTTCGGGGCATATGTGTATATTACCAAGTCCTGCTTCATCAAGGGCAGATATTGCCTTTTTCATTGTATCCTTTGCAAGTTCAAGTGCATATTCACGGCTGATTTTACTGCAAGAACCCGTATGCACAATAATACGGTTTCCACCCATAGCATTAACCGCTTTTGCAGAGGCAATGATATAATTTATGGAATTAAGACGCTTTTCTTCCTCGACAGATGACATAGAAATGTAATAAGGTGCATGAAGGGAAAGTGTTATGCCCTTTTGTGCTGCAAGTATTCCAAGTTCCCTTGCTTTATCCTCACCTATATTTACACCCCTGCCGCACTGATACTCAAAGGCGTCAAGCCCCATTTTTTCAACATATTCAGGCACTTGAAGGCTACCCTTATATCCCATTTCAAAAAAACTTTTTGAATTACCCGCAGGACCGAATTTTGATGACATATATTATCCCTCGTACTTTTTTATATTATGAATTTTAAAGACTGTTTTTTCAAGACGGCGGCGAACTTTAAAACTCCAACCATCCTCAAGCTTAATAGGTGTGAGCAATATCGTTTTAACACCGACGGCATTACCGCCTAAAACATCGGTGAAAATTTGGTCACCCACAATAGCAATATTTTTTCGCTTTGTACCCAACGCCCTCACACCGCGAAGATAACCGGTAGGCAACGGCTTCATGGCAAGACTTATAAACGGCAGACCTATTCTGGCGGCAAAAGGCTCTATCCTGGAGCGCTTTGAATTTGAAAGCACCATAAGTTTAATGTCGTTTTGCTGCATATAGGCAATCCACTCTAAAAGTCCGTCGGTAAGAACGGTGCCGTGGTGTGTGGACATAGTATTATCCACATCTAAAAGCAATGCCTTTATATTAAATTTATTTAACATCTCAACGGTAATATCGGTTATTCCGTCAAGCTTAATATCGGGTTTTAGCAACATAAAAATCTACTCTCCTAAATAAAAAAGGCGATTGCAAAAGCAACCGCCTTTTAAATGCCGTAAATCAGCGGAACTTTCTCTTACGAGCAGCTTCCGACTTTTTCTTGCGCTTTACAGAGGGCTTTTCATAGTGCTCTCTCTTACGAACTTCCTGAATAACACCGTCTTTAGCGGTCTGACGCTTAAAACGACGGAGTGCATTGTCGAGTGATTCGTTTTCTTTAACTTTTACCTGACTCATTAATATTCCCTCCCTCCGCAGAAATGCAGGGGTATAAACTTACAAATGTTATTATACTATATCTGATGGTACGATGTCAAGAGGTACTTTCCTATTTTATATTAAATATGTAAAAATAAATGCGGCTCTGTAAATTAATAGAGCCGCATTTGATTTTTATTCAGCCACCGCCTCAGCTGTTTCTTCAACTGCAACGGTTTCTTCAACAATATTTTCTGAAACGGGGTTGATTTCGGGTGACTTCATACCTGTACCTGCAGGAATAAGCTGACCGATAATAACATTTTCTTTAAGACCAAAGAGCGGGTCAACCTTACCCTTGATAGCAGCCTCGGTAAGAACTCTTGTTGTTTCCTGGAACGAAGCGGCAGACATAAAGGATTCGGTTGCCAAGGATGCCTTTGTAATACCAAGCAGTGTTGCTTGATACTTAGCCTTGCTAAGTCCCTCCTCACCCGCATCAATACGGGCCTGTATCTTAGCGTTAGCCTCGGCAATTTCCTTATATTCATAGCTTACATTCTGTAACAGTTCAGTAGAACCTGCATCAATAATGCGTAACTTACGCATCATCTGGCGTACGATAACCTCGATATGCTTATCATTGATATCAACACCTTGTGTACGATATGCGTTTTGAATCTCAGCGATAATGTATTCCTGAACTGCCTCGGGACCCTGTGCCTCAAGAATATCCTGAGGATATTTAGCACCCGGGATAAGCATGTCGCCGGCATTTACATAATCACCTTCGTTAACCAATGTACGAGAGCCGTAAGGAATTACAATCTTTTCTTCTTCCATAGTCTCTTCGTTATTAATTAAGATTACATTGCTACGCTTTTCTTCAACAAAACGAACACGGCCGTTAATCTTTGCAATAACACCGCAACGCTTAGGTCTGCGTGCTTCAAACAGTTCTTCAACACGGGGAAGACCCTGTGTAATATCCTCTGTAGAAGCAATACCGCCTGTATGGAAGGTACGCATTGTAAGCTGTGTACCAGGTTCACCGATGGACTGTGCGGCAACAATACCGACAGCCTCACCCGTGGTAACAGGTCTGTTTGTAGCAAGGTTTGCACCATAGCACTTCTGACAAACACCGTGGTGACTGTGACAGGTAAGGATTGAACGAATTTCAATACGCTCGATACCTGCGTCAACAATATGCTTAGCATCTTCTTTTGTCATCATATGCTCGTTATCACATATAACCTCGCCTGTTTCAGGGTGAACAGCAGGATGAAGCAGGAATCTGCCAACCAAACGCTCTTCCAAGGTTTCAAGCATATGATTACCGTCTTTAATATCAAATACGGTAAGACCTTCTTCGGTACCGCAGTCGGTTTCACGGACAATAACATCCTGTGCAACGTCAACAAGACGACGGGTAAGGTAACCCGAGTCAGCGGTACGAAGCGCGGTATCAGCAAGACCTTTACGCGCACCACGCGAAGATATAAAGTACTCAAGTACATTAAGGCCTTCACGGTAGTTAGCACGGATAGGAACTTCGATAACCTTACCTGCTGTATTTGCGATAAGACCACGCATACCTGCAAGCTGACGAATCTGGCTCATAGAACCACGGGCACCGGAGTCTGCCATCATAAAGATGGGGTTGAACTCATCGAGATTGCCCTTAAGCTCATTAGCAACATCCTCGGTTGCTTTATTCCAGATTTCAATTACCTGACGGCTACGCTCATCATCATTGATAAAGCCGCGGCGATAGTTGCGTGTTACAATATCAATTTCCTTTTCAGCGGCAGCCAAAATATCCTTCTTAGTGGGAGGAATAACCGCATCAATTACCGCTACGGTTACAGCACCCTTAGTAGAATACTTAAAGCCTGTTGCCTTTACCTTGTCAAGAACGATAGCAGATCTGCTTGTTCCGTGAAGGTCAATACAACGCTCAATAATTTTACCGAGCTGCTTCTTGCCTACCTTATTCTGAATAATGTCATCATTGGATTCAATGACCTTCTTTTCAGGATCCTTAAGGCTAAATGACCACTCAAGGTCAAATTCATGTGCAGGATCATTTCTGTCAACGAAGCCTAAATCCTGAGGAATAGATTCATTAAATATAATTAAACCGACAGTACACCAGATAATGCCGCTATTACCCGCTTCATTGGTCATACGAACACGTATAGGTGCATGCAAACCGATAATACCGTCATTATAAGCCATTACAGCCTCATCTTTATCACGGAAAACCTTATTAGTACCGGGTTCTTCTGCCTTTACAAGAGTAAGGTAATAGGAACCAAGCACCATATCCTGTGTAGGAACAGCAACAGGCTTACCGTCAGCAGGCTTCAATAGGTTATTAGCCGCTAACATAAGGAATCTAGCCTCTGCCTGAGCCTCCGCAGAAAGCGGAATATGAATAGCCATCTGGTCGCCGTCAAAGTCGGCGTTGTAAGCGGTACATACCAACGGATGAAGTTTGAGTGCCTTACCTTCAACAAGTACAGGCTCAAATGCCTGAATACCCAAACGGTGAAGTGTAGGTGCACGGTTAAGGAGTACAGGATGTTCCTTAATTACCAATTCAAGCGCATCCCAAACCTCAGTCGAAGCACGTTCTACCATCTTACGAGCAGACTTGATGTTTGTAACAGACTTAGTTTCAACAAGGCGCTTCATTACAAAAGGCTTAAACAGTTCAAGAGCCATTTCCTTCGGAACACCGCATTGATACATCTGAAGTTCAGGTCCGACAACGATAACCGAACGACCTGAATAGTCAACACGCTTACCAAGAAGATTCTGACGGAAACGTCCCTGCTTACCCTTAAGCATATCAGAAAGTGACTTAAGTGCACGGTTGTTGGGTCCTGTTACCGGCTTGCCACGGCGGCCGTTGTCGATAAGAGCATCAACAGCCTCCTGAAGCATACGCTTTTCATTGCGTACGATAATGTCAGGTGCGCCAAGTTCAAGAAGTCTTTTAAGACGGTTATTACGGTTAATAACACGACGGTACAGGTCGTTAAGGTCGCTTGTGGCAAATCTGCCGCCGTCAAGCTGTACCATAGGACGCAGATCGGGTGGAATTACCGGAATTACATCAAGAATCATCCATTCAGGACGGTTTCCTGACTGACGGAAGGCTTCAAGTACCTCCAGACGCTTAAGCAAACGAATGCGCTTTTGTCCGGATGCATCTTCAAGCTCTGCCCGAAGTTCATTACAGGTCTTATCAAGGTCAATTTCAGAAAGGAGTTTCTTTATTGCCTCGGCGCCCATACCTGCTTCAAAGTCATTTTCATACTTTTCACGCATATCGTGGTACTGCTTTTCGTTAAGAAGCTGCTTCTTTTCAAGCGGTGTAGTACCGGGGTCTGTAACAATATACTGTGAAAAATAGAGTACATGTTCGAGTGCCTTGGGTGAAATATCAAGAGCCAATCCCATACGGGAAGGTATGGTTTTAAAATACCATATATGTGAAACGGGCGCTGCAAGTTCAATAATACCCATACGCTCACGGCGTACCTTAGCGCGTGTTACCTCAACACCGCAGCGTTCACAAACCTTGCCCTTGTAACGAATTCTCTTGTACTTACCGCAATGACATTCCCAGTCCTTTGTAGGTCCGAAAATGCGTTCGCAGAACAAACCGCCTGTTTCGGGTTTCAGTGTACGATAGTTGATAGTTTCCGGCTTGGTAACCTCACCGTAGGACCAACTTCTTATCTGTTCGGGAGAAGCAAGACCTATCTTTATTGATTCAAACGTTAATTGGTTATTCTCATTTGACATAAATTCTCACCCTCCGTTATATATTGTCACTGTAGTTTTCTTCGTCGGCTGTTTCTACGATATCTTCGCCGTTTTCATCCTGAAAACTGTAGCCTTCAAATTCACTCTCTATTGCAGTATCTTCAAAACCTTCATCCTGGATAATAGGTCTTGAAAGTCCAATGTCATCATCTTCATCAAAATTCTGCTTTAAGTCAACTTCATTGTTGTCACCGTCAAGAACTCGGATATCAAGGCCCAAGGACTGAAGTTCTTTAAACAGAACCTTAAATGATTCAGGTATACCTGCTTTAGGAACATTCTGACCCTTAACAATAGCCTCATAGGTCTTAACACGGCCGACAACATCGTCAGACTTAACTGTAAGAATTTCCTGAAGCGTATATGCTGCACCGTAAGCTTCAAGTGCCCAAACTTCCATTTCACCGAAACGCTGACCGCCGAACTGCGCTTTACCGCCGAGAGGCTGCTGTGTTACGAGTGAATACGGACCTGTGGAACGGGCATGAATCTTATCATCAACCAAGTGATGCAGTTTAAGATAGTACATATAACCTACTGTTACGCGGTTGTCAAACGGTTCACCGGTACGTCCGTCATAAAGCTGAACCTTACCGTCTTCAGGTAAGCCTGCCATTTTAAAGCATTCGCGGATATCGGCTTCGTGCGCACCGTCAAATACAGGTGTTGCGATATTCCAGCCGAGAGCGCGTGCCGCATAACCCAAGTGAACCTCAAGCACCTGACCGATGTTCATACGGGAAGGTACGCCCAAGGGATTGAGCACTATATCAAGCGGTGTACCGTCGGGCAGGAATGGCATATCCTCGCTTGGTAAAATACGGGAAACAACACCCTTATTACCGTGGCGTCCTGCCATTTTATCACCCACAGAAATCTTACGCTTCTGCGCAATATAGCAACGAACAACAACATTTACACCGGGGCTGAGCTCTGATGAATTTTCGCGGGTAAATACCTTAACATCAACGATGGTACCGTATTCGCCGTGAGGAACGCGCAAGGAAGTGTCACGAACTTCGCGTGCTTTTTCACCGAAAATTGCGCGAAGCAGTCTTTCTTCAGCAGTAAGTTCGGTTTCGCCCTTAGGTGTAACCTTACCTACGAGAATATCGCCTGCCTTAACCTCAGCGCCAATGCGGATTATTCCACGCTCGTCAAGGTCTTTAAGCGCATCTTCACCAACGTTGGGAATGTCGCGGGTAATTTCCTCAGGTCCTAACTTGGTGTCACGTGATTCGAGTTCGTACTCCTCGATATGAATTGAGGTATAAACATCGTCACGGACAAGACGCTCGTTAAGAAGTACGGCGTCCTCGTAGTTATAACCTTCCCAAGTCATAAAGCCGATAAGTGCATTGCGTCCAAGTGAAATTTCGCCGTTACTGGTAGCGGGACCGTCAGCGATAACTTCCTTTTCTTCAACCTGCTGACCGACAGCAACAATCGGTTTTTGATTTATACATGTACCGTGGTTAGAACGCAGGAACTTGATGAGGTTGTATTCATCAATCTCACCGTTCTTTGCACGAATTTTAATAACATCTGCACTTACATAGGTAACAACACCTGCACGCTTTGCAAGTACAACAACACCTGAGTCAACAGCTGCCTTGTATTCCATACCTGTAGCAACAATCGGGTTTTCGGGCTTGAGAAGCGGAACTGCCTGCTTCTGCATGTTAGAGCCCATAAGTGCACGGTTAGTATCGTCATTTTCAAGGAACGGAATCATTGCAGTAGCAACAGAAACCACCATCTTAGGTGAAACATCCATAAAGTCAGCGTTTACAGCTTCAACTTCCTGGAAGTCGTCACGATAACGGGCATTTACTTTCTTATGAACAAAATAGCCTTTTTCATCCAATGGCTCGTTTGCCTGTGCTACTACATACTCGTCCTCTTCATCGGCAGTCATATAAATAACTTCGTCAAGTACCCTACCGGTTGACTTATCAACACGGCGGAAGGGTGCCTCGATAAATCCGTACTTATTAATTCTTGCGTATGTTGCAAGATAAGAAATAAGACCGATGTTTGGACCTTCAGGTGTCTCAATAGGACACATACGGCCGTAGTGAGAATAGTGAACGTCACGAACCTCAAACGATGCACGGTCACGCGAAAGACCGCCGGGACCGAGCGCCGACAAACGACGCTTATGTGTAAGTTCAGAAAGCGGGTTTGTCTGGTCCATAAACTGTGAAAGCGGTGAGGAACCGAAGAATTCCTTTATAGCTGCCACAACGGGACGTATATTAATGAGTGACTGCGGTGTTATGTTTTCAACATCCTGTGACTGAAGTGTCATCTTTTCGCGAACAACACGCTCCATACGGGAAAAACCAATACGGAACTGGTTCTGCAAAAGTTCACCTACAGAACGGATACGACGGTTGCCCAGGTGGTCAATATCATCGACATTGCCGATATCGTGAGGCAGACCGAGGAAATAGTTAACACTTGCAAAAATATCGTCAAGTGTAATATGCTTAGGAATCAAAGCATCTACATTCTCAATAAGCGCCTGTTTTAAATCCTCTTTATCGGATACTTCTTCAAGAATACCCTTAAGAACTTCGAAACTTACCTTTTCATTTACGCCTGCGCGGTCCAAAGTTTCATATTCTTCCTCTGTAAAGTCGGTAAAGTCACGAATATCTACCATACCGTTAGAAAGAACCTTAACCTCTGTAACCTTGCCCTCAAAGTCCTGAACATTTACATAGACTTCGAGTACACCCTTAGCCTCGATTTCGTTTGCTAACTCACGGGTAACGGTAACATCCGGCTCAGCAATAATTTCACCTGTCATAGGATCAACTACGGGACGGGAAATAACCTTGCCGCGAATACGTGCGCCGATAGCAAGTTTTTTGTTGTACTTATAACGGCCAACACGTGAAAGGTCATAACGGCGAGGGTCGAAGAATAACTGCTCTAAATAAGTCTTAGCGCCTTCAATAGTTACGGGCTCACTGGGGCGAAGCTTTTTGTAAACTTCGACAAGAGCATCCTCAACCGACTTGGTCTCGTCAATTTCAAGAGTGGCGGCAAGACGCTCGTCCTCACCGAGAAGCTGACGAATCTGCTCATTAGTAGCAAGTCCCAAAGCGCGAACAAATGTGGTTATAGGGAGCTTTCTGTTCTTATCAATACGAACATAAAGTGCATCGTTAATGCCTGTTTCATATTCAAGCCAAGCACCGCGATTAGGAATAATGGTAGATGAAAACATACGCTTACCGGTCTTTTCATCAGCCTTTTCCGCAAAATACACACCGGGTGAACGAACAAGCTGGGATACGATAGCACGTTCAGCACCGTTAATTACGAATGTACCCGATTCGGTCATAAGGGGGAAGTCGCCCATAAAGACTTCACTTTCCTTAATCTCACCAGTCTCATTGTTAAGCAGTCTTGCGGTTACACGAAGAGGTGCGGCATAGGTGGTATCACGCGCCTTACATTCGGTTACGCTGTACTTGGGCTGCTCATCAATGCGATAGTCGATAAAGTTAAGAACAAGATTACCGCTGTAATCGGTAATGGAAGACATGTCCTTAAAAACTTCCATCAAGCCTTCGGTGATAAACCAGTTGTATGAATCCTTTTGAATTTCAATGAGGTTGGGCATATCAATAACTTCATTGATTTTCGAAAATGTCATACGAGTGTTTTTACCCATTTGGACTTCTTTTACCATTGCTGTTGACTCCATAGGTTCAGAATCACTCCTAAATAAAAATTGCGATATTTTTTTAATATCAATCGACGGATAATTCAGAGTATTTTTTGCCTCTTAACAATACCAAATACTGTAAAAAGGCGCAAAATCCCCCATCATCAGTAATGACTAATTATAAACCATTAAATCCGTTTAGTCAAGGGGTTTTTTCAAATTTTTTGAAAAAAATAACTGTGATGCCAAAATTAGACATCACAGCCAAAGATTATAACAGGTTTCGATAGTACAAATTTCGTGTGTATTCATAGTTTGGTTTACCGCCGCTGATATACTCATCAATTATCCTTTCACAAGCATCAGGGCTTTCATCGGTAAAATAAAGCATCATAAAATCAATATTTCTTATCTCGTTAAGCCTGTCTGCAAGGTAAAGCGGCTTTGAATTAAGCAGTTCACTATAACCCGCTCTGCACATTATGGGAAATTCTATATTCTTTCGGTCGGTAATAAAACCGTTTTTTTGACATTCTTCGCAGCTAATACCGTTTTTTACCGGACAGTTTCTAAGAAGCATTAAAGGCATCTTACCGTAGGCAAAAATTCCCTTTGGAATAGCGGAAGTCATTTTAACGGCATCGCTTAATGAAATCTCTGCCGAAAGCAGCAGCTCCCCCACCCCCATTTCATTTAAAACACGGATGCTTTCGCTGTTGCAAACATTAAGTCCGACAGCGCCCATTATTTCAAGGTCTGCTTTTCGGGCAAGTTCTACCGCAGACAGATTTCCGCAATATGCCGTTGTCACACCGTTTGACTTAGCAATAGCAAGTTGCTTTAAAACGGACGTTTCATTTGTGATAAATCTTGGAACATCGGCAATCTTTCTTACACCGTCAGGTAGAGCGGAAAAATCGCACTCCAGAGGTAGTATAACGGCATCCACATTTTTAAGGTTTGACGGTATTTGGTCAGCAGATGAAAACCGTGCAACAATTCTATTTCCGCCGTGGAAGCAGTCGTCTGTTTCATATTGGGGCGCAAAATTCCTATGCTTAACCGCCGTTATGCGCGCTTCATTAAGTCTTTCTACAGCATCTCGCCGTATGGAATTAAGGGTTGATGAAGGGACAAAAAGTCCCTCATCCAATGCAACATCACAACTGTTTATGTAGTAAGGTGTGTTTCCAAGTTTTGTAAGCGCGTCAGTCACATACTCACAATCAACAGCCTTGTTTTTTGCCGTTTGGGGTATGTCGCCCGTCACTGTGATTTTGTATGTACCGTCATTAATGGTTAAGACAATGGGCTTGTTTGCGCATATACATACATTAATATCTACAGGCACACTCTGCCTTTCAGTACGGTAAAGCCCGTGAATGTCGGCGAATGTATCCTTTGCGCATATCACATCATCCTTAGTGCGAATTCCAAACATTTCAGTGCTGCGATTATCCGTAAAATATCCGTCGGTAAAGCCTGAACGGGAGAAAACCCCTTTTAAGTACCTAGAAAGCAAGTCGTCAACATATCCGTTATCAACGGCACTTCTGCAAACGGCTGTGGCAGCGGCAATATATTCAGGGCGCTTCATTCTGCCCTCTATTTTCAAAGAGGCAACACCCATAGCCTTTAACTCACCGATGTGTTCATAAAGCGACAGGTCTTTAAGGCTTAAATCATAGCCCGTTCCCCCTTTTACTTTAAAGGGTAGACGGCAGGGCCCTGCACACAGTCCGCGATTACCGCTTCGGGCGCCCAAAACCGAGGAAAGAAGACACTGACCCGACACAGACATACAAAGTGCGCCGTGAACAAATACCTCTACTTCCATACAAAGTTCATTTGCCCTATCGCAAAATTCCTTTAAAGCTTTTCGGCTCATTTCTCTTGCGGCGACCACACGGGAAAAGCCCATTTTCTTTAAAAAAGGCAATGCCGCAGGCGAATGCACGGACATTTGTGTTGAAGCGTGTAATTCAATGTCGGGCAGATAATTATGTATAAGCGATGCAAGTCCCAAATCCTGTACAATAATGCCGTCAATACCGATGCTATCGGCAAATTTTGCAAGGTCAAAAGCATCTGACAGTTCGGATTGCTTTAGCATAACATTTAAGGCGAGATAAACCTTAACCCCTCTTATATGACAATAGCGCACTGCATCTTCAAGGTCGCTGTTATTAAAATTTTCGGCATTTCTTCGTGCGCTTAACTGCTTTGCGCCGATGTAAACGGCATCTGCGCCGCTACGGACCGCCGCCTGTAAAGACTCAGGTGAACCCACCGGTGATAATATTTCAGGCTTTTTTGCACTCATAGTATCTACCCTCCCTATCAAGTAAAATACACCTTTCGGATTTGTGTTACCCAAAAGGTGTATATAATTATACTATATTTTGTTTAAAATTTAAAGGGATATTTTTATCTTTCCTTCGCAACAAAGAAAAGCGCCATAGTTCCGGGGCCTGAATGGGAGCCGATAACGGGACCCACATTGGTTATAAGTTTAACATCGACACCGTAGCCATCCTTAATTAATTTTGCAAGATAGTTGGCATCAGCCGTACAATCACCGTGAGAGATATACACAGTACCCTCGTTAGGTGTTACGGCATATTCGCCGTATTTTTCGGCAAGTGCTTCAAGGGAGGCTTTTCTTCCCCTAACCTTTGTAACACTTATTAGTCTACCTTCATTATCCACCTTCATAATCGGCTTAATTCCAAGCACGGTACCCACAAGCGCTGTGGTTGAACTAATTCTACCGCCCGCTTTAAGATACTTCAAGTCTTCAACCGTAAACCAATGGGTTATTTTAAGCTTTTTATCCTCAGCAAAATTACAAATCTCTTCCATAGAAGCGCCGTTTTTCTTAAGTTCCACCATAAAATAAAGCAGCAGACCGTAACCCGCAGAGGCGCACAGGGAATCCACCGTCATAATCTTGCGGTCAGGATATTCTTGCATAAGTTCTTCGGCTGCCTGACAGGCAAAGCTGTATGTGGCAGAAAGGCCCGATGTGAAACCGAGGTATAAAATATCATTACCTTCCTTTAATTCCGCCTCAAAAGCGTCTTTAAATTTACCCATATTGGCAGCGGAGGTTTTTGCTGTAGCGCCTGCACGCATACGATCATAAAATTCGTGTGCAGGAATCTCGTAATCCGAATATTCTTTGGTTGAATCACTGAACATAAGTGAAAGGCTACATGTCTTTACACCCCACTGATTTAAAATATCCTGTGTTATATCACAGGCGGAATCAGCATAAATAACATAGTTATCCATAATTGAATTTATCTCCTTCTCTTTTGCGATTTGACGATATGTGTATTATAGCCTTATGGCACTGCTAAATCAATCTACCCCGTAAAATACAATTATACTAACAACAAGGTCAACTCTACTTTGAGTAGAGTGTGCCTGTTTTACGCGGTTTTTAAAGGCTATTTATCTCTACTATCTGATAAAAAATAAAATCCACATCCTAATATGTGGATTTTATTTAGTCGGTTTTCTTAAGAAAATAATTGTTTTTAGCGTTAAAAATAATCTTTCAACAAATAACGCAAATAAACAAATACTGTATATTATCGCCAATACTTTACCCGCCATTCCATCAAGCAACGAAGAAACAACAGATACCGCAAAAATCAAAATAAATGCATATTTATAATATTTAAGTTCTTTACACATATGAAGATATTTTTTCTCATTTAAATCGCTATACATGGATACTAATCCTTTTATAAAGAAATAATCCAAAACAAGCTCTAAGGCTGTACCTAATTCAACCGCTATTAAAGTTAAACTATGGTTGATGGTGTTCTGAGTAATGAGCGCATAAATTACATCAGCTTCTAATAAAACATAAATTATTGCTGATACTCTAAAATAAGCGTTTATAGCACCAAGGTTAATATAAATTAAGATTGGTATAATTAAACCAATGATTGTAAGTACTGTATTTTCGGTTAAAACCCCTATATCCATACTATTATGAAAAAACAGTGTTAAAACAGCCGTAGCTAATACAACTAAAAATTCATAACTTAAAAACAGGGCTAATGTTATTATCTTATATTTCTTCATACCATTTCCCCTTTAAAATAGCATATTCACTTATATAAAATATAGGTATTGAAACAGTTAGTTCTTAACTAAATTACATAAAAGAATATACATATAAAGTGCATTATGCTTGCTAAGACTACAAAAATATGAAAAACAGAATGTATATATCTCTTCTTTACACCGATACCGTAGAGCACAGCTCCCACAGTATACATTATTCCGCCGCCAAGTAACCACATAAATCCATCAAAGGTCAACGCCTTATAAACAGGCACAATGGTAAATATAACACACCAACCCATACCGATATAACAAACCATTGAAAATATATTATATTTTTTAAGATCTATTGCTGTTAAGGTTATCGCAAGTGCAGCTATGCCCCACACTATGCCGAATACCGTCCATGCAATAAATGGCTCGGTTTTCCTTAAAAGTGATAGCGTTATGGGTGTATATGTCCCCGCAATCATAAAATATATTGTACAGTGGTCAAGTACCTGTAATACCTTTTTAGCCATTCTATGCCGTACACCGTGATAAACACTTGACATGGTAAAAAGCGCAATCACAGATGCGCCGTAAATTGCGGAAGACACCACACCCCAAACATTTCGGTGTAATGCTGAAAAAACTACGCATAGTACTAAAAACACTACGCCAAGTCCACCACCGACGATGTGGGTTACCATATTAAAAATTTCTTCACCGCCCGTATAATCGGGTAATATGCGGTCAATAAGCTTTGTTCTTTTCATAAGTTTGCCTTTCAGAATACGATTTGATTACAAGTTTAACATATTTCTCTAAAATTTTCAACCAAGATAAAATAATTTTCCGATAAAAAAACGGCTTAAACAAAATGTTTAAGCCATTTTTTAATTAAATTACGCCCTTTTGAAGCATAATGTTAGCATAAATTGCATTTTCACCCGTAGCGATGATTGCATAAGCGGTTTTTGATTCATCATAAAAATCAAACCTATCAATATTGCCAATCGCTTTACCGCCACGCTCATCATATTTAGCGACGATTTTTTCATATTCGTCCCAAATTGGTGTTTCCACGTTATCACCCTTCATCACCTGCATAAGATTAACGGGCTTTTCAACGTATGTATCAAGCGGAAAAACTTGCAGTATTGCATCCAAAATCTCACAGGCGCCGTGACCGTCAGCGCGAACTACTATCGCGTTCTTTCCCATACTTTCTGCCGGAAAATTACCGTCAGCTATAATTAATCGGTCACTATGTCCCATTTCGCATAACACCTTTAATAATTCAGGTGATAAAATCGCGGGTATTCCTTTTAACATATTACAACTCCCCTTAGGCTGACGAGACTCAGCCTATAATAGAAAAATCGGCAAATCCCGTGAGGAATTTGCCGATTTCCGTTAAGTAAAAATCTTATCCTTCGTATACGAGATTCTTAGTAATCATTTCGTCTACGTTAGAAGCATCCCACCATGCACCTGCAATAGATACGGTAGCAGAAACTTCTTTGCCTTCAACAGCATTGATGCACTGCTTAACAGCGTCAAAACCGATCTGGTAAGAGTCCTGAGCAACTGCGCCAACTAACTTAGCGCCTTCAGTCTTCTTCATCCATTCAATCTGCTTAGAACCTGCGTCGAAACCGCAGAACTTAACAGCGTCATACTTGCCGTCAGCAGCAGTTATAGCATCGTAAACCTGCTTAACAACGCCTTCGTTAGACATAAAGATTGCCTTTGCACCCTTTTCATAGAGAGCTTCAAGAGCATCCTTATAAGCATTGTTAGCATCGCCGGGCTTAACTTCCTTAGCGATAGTGTACTTGCCCTTTGTTGTATCATCAGCATCAGCAAGTTCCTTGAACTTAGCTTCAAAGCCACCTGCACGGTCAATACCGGTCTGGGTTTCGTCATGCTGGATAATACCAACTACATAGCCACCTGTAGAAGCAGCGATGTCAGCCTTGATAGCTTCAAAGAACTTTTCAGCTGCCAAACCTGCTGCCATTGTGTTACTTGTAGCAACAGAAGCTTTGATGGGGTTAGCGTTAGCCTTATCAAGAGCTTCTACGTCTTTTGCCCAGATACCTGAGTCAAACTGAACAACCGGGATTTCCTTACCATTTGCCTGAGTTAAAAGATCGGTGAAGCCTTCACCAATGGTAGCAAGAACTATACCGTCAACATTGTTAGAAACAGCAGTCTGTACCATTTCAATCTGGCTGGGAAGATCCTTAGCGCTTTCGCTTGCGGGGCCGCGGAAGGTGATTGTGTAACCAGCCTCAGCAGCTGCAGCCTCAGCACCGGCCTTAACCGACTGCCAGAATGCGTGGGATTCGCCCTTTGCTACAACAGCGATTGTTTTTGAACTTTCGCCGCCTGCACAACCTGCAGCTACACCAACGATGAGCAGCACGGAAAGTACCAGGGCTAAAACTTTTTTAAAGGTTTTCATGGGGAATTCCTCCTTTTTTATTATACCCTTTCGGGTTATTCACTTTTTGTAACCGCTTCCTTAGCAGGAGCAGCGTCTACTTTTTTTACTTCCTTCTTTGCTATCTTAACACGATTCTGATTCTTTGTCTTGATAACGTCCATAAGAACAGCAACAACAACGATTATACCTGTCAACACATATGTAACATAGGTGGAGTTAAGGTTGAAGTTAAACTTAGCAAGTACCATATTAAGACCGTTACGGATAACAACCAAGAGAGCCGAACCGATAACCGAGCCCGATACAGAGGCAACACCACCTGCTGCAGATGTACCGCCGATGTAAACACCTGCGATGGCATCAAGTTCCATACCGTTACCGGTAGCGGCAGCAACCGTCGGGAAAGCAGCTGACCAGAAGATTGCTGCAATACCTGCTGCAAGGCCTGAGAATGTGTATGCTAATATCTTGAACTTGTCGGTGTTAATACCCGAAAGTCTGGTTGCCTCTTCGTTAGAACCAATTGCCAGAATATAGCGGCCAATTTTGTTTTTGTACATAAGATACATACAAAAAACTGTTAATGCCAATACCCAGACAATACCAGTGGGGAATCCGTTTGCATTAGAGAAGGTTTTATTATACCAACTTCCGCTTGGGAAGAATATGTTGGGGTCTGCAACAATAAGGGCAGATAAACCTCTTGAAAGCATCATAGTGCCAAGTGTTGCAATAAAGTTAGGTATCTTGAGTTTTGCAACTAATAAACCGTTTATGATACCAAAAGCGCAGCCGATTGCCATCATAATCGGGATTGTAGCCCACAAAGGAATCATCCCTGTTGTATACATCTTACCTGCAACAACTGCAGATGCAATACATACAGTACCAATCGAAAGGTCAATACCGCCGGTTGCAATAACAAAGGTAACACCAAGGCTCATAACAGCGTATGGTGCCAATGACTGAGCCATACTTAAAATATTATACTTGTCAACAAAGTTATTATTGAAAATACTGAAGACACCAACTAAAACCAACATAGCAAACAGAATAATAATATTCTGTTGCAGCTTAAACGGTTTACGTGCCTGATTATCGATAGTTTTCATATTCATCAAATCCTTTTCTATTACTTATAATGCTTTATTTATTCGCGCATAGTAGCATATTTCATTATTTCTTCTTGCGTTGCATCCGCAATATCTAATTCAGCAGTGATTCGTCCCTCGCACATAACTACAACGCGGTCACTAAGACGCTGAATCTCTGCAAGTTCGGAAGAAATCATAATAATGGATTTGCCCTTTGATGCCAAATCTTCCATAAGCTCATACATTTCGCTCTTGGCACCGATATCAATACCTCTTGTAGGCTCATCAAAAATGAATATATCTGAATTTTTCATAAGCCAGCGTGCTACGATAACCTTTTGCTGATTACCGCCTGAAAGATTTTTAAGCAGTTGCTCCATAGACGGTGTTTTGGTGCGAAGCATTGCGTTAACTTTTGCAGCCTCATCACTCATAGCCTTGTCATTAATCCAACCTGCGCTTATAAAATCATCAACAGAGGCAATCGCCGAATTTTCAGCGACCGATTTAATCAACATAAGGCCGTAACGCTTTCTATCCTCGGAAAGATAGCAGATACCGTTTTTAACAGCCTGTTCAGGAGTCTTAATACTTTCTTTTTTACCGTTTATGTAAATTTCACCGGTCTCACGCGGGTCAGCGCCGTAGATTGCACGTGCCACCTCGGTACGTCCTGCGCCCATAAGTCCTGCAAAGCCAAGAATTTCACCCTTGCGAAGTTTAAAGCTTACATCCTTAACTTCCTTGCCGGCGTTAAGATTTTTAATCTCCAACACAACGGGTGCGTCATCGCTTACATTACTCTTTTCCTTTTTATCACCGTAAACCACACGGCCAACCATCATATGTACAATCTCATCCTTGGTTGTCTCGGCAGTGTTTACAGTACCAATGTACTCACCGTCACGCATAACGGTTACACGGTCGGAAATACGATTTATTTCATCCATACGGTGAGAAATATAAATCATGCCGATATCTTTTGTCTTGAGGTCATTCATTATTTTGAACAATTCCTCAACCTCAGGCTGAGTAAGCGCCGCCGTAGGTTCATCAAGAACCAACAGTTTACAGTCATGGGAAACCGCTTTAGCAATTTCTACCATCTGCTGCTTACCAACCGTCAGGGTGCCAAGCTGAACCGATGGGTCGATGTTAACACCGATACGCTCAAACAAGGCACGTGCATCATCAATCATCTTTTTGTCATCAATGGCGATACCCTTTCTTGGCTCTCTACCAATATAAATATTCTGTGCCACTGTAAGATGATTCATCATATTAAGTTCCTGATGAATAACGCTGATACCTGCTTTTTGCGATTCGGCGATATTTGCGAATTCAACCGGTTCACCAAAATAATTAATGCTGCCGCCGTCACGCTTATGTATACCGCAGAGCACCTTAATAAGTGTGGATTTACCGGCACCGTTTTCACCCATAAGAGCATGGACTTCACCGGCACGCAGTTCGAAATTAACGCCCTTTAGTGCATGAACACCCGAAAATTGCTTTTCGATATCATTCATTTGAAGGATAATTTCATTCATACCCAAAAGCCTCTTTCCTATTTGATTTTTACACTGCAAACCGCATTATTTGTGCAATTTGCTAATTTGTTATTAACATTATAGCATTACTTTTTACTCTTTTCAACTCAAAAAGTTGTTCATTTAATAAAGCAAGATTGTACAAAAAAGTTAAAATTTCCATTGACAGAAAAACATTTTACTATTATAATCAACCTTAGAGTGTTTACGGAGGACAATTTTGTATGGATACTTTGCATCGCTACGACAGCATTGAACGCCAGCACTATCTCTTTCAAAACCATTATTCATTTAAACTTAAGCCCCGCCTTCTTTATGCCGGCGAGTTAAAGAAGAGCGGCGGATGGCGTGAAAACGCACACAAGCATGATTTTTGCGAAATAATATTTGTTTCAGACGGTGACGGATATGTAACATTGGGTGATGAACGTAGATATCTAACCCGTGGCGACATCGTCATTTACAATCCCAATACACTGCATTCGGAAGAAAGCAGTGTGGATTCGCCTATGGAGTTATTTTTTATTGCCCTTGACAGAATGGCCATTACTGACCTTGAAAAAAATTATTTGTTACCGCCTAATTACAATTTTGTTTATCATTCAGGTAAATATTATGATACCTTCCTATCATATTTCAGCCGTATAATAACAGAATTTGAAAACAAGGACGAATTTTATGTGGAAATCGCGCAAAATCTTTCCAGAACCATGCTTATGTATATTTTCCGTATTATCAACGAACAGACAACCGATTCTGTACCGTTGCTTAAGGGAAATAAAAGCATAGATTTAGCGGTTAAGTACATAAACGGTAATTTTAAAAGTGACATAACACTCGAAGATATCGCTAATAAATGTTATGTAAATAAATATTATTTATCACACCAATTTACTCGGCATCAAGGTGTCAGCGTGGGTAAATATATACTCTCCCTTAGAATTTCTGAGGCTATGCGATTGCTTAAAGAAACACAGCTTTCGGTAAACGACGTTGCAGAAGCATCCGGATTTAATGACATAAGTTATTTTTGCCGTATGTTTAAAAAAACCGTCTTACTCACCCCGCTACAGTACAGAAAACGAGAAAAGGATAAAAACACAAATCCGACTTAAGAAATTTCTTAAGTCGGATTTGTGTTTTATGTAATTATTATTTTGATATTGAGCGGGCACTGACCGCACCTTCGGGTTTTATCTCCCCTGCCTTTAAAAGAGCCATTTTTGTAAGCGATGGACCAATAAGCTCATAAATCAGAACTGAAAACAATACTATGTTAGCAACAACGAATCCCTGAGCGCCTAATTGCTCCGCCTTTATTGCCATTCCCAAAGCAACGCCGGCCTGTGGGAACAGGGTTATACCTAAATATTTCACAATGTTATTTTGACATTTCACATATTTTGAACTTAAATATGCGCCGCTGTATTTACCCGCAGAGCGTACGATTATATAAACCACACCTATTGCAACTATCAAAGGGTCTTTAAAAATAGAAAGTTCTAACTCGGCGCCGCTTATAACGAAAAACAGTATAAATAATGGCGACGTCCAGCGGTCAACACGCTCCATAAGTTCTTCGGAAAAATCGCATATATTACAAAATATTGTGCCAAGCATCATACAAACCAGCAAGGAAGAAAACGCAATATGTACATTTCCGATTTCAAATTCAAGCATAGAAATTGCCACGGTAAGCAAAACGAATGTAACCGACATTGAAAGGCGCTTAGAGCGTGAATGGAAAAACTTTTCAAAAAAGGTGAATAATGCACCCATTAAAGCGCCGAGTCCCAAAGAAAGCAGTACTTCAAGCAAGGGCTCCAAAATGACTGAAATCACATCGACATGGCCCATTATAAGAGCTTTGGCAATACCGAAAGAAACGGCAAATAGTATTAGTCCCACAGCGTCGTCCAATGCGACTATTGGAAGAAGTATATCGGTGAGCGGTCCCTTAGCCTTATACTGCCGCACGACCATAAGAGTTGCGGCGGGTGCCGTTGCCGAAGCCACCGCACCCAAGATAATAGCAGAAGGTAAAGGTAATTTGTCGGGAATTATAAAATGAAGTCCGATAAGCGCGGCATCAACTAAAACAGTTGTAAATACAGCCTGAAAAACACCGATAACAGCCGCTTGTTTACCTATTCTTTTAAGCTGTGAAATTCTGAATTCATTACCGATTGAAAAGGCGATGAAGCCTAACGCAACATCGGATATAACGCTATAGGTTTTTATGTTTTCAATACTTGTGAATCCAAATCCATTCATACCGAATGCACCTAATACATACGGTCCTACCAAAATTCCCGCGACAAGATATGCGGTTACGGCAGGCAGCTTAAACAGTTTTGCCAAACGCGAAAGCATAAGCCCTACAAAAAGAGATATCGACAAGCTTAACAACGCCTGCATCATAACTCCCCCTTTAATCAAATCACAAAAGTTAAAAGCACTTCCTTGGAAGCGCTTTTTGACCTTAAATACAAAAAATGTTTCTCTGTTTTTTCATTGCATTATTATAAATTTAATCAAACAATACATATTAATCTATTGCCCAAAATATTCTATCACCGCTTAATTATAATGTCAATATTATTAAAGCAAAAAATCAAATTTATGTAAAAATTTTCGGCTACCTAAGAATTCCTGTATATCCCGTCTTTTTAATAATGTTCTGTCCTTCGTCCGAAAGCATCCACTCTATCAGTTTATGTGCATTTTCGTTGGAGTTGCCCTCATAGGTTACGGCATAAATGGGAGTAATTATTGGATACGAGCCGTTACTTATATTTTCCTCGGTTGGAGCAATGCCGTTGACAGCAATCATTTTAATATCGGGATTTTTTATAATACCCTCAACATAAAAACGGAATGAGAAACCCATCGATGTCGATTTGTTTTTATAGTCTGCAACCTCTTCAATTATTCCGCCCATACCGCCGACAGTCGTCTGCGTATCAGGCTCAATTATGGGGGTGTCCCCCATAAAGCGAATGAGCATACTCTGGCTTCCGCTACCCTCGTTCCGCTGAAAAGGAACTATCTTTTCGTTTTTGCCGCCAACCTCACTCCAGTTGGTAATCTCTCCCGAATAGATGCCCTTTATTTGTTCGGTGGTAAGGCTATCTATGGGATTGTCCCTGTGAACGAAGAAAACAAATGCCTCAGAGCCTATCTGCGTATACTCAAAGGTCGTTTCGTTCTTCACAGCAAAGGCTATCTGTTCTGCTGAAGGAGCGGCGCCGATGAAAAGGTCTGTCTTTTTTTGGGCAAGCTGCTCATATCCGTCTACCGTGTTATTGTATTCAAAAACGCCGTCATTAAGTTCCGTTGTATCGGGATACACCGCATTAACAAATGCTGAATAAACCGGGAATAGCGCTGCCGCACCGTCGATGATGGGCAATTGCTGTCTTGAAACTCCATCAAAGTTAAGCGTCTTGCTGTCAATCTTAACTATTTTTGAGTCCTCATCAAAGGGGAGATATTCATACACATTGATGCTTGGCGTAACATCTATAGTTATTGCTTCGTTGTAGTGTCTTATAACCACTTGTGTCTCAAAAAGAATAGCAAAGCACAGAAGATATGATACATAAGCAATAAGATAAAATTTCCTTTTCTTAAGCCATATCAGCGGAATAACGAGCGGTACTATTAATAGACTTGCCCATACAGTCACCTGCCAAAATCCACCGAATGAGAGTAGAAGCAGTAAGGTAATTGACGCGGACGGACAGATAATTCCCACGACCGCTGTCAGTATAATCTTCCATATCAAATTTGGATTTTTCATACAAGCATCACCTCTTAACTTAATTATACCACTCAAAAAGAAAAAGGGCAAGACAGCGAACTTCATACCGATTACTTCAAAATCTTTTGAATTTTTGACCTATATATTCAAACCCCTACATATTAAATCACACCGCAGTTGTGAATGTAATCAATGCGAAGCATTGTATGTAATTGCAACGATAGTTGCGTATGTAATCAAGCCGAAGAAAGAATATACAAGGCTAACGCCTTGATGACATACAGTTTGCAAAGCAAACTGATTACATTCCGCTAACGCGGATTACATACCAATCCTTCGGCTTGGATAAAAATAAGACAGTCCAAAGACTGTCTTATTTTTTTGGCAGGGGTAGAAGGATTCGAACCCTCACAAACGGTTTTGGAGACCGGTGTGCTACCGTTGACACCATACCCCTATATTTATTAAACTGTGGGTTGTTTTTTAAAAGTGGTGGACCAGCAGTTTCGTCTTGAAAAAGGCTCCGGTGGAGCGTTTTTCACACGAAAGTCCCTGCCGCAGAAAGCGAGCTTTTGCGAAGCCTGATGCGTGAAACTGTGTTTTTGCCCTTTATTTTTAAAGGCACGAAACTGTGAGTTGTTTTTTAAAATGGTGGACCAGCAGGGACTCGAACCCCGGACCGACCGGTTATGAGCCGGTTGCTCTAACCAACTGAGCTACTGGTCCAAATTAGCCGTCGACAATAAACCGACAGCAAAAGTTATTATACATTTAATTATGCTTTTTGTCAACACATATTTTTAATAATTTTATATTTATTACTGACAGTTCTCACACTGTCTTTTTTGCATTCTGCGCCAGTTGTAAAATCCGTACAGGTCATTAAGCAAAAACATTACAAAACACATTACCATAGGTACATATGAAGTATCATTAAAGGAAGCCATTGTCCAAAGAATTATAAGCACAATATCGTTTGCAGAATATGCTACAGCATAATAAGGGCTGCGAAGATATGTAAGATATGATGCAACAAAACTTGTAGTGATTGATACCGTGCTTGTAAATATATTTGCATTGCCAAGCGCCGTTAAAATAAAATAAAACGCAACCGTTACAAGCACTGAGCTTATCCACATAAATGCCAACTGTCTTTTTGACGGATGGCTTACCTCTACCTCGCGGCTGTTTTTAAATGGGTGATGAGCCCAAGAGATTACGGCTGATACTGCTATTGGAGCGGTCATACAAAGATATGTTATCATTTCGCCGTAATACCTAAAATAAAATGAAATTATTCCGTAAAAAACTGCAAAAACAACCGTTAAGAGCTGACCTAATACATACCCTTTTGCAACAAAAATGAGCGCTGTAACACCTATAAGTGATGCAACAAGAGTGAGATAATCCTTATTTTCAGGTAAAATAAAGGATATTAAAATAACAACTACTGATGTAAACCATAGAGTTATTTCAAAACGCGATAAATCATTAAAGGGATTTTTTAATTTCATAAAAACACCATCCAAAACAAAAGCATTCGTTTTTACATATCTTCAAAGACCTAACGATATGTAACACGAATGCTTTAACTGCATTTTACTACCCGGTGGCAGCTTCATATTAACCTTTTACTAATTGTAACACAGATCATACATCATTGCAAGACTATTTTAATCATTGTAGCAAGGTAGTTCTACCAAAGTTTTACTGTGATGCATAGCATCGGTTACCTTATCAAAAATATCACAGGTCTTAATTTTAAGACTTGTGGTATTAACACAGGGGTGACAGCCCACATATTCCCCGCACAGCACATCCTTATCAACAAGCAGACGAACAACATTATCACTGTCATTCATAAGCCCTAATACACTTACCGAGCCAGGTGTTGTGTCGAGATATTTTTCCATAAACTCAGGCTCGGCAAAAGACAGCCGCGCAGAATTTATCTGCGCAGACAAATCTTTTGTTTTAAAAGTTTTATTTGCCGATATCATAAGAAGATAGAACTGTGTCTTTTGACGGTTACACAAAAAGAGATTTTTGCAGATAGTACAATCGAGCACCTTATCAATCAAAGCGCATGCCTGCATAGTATCGGCGGGCATATCACGATGATCGACATGCTGATATTCAACACCGATTTTATCAAGAAAATCATAGCAGCGTAATTCTCTTTCAAGTCTGCCGGAACAATCGGCAGGTCTTCCCTCTTTTAACACTAAATTATCCATACTTGATACCCCTTACAAGCTGATACTATCTGACAAAGCAAAGGAATAAATGATTTTTTCTTTAACAGGCTTTGAAAATATTTTTTCACACGCAGCAGCGTATATTTCAAGTTGCTCGCCGTAACAGTCGGCAAGCTGCTTTGCGTTCTGTACCCTATCGGTTTTAAAGTCAAGAACCACTATTCCGTCACATTCTTCAAAACAAAGATCGACCGCGCCCTGAACGATAACATTTGCGTTTTCAGCATTACCTGATAATGTACTGTCGAATCTTTTAGCCGGAACTTCGGTAAGAAAACGCATTTCACGGCGAACATCCTTTGATGCTAATATGCGCTGATAAAGCGCACTTTCGAAAAATTTAGCCAATGCCACCTTGTCAAGTGATGCCGCTTGTTGTTCGGTTATAAACTGCCATTCGATAAGGCGCTCTATTTCCGCAGAAATATCAATATCTTTTTGCATTTTAATAAACTGCATTACATTATGCATTGCGGTACCCCTGCCAGCTGCAGAAAGGCCGTCTTTTAGCATAAAGGCAGGTTTTTCTGTAAAGGCGAACTGTTCACCCTCGGCACTGTTTGCAATCTGCGAAACCGAAGCCTTAGCCTGAAGAAAGCGCAGTTTTTCACTATGATATTCATAAGCAATATTGCGACAAATTTGCGCGGCCTTTTCCTCGTCCGCGTCAATTTCCGTTGTGCTTTGGCTGTCTTTCAACTCAGTTTCTTGGGTAAAACAATTTACTAAGCGCAAATTAAGCGGCGCCGCGGCAGGTGTAGGTTCGAAATCGAAATCTGCCATATTTCGTAATTTTTCGCAATCTGGATGAAGGAGTGATGCTGAAAGTATCCATTCCCCCATAGACTGACTTTTTTCAAGATATTTTTCGCTGATATGCGGAAATTCACTTTCGACTGATTCCGCCATTTTTGCAAGTTTGTTTTCGGCATTCTTACATGAGCATACCAAACACAGCCTATCCTGTGCACGAGTCATAGCAACATACAACAGACGAAGACGCTCTTCAATATTTTTAGCGGTTGCCTGCCTTGAAATAAATCTATGCCCCATCATTTTAATGTTTTTACACAAGGCTTCATCATAATAATTAAATGCAATGCCCAATTCTTCCGAATAAAGAATTCGGCTTATGGAATCGGTATTATTTATCTTTGATGAAAGGTTAGCGACTATGCAAATTGGAAACTGCAGTCCTTTTGACTGATGCATTGTCATAATTTTCACACTATTTTCTACACCTGTGCCCGAAACTTTAAAGGACGAGGGCGGCAATGATTCCATATACTTAATAAAGCCGTAAATACTACCCCTGCCGTTCTGGGCAAAATCAGCCGCAAACTTAACCAATGAAAATAGGTTTGCGCGGCGCATAGCACCGTCTGCCTTTGCTGACATCTGATTAAGCATATCGGTAGAATTGAGCAGATAGGAAATTAGGCGGTCTATCGGTAATACCGCTGCCTTTCGTCTGAACTCTGCTAATTTTTCAAGAAAATTTGCAGCCTTACGATTTTCGCCATTAGCCGCAAATACCACAGCCGAATAAAGATTTCCATTAATATGACAGGCACGAATATCTGCCATATCCTCCGCTGTAAAGCCAAAAATCGATGACATCATAACACAAAGCAGCGGCACATCGTTTTGGGGATTATCAATCACCTGTAGTAATGCCATAACGGTAGATATTTCAACCGTTTTCAGAAAATCGCCTGAATTTACCGATACCGGAATTCCTGCGCTTTTAAGCGCATCGGCAATTATTGACGCTTTGTTCTTGATCTTTTCAAGCAGAATAACAAAATCGGAATATTTTGCAGCACGAAGCGTGTCACCGTCTGTTATTACAGTGCCCTCAGCCATTACGGATAAAATGTAGTTTGCAACCGCTTTGGCTTCACTTTCAAGCAGAGAAAGATCATCGTCTGTATCGGCTCGGTCAACCACCAAAAGTTCTGCCGCGGGGGCATCGCTTTTAGGGAATTCGGCACCTGCATTAAGGCGCTCTTCCTCATTGTAAACAAGCTTTCCGTGCTGTCCTGCCATAAGATGACTGAAAAAGAAATTAACGGTTTCACAAACGTCCCTACGACTACGGAAATTATCCGATAAAACTATCTTTTTGGCGCTTCCCTCAGCAGCGGTTTCAACCGGAATATAACTATTCTTTTTACTTAGAAAATTATCGGGATTTGATCCGCGGAAGCCATAAATACTTTGCTTTACATCCCCTACTATAAAAAGCTTTTCTTCGCGGTTTGAGAGCACATAAAACAACATATTCTGCAAGTCATTTACATCCTGAAATTCATCAACCAGAACTTCATCGTAACGCGAATATAACTCTTGTGCATCTTCACGCATTACCATAGCGCCGTCTTCATACTTACAAAGAAGATTAAGTGCCAACTGCTCGGTATCGGAAAATGTAAGGTTGTTTTCTGTTTTATGCGCGGAAAAAACATTTTGGGCATAATCATTAATTATTTTATTAAGCAATACTACCGCGCCCGTATACTGTCTGATATTTTCCTGTGTTTTTTTGCGGTCAAGTTCAAAAACAGAGCAAAGCTCCCCTAATATATCGGACACCGCCTTTTTTTGTACCTTAAAGGCAGACGCATAGCCGTCTTCCTTATCACCTGACGGCACATTTTTAAGGGAAACTGAATGTATTACATTATAAAAATTATCCCAATCGCGACACTTTACCGCTTCACAAACCTCACTAATCGCCTGCGCGGCAGTTTCGGCATAGTCAATGTATTTATCACCGTTTTTACCTACACCGACAGCCACTTCTGCCATTTTAGCAAGGCATTTATTTGCCGATTCAAGCTGATTTTCAGCATATTCAAACGCCTTATCATACCAAGCATTACCCTCGACAAATTCGCTAACATAAGGTGTTATAAGACCATTAATAAAATTTTCGGGAAACGGTAACTGACGGCTGTAAGTGTATATATTCTCTATCGTATCAGCTAAGTTTTGTTCATCATATTCACAGCCTGTAAGTTCAAGAAGTTTTTTAAAG
The DNA here is from genome assembly GCA_045649125.1 of Acutalibacteraceae bacterium. Classification (GTDB taxonomy): domain Bacteria; phylum Bacillota; class Clostridia; order Oscillospirales; family Acutalibacteraceae; genus UBA737. The sequence continues at coordinate 33,432 of JAZRPH010000002.1, read as the reverse complement.
TCATCATTATCCTCAGCAAAATATTCCTGTAATAACTGTGACATTATGTTCTTTGACTGCATCGAAAGCTGCGAACCGTCACACACCTTGAAATCAGGCTCGACCCCGCATTTTTCAAAATTTTCCCTTACAAGCTTAATGCAAAAGGAATCAATGGTGCAAATATCTGCCGAAGCGATAAGATGCTTTTGCTTTAAAAGGCCGATATCATCAGGTCTTTTTTGTATCTCCTCGTAAAGTCTTTTTTCAATTCTTGAACGCATTTCAGCCGCAGCGGCATTTGTAAATGTGACTATAAGCAATCTATCAGCGCTCACAGGCGACACTGGGTCTGTAAGTTTGCGGATAACCCTTTCAACCAAAACGGCAGTTTTTCCCGAGCCTGCGGCAGCGGAAACAAGTACATTGCCTTCTGTATCAATTGCCTTTTGTTGCATTACGGTGGGTTTAAATGACATTTTCTTCCGCCTGCCTTTCTATTTCGGATATTACCTGCGCATTTGTAAGACGTGGCACCGATTTTATCTTTTCATTCTCAATTCGGCAAACACTTGAATAATCACAGTATTTGCAGGCAGGGCTGTCACCGTCAACGGGGTCAGCCGAAATCCTACCCTCAAAAATTGATTTTGCCGACGCTTTAAGTCTTTGTTCAATAAAGTTGAAAATTTTATCAAAATCCTCAGCGGTCACAAAACTGTCAGAAGTCTGGGATTTTAGTTTAGGCACAAATTCCCCACTGTTTTCCCTGTCCATAGCGGCAACAAGCTCGTCATCGGCCACTAAAAGACCGTTCATACGGCGTTTAGCGGGTGTAGCATCCTTTGCGCGATTTGCTGGCATATAAAATATTCCTGCAGGATTTCCGCCGTACTGTTCGCTTTTGGTCACAGCATAAAGATAAATCAACATTTGCATATTCTGGCCAAATAAAATATCGGGCAGTTTGAAATCGCGCGAACCTGTCTTGTAATCGACAATTCTTACATAACCGTTCCATTTGTCAAGACGATCAATAACACCGCTCATTGAAAGTTCGCCGTAATCGTCAACCGGTATTGTAATTTCAGGAATATCACCTTTATAACCGATTTTAAGTTCACATTTTACAGGCTCAAAATCGGACTGGGCAAATTCAGCCGAAAGTCTGCCCACAACATACTTGAGCGTTCTACCAATTGTAGACACCAAATATTTAAGGCGCGGCGTTTCTACACTTTTGTATCCCGGAATAAGATTTAAATATTCCTCGATAAGCTCGTCCACCAAGACAGAAATTTGTTTGTCTGTCAAGTCGGCTAATCCCTTGCCATATCTTTGCACCGCTTTTTCCAATACAAAGTGCACAAGTGTGCCGCGTTGCATAGCGTTAAAATCCGCAGACTGCAAAGGCTCTGCGCGAAGACCGTAGCGGCAAAAATACATAAATTTGCAGCGGTTGAATGTATCAAATTTCGATGGCGACATACGTATTTTTTTACCAAAAAGTCTTGCAGCTGCGTCAGTGCTTATTGAAAAATCAGGACGGGAGCGACCATCCAGTATGGCTGCCGCACGAGAATTTATATTTTCACTTTGTGAAATAGCCGCCTGCAAGGTAGCCGCATCGGCGTCATTTTGTGAAAGACTGCGGCAAAGGCTTGAAAGCGCCGCCTCCTCTGTTTCGGGTAAATTTTCAAAATCGAGTATGTGTGGCTCATTTATAACATTACATTGAAGCATCTGCGTCAGCGTATTTACAAAAGAAGATACTTCTGATGCAGTGCCGTCAATCACAGAAGAACTGCTTATAAATAGCCCTTTTGAAGCGCAGCAAACATTACTGTAAAGCAAAAATTCTTCATCAACAGCACACGAAAGCATTTTATCGGGAATATCAATACCAAGGTCAATCAAAGCCTGTCTTTCGCCAAAAGCAAACAAGCCGCCGCTTTGGGCAGTTTGCGGAAATATTCCCTGATTTGCGCCCAATATAAATGCATAAAGCGGTCTTGAAGGCCTTATACGGTCTGCCGCACCAAATGTTACTTCATCAATCATTTGGGGTATAATGCCCACTGTTTCAAGATTTACAGACATTAAAAGGGCATCATAAAACTCATTTTTTGTAATCTGTTCATCACCAAAACAAAGGTCAAGGCTATTAAGAATATCCATTAATTTAGCCCATGAACTACGAATGCCGTCGCTAAAGGAATTGTTACCCTCTGCCCTATATTCAGCGGCAAGACGGGCAAAGTTTTCCTGTGAATTACAGTCTTCAAAAAGTTCAACCACAGCGCGCGCCATATCCTTAGCGGTGCCGCTGAATTTTTTACGGAATTCAATAAGCGGTAAAACTGCCTTTTTACGAAGGTTATTTATTGCTTCCAAATTTTGTGAATATTCGGGTCCCAATTCACCGTTTTGAGCAGAAAATCCATTTGGATTCATAGTCCACTCATCCTGCCACATCGAACCGTCAATATTCCAAAGATATGTATAATTTTCAAGGGTGTTTATTTCGTCAAGGGTTAAAACCCCCACACCCGATTTATGAAAACGTAATATTTTTTCGGTAGAAAGATGACACGCAACATCAATAGCGGAAACGACTGCCACCACAGGCGGCATTGATGACAACGATAAACGGCGGTCGATAAAGCAGCTGATTTTATTTTTTTTGCAGGCTATCTCCAAAGCATCCTCGTAAGGTGCTGTATCGCGGGCAATTATAACAAAATCACTGTAATTAGCACCCGTTTCTCTTACAATGCGGCGTATATTACGGGCAGCAAACTCTGCCTCACTGTAAACGCTGTCGGCACGGCAGACGGTAAAATTTGGCGCTTGCTCGCTGTAATTGGTTTTACCCAAACACATAATTTCTTCCACAGCGGCAAGATCGCTTGATAAATATCTGCTGTTTTTAAGAACTAAGTCTTCGGCAACATCTACACCGTGCGCAACCGCCATAGCCTTTATTCGCGATTTCGTCTTTTTTATATTCGCAAATAAACCGAGTGGGCGGTTGTCGTCGTTATTATCGGTAAGGCTTATCACAACATTTTTTGCCTGTGATAAAATTCGGTCAACAATGAGGTACTGCTGACCTGTAAATCCCTTAAAGGAATCTAAAAAGACCGTTTTATCGGCAAAAAAATTATAATGTTCAAGTGTATAATATAACCTTGTAAGCCTATCGGAATTATCAATAAATTTTTCGGAAACTGTGGCGTCATATTCACTGTAAATCAATGCGGTATCAGCAAGTTTTTGCTTTAATTGCAAATTGGTGGTTTTATCCGCTGCCGCAAGCAAGTCATCGGCACTGACGGCATTAAGCTTGAATTCAGAAACAGCATCCACCATAAGCTTTGCAAACCCAGCAGAACCGCTGTATCTGCGAAAACGGGAAAGCTGCTGCTTTGTGCGGCGGATAGCCTTATTCATTAGTATAATTTTATCAGCATCGGTAAGAATTTGTTTGCAAATTCCGCCGTTTTCACGCTCAACCTCATCACAAAGACGGCTGAAGCTCAAAACAGTAACCTTTTGGGCATCACCGTCACCAAGATAGTTAAGTATATTTTTTTCGCTTTCAAAAGAAAACTGTTCGGGTACTAAAAGTATAGGTTTCTCATTCTTTTTCGCACACTCTGCAATACGCTGTGTGACAGTAAAGGTTTTTCCCGTAGCTGCACGGCCCAAAATAAATTGCAGCATATACACTCACCGCCTTTTAGAATATTTTATCATAATCTTGTCAAAAAATAAAGTGTTAACATTATAATAACATACAGTATGTACCGAAAAAAGTACAACGAAAAACACCCTTCGACAAATTATCGAAAGGTGTTTGATTTTTATAATACACAGTTAAGAAAATCCTTAGTGCGCTGTGCTTGTGGATTTGTAAATATCTGTTCGGGTGTTCCCTGCTCAACAATGACACCGTCAGACATAAAGATTACACGGTCTGCAACATCACGGGCAAAGCCCATTTCATGTGTTACTACCACCATGGTCATACCTTCACGCGCAAGTTCCTTCATAACGGCGAGTACCTCGCCTACCATTTCGGGATCAAGTGCGCTTGTCGGCTCGTCAAACAGCATTATATCGGGGTTCATAGCCAAGGCACGCGCAATCGCCACACGCTGCTTTTGACCACCCGAAAGCTTGGATGGGTAAACATCAGCCTTATCCTCAAGTCCTACGCGTTTAAGCAATTCCATAGCGCGCTGTTCAGCCCCGTTTTTATCCATCTTTTTAAGGTCAACGGGTGCAAGTGTAAGATTTTCCATAACGGTCAGGTTATCAAACAGGTTAAAAAGTTGGAATACCATACCAATGTTTTCGCGAACATTATTGATATTTATCTTTTTGTCAGAAATTTCATAACCGTCAACTATAACACTACCCTCATTGAACTCTTCAAGTCGGTTAAGGCAACGCAAAAAGGTAGACTTACCTGAGCCTGAGGGACCGATTACTACAACTACCTCGCCCTCATAAACATCGACCGAGATACCGTCGAGCACCTGTAGTTTTCCAAAATTCTTTTTAAGACCATCTACATGAATCTTTACATTATCTTTATTAACGGCCACGGTTAAGTCTCCTTTCCAAAACCTTAGCAAGTCTAGAAAGCGCGGTTATTACAATCAAATACATAACTGCAACTATTATCCAAACCTGGAAGGATTTAAAGGTGATAGCAATAACGTTCTTCGCAGAGTTAACAAGTTCCGGAAAACCAATAACCGAGAGGATAGATGTGTCTTTCAGAGTAATAATAAACTGATTAATAATGCTCGGTATCATTGTTCTGATAGCTTGTGGGAGAATTACCCTCTGCATAGAGCGCCAATATGGGAGTCCCAGACTGCGCGCAGCCTCCATCTGACCTTTATCGACAGACTGTATTCCCGCGCGTATAATTTCGGACATATATGCGCCACAGTTAAGAGCCAAGCATATTGTACCTGCCTGCAAAGCAGAAAGGGTAAAATTAACACCAATAATGTTTTTAAATGCATACGGCAAACCAAAGAATATAAAGTAAGCCAATACTATCATCGGTACGCCGCGGATAACATCGACAAAAATCTGCGCTATAACATTGCACACGCGATTTTTAACAACACTTAACATACCGAATATCAAACCCAGTATACAAGCAAAAAACAAACCGCATAATGCCATCAGCAAGGTTTGCCCCAAAGCCGCAAGCAACAAATGCCCGTAAACGCTAATGATTTCTAACATTTTTTATACTCCATTTCCGCAAAATAGGGCACCTTGCGGTGCCCTATCTTGAGTTTAATACAAAAAGTAATTAACCAAGATATTTATCAATTATTTCGTCATACTTACCGCTTGCCTTAATGTTTGCAAGACCTTCATTAAACATATCAAGGAATTCCTGATTATCAGAATCAAAGATTGCAAGGCCGTAATCAGAACCCTCGTTAGCAGTGCTATCGAGAACCTTAAGCGCTAAATCACCGTCTTTGATAGAGGTAATCATAATGGGTGTATCCTCAAAACAAGCAACAGCCTGACCGCCGATTACTGCCTGATACATATCAGGTGAAGATTCGTAGTATGAGAGCTGGAACTTGTACTGATCCTTAAGGCTTTCAGCATATGTAGCACCCTGTGTACCTGTCTTTACAGCAACGGTTTTGCCCTCAAGACCGTCGAAGCCTGTGATATCGGAGTCAGCAGCAACAGTCATAGATTGTGTGCAGGTGTAATAACCGTCAGAGAAAATCCAACCGCTTTCCTTACGCTCATCTGTAATGGAAGCACCGGCAATCATAGCATCTGCCTGACTAGACTGACATGCAGCGATGGAAGCGTCCCAACCAAGACTTTTAAGCTCATATTCAAAGCCCTGATCCTCAGCAATAGCTGCAAGGATTTCAACGTCAATACCAACAAAATTACCCTCAGCATCTGTATACTCAAAGGGCTTAAATACAGTGTCGGTTGCAACTACCCACTTGTTATCAACACCGCAGCCTGCAAAGCAGAGTGCAATCATTGATACCGCAAGAATTAAAGAAACAATTTTAAACATTTTCTTCATAAGTAAAATCTCCTATTCAAAAATATATTAATTATATTAACACAAAAAGTCACTGCCGTCAAGTTATAACTTAAATCGCTTTATTTTATTAAGTGAAAATTGCAGACAGGTAAATAAATCAAAGAAAATGTGAAAATTTTAACAGCAAACTTTATTAAATAAACAAAGGCGTCTGCCAATGACCTTAGCAGACGCCTTACTTTAAGTTCAAATTATTTATTTTCTTTCGTTGGAAAATCAATATCAGCAATATGAACATTAACCCTTGTAACAGCAGTACCTGTCATGGTCTGGATTTTATCCTTTACATTATGCTGAACAGCAGCTGCCACATCACGAACTGCAGCTGTACGGCTTACAGAAATATAAACATTAATTTCAATAGCACTGTTTACACTTTCAACCTTTACACCTTTAAATGCGCTGCCGCTTTTAACAGCACCCTTAAGGTCAATTGTTTTCTTTGAAATACCGGTTACACCGTCGATTTCGCAAGCGGCAAGTTCCGCCATTTTTTCAAGCACCTCGGTGCTGACGGAAAGTTCTGTTCTATTTTCCTGCATAAGATTTTTCCTCCGTATATAAAATTTGTAGTCATAATTTATTATTGCAAGAACATTGTAACATAATTCTTTCCGTAAAGCAAGTTATTTTACTGTAACGATTTTAATATTGCTTAAATCGACATCGGTTTGCGCAGTTACTATATCCTGTATCTGTAAGGTTTGTGTAGTTGTAATGCCGTCAGATTTAACTACAATGTTAACATCATTGTCACCGATTACCGCTACCGCCTTTTCAAATCCCTTTGCCTTAAGAAGTGTTTCAATGTTATTTGCCTTTTCTATTTTTGCCGCAAGTTGATTTGTTTTTTCAAGCGCGGCTGCCCGCTCGCTGTCGGTAACATCGGCAGATTTAAGCGTTTCCTCAACCAATTCCTGCGCTTCGGAAATTGCATCCTCTCTATCCTTTACGGCGGTCTCGAAATAATCAGCATTCTCCTCCTCTTGTGCCTTGGCAGAGGTTGCAACCGCCTGACTTGAAGTGTTGCTTTTGCTTACGTATGTAGCCTCACCCAGATATTTTTCACTTGAAGAAAATTTCATATTAAGCCACACAGCCGCTCCCAACGCTAACACCATAAGCGCCAGTGCTACTTGACCTTTACCGAATACCTTACCCTTTTTCATTGCCCGTTCCTCCTGAAATATAGACTCTTTTTGTTGTTATATTAAGTGCCGATGTAACGGCATTTTCGATTTTTTCTGCCAAGGCAGTATCATTACCGCCTTCACATATTATTGCCACACCGCGTACTTCGGGCATTATTTCGGTTATTATTAATGCCTGTTCCCCGCCGTCAGCCGTTTTTACGGTTATATATGACTGTTTTTTACTCTCTCTGCTGTCACCCGATGTATCCCCCGACTTTGAGGTATCGGTTTCATCGGCGCTGGCATAGGAATACCTAACACCGCTTTCAAGTGTTACAAGCACTGTAGGGTCACGGTCACCGCTTACACGGGTAACGATTTCTTTGACACCGTTCTGGACTGTAGTACGGTATTCTTCGGTTACAAACTCAGCAGCGGCTGCAGTTTCATCCTTTGAATTGTCTGACGGAAAAAGCGATGAAATAAATATCAACAGTATTCCGCACAGTCCTAATATCACCAATAATTTTGGGTTTTTGGTAATGTTTTTAATTTTTTCATTCATTTACAATTTTTACCTCGTAATACTCTGAGCCGATTACCTGCTCTACCGTGTGGGCATCGGCATCTGTATAAACCGTGACTTCACTTATAATTATGCTGCCGTCTTGCAATTTATCCGTAATAACCGTAATTTTTCTAAAATCAATATTTTGTGCTGTAAGCGCATTTGAAAATATCATCTCGGCAGTCACAGCGGCATTTTGGTCTGTAACAAACTCACTTTCGGCGGTATTTTGTGTAAAATCAGAAAAATTGAAATTTGCAGCCGCAAACACACCCGACAAAATACAGCCGATAAAGCAAAGACAAAATAGGTATTTTACCGGCTTTGACATACTTCCCGACGGGCAAAGCATATAAAGAAAGCCCAGCAACACACATGCGCTGCAAAAGCTTAATATAAAGGAGGAAAAGGCATTTGTCATATTTTTACCGCCGTTACAACCGCTGTCAGTGATATTATAAACATTCCCGCCACCAACAAAAGAATGCCTAACAGTACAGATAGCATCGCATCAACCGCCTTTAAAACTCCTGAAATTTTAGGTAATGAAAAGAGTTCACTTACCGATGAACAAGCCAGTAATACAACACGCCACAACGAAAGTTCAGCTATAAAGGGTAATAAAAACACCGCCAAGGCAACCACACCGTAAATTCCTATCGAAGAACGCAGCAGACCCACCGAAGCCGAAATTGTCGACACCGCTTCACTAAGCGCCCCGCCTGCAACCGGTACGGATGTGCCTAAAATAAATCTTGCCGTGCGCATTGTAACACCGTCTGCGGCAGCATTTACCGCAGTTTGTATACTTAAAATACCCACAAACAGTGTGGTAGCAAGTGACAGTATCCACATTGAAATTTTTTTAACACTTTCAACAATGCCCGATTGTTGCAAGAGCGGTGAAACACCCGAACTAATACTAAGCGATAAGTATCCACCCATAAGCGGAAGCACCACAAACGAAGCTGCCGCCGACACAAGTTCTGCCGCACTAAGCAGCAGTCCGCTCATAGAAGCGGCCGTTACCGTACCACCCGATAAGGCCACCACAGCAGCAAAAACAGGTATGAAACCGAGCATAAATGTGCTGCATCCCTTTACGGCGCCCACCGACGCTGAAACGCTTTGCCAGATATCACCCGCAATTATAGCGCAAACCGCAAGCATAGCCACATAAACCGCAGTTTCAAGCCTTTCTGACATACCGAAGGCGCTAAGCGATGCTGTTACCAAAATAATACCGATAATTGCCGCAGCGCAGGTAAATATATTCTTCATATCACCTGTTAATAAGCCTAAGATATGAGAAAAAACATTCTTCGCGGTAAGGTTATTCACCCAGTCATAATTTGAAGGGTCAATTCCGTTATCGTCAAAGAAAGACTTTACATTTTCGTTAAGATAATCCTGAAGTCCGTCGGCGCCCACATTTTCGTATTGAGTCGAGTAGTAATCCTCCTCGGCACAGACAGGCAGGGCAAAAAGAAAAGCGATAATTATAAATGCTACTAATCTTTTCATAAGTCTGCAAAACTAAGTGCTGCTTCAAGCACAGCGCACATAAGCGGTATGCTTAAAGCAAAAACTGCACATTTGCCGGCAAGGTCGGCAATCTGTGCTAATGCCGTATGTCCGAAATCGCGGCAAACATCAGCCGCAAATCCTGTGATATAAGCAATGCCGAGCGCTTTAAGTGCAGTAATAAAGTAAACAGTACTGTTGCCGCTTTTGGTAAACAGAGCACTTACCTTTTGCACTTGGGGATAGATGCTGCCCAAAAGATAAACAAGTACCCCTGCCGCTGCCGCTAGTACCAACAAAAAAGCATATTCGGGACGGTGAGTCCTTATTATTAAAGACATAGCCGCCGCGATAATAAGCAGTGCTAAAATTTTAATGAGTATATCATTCAAAGCCCGAACAACCCCTTTACTGTTGAAAAGAGGTCGGCTATAGCCCCTACCACCATAAGCAATACCACAACAAGACCTGCAAGGGTTGTAAGCATCGCCTGTTCCTCACGTCCTGAGCGCACAAGTAGTTGGTTAAGCACAGTTACTATTATTCCTACTGCCGCAATTTTAAATATAAAATCTACATCCACAAATTTCGCCTCCTAGATAACAAGTATCCCGATAGCAAGTCCCACACATACGCCGCCGATTTGCCAAAGTTTGCATCGCTCTTGTGCCGTTTTATAAGCCATTTCTGCCCTTTTAAGCAATATATTGCGGCAGGAAATTATCCGCTCACATTCTGTTTTTTTAACCGACCTGCCCAGATGCATAAACAGTTCATTTATAATTCTTTTATCCTCACAATCCAAATCGCTGTCAACGGTAGAAATTACACTGTCATATTTCAAAAAATCACATTTACTAAAAGCCATTTTTACAGCCGTACCAAGCTGCAATTCACCGAAACTTATGTACTCATAAAGCATATCGAGTCCGCTGCAAAAGGCGAGAAGTTTTTGTTCCCTTAATTTCAGTGAACGACTTTTGAAAAAGCCGATTAGACTGCTGCTTGACACAAAACAGAAAATTCCCATAATTTTAATAAACTGCATCACAAAGTATCTCCTTGACACTAAAGACTGCAGGCGGTGCACCCACTGTATTTGAAAGGAGTGCAACACGGCTTACTGCACCGCCTTTTAAAAGTGCACTTGTAACACTTCGACGGCGTATATCCGAAATATCTTTACTGTGTGCCGTTGTAATAATTTCGACACCCGCATTAAAGCAATCGGAAATGCTTTCAAGCTCTGCCGCGGTGCCAATTTCATCAAATGCTATTACATCGGGAAAAAGTGTCCGCAGTGCAATTTGTGTACCTGCTGCCTTATTTTGCATAAATAAAACATCGGTGTTGTGTCCTAAATAATTGTTGCTTTTTCTATTAAATCCACCCGAAAGCTCGCCGCGGCTGTCAATTACAGCCACACGCAGATACCGTCCCGTTTTTCCGCTTGAAAGTTGTCTTACAAGGTCACGAAGAATGGTTGTTTTGCCGCTGCCAGGGGGACCCGCAATCAACATACCGCCGCTGAATTTTTCGACAAGGCTGTCGGCACAACCGTAAACCTCCCTTGCGATACGGATATTTATTGAGGTTACGCAATTAAGTATACCGTCGCTGTTAAAAATGCCGCATACTCCTGCCCTTGCGCCGTGCGGCATTGATATATATCCATTCTTTATTTCGTTTTCGTGGGCATAAACCGATGAGTCACACAAAAGCAAAAGACTGTGATACAGTTCGTCCGAGGCTGCGATTAGCATATTTTCACAAACCACAGGTGAAACGGTGCTGTCCTTGCAGACAAAAAGCGGCTTACCGCCCACCGTAAGACATACGGGAAGTTGGGTACGAAGACGGATTTCTTCGCATTTTGCCTTTATATCATCGGGTAAAAACTCGAGTATACGGCGTATTCGAGAATCAATACCGTAAAGTACCGAGTCAAAAGAATTAAAAGTCACTTTTTTCACCGTCCTAACAAATATTTATGAAAAGCAAGTCCAATATAGAACAAAAAATCTTGCTGCCAAAGGGCAACAAGATTTTAAAATTAATATATAAAAATAAGCGACAGATATTATCCGCCGCTTAAATAACTTTAAAGTTAGTCCTCGTCAGGCATTTCCCAGTTGTGCCATATTGCCTGAACATCATCATTTTCTTCGAGCATATCAATAAGTTTTTCCATTTTTACAACCAAATCGGGATCATCGATACTGCTCATAGTCTGTGGAATGTACTGCGCCTCAGCCGAAAGAAAACTATAGCCCTTTTCTTCAAGTGCGTCGCGCACAACACCTAAATCATTAGGAGCGGTTGTAATTTCAAATACTTCACCATCAAAATTAAAATCTTCGGCACCCGCTTCAAGCGCGGCTTCCATAACGGTATCCTCATCAAGTCCTTCACCCTCGATTACGATAACACCCTTGCGGTCAAACATAAACATAACCGAGCCCGACTGACCGAGATTGCCGCCGCATTTATCAAAATAGTGGCGCATTTCACCAGCAGTTCTGTTGCGGTTGTCGGTAAGAGTTTCAACCACCACAGCAACACCCGAGGGACCGTAGCCTTCATAGATAAGTTCCTCATAATCATTGCCGCCGCCCTCACCGGCAGCCTTCTTTATAATACGCTCAATATTATCGTTGGGCACGTTTGCCGCCTTTGCTTTAGCGATAACATCCTTAAGTTTGCTGTTTTCGGCAGGGTTAGGGCCACCCGCCTTAACTATAACCGATATTTCACGGCCGATTTTGGTGAAAATTTTTGCACGTGCAGCATCGGTTTTTTCCTTTTTACGCTTAATATTGTTCCATTTACTATGTCCTGACATTATATCATCCCTTCGGAAAATTTAACTAGTATAGTCTATCACATATCCCTATTCTCTTCAAGGGCTTTTTCACAAATTCTCATAATATCGTCCATTGAAGATATTTCACCGCACATACGCCGCAGCGCCGCTGCACCTGTAAGTCCCGTCATATACCAAGCGGTGTGCTTTCTCGATTCTAAAATCGCGTTATGTGGGTCCTTGTATTTATGCATAAGTTCAATCTGCTCAATACAGGTTTTAAGACGCATTTCAAGTGTTGGCGGAGTGTACTGCCTACCCTGTAAAAAAGCATTGATTTCATCAAAAACAAAGGGGTTGCCTTGTGCTGCGCGACCTACCATTACATAGTCGCAACCTGTGTATTCATACATAAATTTAGCACTTTTTCCGTCATGCACATCACCGTTGGCTATAACGGGTATTTTTACGGCATTTTTTACATCCCTTATGATATCGTAATTTACAGGCGGCGCATACATTTGCTTACGGGTTCTGCCATGCACGGTAACCGCAGCCGCACCCGCCGCTTCGCAAGCACGGGCAAGTTCGACAGCGTTTAAATGCTCCTCATCCCAACCTGAGCGCATTTTTACTGTTACGGGTATATCTACCGAAGCCGCTACCGCACGGACAATCTCGAATGCCTTTGGTATGTCCCGCATAAGAGCGCTGCCGCCCCCGTTTCCTGCAACCTTTGGTGCCGGACAGCCCATATTAATATCAATAAAATCGGGGTGCAATTCACACGCTTTTTGCGCGGCGATTGCCATTGTCTCAGGCTCACAGCCGAACAACTGTGAAGCCGCTATACCCTTAGAATCAAAGCAGTTAAGAAGCGCATACGACTTGGCGTCACCAAGGGACACACCCTTAGCACTTGTAAGCTCACCAACGGTAAAACCCGCGCCGTATTTTACACATATTTCTCTCATAGCTCTATCGGCAACACCTGCCATAGGGGCGAGAGCCGCAAATCCTTTAATTTCTATATTTCCTATCCTCATAGCAGCACAATTATAACTGAAAATGAATTTTCTGTCAAATTTTAAAATTAATTAGTGACAAACTGACATAAAAGTGTTAAAATAAATAGGATTATATTTAATAATTATTACGCACTGAGTGGGGTGACGTTTTTGAAGCTTTTGGCAATTGACGGTAACAGTATAATTAACCGTGCCTTTTACGGCATAAGACTGCTTTCTACAAAGGACGGCGTCTACACAAATGCCGTTTACGGTTTTATCAACATTTTGAATAAACTGCTTGAAAGCGAAAAGCCTGACGGTGTTGCAATTGCCTTTGACCTTAAAGCACCCACCTTTCGACACAAGATGTATGAAGCGTATAAGGCAGGCCGCCACGCTATGCCTGACGAGTTACACGGACAGTTCCCCCTTCTTAAGCAGTGGCTGACACTTGCAGGGTACACCTGTATTGAATGTGAAGGTTATGAGGCTGACGATATTTTAGGCACTCTTGCTCAAAGCGCCGACAACAGCAGTAGTGAGTGCGTTATTGCAACGGGTGACCGCGATTCGTTGCAGTTGATTTCCGATACGACAAGGGTGCTGCTTACCGTAACCCGCGCAGGTCATCCTGAAATTACCAACTACACAAAGGCAGCGCTTTTTGAAAAATACGGACTTACCCCACAGGAAATGATTGAACTTAAATCGCTTATGGGTGATTCTTCCGACAATATCCCCGGTGTTGCGGGTGTCGGTGAAAAGACAGCCACAGCCCTTATTACCCAGTATCACAGCATTGATTACATTTATGACCACATTGATGAACTTGAAATAAAAGACGGTGTAAGGACTAAACTTATTACAGGCAAGGATAATGCTTTTTTAAGCCGTACACTCGGTACCATATGCCGCAGTGCGCCTATTAATTGCGATATTGAAAGCTATAGGACAAAAAAACGTGATGACCGTGCGCTTGCAGCTTTTATGACAAGGCTTGAATTTTTCGGTCTTATGGAAAAAATGGGCATTCAGGCTGTATCATCAGCAGAAATGAAATCTGAATGCAGTGACGGTTTAAATTTCAATCTCGGCACTGTAGCAGATATTAAAGATGATGCCGATATTTACATTAGTGAAGCGGGATGCGCCGCTGTCAGCAGTGACAAGGTTTGCGCCTTAAAAGAAGATGAACTTAAATCTTTACTCGAAAACCGTGATATTGCAAAACGCGTATACGATTATAAAAACCTTTACAAAAAATACCGTGATGTGCACTCGGTAAGGTTTGACGCTATGCTTGCGGCATATCTTTGCAATCCGTCGGCTTCCGATTATTCACTTTCAAGACTTGTAAGCGAATATGCCGAAACTGCAACAAAGATAGAAAATTGTGATGACTCGCTTCTTTTAGCGGCAACTAAGTTTACCGCCTGCTGCAACCGACTGGAAGAATTATTGGAACAGAGCGGACAAAAAGAACTTTTATGTAATATCGAGGTACCGCTTGCGCGGGTGCTTGGTGATATGGAACTTCGGGGTTTCCTTGCCGATTGCGAAGGTCTTAAAAACCAAGCGGTTTATCTTGAAAATAAAATCAGTGAGTTGGCTTGTGAAATATATGCGGCTGCCGGCTGTGAATTTAATATCAACTCGCCAAAGCAGTTAGGTGAAGTTCTGTTTGTAAAATTGGGACTTCCTGCCAAGAAGAAAACTAAAAGCGGATTCAGTACAAACGCTGAAGTGCTTGAGGGGCTTAGATACGAATTTCCGATAGTGGAATCAATTTTAAAATACCGTCAACTCGCAAAACTTAAGTCGACATACTGTGACGGTTTGCTGTCTTCGGTAGCATCGGACGGCAGAATACACTCTACCTTTAATCAGACCGAAGCCAGAACAGGCAGAATAAGTTCGCTTGAACCAAATTTGCAAAACATACCCGTAAAAACCGAAGAGGGTAGAATTTTCCGTAAATTCTTTAAGGCAAAGGATGGCTATGTACTGTGCGATGCTGACTATTCACAGATTGAACTTCGTGTACTGGCAAGTATTGCACAAGACAAAACTATGATAGACGCGTTTAAAAGCGGTGTTGATATTCACACCGTTACTGCCTCACAGGTGTTTGACATACCTGTTGATATGGTGCTTCCTATTATGAGAAGTCGTGCAAAGGCTGTAAATTTCGGTATTGTGTACGGTATCGGCGCATTTTCACTTGCAAAGGACATTGGTGTAAGCCGCGCCGAAGCCGACAGATATATTAAAAACTACCTTTCCACCTACAAGGGCATTGCTGATTATATGGAAAGGGTTATAAGTGACGCTAAGGCACAGGGCTATGTATCCACGCTGTTTGGCAGAAGAAGATACCTGCCGGAACTTTCTTCGTCAAACGGTATGCTTCGTGCGTTTGGCGAGCGTGTAGCGCGTAATGCGCCCATACAAGGCACTGCCGCTGATATCATTAAAATTGCAATGATTAAGGTAAGTGAACGACTTGCAAAAGAAGTAAGCGACGCCCATCTTATTTTACAGGTTCACGACGAACTGATTGTTGAAGCGCCCAAAGGCGAAGCGCAAAGGGTATGCCGAATTCTTGAGGAAGAAATGTGCGCAGCAGCCGATTTAGCAGTTGAACTTTTGGTTGAAGCGCACAGCGGCGAAACATGGCTTGAGGCAAAGGGAAAATGAATATAGTATTTGTTTGCACGGGAAACACCTGCCGCAGTCCTATGGCGGAAGGATATTTAAAATCTAAGAATATAGACAGTCTTACCGTTTCAAGCCGTGGATTTGGCGTCGACGGTGATAAGGTAAGCGAAAATTCCGCGACTGTAATGCGAGAGTGCGGAATAGATATTTCGTCGCATACTTCAAAAAGGCTTACTACCGATGACGTGACGAAGGCTGACTTAATTTTTTGTATGACCGAAAACCACAAACAAGCATTAATTTCCTGCAGTGTTTTACAATCCAAACTTTATGTGTTAAGTGACGGAATTCCCGACCCTTTCGGCAGTGATATACAGACCTACAGAAAAAGCCGTGACAGCATTTTTGCTGCTATTGATGAACTTATCGAAACGGGCATTTTTTATGACACGCATATAGATATGGCTTCGTCAGATGATGTTGACGATATTGCACATATTGAATTAGCGGTTTTCTCAACGCCTTGGAGCAAAAGGGCAATTAGTGAATCGCTTACTGCGGGCACTAAATTTTTTATAGCAACAAAGTGCGGTAAAACGGTAGGCTATGCCGGTGTCAGTATTATTGCGGGTGAAGCGTATGTTACAAATGTCGCCGTTTACCCTGAGTACCGTGGCTGCGGTGTGGGTAAAAAATTAACACTGGCAATGATAGATTATGCAAAGAAAAATGGCGCAGAATTCATTTCACTTGAAGTACGCGTTTCAAACAATACCGCAATTTCACTTTACGAAAATAGCGGATTTTTACGCGTGGGAATCAGAAAGAATTTTTACACCAATCCACGCGAAGACGCAATTATTATGACGAGAAGGTTTACAGATGAAGATATTAGCAATTGAATCGTCTTGTGATGAAACATCGGTTTCGGTCACCGAGGGACGAAAGGTGCTTTCAAATATAATATCCACCCAAATTGCCGAGCACCGCATTTACGGCGGTGTCGTACCCGAAATTGCATCAAGACGGCATACCGAAGCCATAAGTCAGGTGTGCGATGAGGCTTTGGCGCAAGCAGGCATTACATACGGTGATATAGACGCGGTGGCAGTGACCTTTGCACCGGGACTTATCGGCGCGTTGCTTGTAGGGGTAAACTTTGCCAAGGGACTAAGTCTGTCGCTCGGTGTTCCGCTTATCCCCGTTCATCATCTGCGTTCTCATATTGCCGCTAACTATATAGAAGCGCCCGAACTTAAGCCTCCTTTCTTATGCCTTACCGTCTCAGGCGGTAATACCGTTATTACAGAGGTTGCCGATTACACAAAGTTTGTCCCTGTAGGCAGAACCACTGATGATGCCGCGGGTGAATGTTTTGATAAAACCGCGCGTACCTTGGGACTTTCATATCCGGGCGGTGTAACGCTTGATAAAATCGCCACCGTGGCAGATACTAAAAAGTATGCTCTTCCCTATCCTCACACCGAGCAAGAGTTTGATTTCAGCTTTTCCGGTCTTAAAACAGCGGTTATAAATCTTGTTCACAACTGCAAACAAAAGGGTGAGGATATTGATGTACCGGTACTTGCTGCCACTGTAAGACAGCGTGTTTGCGATATACTTATAGATAAAACACTTCGCGTTGCGGAAAAACACGGATATAAAACACTGGTGCTTGCAGGCGGTGTTTCGGCAAATTCCGAACTTCGTGAGCGTATGACAGCCGAATGTAAAAAACGCGGTATCAGCCTTTATTATCCACCGCTTAAATACTGCGGCGACAATGCCGCAATGGTTGGTGTGCAGGGATATTACGAATATCTCGATGGCAATACTGCTGATGTTGACCTTAACGCAACAGCAACTTTACCCATAAATTACAGATGATTTTTTGAGGTGAATTTTATAATGAACAACAGAAAACTTCTTTTGATTGTTAATCCCCGCTCAGGCAGGGCAAAAATAAAAAACGACCTTT
Organism: Acutalibacteraceae bacterium; assembly: GCA_045649125.1. Classification (GTDB taxonomy): domain Bacteria; phylum Bacillota; class Clostridia; order Oscillospirales; family Acutalibacteraceae; genus UBA737. Next base: position 15,661 of record JAZRPH010000002.1, on the reverse strand, counting down.
TAAAGATAGTACAAATCTTTTCTACGGCGGGTTTTGATGTAACGGTTTATCCAACAAAAGCTCAGGGTGATGCCACACTACGTGCTGCGAGTATAAATGAGGGTGAGTTTGACCGCATAGTTGTATGCGGCGGTGACGGAACTCTTAACGAAGTTATAACGGGAATTATGCAGTCGGATATTAAATGTACGCTAGGTTATATTCCGTCGGGTACACTTAACGAATGGTCTTCGGGGCTCAGAATTTCAAGGGACACGGCAATCGCCGCGCGTGATGCCGCAAGTGACAATAATATCAAACTTGATATAGGTCGGTTTGAGGATAAATACTTTTCGTACACCGCATCCTTTGGCGCTTTCACCGAAGCGTCCTATTCAGCGCCGCAGGATGTTAAAAATGTACTCGGGCAGGCGGCATACTTTTTTGAAGGTATCAAAAGCCTGGGTAACATTAAACCCATACATCTTAAGTTCAACTGTGACGGCAGTGAGATAGAGGGTGACTTCCTTTTCGGCGCAATTTCAAACTCAATGTCGGTAGGCGGAATTGTAAAGTTTAAGGATTCTGTTGTAAAACTTAATGACGGTGAGTTTGAGGTACTGCTTATAAGAAACCCCGACTCTATACTTAAATTTCAATCTATTGTCGAGGGTATTCTTCGCCAAGACCTTAGTCGCAACGGAATAGAATTTTTCCACGCAAAAGAAATTACCGTAACAGGCGGAGAAAATGTTGCGTGGACGCTTGACGGTGAATTTTGCGGCGGTAAGGATGTTGTTAACATTTCAAATATTCCGTCAGCAATAAGTCTTGCAATACCAAAAGAATAATACTTTTAAGGAGTTAGATATATGTTTACAAGAGATATTGGTGTTGACCTTGGTACCGCAAACACATTGGTTTGTGTTAAGGGTAAGGGTATTATAATGCGTGAGCCTTCGGTTGTGGCTTATGATGTACGCAATGACGCAGTACGGGCAGTCGGAACCGAAGCCAAGGATATGATAGGAAGAACACCCGGTTCAATCGTAGCGGTGCGTCCATTAAAAGACGGTGTAATTGCCGACTTTGACGTAACTGCAGCAATGCTTAAAAGATTTGTACGCGAAGCACTTAAGGGTTCGTTCTTTTCGCGCGTTCGTATGGTAATATGCATCCCCGCAGGTGTTACCGAGGTTGAAAGCCGTGCGGTTTACGATGCTGCAAAACAGGCGGGCGCTACCGATATTGATTTGGTGGAAGAGCCTATGGCAGCGGCAGTAGGCGCAGGTCTTCCTATTTGGGATGCTACAGGTAATATGGTTGTTGATATCGGCGGCGGTACCAGTGAGGTTGCCGTTATCTCGCTTGGAGATATTGTTACATCGCAATCGGTAAGAATTGCGGGTGACGACCTTGACGAAGCCATTATTAACTATGTGCGTAAAAAACACAATCTGCTTATCGGCGAAAGAACTGCCGAACAGATAAAAATAGACATTGGTTCTGCTAAGCCGTATGATGGCGAGACAACGATTGAAATAAAAGGACGAAACCTTGTAGACGGTCTTCCCAAAAATGTCACCATTTCTTCGGAAGAGGTGCGTGATGCTATGGCAGACACAATTTCACAGATAATTGATGCTGTAAAAACCACGCTTGAAAAAACACCGCCTGAACTTTCTGCCGACATTATCGACAGCGGTATCACACTCACAGGCGGCGGCGCGTTGCTTCGCGGTCTTGCTGAACTTATCGCAGAAGAAACGGGAATGCCCGTAAGTGTTGCGCCTAATCCGCTTGACTGTGTTGTTTTGGGTACTGCAAAGCGTCTTGAGGCCGATAGCGGATTTGAAAATTATGTATTCCGCAGAGGAAAAAGATTCAGATAAAATTAAGGAGTAAAGAAAATGCGTTTTTTCTTTCGCAGCCGACAATTTAAAATAATAGTTGCCGTCTTTGCGGTTGTTGTTATACTTACCTGCACCTTTGGAATACTCGGTAGGCGAATGTCACCGCAAACCGATATTGCAGGTACTATTGCGGCGCCTTTTCGACAGTTTGCTTTAAGCGTTTCTGACGCTGTTTCGGACTTTTTTGCAACATATAACCGTGCAAATGAGTTAAGTCTTAAAAATGCCGAGCTTGAATCAGAAATTGACCAACTTCGCAAACAAATTGCCGATTATGATGACATTGCCGCTCAAAACGAGTTTTACAAAAGCTATCTTGGAATAAAGGAGCAAAATCCCGATTTTGTGTTCACCGATGCCACTCTGATAGCGCGAGACAGTGATGACATTTACGGCGGCTTTGTGATAAACCGCGGCTCTTTGTCGGATATTAACAAATATGACCCTGTTATAACCGATGCCGGTGTTGTGGGATACATAACCGAAGTTGGACTTACATCTTCTAAGGTTACTACCATATTAAACCCCGATATAACGCTTGGCGCCCTTGATAACCGCACAGACGATTCGGGTATTATAACGGGCAACCTCAGTCTTGCAGAAAACGGTATGTGCCGTTTTGCAAACCTTGCGCGTTCATGCAGCGTAGCTGTCGGTGACTATGTCGTTACTTCGGGCGAAGGTATCTTCCCTGAGGGATTGCTTGTAGGCGCGGTTGAATCAATCGGCAGCGATGAATACAACACATCCATTTATGCTGTGGTAAATCCATTTGTTGATATTTCCGCTGTACGCGATGTTATGGTTATCACCGACTTTGAGGGTCAGGGCGGAATCACAGTGGGGGATAAATAATATGACCGACCGTAAAAAAACTCTTTTGTTGGGCGTTATAAATGCCGCAATGTTTGTAGTATTGATACTGTTTCATTATAACGGTGTTTACACCATAAAACTTGGACAGGCAAACCCCTTGGTTGTCCTTTCACTGCTTGTGGCAATTTCTATGTTTTCTTCTGAACTTACATCCGCGCTCACAGGTTTTGCTGTTGGTATATTTATGGACAGCGTTGCCTCTACCCCACAAGGTTTTCACGCAATACTTTTCTTTATCATAGGTCTTGGTGTTTCGCTGACAGTACGGCATCTGTTTAACAATAATATAATGTCTTCAATCGCGCTTTGCGTTATAAGCGGCACAATTTACTATATCTCGCGCTGGATTATCGACCTTGCCTTTTCTCTTTTGTTTACCGAAAGTTTAAGTTATTTTATTCGATTTGCGCTTCCTTCGGTACTATATACTACCGTGTTTATAGTTCCGCTTTATTACCTTGAAAGGTATCTTTTTAATAAATTAAGTTAGTGAGGTGACAACTGTGCCATTTAAACACAAGCGGCAAACTGCACTTACCGTGCTTTCAATATTATTGGTGTTGGTGATTTTACTGTACACCGCAAGAATATATTCAATTCAGATTGTAAGAGCATCTGAATACTCTTCCGTGGCACAGGGCAGCACCTCTGTCAGAACGGCAGTGCTTAAGGCTCCGCGCGGTGAAATTCTTGACTGTTACGGCAGGAAAATTGCCGTAAACCGCGACGGCTACAATGTAGTGTTCAATAAGGCTTATGTTAAGGATAATATGAATGATGTTATTTTAAGCCTTGTAAATCTTCTTGAAAGCAGCGGTTGTGAATGGGTGGACAAGCTGCCTTTAGATAAAGCCTCCCCCTATGATTTTAAAGCCGATGAATCAACAGAAAAACTAATATCCACACTTGGTCTTGCTAAATATGCTACTGCCGATAACTGTTTTTCTCGGCTGGTTGAAAGGTATGAACTTGAAAATTACACACTGGATGAGCAACGCAAGATTATGGGTGTAAGATACAGTATGGAAATTGCAGATTTTTCGATTTCCTATCCCTATACCTTTGCTGAAGATATCCCCACCGAACTTATGCGCAAAATTTCCGAGTCAAACTTTGTGCTGGATGGTGTTTCTGTCGAGGTTGTACCCTTTAGACAGTATACCGATACCTCACTTGCGGTAAACCTTATCGGAACGGTTGGTCCTATATATGAAGAGGACTGGGACGAGGGCGAAAACTACAAGGACCGCGGTTATTCCTATGATGACAAGGTGGGTAAAAGCGGTATTGAGTACTATGCAGAGGAACACCTGCGCGGAACAGACGGTGAAATCACCTATTATATTGACAGTGAAGGCAATATAATAAACAGTGAAATTACACGTGCGCCCGTTGCGGGAAAGACCGTAATGCTGACCATAGATAAAAAAATTCAGCGTGCGGCTCAGGACGCGCTTGAACAAACAGTAAAATCTCTGCAGTCGCAGGGCGGTACATGCAAAGCCGGCTCGGCAGTGGTTGTTGACATAAACACCGGCGGAATTATTACCTCGGCAAACTACCCCACATACGATTCTGCCACTATGTCCGAAAATTACGAACAACTTTTAGCAGACCCCTCAAATCCCCTTACCGACCGTGCCTTTCAGGGTGTATATCCGATAGGCTCGACAATCAAACCTATTGTAGCGGCAGCCGCTATGGAAAATGGACTTTACAACAACGGTGAAACCATTTTTTGCGAGGTAACATATAAATATTTTGACGATTATAAACCTTCCTGTATGCATTACCATAAGGATATCGCGCTGACATCCGCGCTTTCAAAAAGCTGCAACTACTTTTTCTTTGAACTTGGCCGCAGAATAGGCGCGGTTACACTCACCGACTATTTTAAGCAATTTGGTTTAGGTGTGAAAACGGGTGTTGAAGTCAATGACAGCGCAGGACTTTTGGTAGAGCCAAAAAGCAACGGTTTTGGCGGTGATACCCTGCAGATTGCAATTGGTCAGTTAAATGCCTTTACACCGTTACAGTTGGCAAACTATGCCGCTACCTTTGCAAACGGCGGCACACACTACAAAGCAACTCTTATTGATAAAATTGTATCGTATGATATTAAAACCGTTTATGATGAATGTAAGCCACAGGTTGTAAACACCGTAAAACTTAGCGATAACACCATTTCAAGCATTAAAAACGGTATGCTTTCGGTTACGGTTGACGGTACCGGTCAGGCAGCGCTTGGTGACTACCCGTTAAAAATCGGCGGTAAGACAGGAACTTCACAAACCAACAGCGGCGCCGACCACAGTACATTTATTGTGTTTGCGCCCTATGATAACCCTGAAATTGCTATTTCGGTTGTTCTTGAACACGGTTCTTCAGGCTATGCTTCGGGTACACTTGTAAGACAGATACTTGACGCATATTTCTTTTCTTCAGACGATACCGAGGGCGGCACACCTCCCTACACGGTTCTTGGATGATGTTTAGCCGTTTTTAATTGACATCAAATACCTTTTATGATAAAATACACAGAAAACGAGGTGAGTGTATGGGTATCTGTATAGCTACAACCTCCGGTAAAGGCGGTACGGGTAAGTCCACCTTTTCTGTGGGCGTTGCGTTAAGCTTTGCCCAACTTAAAAAGAGTGTTGTGCTTGTAGATATGGACGAGGGTTTGCGTTGTCTTGACCTTATTTTAGGGGTTGACGGCAACATAGTGTTTGACCTTGCCGATATACTTTCGGGACGGGATATTTCTGACGGCACCTACACCCTGCCATACAATCCTTTAATTAATGTAATACCCGCACCGTCAAGAATCGGTGAAATAGATAAAGAATCACTTTCAGACCTTGCGCAAAAATTAAAAGCCGCTTACGATGTGGTAATATTTGATTTTCCTGCAGGTATGGACTTTTCGCTTTATAGCGCATTGGGTGATGACACGCAGTTTGTTGCCGTTTGCAATCCTGATGCTGTGTCTGTAAGAGATGCTGCCGCTGTTTGTGACTCTTTGCCGCAAAGCCTTATTGCACCGCGGCTGGTAATTAACCGTTTTGACGCGGACTATATTAAAAAGGGTATTTACAGTAATATTGATGATATTATTGATTTATCGGGCTTTAGATTGCTCGGTATTGTACCGCAAAGCAAGGAACTCTTGCTTTTGAGTGTAAACCATAAATTAAAACCGCGGGGTAAGGCGCATAAAGCGCTTACAAGGATTGCCCGCCGTCTAAGCGGTGAGGAAATCCGACTTCCAAAGGTTAAAAAAATATAAGGCTGAGTGTATCAGTCAATTATTTCCAAGGGGGCAAAAATTATGACAATAGCATTAATCGCGCATGACGCAAAAAAGGAACTTATGGTTCAGTTTTGTATTGCATACTGCGGTATTTTAAGTAAATACAATCTTGTAGCCACAGGAACAACGGGAAAAACCGTTTCGGAAGCTACGGGACTTGAAATAACACGCTTTTTAGCCGGCTCTCAGGGTGGCTCTCAGCAGATCGCTTCCAGAATAGGCTGTGATGAAATCGACCTGTTACTTCTTTTCCGTGATCCGCTTAATCCCAAACCGAATGAGCCTGACGAACGCGCACTTTTACGCCTTTGCGATGTACACAACATACCTGTTGCCACAAATATTGCCACTGCCGAGGTGCTTATTCACGGTCTTGAGCGCGGCGATCTTGATTGGCGCGAAATTATTAAAAATTCTTAAATCAGAGGTTGTTTTTAATGGCTGAAATTAACCGTGCCGTAAAGGGCACTAATGATATATTGCCTACAGACTCATATAAATATCACTTTGTTGAGGGCAAGATGCTTGAAACCGCAGAACTTTACGGGTTTCGTGAAATAAGAGTTCCTGTTTTTGAACATACTGAGGTATTTAAGCGCAGCGTCGGTGATACCACAGATGTTGTACAAAAGGAAATGTATACCTTTGACGATAAAGGCGGACGGTCGATAACACTCCGTCCCGAACTTACAGCAGGTACCGTAAGAAGCGCCATTGAGCACGGCCTTGTTAACGGCACTTTGCCCGTTAAGGTTTGTTATATAGGCGGCTGTTATCGTTACGAAAAACCACAGGCAGGCAGACTGCGTGAATTCCACCAATTCGGTGTGGAATGCTTTGGCGCTGCCTCACCCGTTGCCGATGCCGAGGTAATATCACTTGGTCTTCAGGTTCTGGAAAACATTGGTATTAACGATATTTCGCTTGAAATAAATTCTATTGGCTGCAGCGAATGCAGAAAGAATTACCACAAGGCGCTCACCGAATATTTTGCTTCCAAAAGTGACTGCCTTTGCGAAACCTGCCGCGACAGGCTTACGCGCAATCCGATGCGAATTCTTGATTGCAAGTCACCTGTGTGCAGCGAAATTGCAAAGGATGCGCCCCGTGTAATTGATTTTCTGTGTGATGATTGCAGCGACCACTTTGACGGTGTTAAGGCGCATCTTGATGCCGCAGGTATTAAATACACCGTTAATCCGCAGATAGTACGCGGCCTTGATTATTACACAAGAACTGTATTTGAATATGTAAGTAACTCCGTGGGCGCGCAGTCAACCATCTGTGGCGGCGGCAGATATGACGGCCTTGTATCACAAATGGGCGGTCCTCAGGTAGCGGCGTTAGGCTTTGCTATGGGTATTGAAAGGCTTATGTTGGCGCTTGAAAATCAAAACGCACAGTTCCCCGATGCTAAGGTATGCGATATTTATATTGCCGCTATGGGCAATGCTGCCGCACTTAAAGCCACAGCGCTTTGCACATCGCTTCGACGCGACGGATTTGAGGCACAATGTGACATTTGTGCCAAAGGACTTAAGGCACAAATGCGATATGCCGACAAAATCGGCGCTCTTTACAGTATCGTTTTGGGCGATAACGAACTTGCAGTCGGCAAGGCTCAGCTTAAAAATATGAAAAGCGGCGAATGTGTTGAGGTTTGTCTTGACAACCTTTCTGACACACTTGTAAAACTAAAATGCGAAGCCGCTTTGGATAGTCTTGAAAGTTCAGTTTTGGATAATTAATAGAGGTGTTTTTCTGTGAAACTTGACAGAATGGATGGTATGAAGCGTACCCATTACTGCGGAACGCTTACCAAAAATGAAATCGGTAATGAGGTTGTTGTTTGCGGCTGGGTACAGCGTCAGCGCGACCTTGGCTCACTTATATTTATTGACCTGCGCGACCGCACAGGTATTGTTCAACTTGCCTTTGACGAAAATACTGAAAAGTCGGTGTTTGACAAGGCTTTTGTTCTTAGAAGTGAGTTTGTAGTTATGGCGAAGGGCGTTCTTAGGATGCGCTCGTCGATTAACACCGAAATCCCCACCGGTGAGGTTGAGATTGAGGTTGATACCCTTAAAATTCTGGGCGAATCAAAGACTCCTCCCTTTGAAATTGTTGAGGGTAGCAACGCTAAGGAGGACCTGCGCTTAAAATATCGTTATTTAGACCTTCGCCGCAGCGATTTACAAAAAAACATACTTGTCCGTCATAAAATTGCCAAGGTAACCCGCGACTATTTTGACGAAAACGGATTTATTGAAATTGAAACACCCACGCTTATTAAGTCCACACCTGAGGGTGCGCGTGACTATCTTGTCCCCTCCCGTATACACAAGGGCAGTTTCTTTGCCCTGCCCCAGTCACCGCAGATGTACAAGCAGTTGCTTATGCTTTCGGGATTTGACCGATATATTCAACTTGCGCGCTGCTATCGTGACGAGGACCTGCGCGCCGACAGACAGCCTGAATTTACACAAGTTGACCTTGAAATGTCTTTTGTTGAGCGTGAGGATGTTTTTACTGTTGCTGAAGGGTATGTTAAGCGTCTTTTTAAAGAGGTGCTTGATGTTGATATTCCTCTGCCACTGCCGAGGATGAAGTATGTCGACGCTATGAATGACTACGGCTCTGACAAGCCCGACACACGCTTTGATATGAAAATTAAGGATATTTCCGATATTGTTGAGAATTGCGGCTTCGGTGTATTTGCAGATACCGTAAAAAACGGCGGTACAGTCCGTGCAATTACCGCAAAGAATGCAGTAAATGTTTACACCCGAAAGGAAATTGACAAGCTTACCGAGGAAGCAAAGGGTATCGGCGCTAAGGGACTTGCCTTTATACGCTGGGTTGAGGATGCCCCCACCTGCTCATTCTCAAAGTTTATGACAGAGGATGAGATGGGTGCAATACTTGAACGAACAGGTGCCCAAAAGGGTGATGTGGTATTTATTGTTGCCGACAAGAAATACCTTGCACTTTCTGTTCTTGGTGCACTTCGCTTAACGGTTGCAAAGCGCCTTGAAATAATTCCTGAAAATCAGTTTAATTTCTTGTGGATTACCGAATTTCCTTTCTTTGAATACAATGAGGATACAGGCAGTTATGACGCTATGCATCATCCCTTTACTTCACCCCTTGATGAATGCATTCCCTACCTTGAAAGTAATCCCGAAAAGGTATATGCCAATGCCTATGACTTAGTGTTAAACGGAATCGAACTTTCCAGCGGCTCAATTCGTATTACGGATCCTGAATTACAGGCTAAGATGTTCAGCGCCCTTGGACTTTCGGATGAGGAGGCTGAGCAGAAATTCGGATTCCTTACCGGTGCATTCCGCTACGGCGCGCCGCCCCACGGTGGTATGGGTATCGGTCTTGACCGTCTCTGTATGATTATGACGGGCTGTGATTCGCTGCGTGATGTTATCGCCTTCCCCAAGGTTGCAACATCAAGTGAACTTATGTCGGGCGCACCGGCTGAGGTTGATGATGTTCAACTTAGCGAGCTTGCAATTTCGGTAACGAAAGAAAAAGATTAGTTTTTATAAAAATCAACTCCTTTTGTCGAAAAAAGGGGTTGATTTTTTTGAAGATAGTGATATAATGGTATGGTAAATTTAATATTTGCTAAATGATGTTTACAGGAAATGGCTTTTTTGTCAACCGAAGGAGTAACACTCTCAGGTGTCCGAAAGGATAGGGACTGTAAATTGATAGCACTTTGGAGAAGCTTGATTAAATTCAAGTGCCGAAGGGGCAACGCGTTAAAGCGGCAATCTCTCAGGCGAAAGGACAAAGTCTTATATTCCCTTTTGGGATGATTTTGCTTTTTAGTCGGATTGCGTTTTTACGCAGTCCGATTTTATTTTAAAAATTTTTTTAAGGGGATGTAATTTATGTTGGACAAAATTGCCGAAATTAACGGCAGCATCAACGGTGTTGTTTGGGGTATATTTGGCCTTGCGCTTCTTATTGGTACAGGCGTAATTGTCACTAGCTGCACCAAATTCTTTCAGGTTTCACACTTAAAGCATTGGTGGAACAACACAATTGGTAATATGTTTTCAAAAGAGGTTATGAAGCACCGCAAGGAAAAGGGTACTATATCACCTTTCCAAGCGCTTTGCACAGCACTTGCCGCAACGGTAGGTACAGGTAATATCGCAGGTGTTGCCGCAGCTATATGTGTAGGTGGCGCAGGTGCGGTATTCTGGATGTGGATTGCAGCATTTTTTGGTATGATGACCAACTACGCTGAAAACACCTTAGGTATCTACTTCCGTCGTAAAAATGCTAACGGCGAGTGGTCGGGCGGCGCAATGTACTATTTGCGTGACGGTCTTGGCGGCTATAAGTATGAAGATAAAAACTGCAAAGCAAGTTTTAAAAATTTAGGTAAAATTCTTGCAGTTCTTTTCTGTATATTCACAATGCTCGCTTCCTTCGGTATCGGCAGTATGGGACAGGTAAACAAGATTGTTGCAAATGTTTCTGCTGCTTTCGATGTGTCTTCGCTTTCTAATATTCAGGTAATGGACGGCGTCTCGCTTTACAACATTCTTTTAGGTGTTGTTATTATGGCGCTTACCGCAGTTATCACCTTGGGCGGTGTTAAGCGTATTGCAAATGTTGCTGAAAAGATAGTTCCCTTTATGGTTGTACTATTCGTTGTAGGTAGTTTAATTGTAATCGGCATCAACTATGCAAACATTATTCCTGCTTTTAAAGCAATCTTTGTAAACGCCTTCAAGCCCGAAGCATTTGTAGGCGGCGGAATCGGCGGTATTATTGTAGCAATGACAAACGGTTTCAAACGCGGTGTGTTCTCAAACGAAGCAGGTCTTGGTTCTTCGGTTATGGTACACTCTAACTCAAGTGTTAAAGAGCCCGTAAAACAGGGTATGTGGGGCATATTTGAAGTGTTTGCCGACACAATGGTTGTCTGCACAATGACTGCACTTGTTGTTCTTACTTCAACAAATGTATTTGATTTACATACAGGTGAAATTCTTAAAGATGGCATTACCGACGCAACCCTCGTAGGCGGCGCGTTTAACGAAGTATTCGGTTGGGGTAATATCGGTCAGCGTTTTGTAGCGATTGCTATGTTCCTGTTTGCATTTACTACAGTGCTGGGTTGGTCACACTACGGCTCAAAGGCTTGGGAATACCTTTTTGGTACAAAAACAACCATTATCTTTAGAATAATTCACGTTTGCACAATTATCTTTGGTGCAGTGCTTACCTCTTCACTTGCTTGGGATATTTCCGATACATTTAACGGTCTTATGATGATACCCAACCTTATCGGTGTATTGTTTATGCTTCCGCTTGTAGTCAAGATTACAAAGAACTATATTGACCGCAAAATTAAGGGTAAAAAGGATGTTGAACCTATCCTTTCCTATGACTGCGAAATTCAGGCAACACAAGCAGAGGCTGTTAAAAACGGCGAGGAATAATTTTAACAACAGTAACGCGGCACAGTGTATTTTCACACTGTGCCGCTTCCTTTTACCCTATTCACCCTTATACTTGCGTCTGGTCGCCATACCGCCACGGATATGGCGCTCTTGCTTGTTTTTTTCAAGCACCCGCTTTACAGCCCTATAAAGCTGCGGATTCCCTATTCTAAGCCGCTCGGTGACATCCTTGTGCACGGTGGATTTACTGATTTTAAACACCTTTGCGGTGGCGCGTACGGTAGCGCCCGTATCTAATATGTATTCTCCTAAAATTACAGCTCTGTCAGCCGCGTGCTCTCTCATACTATCAACTCCTAAAAGGACTGTTAATGCGAGGAGAGCCGAACCCAACCGCCTCGCATTAAATAATATGAAAGTAAAAACATTATTATTCTTAGTGTTTTTAAAAATAACTATTGCTAAATAGGTAAATAATTGGTAAAATGGAAGAAAGATATTGAAAAGGAGTATTTTTATGCCCTGTTTACAACTTAAGCCCGCAGTCAGCGGCGATACCGTTGCAGTTATGCATACAAATATGGGTGATATTGAAATTAAACTATTTCCCGAACATGCACCAAAAACGGTAGAAAATTTTACAACCCACGCAAAAAACGGATATTATAACGGTCTTATCTTCCACCGCGTTATAAAGGACTTTATGATTCAAGGCGGCGACCCGACAGGTACGGGTATGGGCGGCGAGTCCATCTGGGGCAACAGCTTTGAGGATGAGTTCAGTCCCGAACTTCACAATCTTCGCGGTGCGCTTTGTATGGCAAATGCAGGACCTAATACAAACGGCAGCCAGTTTTTTATTGTTCAGGCAAGTGAAGTACCCGCTAATATGCTCAGTCAGATGAAAGACCTTGCAGACCGCGGTTTCCCGCCTGAGATTACTGAGGCTTATGCTAATATGGGCGGTACACCCTGGCTTGACTTCCGCCACACTGTATTCGGTCAGGTCTTAAACGGAATGGATACAGTTGACAGCATTGCAAACACCCCCGTCGGCGCTGCGGACAAGCCTGTTGATGATGTTATTATCAACAGCATTGATATAATAATTAAATAAAAAGGAGTTTTTTCAAATGAAAGGTATTATTCTTGCAGGTGGCAGCGGAACCAGACTTTATCCGCTTACCATGGTAACTTCAAAGCAGCTTTTACCGGTTTACGACAAACCGATGATTTACTATCCCCTTTCTACACTTATGCTTGCGGGCATTCGCGACATCCTTATTATCTCTACACCCACTGACCTGCCTAATTTCGAGCGCCTTTTAGGTGACGGCTCAAGATACGGTATTAATCTTTCCTATGCAGTTCAGCCTTCCCCCGACGGTCTTGCTCAGGCATTCCTTATCGGTGAAGAATTTATTGACGGCGATAGCTGCGCTATGGTACTGGGTGACAATATTTTCTACGGCAACGGACTTAAAAAACATCTTCGTGAGGCTGCCGCAAGAGAAAACGGCGCTACCGTTTTCGGCTACTATGTTGACGACCCCGAGCGTTTTGGTATTGTTGAATTTGATGAAAACGGCAGGGCAATTTCTATTGAAGAAAAGCCTCAGAATCCGAAGTCAAACTACTGTGTAACAGGCCTTTATTTCTACGACAACCGTGTTGTTGAGATGGCTAAAAAGGTTAAGCCCTCCGCCCGTGGTGAGCTTGAAATTACCGACCTTAACAAACTTTATCTTGAGGATGACACCCTCAATGTCGTAACTTTGGGCCGCGGCTACGCTTGGCTTGATACGGGTACTATGGACTCTCTTATCGATGCAGGTGAGTTTGTAAAGATGACAGAAAGCCATCAAGGTGTCAAGATTGCCGCTGTTGAAGAAATCGCCTACATAAACGGCTGGATTGACAAGGAAATGCTTCTTGAATCGGCTTCCAAATACGGCAAATCCCCCTATGGTGAGCATCTGCGCAAGGTTGCCGAAGGCAAGTTCAGGTACTAAAAATAAATATTAAAATTTCAACCGGCTCTGCTAAAAATTTAGCAGAGCCGGTTTTATACTTTCTGTAATAAAGTAATAATTATTCAAAGTTCATTTCAAAGAAATTTAATAAATCATTAGGCGTGACCGATAGGCATTTTGCAATACACGCTAATTCATAATCAGTTACCTGCCGCTTGTTCTTTTCAATTTTACTTATCATTTGTTGGTCTATATTAATATTCATTGTTTGTAATTTCGCTGCTAAATTACTTTGCGATAATCCCTTTGCTTCTCTAACCGTTTTAAGTTTTTCTGAAATAATATTTTTATTATTGTAATAGCAAATTTTCTTCATGATATTATCATATCCCCTATACGCTATATTAACGTATTGACAATAACATATTTTTATGTTATAATTACGTCACATTAACGTAAAGTTAAAACTTTTTATTGTGGGGTGATAATGTTATTTGAACACAATAATTTATTTTTAACGATAAATAAAAAATTTAAGGAGGAAAAACAATGAATGAAAAGAAGACATTTAAAGAATTTTTATGTGAAAAAAAAGGTGGTTTTTTATTAACAGCAGTAACATACATCATATATTTTTGTTTGATATCTTTTTTAGGGAGTATTTCAAATGGTATTGAAGCCGCGCTGGGAGATGCATTAGGAATTATTGCTCTGATATTAATGGTAATTTGGGGTTATTTTGGTTGGCGTTTTCTAACATTTATCCAACCGAGTGTTTTTTTGATAATGCCTATTGCTGGTTGGGCAATTTACTTTATGATTAAAGGTATTACATCTGTTATTGTCGGTATTTTCGTCTTGCCATATCAAATTGCAAAAACGATTCGGAATATGCTTTTAAAAAGTGTGTAAATATATTTAAAATACAAACGGAGTATCATCTATGTGGATAATAATTATAGTCGTTGTTGCAGTTATCTTTTTTTATATATGAAATCGATAAATACGAAAAATTTATCAGAGGATATTTATTCAGAAGAAAGGTTAAAAACAATGTCACTTAGTGAACTTGACGTTCTTCATCAAGAAGTATCGTATTTGGTAGCAATTGGATTCGATGAACCTGCCAACAAAAGACTTCCATTGAATGTGAAATCGTGCGGTTGTAAAACATACGGTGAAGCAAGAAAACTTATGGATTTGACGGCTAAGGTATATAACAGTAAATTACCGTCAAAGACTAAGCATCAAAATTTTGAGAAAGACAGATAAAGAAAAGGTAAGACAGGGGACGAGACAGGGGACGGTTCTCTGTCTTGGCGCAAGCAACACAGGAGACGGCAATGCAAGGCAAAGCCTTGCAAAGTAACAGGTAAAAGTTAAGAGGTAAAAGGTCATTTATATCCGTACAATCAGGGGACGGTTCCGTGATTGATATCATGGTTTCATGTTCTTGTGTGTGATACTAAATCGTGCAGCGTTCTGTGTGTTAAGTGAAAGACGGCGAATAATTCGCCGTCTTTTTTGATGAATTGTTTCTGAAATCAAAAACATGAATTGATGTGTTTGACACATCATGAATTGTTCGCAAAAGCGAACATGAATTGAATTAAATCCCTATGCACCGCAGTGCAATTCATGTTGCGAAGCAACAATTCATGTGCAAAAAGCACAATTCATAAATCCATAGGATTTAATTCATTGCAAAATATCGTTACTGCGATATTTTGCATTGCGTTCCGTCATGCTTAATCTCATAATTTTCCTTTAAAATTAAATCACTTATAAACACAAACTCATAACCCTCGTCTTTAAGGGTTTTAAGGATATTTGGCAATGCTGCGGGGGTATGGTCGGCATCATTATGAAACAGCACAATAGAACCATTTTTAACCTTGCTTGTCACCTTTTTATATATCGTATCGGGAGTGGCGTTTTCACGCCAGTCAAGAGAGTCAACATCCCATTGTATCATTTTCATACCAAGGCTTTCTGCAATTTCAATGCTTTTGTTATCATAATCACCGCTGGGGGCTCTTACTGTTTTTGGCTTTTGTCCCGTGATTTTTTCAATCTCGTTATTGCAATTTATTATTTCTTCTTTTACCTTTTCTGCGCTGACTTTTCCGAAAAGTGCGTGTGTGTCTGAGTGATTAGCAATTTCGTGACCGT
>JAZRPH010000001.1:0-30403 GCA_045649125.1 Acutalibacteraceae bacterium | reverse complement strand
CAGGAACGCTGTTTTCTACAGCAACAAAGTCTGAACCCCAAGCAAGTGCGTTTGCAGTTGTCTTTGCTGCGTTACCCTTAAGGTTGTCAGCATTAACGCCAAAGGTTACACCTGTGTATGCATAATTTTCGCTAGGCTTAGCGCCTGAGGTATATATGTTTTTGAATGATACTCCCGTATAAGTCGATGTTTTACCAAGTGCTTCTGCGTTAGAAGCAAACTGAACATTGTCTGCTAAAATCATATTAGATAGTTTTGTTACTGTATTACCGTTCCAGAAACTATAGAAACCGAAGACTACACCGTGTCTATCAGCGCTGTTAGCGTTACAGGTTATTGTATTATTTGCGGTGACAATGTTGCTTATTTCACATCTCGGTGCAACATTAGTAGTAATATAAGAATAACCCATAATTGCCGCTGCATTATAATCTCTTATTGTGGAATTTACAACAGATACATTGTTTATCTTAATTTTAGTTGCTGAGTTTGTACTGTAATTACCAATAACAACTGCACTGCCCCACTCGGGTCTTGTATCATCGCTGTAAATATAAGCATTCTGGAACTTAACATTCTCGACGGTTACATCGGCGTTTTCTACATACGGTATAAAGCCAAGATGGGCTTGCCAGTCGCCTTTACCGTAAAGACCGACTATTGTAACACCGTTACCGTCAAAGTGGCCTGTAAACGGTTGCTTGTAATAATCATTGGGAGCTTCCGGCCAAGTACTATAATAATACCACTTATTAGGAGGAAGCGTTACTGCCTGATTAGCAGAACTCGCATTTACAAAGAACTCTGTTACCTCTTCCTTGCTCATACCATCAACAGGGTTAAGCACAAACTTATCAATTCCATCGGCTACCTTATAGTATTTACCGTTACCGCCGCTTGCTACCATACCGTAAAGCTCGGCAGGAGATGTAATTATGTATGGATTGGTTTTAGTTCCTGCTTCAGCATTCTCATCAACTACTGCAAAATTTGTATCAGAACTTCCGTCCCATACTACACCATCACGCTCAAAGGCTTCAGTTGCCTTATGTATTCCTACATGGCTAATAACAGGGGTAGCAACTTGTTCACCATCGGTCAAGCCCTGAAAATCTATCCTTACCTGTGTAGCGGTGACAGGTCTGTCCAAAATAACACGTTTACTACCGATAGTCACACCACTGGAATACTCAAGCCATATTCCGTCCGGCGTCTTATATTCCACAGTGAAGGCTTCTACGCGCTGACCATGGTAAATTTCTTCTTCGATAACAACAGCATCAAAGGTTACTTCCTTGCCAAAGTCGATAAGCAAACTTGAATTCTTTGTGCCCTGTGTTGCTGTCCAATAGGTGTCGTCTTTTCCATCCACTACATTTGATGGCTTGAAACGAACATCATCACCCTGCACATCAGAAGCATAAATGGTCACGCCGTCAGCAGCGGCAAGGTTATTATCAAAGAATGATTTTTGGATATTTTCTGCCCATTCATTCGTACGGTCGCTGATGGCTTCATCTAATTTACCATCACTATTAAGCGGAATGTTAAGTAATAAGGCGGCACCGTGACCTACACTGTCACAGTACAAATCACGCAAATCATCAAGTTCCTTGGGTATCTTTTTTGCTTCGCTCCAAAACCAACCGCCAGGTATGATAGAAGTGTCAGCCTCCATAACGGTCCAAAGATTTCCGTACTTTTCACCAACAACAGTGCTTGTGCCTTTATAGTTGGCAGTGCCACCGTTAGTGGTGCCGCTAGCATCTTTTTTCAGCTTTGACCATGTCTCACTGTTTGCGATACCTCTTTCGTTACCAATCCAGTGAACAGTCGTATCGTAACTACCGACACCGAATATCAGAGGATCCTCCTCAGCACCCGCTGCCGTACCTTCTAACTCACGGATGGTTGCTATCCAACGTTCATAGTCATACCACTGTTCCTCTCCACCGTTTTTGGCGGGGTCTAACCAGATTTCTACAAAACGACCATCGTTACCATACTTGTCATTACCAAGAATTTCGGTTAACTGGCCTACGAAGTAATCGTTATAATTAAGTGCATCGTCCTTCCAATCGCAAGGATTGCCTTCTGCGTCATAGTTGCCGTAGTACTTAGAATTCTGATCCCAGGGTGACATATATATACCCATATCCATATCGTACTTAGTACAAGCTATAGAAAGGTCCTCAAGCACATCCCCTGGATAGTTTGTGCTGGCGATATCATGCTCGGTCCACTCACTGTCCCAGATGCAGAAGCCGTCATGATGCTTGGTGGTAATAATAATTCTACCAAAGCCTGCATCCTTCATAGCCTTAACATAGCCATCAGCATCAATCTTCTCGTCCAGTGTGAAGTCCGAAGGAGTTTCGTCACCGGTAGCTATTTCTTGGTCTGTCATAGTACTCATACTGAAATGTAGGAAAGCTCCTATCTCCTGCTTGTTGTACTCATATTGATACATAGAGGGTACTGCACCATATGCAGCAACATCCTCCGCGCCGTTGTCAGCCAAGTCGGAGTCGCTTATGAATACAACAGTATCAGCTGAAACCGCGAAAGCGCCGGTGAAAAGCGATACTGCCAATACGGAAAATGCCAAAACATATGTAAGTATGGATTTTCCGCATTTTAACAAATTAATTTTCATAAATTTTTCCTTTCCCTGCATTAATGCAGATAAATTATGGATTGGCGACGGTGGTGAAAATTTATCGCCAAACAAAAAAATGCAATCAAAAATGGCAACCGTTTGATTGCATATATTTCACGATAATTATATCATCGTACATAATGAAAATCAATAGTTTTTAAAAAATTGAACAAATTTTATTGATATTTTATAAATTCTCTATTCTTGACAAAATTAATGTGTGCCAAAAAAATTAAAAAAGCCGAATTATCATCAAAACTATTGGAGAAATTCACAGTACAATAATATAGGTCGCAACATTTTGTGTCCGCCAATGCGGAATGATGTTTTCGCTCTGCGAAAAATGATGTTGACCGCAAACGGTCAAATAATGTTGTGCCCTGCAGACATAAACACAAAAAGAACTGGGGGAAAACCGAAGGATTTTAAACTTTTCTTTCCAAAATATACAATCACAGGCTTGAGTGTAATCACCTGTATTTCTAAATAAGATGGTTTGTAAAATACATGCCTAAGATTGTTTTTAACCAGTATATTATTTGTACAACTATTATTAGTAATAATATCAGTGCCACTATTAAAAGGATCCTTTTGAGAATTTTCATCTCATCACCGCCTTGGGTGTATTATAGCATGAAAGCAATTGAAAATCAATGCGAAGCATTGTATGTAATCCGCAACTTGTTGCGGTATGTAATCATTTTCGCAAGAAAATGTATGTAATCCGAAATTTATTTCGGTATGTAATCAATCCGAAGGAAAGAACATACAAAGCTTACGCTTTGATGACATACCGTTCGCATCGCGAACGGATTACATACGCCTAACGGCGATTACATGCCAATCCTTCGGATTGGATAAAAATAAAGCACTTCGTGACGAAGTGCTTTATTTTTTGGAGCTGCTAACCAGATTCGAACTGGTGACCTCGTCCTTACCAAGGACGTGCTCTACCACCTGAGCCATAGCAGCATATTGGCGACTTGCTTATTATATTATAACAAACCGCCAAAGTCAAGAGCGAATTTTAATTTTAACGCTTTAATTTTGTATTTCAGAACGCTTAGGTCTTAACATTAAATCACGCACAACGGTATCGACCTTTCTACCCTCATACAACACCTCATAACAAGTGTTGATTATGGGTAAATCAATCTTATACTTAACACCCAACTGATATGCCATAAGTGCTGCATAATATCCCTCAACCGTGCCGACTTCATCGAGTGCTTGTTCCACGGGCATACCGCTGCCGACCTTGTAGCCAAAACGGTTATTACGGCTGTGCTGTGAGGTACAGGTTACGACTAAATCACCTATACCCGTAAGACCTGCAAAGGTGCGCTCGTTAGCGCCCATATGTACACCTAACTGAGCCATTTCGGCAAGTCCGCGTGTTATAAGCGCCGCCTTGGTATTATCGCCAAGGCCCAGTCCGTCGCAAAGTCCCGCACAGATAGCAATAACATTTTTTAGCGCTCCGCCAAGTTCGACACCGACAACATCATCCGATGTATAAATACGCAAAAATTCATTAGACAAAACATCCTGAATGATTGATGCTGCCGTAATACTCTTTGAAGCGGCAACAAGGGATGTGGGTACGCAACGGGCTACCTCCTCAGCATGAGAGGGACCTGACAGGATTGCGATGTTATCATTTGGTAATTCTTCGGCAATAATTTGCGAAAGGCGCTTTAAGGTATCCTTTTCAAGTCCTTTAGACACATTTACAACTATACCGTGATTTTGCACTGCTGACAGTTGTTTTGCCACCGAGCGCACGGCAACAGACGGTGTCGCAATTATTGTTATAAGCGAATCTGCTGCACAATTAATATCGGTAGTAATTCCGATATCATCAGGCAGCTTGACGCCCTTTAAAAGTTTTTCATTCTCGCGTTTGGTAAGAAGCATATTTACTTCATCCGCAAAAGGTGACCAGAGCGTAACAGTATGACCGCAGTTATAAGCGGTTATGGCAAGTGCCATTCCCCAGCCGCCTGAGCCTAAAACAGTAACCTTTGACATATTTTACTTCCTCCTGATTTTAAGCTTCTTCTCAGTACCCGAAATAAGTCTTTTTATGTTTTCGAAATGCTTTAAAATAACTATTAATCCCATTGCAGCTGCTAAAACAGCCTGAGGCCACAGCAGTGCAGATTGGTCGTGAAAAATTGCAGTAAGAACAACAACCACAACAGTAGCAATAAGCGAACTTAATGAAACTATTCCGGTAATAAGTGTAAACAGTGCAAATGCTGCAAGTCCAGAAACGATGGCTATAGGACAACAAACCGCAAAAATTCCAACACTTGTTGCAACGCCCTTTCCACCTTTGAACTGGAAGAAAATCGGGAAAACGTGGCCAAGCATACAAGCAAGACCGCAAATGAACGCGCCATAAACGGCATTTCCCCAGTCGGCATCAATAAAATGCTCGAACACAAGCTTACCTGCAAAGGATGCAATAAAACCCTTCAGAACATCACACAAAAATGTAAGTGCGCCCGGCAGAAAACCGCCCACACGCATAACATTGGTGGTACCTGCGTTGCCGCTGCCAAAATCACGGATATCGCTTTTTACAAACAACTTTGTAAATATTACCGCAAAATTAACGCTACCTATTAAATAGGAAAAAACAACAACCAAAACAGCATAAAGAAACATATGTTATTTATCTCCTCTCTCACGGATAACAAATCTTACGGGCGTACCTTCAAGTCCGAAGATTGAACGAATTTGATTTTCAAGATATCTTTGATATGAAAAATGGAATAATTCGGCATTATTGCAAAAACACACGAAGGTTGGCGGACAGGTAGACGCTTGTGTCATATAATAAATTTTCAGACGCTTACCCTTATCCGACGGGGGTTGCACACGGGCGGTTGCATCGGCAAGAATGTCATTAAGCTTACCTGTCGAAATTCGCATTGTATTTTGCGTACGGACATAATTGATAAGCTCAAAAAGTCGGTCAAGCCGCTGACCTGTTTTTGCAGATATAAAAATAATCGGCGCGTAGGGCATAAACGAAAAATCTGTCATAAGACGCTTACGGTAGGCGTCCATAGTCTGACCGTCCTTTTCGACAATGTCCCATTTATTAACGGCGATTATACACGCCTTGCCCTGTTCGAGAGCAAGACCTGCGACCTTTGAGTCCTGCTCGGTAAAGCCGTCGGTACCGTCTATCATTATAACACATACATCTGAGCGTTCAATAGCCATTTTTGCGCGTAAAACGCTGTATTTTTCGATTTTATCTTCAACGCGGCTGTTACGGCGAAGTCCTGCAGTATCAATAAAGTTAAATCTGCCGAACTTGTTTTCGACAAGTGAATCAATGGCGTCACGCGTGGTACCCGCAATATCCGATACTATAGCGCGTTCCTCACCCGTTACACGATTTACAAGTGAAGACTTACCGGCGTTTGGTTTACCGATTACCGCTACATTTATAACCTCTTCATCAAAGTCGTCTGTGCTGTCGGGCAGATAGGCAAAGGCTGCATCAAGCAGATCACCCGTGCCGTGACCGTGAACAGACGATACTGCTACAGGGTCACCAAGTCCTAAATTATAAAACTCATAAAACTCGGGGGGTACATCACCGATTTTATCGCACTTATTTACGCAAAGCACTATTGGCTTACCGCTTCTAAGCAGCATTGAAGCAATCTCCGCATCGGTGGCGGTAACACCTGTTTGAAGGTCGGTTACCATTATTATAACATTAGCGGTATCAATGGCAAGTTGCGCTTGTGAACGCATACCCGAAAGTATTATATCATTGGTTTTAGGCTCAATACCGCCTGTATCAACAAGCATAACCTTGCGGCCGAGCCATTCGGTATCACCGTAAATTCTATCGCGTGTAACACCGGGGGTGTCATCGACAATAGAAAGGCGCTTTCCGATTAATTTATTAAATAGCGTGGATTTACCCACATTAGGTCTGCCCACAACTGCTATTATCGGCTTTGCCATAACACTGCCTCCTATCCAAATAGTATATTATTAATTAAACTATAGCCATCATTTTCTGTGACTGTTATTTTTGTAGCAAGGCTTTCGGACAGTTCTTCGACAGTAACGCTGTCAAGGAACATATCCCCCTCACTTCTTAACATAGATGACGGAATTAAAAGCCTGTCCCCTAAATCTTTATCTTCAAGCTGCGCTTTTATATCGGTTGCGGTGATAAGCCCCGACACCGTAATGCGCTCACCAAAAAAATCATTTTTTATAGGGTAAACCGTACATTTAAGTCCGCTGAATTTTCGCTCACACGCAGCGGCAATTTCACAAAGCAGCGGGTATGCCGCAACGCCTGTAACGATAGATATATGGCGGTTAATTTCTGCCTGTGTCTCAATTTCGCTTAACGCATTAAAGGCTTCTGACCTAAACAGCGCCCAAAGTCCCACACCGTTTTCAAGTTGTAAAAAATCGCCGTAATATTCGGCGGACGGTATTTCACGCTGTGCCAAAAGATAAAACTCATCAGAAGCGTAAACCCGTCTGTTTCCGTATTTTTCCACACACTCATCGCCGTATCTATCAATAATATCAAGCACGGCGCTTGCTGTATCCTTATCAAACGGTTTTATGGGGGCTAAACCCTCACGGTGCTTTGTAAGTCCGACGGGAACTGCGGCAATACATTCCATATTTTCATAGGCTGTAAGGTCGCGAAGACTGCGCTCAAGCTCGGCGCCGTCATTATATTCAGGACACAGCACCAGCTGACTGTTCATCTTTATCCCCGCATCGTTAAACCGCTTTATAACCTCGAGCGCCTTACCGGCATTTTTATTTGCCATCATTTTTACACGCAGGTCGGGGTTTGTTGTATGAACGGAAATGTTTACGGGGGTAATGTGCATATTTATAATACGTTTGATTTCATGCTCGGTTATATTAGTAAGTGTAATATAATTGCCAAACAAAAATGAGAGCCGCGAATCATCATCCTTAAAATAAAGGCTTTCGCGAAGCCCATTGGGCATCTGGTCAATAAAGCAAAACACACACTTATTCTTACAAGAGCGCTTTTCATCCATAAGGTAGGTATCAAAAAGCATACCCATCTCATCATATTCGCCCTTTTTAATCTTTACCTTTTTAACCTTGCCTTTTGAATTTATAATTTCAGCGATGATTTTTTCACTGTTTTGATAAAATCGGTAATCAAGAACATCCATAACCGAATGCCCGTTAAGCGTTACCAGAGTATCCCCTGACTTAATTCCTGCTTTAAAGGCAGGACTGCCCTTTTCAACCATCTTTACAACAACAGCCATAAAATCACCCCCTAAACTCTACAAAAAACAAGGGGAGGAATTATCGTTTCCTCCCCTTAAAAATTTTTATTCTGCAACCTTAATAACCTCACGGCCATTATACTTGCCGCAGGCAGGGCAAATTCTGTGCGGACGCTTGTATTCGCCACAGTCAGCACATCTTACCAATGTGGGAGCTGTAAGCTTCCATAAATTGTTTCTTCTCTTATCTCTTCTTGCTTTAGAAGTTTTTCTCTTCGGTACTGCCATTCTTCAGCACCTCCTTAAATTAATAGTTATAAAAGAATTAATCATTCAGTAATTCCATAAGTTTTTGAAGGCGTGGGTCGACTTCCTTTTCGCAGCAGCCGCATTCACCCTCATTAAGATTTTTGCCGCATTTGTCGCAAATACCTTTACAATCATCACTGCACAAATGCTTGGTCGGCAAATCAAGTATGACCTCAGAATACACAAGCTCGTCCACATCTAACTTCATTTCCGGTACGGTGATGATTGTGTCACTGTCCTGTCTCTGTGTAGCAGTGGCAAGCAATTTATCAATCGTAACGGTGTGCTTGTGCGCGGTATCGCGACCGCAACGGTCACAGGGAGCAACAAATTCATACCCGATTGTAAGGTAAAGTGAAACCACACTTGCTTTGTTAGATACACTGCCGTTTACCGTTACGGGATTTTTGAGCGGAAAATTACCCGAAATTTCAACAGCACCCATATCCAAAGTGTGCGCAATTTGCAAAACCGAATTTTCGGTTGCAAATATACGTTTCAAATCAAGAACCATATTGCACCTCGCATGCGACCTTAAGTCACAAGGTATATTATATATTTCTGCGCCCTCTTTGTCAAGAACTTATTTCCATAATTTCTATAAAAAAATTTAAAATAATACCGAATAATTGATTGACAATACGGCGTAAAAAAGATATAATTGTAAAAATATAATATATTTATGGAAAGGAAGTTAAATTTATGGCTTTTTATTTTACCGAGACTTCGCATACCTTTAACGAATATCTGTTAGTACCTGGATATTCCTCATCTGAATGTGTGCCGGCAAATGTAAGTCTTAAGACTCCCCTTGTTAAATTTAAAAAGGGTGAAGAGTCTGAAATTATGATGAACATACCGATGACCTCTGCAATTATGCAGTCGGTTTCGGGTGACAGATTGGCGGTAGCGCTTGCGCGTGAGGGCGGTGTTTCTTTTATCTACGGTTCACAGACCATTGAGGATGAAGCCGCTATGGTAGCAAAGGCAAAGGCATATAAAGCAGGTTTTGTTGTAAGTGATTCAAACACTACACCCGATGCAACACTGCAGGATATACTTAATCTAAAGGAGAAAAACGGTTTCTCAACCGTTGCAGTAACCGAAGACGGTACGCCAAACGGAAAACTCCTTGGTATTGTCACCAGCCGTGATTACCGCGTAAGCCGTATGGATAAGAACACACTTGTCAGCGAGTTTATGACTCCGCTTGAAAAGCTTGTTGTAGGTAATCAGGATACCACTTTAAAACAGGCAAACGACATCATCTGGGACCATAAATTAAATTCACTTCCTATTGTTGATAAATACGGTAACCTTATGTATTTTGTATTCAGAAAGGACTACGACGCACATAAGGAAAACCCAAATGAGCTTCTTGACAGTAAAAAGCGTTATGTTGTGGGCGCAGGTATTAATACCCGCGATTATGCCGAGCGTGTACCCGCCCTTGTTAATGCAGGTGCTGATGTTCTTTGTATCGACTCCTCCGAAGGCTTTAGTGAGTGGCAGAAGCTTACAATCGCTTGGATAAGGGCGCATTACGGTGACACCGTTAAGGTGGGTGCCGGTAATGTCGTTGACGCTGAGGGTTTCCGTTTCCTCGCCGACTGCGGCGCTGACTTTATTAAAGTAGGTATCGGCGGCGGTTCGATTTGTATCACCCGTGAAACCAAGGGTATTGGTCGCGGTCAGGCAACCGCACTTATTGAGGTTTGCAAGGCGCGTGACGAATACTTTGAAGAAACGGGTATCTATGTACCTGTTTGCTCTGACGGTGGTATCGTTCACGACCATCACATCACCCTGTCACTTGCTATGGGCGCCGATTTTGTAATGCTTGGCAGATATTTTGCAAGATTTGACGAAAGCCCCTCTAACAAAGTGGTGCTTAACGGTAACTACTACAAGGAATACTGGGGCGAGGGCTCTGCAAGGGCAAGAAACTGGCAAAGATATGACCTTGGCGGCGATAAGAAGTTGTCATTTGAAGAGGGTGTTGACTCCTATGTCCCCTATGCAGGTGCACTTAAGGACAATGTTGCGCTATCACTCAGCAAGGTTAAGTCCACAATGTGCAACTGCGGCGCATTAAACCTTCCCGAATTCCGTGACAAAGCAAAACTCACACTTGTTTCGGCAACAAGTATTGTTGAGGGCGGCGCACACGACGTTATTCAAAAGGAAACCTCGCTTGGTACAATTAAATAACCTGACATAATTAAAACGCCCCGATTGTCATCGGGGCGTTTATGTATTTATACACTCTGCTTCTTTATACCGAATATCATACGCAGAATACCGCTTAAAATCTTCGGGCTTTTTACTAATACTACTTTCATAAACAATACCTCCGTCAATGTTTTGAGCATGATAATCCGAGTATTATCACCCAGATTGCAAGCACAGCCACCAAAAATCTGGGAGGGCAAAAACAACTTATCAACAGCCCTATTGCAAAGGTAATCGCTATTACACCCTTATTTATATGGCTATGGTGATTTCTTCGCATTTTCATCCCTCCGTTATTACATAATAAGCAAAAGACGAAAAATTGTTACAAATCACATTAATTTAAGAAAAACGGCCTGCTTTTTTCAAAGCAGACCGTTTTTTAATGGAATTATTAGTTTTTACAAGCAACCTTTACTTCATCAAAAGTATCGGTAATTTCCTTTTCGGGTTTTTTAGTCAAAAGGCTGACAACCACTATTACCAACAGACCGATTACAAAGGCGGGTAAAAGCTCGTATAGGTCAAGTGCAGTACCATCAATATAGGCACCTGTAAGCTTGTCGCCGAATGTAAAGCCGTCTCTAAGCCATTTGTAGATAAATACAACTGCGCCGCCCGAAATCATACCTGCAATAGCGCCTGACTTTGTGGTGCGTTTCCAGAAAAGCGCACACAGCATAATAGGACCGAATGCGCCGCCAAAGCCCGCCCAAGCGAAAGACACAATGCGGAACACAGAACTGTTTGGATTCCAAGCCAGAAATACTGCCACTACCGAAATTGCAATAACCGATATACGCGCCACCCACATAGATGTTTTTTGTGACATTTTTATACCAAAAGTTTCTTGCAATAAGTTCTGAGAAACACTTGATGCAGCGGCTAAAAGCTGTGAGTCTGCCGTTGACATAGTCGACGCCAATATACCCGCAAGAATAATACCTGCCGCAAGTGCTGCAACATAGCCGTACTTGCTTAAGAATTTTGCAATATCTACAATAATAGTTTCTGCTGCCGAAGCGCTCTCATAGGTGGGAAGTATACCCTTTTGCATAAGTGTGTAACCAACGACACCGATAATAACTGCCACACCCATTGAAATTACTACCCATACGGATGCAACACGGCGGGAAAGTTTAAGCTTCTTTTCATCCTCGATAGCCATAAATCTAAGAAGAATGTGCGGCATACCAAAATAGCCGAGTCCCCACGCAAGTGTTGATATTACAGGCAATGTGCCGTAACTACCGGTCTGTGCCGAAGCAACATTAAAGCCTTTAAATAAATCAAGATAGCCGTCAAGGCCCTTTACATTATTAAATACATTTCCGAATCCACCGGCAACACCCTCACCAAAGCCTAAAACGACAAGCAAAGCTATTGTCATAATAATGCTTTGAATAAAGTCGGTAGTGGATGCTGCAAAGAAACCGCCTAATGTGCAGTAAAGAATAATTACTATTGCACTTAGTATCATTGCCAAATGATAATCCATACCAAAAAGCGAAGCGAACAATTTGCCGCAGGCGGCAAATCCCGATGCCGTGTATGGCACGAAGAAAACAATAATAAACAGCGCGGCAATGGTTGTAAGTACCTTTGCTCTATCACCAAAGCGCTTTGTAAAGAAATCAGGCAAGGTAAACGCGTCAATTTTGCTACTGTATACCCTTAAACGTTTAGCAACAATAAGCCAGTTTATGTATGTACCGATTGCAAGACCGATTGCCGTCCAGCTGGCTTCAGCAAGACCGCCCATCAAAGCAACAGCAGGTAAACCCATAAGCAGCCAACCGCTCATATCAGAAGCCTCAGCACTCATAGCAGTTACCAACGGCCCGAGCTTTCTTCCGCCCAAGAAAAAATCACTTGAGGTCTTGTTTCTTTTAGTTACTGCAAAGCCTATAGCAACCATCATAATCATATAAACTATGATAGTGCCAAGAATAACCCAATCGTTAGGTGTCATTACATATCCTCTCCTACTAAAATTATTAAATGTCATTTTAACACAAAAAAGCAAAAAAATCAACAATTTAAAGCAATAAAGTGTTTTTTATCAAAAACAGTTGTGGCACCACCCATACGGATAGTGCCACAATGCGTTATTTTTGCAGTGATATTAATAATTAATTTGACATTTAATTATCATTAAAATTGTATTTTTCCATTATGTCTTTGTATCTCTGCAACGACACGGGTGTTTCGATACACATATAATGGTTAAAGCCGCTTTCCTCACCGATTGTCCATTCGATAATCAGCATTTTGTTATCTGAATCGGCTTGGGAAATGCTGCCGATGATTGTACTTGCATTTTCACGTGCGGTAAAGTGGCTTGATAAAAGAATTTCGTCACTTTCTGCATCCTTAACGGTAAAGTGTCCGTTCTTAACCTCCAATGTATCATTGCAGGCGAATATATTAAATCTACCGTCAGCAAGTTCATCGACCGCAATAACAAACGGCGCCTGAGAACGCTTGATATAGCTGTATGACAACTTTTTAGTGAAATAGTAGTCAACAACAGCATCCGACATCTGCGGCCAACCGTCAATCAGGTTCCACCAGATTATACCCGTCTTGTTAGGTCTGTTAACCCTCATTCTCTCAATAAGGTACTTATTAGCCTCTGCCTGAGATATTTGCGATGCAATAACAAATTCCTCAGGGCTGTCGGGTATCTCACCGAACAGACGGATAACCTGATTATGCATAAGCATCATTCTGGAAGGATCGCCCGTAAGGTCGGTTGAATGTAGAATCCATTCAGGATTATCAATATACGGCCAAACCCTTTCAGGTGTTATAAATTTCTTTATTGATTCTAATGCGGGGCAACCGTGATATCCCGTTTCACTGATAAAGTGCGCCTTGCTGTACTTATAAAAATCACTCTTATAGTAGTCACGCGGACCCCAAAGATGATCCTCAGGCATCAAATGGTAAGCCTTGCTGTCAAATACCTCATCGCTTATATAGGGTGAACTTGGAAGGAACGGTCTTCCAATATCATTAAGCCTTACAACTTCGGGTAGCCATTCTCTTGTAATTCGGTTTTCAGAAGGACGAACACCGAATGTAATGGTTGAAAAGTCAACCTCATTATCACCCGACCATACAATAATTGACGGATGGTTGCGCAGTTTGCGAATAACAGCAGTTACCTCTTCGGTGATAAGCTTTTTAAATCTTTCGTTCTGTGGGTATGAGCGACATGCCATACCAAAGTCCTGCCATACCATTATACCGTTACGGTCACAGAAATCGAAGAACTTGGTATCTTCATAAACATTACCGCCCCAACAGCGCAGAATGTTACAGCCGACATCCTTTGCAAGAGCAAGTGCCGCGTCGTAACGCTCGGCGTCACGGCTGTGGAAAACGTCAAGAGGCACCCAGTTAGAGCCCTTGCACATAACCTCAACACCGTTTATTATAAAGCGGAACTTTCCGTCCACGCCATCGGTTTTATCAGAGCGCTCAAGTTCAACAGTTCTGATACCGAAATGAAGCTCAGCCTCATGTACAAGAACATTATCGCTGTAAATTCTTACGACACCGTCATATACATTAGGTTCGCCGTATCCGTACGGATACCACTTCTTAGGATTGTCAATTTTAAGTTCCAGTACACCAACCCTGCAATCACGCATAGATGCTTTGCCCTTACCATCGCGTATAGCAGTTCTATGATAGAAAGTACTGTCTTCACCGCAGCTACCCGTTGCCTCGATTTCAATATTCTTGAAATCGCACCAATTACAATCAATATCATAATAAAGCAGACATACGTCGTCCTGTGCAGTTCTTGCATATAACTGTGAAAAACGGATTTTATCCCTTACCTCTAACCTTACATCACGCCAAATACCCGATGTAACGGCACGGGGCATAATATCCCAACCAAAAGAATGGGGTGGCTTTCTGATGCCTGTTTCAACCGTTCCGCCCCACCACTGTCTGAAATTGCATACTTCATAGTCCAAATTATGCAAATAAACCATAGGTGACTCAATATGTACGGTCAAGGTGTTTTCGCCGTCATGCAGGTATTTGCCAACTTCAAACTCGTGGGAAATGAACATATTCTCACTTTCTCCGATTTTTTCACCGTTAATAAAATACTCGGCAATACAGTCTACACCCTCAAAAACAAGGAATAAATTTTCGCGTTCTGCAGGTGCTGTAAAGGTGCGTTCATACCACCATTCCCAACCCTCGTACTTTTCGGTTTCAAGAATGTTATCGCCCATAAATAAATCAGCAGGCAAATAACCCTCTCTCGACAGTTCCAACTGTACACAGCCCGGTACCTGAGCGTCTAGTTCAATTCTTTCCTGAACATCGCTTTCCTGCGGTCTGCCGCTCAATTTCCAAGTGCCGTTTAATGATGTTGTTTTCATAGTACATCACCCCTAATTATATTTATTAATTTTTTGTTAGTATATCATATTTAGGGCGCTTTTACAACTGTTTTTTACAAAAAAATCAAGAGCAACAGATTAAAAATCTGTCGCTCTCTGCTTTCTTATTTCATCGTTCCATAAAAGTTATTATTCTTCGACCGTAACTATGCCCGTTTTAAAACGCGGATACACATATTCGCCGTCTTTATCACAGAAGTTAGAGGCCTCATCAACAGCAATTTCATAATCGCCCGATGCGGCGTCATCATTAACCTTAAATTTAACGGTTGCTATTATGTCGTTAATTTCGGTGTTTTCAAAATCCTGTTGTGTGATAAGAAATACTATTGTACCGTTCTTATCATTAACTAAGCATTCGTCAAACACATTGCCGTTTGCACAGGAAACATATTCAAGCGCATTCGCATCATATGTATAAATAAGTTGTCCGCCCCAAATGCCAGGATTTTCTGCTATTCTAAGCGGTATGCTCACGGTATCCCCCGCATTCGCAACCGTATCCTCTAAAGAAATTTCGCCCTTGTACTTACTGTTTGTTACCACTAATACTATTCCTACAATCAACAGTACAAGCGCCAACACACATGCACTTATGGATATTACAAATTTTTTATTACCCTTATTCATTTAGTAATCCCCTTAAATTCCGTCGTACTCACCGGCATTAACCTTTGCCGTTATAGCATCGACAACATTCTGTTTATCTTCCTTGTAGGTAACACCGTACCACTTATCCTCGGCAACAAGAACACTAACGCGCTTTTGCTTACGGTTAATAACATTTGAAACCACGGTAGGAAGATAAAATTCAGCCTTGGGAACATTGATTTTTTCCTCAAGAAAATCGTTAAGGTCGCGCGTTATATAATCAAATACATCGGGTGTAAAGCCCCACATATTCATTGAGACCACCGTATCCTTTGGAAGCGGTATCCAGTTTACATCATCTTCGGTATATTTACAGTCAATGATTTTTGTGCGTTCGGTAACCGCCTTAAGCGCACCGCCCTCTACCGTGCAAACACCGCGCGATACCGAGCCGTTTTCGGTAAGTGTATTGCAAAGCCTGAAGCCAACCATACAGTAGTCGCCCTTTTGTGCTTTTAAGTGCTCATATATCTGCTTAAAGGCATTCTTACCGTAATAATCGTCAGCATTTATAACCGCAAAGGGTGTTTTTACAATGTCCTTACAGCAATAGATTGCGTGTGCAGTACCCCAAGGCTTCACCCTGTCCTCAGGGCAGTTAAAGCCATTGGGCAGCATATCGGTTTCCTGAAATGCGTACTGAACATCAATCATTTTTTCAATTCTTTTACCGACAAGCTCTTTGAATTCATTTTCAATGGCATGTTTTATAATGAATACTACCTTATTAAAGCCTGCCTTCTTCGCGTCGTAAACCGAAAAATCAAGCAGCGCCTGTCCCGCAGGACCAATAGGCTCAACCTGTTTAAGACCACCAAACCGACTGCCCATACCGGCAGCTAAAACCACAAGTGTTGCATCAAAGCTCATTTTTTATCGTCTCCTTCTATTTTAAGTGACTTGGAAGCTCTTACATCCTGATTAGCGCTTTCATCAAAGCCTTCGGTGCTCTCACGCATAAACAGTACCTTAAAGGTGAGTACTAAAAGTTTAAGGTCAAGCAGTAACGAATAGGTCTCAATATAAGTAAGGTCCATATGAAGCTTGTCCTGTGGCGAAGTATTATATTTACCGTAAAGTTGTGCCAGTCCCGTAAGACCTGCTTTAACACGGTGCCTTAACTCAAACTCAGGATATTTGTTTGAATACTCATAAACATTTTCTATTCTTTCGGGCCTTGGGCCTACCATAGACATATCGCCCTTTAAAATGTTAAAAAGCTGCGGCAGTTCATCAAGACGGCAGGCGCGAATTATTCTGCCAACCCTTGTTATGCGGTCATCATCGCTAACCGCTTTTTTTGCGCCGCCTTTATCTGCATCAACTATCATCGAGCGGAATTTAAGGATGTTAAATATTTTACCGTTTATGGTTATTCTGTTTTGCTTAAACAAAACAGGACCGCCGTCATCAAGTTTAATTGCAACAGCGCAGATAAGCATAAACGGACTTGTGACAATAATTCCTATAGCCGAGAGCAGAATATCACAAATACGCTTAATCGCACTCTGTTCAAGGGTGAGTCCGCGATTACGGCTCATAAGAACAGGCGTATCACTTATTTGTATGTTGTAGCTGTTGCTGATTATAATATCGGTAATATCAGGCAACAAATAACTGCGCTTTTCCTGTGTGTAGCAGTATGAAATTATTTCCTTTTGAATGTTTTTATCAATACCGCATATAACGACGGCATCATATTTATCAATCTGACGCTTTATCTGCTTCATATCGGTACGGTTGGCATTAAGGCCGCATTCAAAATGAAAGCGCTCGGAAATCTTGCCCATCTTACGTATAAGCTCAAAGCCCGATATGTCGTCACCGAAAATGGCAACCACCCGTCTTGCAGGATACAGCTTAAAATAAATTACATTAGCGCAGCACGAACACAGCGCCACAACCAAAATCTGATAAACAACACCCAAAAACATAGGTAATAAATCCACAAGTTCACGCGCGATAAGGCTGAGTTCAAGGTACATAACGGCATTTGTAAAGACCACCGCCAACGAAAAACTGTAAATTATTTCGTGTATGCGGTAAATACCGATATTAAATGCGCCGTAAAGTGATGAAAATGTGATAAAAAGTAAAACATACGAAAAAATAACCACATAGTTTCCCCTGTTACTAAAAAGGGATTCCACATAGTTTGTTATCCAAATCTGAATAAAGCCGACTGTTACAGCGGTTATTATCATAAGTTTTACGAAAAGCATTACGCTTTTACGAAGTTTTACAAGAGAATTCATAAACACACCTCAAAATGTGCATAATCTACCCTTAAGTATATAGCCCTTTTGCATCAATTGTCAAGTGAATTTGCAAAATACAACAAAGTAATGAATATTTACCTTGACATGTGTGATATAAATATATATAATATAAAAGATTTTGTTGGCGAATTTTACACTAATAATTAAAAAGGTGGTTTTTAATTTGGCAAAGACTATCAAAATAACCGATGACGGTTTGAAAAAACTTGAGCAGGAACTTGAGCATCTTAAAACTGAGGGCCGTAAAGATATTGCAGAAAAAATTAAGGTAGCCCGCGGCTACGGTGACCTTTCCGAAAACAGCGAATATGACGAGGCTAAGAACGAGCAGGCTAAAATCGAAGCACGAATTGTTGAGATTGAGGCTATGCTTAAAAACGTTGAAATCATATCCAGCGTTAAGGGTGCAGCCAAAAAGGTTGTAGTCGGCGTTAAGGTTAAGGTTTACGATGAAGAATTTGACGAAGAATGTGAATATTTTGTTGTCGGCTCTACCGAGGCTGATCCCAGACAAAACAAAATTTCAGATGAATCCCCTGTTGGCAAAGCATTAATTGGTCATAAGGTTGGCGACGAGGTTATCGTTGAAGCGCCCGCCGGTGAAATTAAGCTTAAGATACTCGGAATCTCTAAATAATTTTAAGTAATTTTTGGGGTAGCACAAGCGTCAGCGAATGCTGCCCCCTTTTAGAATCTTTGGAAGGATGTTAAAAATGAGCGAAAATAACAACCCACCCGTTCAGGACTTAAATGAAATATTACAGGTTCGCCGTGACAAACTTAGCGCAATGCGTGAGTCGGGCAACGACCCGTTTGTTAAAACTAAATATGATGTTGACACACACTCTTTGGAAATTAAGGCTGATTTTGAAGGCTTTGAAGAAAAAAATGTCAGCATCGCAGGACGTATTGTTGCAAGACGTATTATGGGTAAGGCAAGTTTTGTAACGCTTCGTGACGGCGAAGGCGATATTCAGTTATACGTCCGCCGTGATGATGTTGGCGAGGATATATATGCCGCTTTCAAAAAATGGGATATCGGCGATATTATCGGAGTTAAAGGTTTTGTCTTTAAAACCCAGACAGGCGAGATTTCCGTACATGCTAAGCATATTGAGATTTTAGCAAAGTCCCTTCTCCCCCTGCCTGAAAAATTCCACGGTCTTACCAATAATGACCTGCGTTTCCGTCAGCGTTACGTTGACCTTATTATGAATCCCAATGTAAAACGCAACTTTGTGATTCGCTCAAAATTCATTAAGTTTATGCGTAAGTATCTTGATGATATGAATTATATTGAGGTTGAAACCCCCGTACTCAACACAATCGTTGGCGGTGCGGCTGCAAGACCGTTTGTGACACATCACAATACACTCAATATTCCTATGTATATGCGAATTGCTACCGAACTTCCCTTAAAGCGTCTTATTGTGGGCGGTATGGAACGCGTTTATGAAATCGGCAGAATTTTCCGTAATGAAGGTATGGATCCAAAACATAACCCCGAATTCACCACCGTTGAACTTTATCAGTCGTATGCCGATTTCCATGATATGATGGATATTGCCGAGGGTATAATCTCGGGTGCTGCTAAGGAAATTTTAGGCACCTATGAGATAGAATGGCTTGGTGAAAAAATTGACCTTACTCCCGGTTGGCGCAGACTTAGTATGGTTGATGCCGTTAAGGAATATGTGGGCATTGACTTTGGTGCCATCACCGACGATGCTGAGGCTGTTAAGGGGGCACAAAGTGTCGGCGTCGAACTTGCCGATACCGCTGATAAAACCTGGGGTAATGCGCTTTATGCTTGTTTTGACCAGCGCGTTGAAGAAAAGCTTATACAGCCTACATTTATTACAATGTATCCTGTTGAAGTTTCTCCTCTTACAAAGGCTTCACCCGAAGACCCAAGACTTACAGAACGTTTTGAACTGTTTGTATGTCACAGTGAACTTGCAAACGCTTATTCCGAGCTTAATGACCCCATCGTTCAGCGTGAGCGCTTTGAGAAGCAGTTAGAGCTTCGCGAGCGTGGTGATGATGAGGCAGAAATGCTTGATGAGGACTTCCTTACCGCTATGGAATACGGTATGCCCCCAACAGGCGGTATGGGAATAGGTATCGACCGCGCAGTAATGCTGCTTACCAACTCCGATTCTATACGAGAGGTAATCCTCTTCCCCACCATGAAACCGCTAACAGAGTAAAAATGCTCAGAAATGGAAGTTTCGACAAATTGGTGTCATAAATATAGATTTTTACAAAAAAGCATCAACCTGTATTGGTTGGTGCTTTTTGTGTCGAGTGGAAAATTATATTATAATGTAGGGTAATAAGAAAGGTTTACCGCTTATGTAAGAAAAAATGCCGAATAGATGAAAAACGGGATTTTTCATAATTTAAATGCTATAATTCGGTAAAGACATTCACAGAAAGGACAGATTGTATGTATGCCATAAGGACTGCTAATCTGACTAAAAAATACAAGGACATAGTTGCGGTAGACAAATTAAATTTGCAGGTTAAAAAAGGTGAATTGTTTTCTTTGCTCGGTGTAAACGGGGCGGGCAAAACAACCGCCATTAAAATGTTGTCTTGCCTGACGCAGCCCACAAGCGGAGATGCCTTTCTGAACGGGAAAAGTATTTGCAAAGATTCTAACGCCGTGAAATCGATTATAGCCGTTTCTCCGCAGGAAACTGCGGTTGCATCCGGCTTGTCTGTTCGTGAAAATCTTGAACTTATGTGCGGTGTGCACGGATTTGCAAAAGATAAGCAAAATGCAAAAATTGCACAACTAACCGAACTACTCGGACTCAAGTCCGTTATTAAGAAAAAAGCAGGTAAATTATCGGGTGGTTGGCAACGCAGACTTAGTATTGCAATGGCACTGATCAGTGAGCCTGAGATTCTGTTCCTCGATGAGCCTACGCTTGGTCTTGATGTACTTGCCCGAAGTGACCTATGGGATTTGATTCGTTCTCTTAAAGGAAATGTCACTATCGTTTTGACAACACACTATATGGAAGAAGCCGAGGCTCTGTCTGACCGTATCGCAATTATGAAAGACGGCAGACTTCTTATCTGCGACACCGCTGATAAGATTAAGAAAACAGTAGGTACGGATGATTTTGAGCAAGCATTTATCCAATACGCTCGGGGGGTGGCAGAATGAGAATGCTGACATTTGCGAACAGAAACATAAAAGAAATATTACGGGATCCGTTAAATCTGTTATTTGGACTCGGGTTTCCCCTTGTATTGATTTTATTGTTAAGTGCTATACAAGCGAACATCCCTGTAGAACTGTTTGAAATACAGCGCTTAACTCCGGGTATTACGGTTTTCGGTCTTGCATTTATGACTTTATTTTCAGCGACCATTATCGCAAAGGACAGAGGCAGTTCGCTGTTGCAGCGTTTGTATACAACGCCGCTGACTCCAATGGATTTCATTCTCGGTTACACTTTGCCTATTATACCGATTGCTGTAGCACAATGTGTAATTTGCTATATTACTGCAGTCATTCTTGGGCTTGATATTACGATTAGCATTTTATATGCTGTTCTTTTTACCATCCCTGTTTCAATTCTATACATTGCTTTAGGACTTCTTTGCGGAAGCGTGTTTACCGACAAGCAGGTAGGCGGTATCTGCGGCGCTTTGCTTACCAACCTTTCCGCGTGGTTGTCAGGTGTTTGGTTTGACCTTGACCTTGTAGGCGGTGCGTTTAAGAAGATTGCATACGCACTTCCGTTTGTTCACGCCGTGGAGATTGAGCGGACTGTGCTTGCAGGACATTTTGCGGGGATTTTCCCTCATATATGGTGGGTGCTCGGATATGCCGCTGTTCTGCTCGTGTTAGCTGTATTATTATTTTTGCGACAGATGAAAAAGCAGTAATTCTTCATGTTGGAAAATATGCGCTTCATTTCATACATAGTAAACACATTTATAATTTAAAACCTGTTTTAAACTTTATGATCTATAAAAAACTCTCTGCTGTTACGGCAGAGAGTTTTTGCATTTATGTCTATTAATCTTCTTCCAATAATTTAGCAGGCGATACCTTCAATACCTGTGCAATCTTGAATAAGGTCTCCAAAGAAACACCACGAACAGTACCGGTACCTTCAACTTGGCCTACAAAACTTACGCTCTTTCCGATAAGCTCTGCAAAATATTCCTGTGTAAAACCTGCTTTTCTTCTATAGTATGCAATCTTTAGTCCAAGAGTAATATATCTTTCTGGAAACTCTGTTTTCATATTTTTACCCCTTTTCTCTTATACACATATTTTACCGAAAAATTGGGCGCTTTATTATAAGACAGAATTGCAGATATATTTACTTTAAGTGAAATATAATATATAATAAGTAAAATATTATTTACTTTGGAGAAGTGTATATGCAAGAAAATGCTTGTTGCTTTATCGGTCATAGGACCATAAAAGAAACTGAGGAACTAAAATTAAAACTTAACGAGATTATAGAAAAACTAATTGTGGAGAAACAAGTTGATACATTTCTTTTCGGGAGTAAGAGCCGATTTAATAGTCTATGCCTTGAACTCGTGACGAAATGCAAAGAAAAATACCCGCACATAAAGCGAATCTATGTGCGGGCGGAATATCCGTATATTAGTGAGCACTATGAAAATTATCTGCTTGAAAGCTACGAGGACACCTATTACCCCGAAAAGATAATGAACTCAGGTAAAGCCGCATATGTCGAGCGTAATTGTGAAATGATACGAAACAGCCGCTTTTGTATCATCTATTATAATGAAGCCTATATCCCCACCACCTGCAAAAGCGGCACCAAAATTGCGCTTGATTATGCCATCAAACATAGCAAACGCATTATTGTATTAGATGAATAAATAGTTCTCGCCTTAAAAATTATCGTTTTTCGATAAATTAATTATTGACAAACGATAATTTTGGTGTTATTATAATGGCAGAAAAAGGATTTGGAGGTAATTTTTATGTGGAACAGAAAAAGATCGGTAACATTATCAATTGCGGTTTGTTTTATTTTTGTTGCCATCCTTACAGCAGGATTATTTTTAAGTCCCTTTGCTGTAAAAATGTGGTTTACTCTCTATCGCGGTTGGGACTCGGATAGTCTTGCTATCGGCGATATGCTCACACTTTTCAAGGCTTGTTTTTATCCCTGCGCTGCATTTGCTTATGTTGCACTTTACAGTCTTATAAAACTGCTGTTCAACATTAAAAAACAGAAAATTTTTATAAATCAAAATGTTAAGTATCTTCGCCGCATTTCGTGGTGCTGTTTTGCAGTAGCCTTTATAACAGTCATAGGCGGATTGTTTTACATACCGTTTTTCTTTGTGGCGATTGCCGCTGCGTTTGTTGGTCTTATGCTTCGCATAGTTAAAAATGTTTTACAAAACGCCGTAGAAATCAATGCGGAAAATGAACTTACCATTTAAAGCGAGGAATATAAAAATGATTGAAATAGATTTAGATGTTATGTTGGCAGTGCGCAAAATGACCTCGCTTGAACTTGCGGAAAAAATAGGTATTACACAGGCAAATCTTTCTATACTTAAAACAGGCAAGGCAAAGGCAATACGCTTTTCAACGCTTGAGGCTATTTGCAAAACACTAAACTGTCAACCCGGCGATATCATTAAATACATTGATAAGGAGTAGCGATTATGGAAATGGAAAGAAATGAAATTTTAGAAAAAGAACAACAAGAACAACTTCAACCTAATATGTCTTCACCGCAACCATATCAACCAAAACCGCTTTTTGACCTTACTAAAAGTGATACCGCCTTTGCAATATGCGCCGTACTTGCAAGTATATTTACTTCAATATTCGGCATTTTCGGCGGCTTTGCATTTGGATATTTACTATCTATCGTTTTAATGGCTACGCTGTTTGGCATTTATTTTGCAAAGCACGGCAAAGCGCGTATTTTACCTATTGTATGCGGACTGTTGTCTTTGACGGGCGGCGCTGTGTTTATGTGCACTACCAACGGCAGCGTACGTTTTTTTGGCGTGATTACAAGCCTTTTGCTGTCACTTGTCTGTTTTGACGGCTTAATAAACGGCACGGTACAGGGCAACCGACAGACACTCGGTGTGTTTTACTCGGCAGCTTCAGTAATAGATAATATAGATATTACCGTAAAATCACTTTTTTCTAACGGCAACGGCGGTAAAAAAGCGATAGGCAAAGCGCTTATCGGTCTTGCTTGTGCAATACCTGTGCTTATTATTGTGGTACCGCTGCTTATGTCGTCCGACTATGCCTTTCGCGGTATGATGAGCGAAATTTTCCGCAATACCCTTTCCACCATTTTAAAGTCGACATTTGGTGTAGCAATCTCTCTGTTTGTTATTTCATACGGTTTTTCACTTAAAACAGGCCGTGTAGCCAAAGTAAAGCAAGGAAACTTTACAGGCATTGAAAATGTGTATATAATTTCATTTTTGTCAGCAATAGGTATGTGTTATCTGCTCTATCTCTTTTCACAACTCGCATACTTTTTCAGCGCATTTAAAGGCTTCTTGCCCAGCACTGAAATAACCTATGCACAATATGCCCGCAAAGGCTTTTTTGAAATGTGCGTTATTGCTGTTATAAACCTTGTTATTGTATTTTTAGCTTTGCTTATTTCTAAAAAACAAAACGGTAAGGTGTGTCACGGCGTAAAGGCAATCGCAACGTTTATCGCGGTGTTTACCTTAATCATTATTGCTACGGCAATTTCAAAAATGGTGCTTTATATCGATGCTTATGGTATGACGGTGCCTCGTCTTACAACAAGCGCGTTTATGCTGTTCTTGGGCGTAGTTTTTATAAGCGTAATTTTACGAATTTATATAACAAAAATCAATATTATAAAAACAGCCTTAATTGCGGCAGGCTGCATAGTGTTGGTACTGGGTACTGCTAATGTAAACGCCGTTTGTGCAAAATATAACTACGAAAGTTATAAGACAAAAAAACTTGAAACAATCGATATAGGGGCACTTTACGACTTGGGTGACGAGGGCATACCCTACATAGTAAAACTTGCCTGCAGCAAGGAAGAGGATATTGCACACGAAGCGCAAAGATATCTGGCAGAGGCATATCTGTATGATTATTTCGACGATATGCAGTATGCCGAAGACTTTACGGTTGATGATTTAAAGCAAAATCAAAAAATCAAAGGCTTTGAGCGTATTAGCATACCAAAAGCCAGGGCTTATAACAAACTTTATGAATTTATAGAAAACAATCCTCGGTTTAGCTCTATGTGTCAGCTTTATTTCGAAATACCGGAGCAAGAGTACTACCCCTGGTAGTCACAGCTT
This sequence comes from Acutalibacteraceae bacterium, assembly GCA_045649125.1. Taxonomy (GTDB): domain Bacteria; phylum Bacillota; class Clostridia; order Oscillospirales; family Acutalibacteraceae; genus UBA737. The sequence goes on along the minus strand of JAZRPH010000001.1, from coordinate 5,229 downwards.
ATGCCTTGAAACTCTATTAAAACAGTTTTTCGACAAACAAAAAAGTTAAAGGACTATGACACTAAAAATGTCATAGTCCTTCACTTTTTTTTCTTGTTTAACACTTTTTTGCACCAAGTGCGTTTATTGCACTTTGGACACTTCAAGTAACGAGTAGTTCCCATATGCATTGCGTTCAATGCTTCTGAATAGGTAGGCACAATTTCGTAACCGCATTTCTTGCACTTGTAAGCACCCACGCTTACTTCAAGCTTTAATGCATAGAAGCAAGGTATCAAAAATACAATGCAAATACCAAGGATTGCAACAAGCTGCCATACTCCTTCGGGTATCAAATATGCACAAACCCAAAGACCTGCAAGCATAGCTATAATACTTACAATCATAATTGCCCACATGCAAGTCCAAATTGTTTTATTTTTTTGCTCTAATTCTTTTGCCATATCAAGCAAAAGCTGTTCATTTTTCTGATTATTGTTTTCCATTTCGGTTACCTCCCCACTAAGTAAATCGTTTACTGTAATTTTAAGAACGCTACACAATTCGAGCATAATAGAAGAATCGGGCATTGCCTTTCCGTTTTCCCACTTTGATACAGCCCTATCAGTAATGTTCAGTCTTTCTGCTAACTGCATCTGAGTTAAATTGTTCTTTTTTCTGCAGTGCGCTATAAACCTACCGATTTTCGCCTGATCCATAACAATCCCTCCCTGTGATGAAAGTTTATCCCAAATCCATCAAAAAGTCTACACACCGTTGGTTGAGTCAAGTATTTGCTTTATTTTATCATATATTAATACGCTTTTCAATTTACAGTCACTAAAGTTTTAAAAAACAAAATAATTGCATTTTAATATAATAATTTTATTGACAATGTGATGAAAATATAATATAATCAATATTCGGTTGGTGTTGAAAGTTATACACTAACAATATGCTATAACCTACAACTTAATATCGAGGTGTGGCGCAGCCCAAAGCGCACTAGTTTTGGGTGAGGTTGCGAGCGCTCACGTTGTGAGATACAGCGAGCATAACGAAGCGCAGCGGTCAAAACTTTTAGGCGCTCCAAGCCGTAAAAAGTTTTGGGCACCGCAAGAGGGTTACCAAAACGATTTCTTTTTAGGTTTAATAATCCTTTTTTACAATTCAATAAATAACGAGGTGTGGCGCAGTTGGTAGCGCACTAGTTTTGGGACTAAGAGAACGGTTCAACCCCCTCACCTTGAAAAACCGCTTAAACACTGGGTTTTCAGGAGTTTCAAACTTCGATTTTTAGGTTTTGACCCTATATTTGACCACAACTGTGGAACTTGATTTTTCAAGTTTTCTTTGATACAATTTAATATATCGGGGTGTGGCGCAGTTGGTAGCGCGCGACATTTGGGATGTCGATGCCGCAGGTTCGAACCCTGTCACTCCGACCAAAAATCCTCTGGAACATTGATTCCAGAGGATTTTTTCTTAACAATGAAATTGGCATTACAAATTTTTTATATTAATTTCTATCTGCTGTATGACCTCGATAAACGCTTCATCACCCTGCCCTGATGGATCGGGCAAACCCCAGTTTTCATCAAAGGCTCTACCGATGAAAGGACATCCCACATCACAGCCCATAGAGATAGCAATATCTGGAGGTGGAATTTTATCATAGGTTTTACTGTGTTGTGTCTGTTCCATATCGATGCTGTAGAGCTGTTTCATCAGTCTTACGGCATCTTGGTTTATCTGCGGTTTGGTTTCCGTACCTGCTGAGTAAAAATCAAACTCATTACCGCGCAGATGTTTTCCGAGCGCTTCCGCAATCTGACTACGGCAAGAATTATGCACACAAATAAATGCTACCTTTTTCATTTCAGCAGCTTTTCAACTTCTGCCACTTTCAGCACCTTGCCCATTGACACAACCTTTTCGTTTATCACGATTGCCGGCATACTCATTACGCCGTACTGCATAACTTTTTCCATATCGGTGATATATTCTACCTCGATATCAAGGCTGAGGTTTTGAACAGCGGTCTTTACATTTTCATACTGTTCGTGGCAGGACTTGCAACCTGCGCCTAAAACTTTAATACAGCAAATACCGTCTACCGTTTTACCGCAACATTCATTTGTAGCAGCGGTTTCCTGTGACGGAACACCGCAAGAGCAACAACAAGGTTTCTTTTCTTCCTTCTTCTTAAAATTAAACAACGCCATAGTAATACCTCCAAACTAAATAATGAATGGTTGAATCAAATTAAAGAAATATCCTACAAGGATAATTCCCACTGTACAGATCGCCACGAATACGCCAAGAAGTTTCGGTTTCACTGCCTTACGAAGCATAATGATTGACGGCAAGGAAAGTGTTGTAACACCCATCATAAAGGACAGCACAACACCAAGTAATGCACCCTTTGCAAGCAGAGCTTCGGCTATCGGAATCGTGCCGAAAATATCAGCATACATCGGTACACCGGCAACAGTAGCAAGGATAACACCAAAGGGGTTATTATCACCAAGGACTTTTACGATGAAATCTTCCGGTATCCAATTGTGGATAATCGCACCGATACCTACTCCGACCAAAACATACGGGAACACCTTTTTAGCGGTGGATACAACCTGTTCCCATGCATATTTCATGCGGTCTTTGAAATGCAGTTCCTCTTGTGGAATATCGAGGGAACGACCGTTGCGGATATATTCTTCCACTTGACTTTCAAGGTGTAGCTTCTCGATAAGCGTACCGCCGATAACGGCAATCACAAGGCCGAGCACCACATAAAGCAGAGCGACCTTCCAACCGAAAATGCTCAAAAGCAAAACAAGACTGCCGAGATCTACCATCGGTGAAGAAATGAGGAAGGAGAACGTAACACCGAGAGGCAGTCCTGCACTTGTAAATCCGATAAACAATGGAATTGACGAGCATGAGCAGAATGGCGTTACTGTACCGAGCAAGGCGGCGATGATGTTTGCACCTATACCGTGAAATCTACCAAGTATCTTCTTTGTCCTTTCCGGTGGGAAGTAACTTTGAATATACGAGATAATTAAAATCAGCACACCGAGCAGCACCATAATCTTTATCATATCATAGATAAAGAATTGCACACTGGCGCCTATGCGACTATCAGTCGAAAGACCAATCGCATTTAATATTGATCCAAGTAATCGGTTAAGCCAATGCATACCAAGAATTTCATTCTGAATAAAATCCCAAACTGCCGTCATTCGCAGTCACCGTCCTTACAACATTCGAGTGATGCTATAAAGGATTTGAACTCTCTTAAGGTTTCACAGCAGAGCGAATAATGTGTCCATTTGCCTTGCTTCTCTCCCTTTACAAGACCGCTTTCCTCCAAAATCTTCATATGATGAGAAAGGGTTGGTTGAGTAATGTTAAATGCTTCAAGCAACTTACAACCGCATTTTTCTCCGTCTGATAGCATTTCTACAATTTTCAAACGGTTTGCGTCCGACAATGCTTTGCAAATCAAAGCTACATCAATTTCACACATATAAAACACCTCGCATAGATAATTGTCTATGTTTATATTATATGCAATACATAGATGTTTGTCAATGCGTTTTTTGATTTTCGTTTGCTTTCTGTATAAATTTTAACCTATTTGGTAAGCAAAAAAAGGAACGATACGAATCATTTCGTACCGTTCCTTTCGTTGTTTACGCAGGGGTTTGTTCTTTAAGTCTTGCCTTCTCGGCAGCAATCTCTGCTCGTTTCCTTGCTATCATTTCTTCAAGTTTGGCTTCGCATTCTTCATAGGTTTTACCATACACGTTACAGCTTTCACGCTTGCCGTAGGCATTGGTGGGTGTGTATCGTCCTTCGTAAAGGTGATCATTGAGCTTGTATATGCCACCTGTGCCACTCTTACGAATCTTACCTTTGTATGCAGTGAAGTCTGTCTTTGTGGGCGGTGTGACCTCTTGTTTCATCGCTATTTCGATTTCGTTTTCGGGGCGGTTGATTTCCTTGCCGATACCTCTATCGATTACTCTTGAGGCATTTTTGAGCATCTCATCGGTGATGTGGCTGTAGATATCAAGCGTAGTTGCCACCGAGGAATGTCCTATCATATTAGATAGGGTTTTGATATCCATGCCGTTTTCAAGTGACATGGTTGCGAAGGTGTGTCGCAGGTCATGGAATCGCACCTTCTTGCACTCAGCTCTTTCGAGGATCTGCTGAGTCTTGCGATAGACGGTTTGAGGGTTTAATGGTGAGTCAGCCTTTACAGGTGATGCGAATATCCACTCTGACTCTGATTTCTCTTTCAGTTCATACAGGACTTTCAGTAGTGCTGTATCGATGATGACCGTTCTGACCGAGTTTTTGGTCTTGGGTTTCTTAACCATCACACCGTCATTTACACTTACGACCTGTCTGCGAATACTCAGCTCGCCGGTGTTGAAGTTGAGGTCGTTCCACTGCAATCCACATATTTCACCACGTCGCATGCCTGTGGCGAATTCGAGCAAGAACAGTTCGTAGTAGCCATCATAGGCTGCTTGTATGATGAACCTTTGGATTTCCTCACGAGTGAGGATTTCCATCTCTCTTGCCTTTTTAGGCGGTATCTTACAACCGATTGCAGGATTGATCGGGATGAGACCTACAGCACATGCCTTCTCCAATGCCTTACGGCAGATGGCATGGCATCCTCTGACCATTCTATCAGATACGCCATCGCCGAAGACATTTTGGCGTACAAGACGACCTCCGAGTTTTAATCTCTCATAGTAGTCTTGCAGGTGTTTTTGAGTCAATTGGTCGAGTTGCAGGTCACCGATATCTACAATTATGTGGTTGTAAATGTAGTTCTTATATGAGTCTTGCGTGGTTGGTGATACGCCCATCTTACCGTAGTATTGATACCACATATCCATCCATTCGCCGAACTTCATACTTGCTTTTGCATGAGAAGGAAGTCTGCCGGTAACCATAACCGTTTCGTCTTTCAACTGTTTCAGTTTCTTATTGCATTCAGTTTTGGTTTTAGCAAATACACTTTTCTGTATGGGTTTGCCGTTGTCATCATAACCTACGATGACACGACCTTCCCAACGTCCGTCTGAGCGTTCTCTTACGCTTCCTGAGCCTTTCTTTCGTCTGTCTGCCATGGTTTCAAGTCCTCTCCTAAGATATTCGTTAGGAATCCACCGACCACACTTGATGCGTTGCGTTTCATATCCTCAGTGATGTGAGTATATGTAT